>CAIKND010000196.1 GCA_903828675.1 uncultured Acidobacteriaceae bacterium
CATCCGCGCCAAGGCTGAAGCTCAAGGGCGTCACAAGAAGCAGACCGGCGGTCACGGCCAGTTCGGCGATTGCAAAATCCGCATGGAGCCCATGCCCCGCGGCGGCGGCTTCGAGTTTGCCAACGAGACCTTCGGCGGCTCGGTCCCTCGCAACTTCATCCCTGCCATCGAGAAGGGAATCGTCGAGTCCGCCGCCCGCGGCTATCTCGCCGGCTTCCCCGTAGTCGACTACAAGGTCACCGTCTTCGACGGCAGCTATCACGATGTCGACTCCAACGAAATGTCCTTCAAGATGGCCGGCCGCCTCGCCTTCCGCAAGGCCATGGAGTTATGCAAGCCCTGCCTGCTCGAACCCGTCATGAAGGTTGAAATCGAAGCCCCCGACGAGTTCGCCGGAACTCTCATGGGCGACCTCAACAGCCGCCGTGGCCGCGTAGGCGGCATGGAGTCCAAGGGACGGACGACAGTCATCAACGCCCAGGTCCCCATGGCCGAAATGCTGACTTACGGAACCCTACTAACTTCCATGACTCAAGGAAAGGGAAGCTACCGCATGGAAATGGACCACTACGACATAGTCCCCCAGTTAGTAGCCGACAAAATCCTAGCCAACGCCAAACGACCTGTAGAAGAAGAGGAAGAGTAGCGACCCACGACTGCGGTTAATTGCCCCCAAGCCTCGTTGGAGAGGAGAGCTTGGGGGCACAATCTCCCGAAAATGGAAATTTGCCCTTCTCTATTTGCTCAAGCCAGATCGTTTAGTATCAACAAACCCAAGAACATATAGGAGAACAAATGAAGACGATTTCTGTTTTCAACAACAAGGGCGGCGTTGGCAAGACCACACTGACCTTTCACCTTGCCCACGCACTCGCATCCCTAGGGCACAAGACTCTCATTATCGATCTTGATCCTCAATGCAATTTATCCATCTTGGCGATGGAGGAGGAGGCCATCCATAAAATCTGGGAGCCAGAAGACGACTTCATTGACGATTTCCAGCAATCGCGTAACAAGATGCCGAATACTGCCTTCGATGAACTCCTGTCATCGCCTCGATCTATTCACTTTCTCCTGAAGCCAACGGAAGATGGGACTGACGAATTGCCAAAGCTCTCCCCGCCCCGCCCTATCGCGACGAATCTAGATCTCCTCCCCGGGCGTTTGACAATGCATATGTATGAAGACAAGATCGCGGGACGGTGGAGTGATGTCTACCAAGGGGATCCGCTTGCGATTCGTACTGTCACGAGAATCCGCCAATTAGCTCATAACTACTCCGAACTCTTTTCCTACAAGTTTGTCATTATGGACACGTCTCCAAGCCTCGGCACACTAAACAAGGTAGTTATATCAACAACTGACGGGTTTCTTATCCCTTGTATGCCTGATATGTTCTCCCTTTACGGAGTCAGAAATATAGGAAATGCCCTCACAAACTGGAAGAAGCAATTTGACATTATCTACAGTCTCCTATCAACCGAGAAACGAAAGAACTTTCCAGAGAATTACGTACGACTGCTGGGTTTTACTATTTACAACGCAAAGAAATACGCAGGGACAAATGAGTGGGATCTTGCTGTTGGCCACTTTAACTACGCAAAGCAAATTCCTGGCGCGATCTCCAGATTTATTAGTAAGAACATCCGTGAACATCTCACGGAAGAAATGTTAGGCAATCCAATCGGTGGGAAGGCGACGATGCATACTCACAACACCCTCCCCGGAATGGCTCAAAAGTACCACTGCCCAATCTGGAAGGTCCCTTCTCAGACTCTCGAGTCCTCCGACGCAACAACAGTTCAGGGAAACAGAGCCGTCTACGAGGCGACGCATCAGGCCTACGAGACCTTCGCCACGGACCTCTTGAAGCGGATGGAAACCTTAGGCTAGTTACTTCACTCCCATGGAGGGACTTTCGATGTGTGACAATGGGACTACAGCAGCCGCAATCAGCGCCTATAAAGAGAAGGAATTTGAAATCTCCACTTTTCTGCTCGGCGTAACTACATGGTTCGAGAAGCACCCGAAACTTAGCTGCGCACCTTTCCCAGTCATACATTCAGTTAAGTCGCGAATGAAGAACCCGGACCATCTTCGAGAGAAAATTGCTAGGAAAGCGACTGAGGGAATCATTATAGACGGAGAGAATCTCTTCTCTCAAATCACAGACCTTGCAGGAGTTCGTGTCCTACATTTGCACTCAGAACAGTTTTGCGACATCCATAAGGAAATACTCTATAAGTCCAAAGAACTTGGAGATTGGTATATTGCAGAGCCCTTTAAGGCCTACACATGGGATCCAGAGTCAACGAAGTTCTTTGAGAATTTGAAGATTGAAACTCACGTGAAGGCTAGCTACTACACGAGCGTTCATTACTTGATACGACCACGCCCCGACTCTCCGATCTGCTGCGAAATTCAGGTTCGCACGCTGTTTGAGGAGATATGGGGAGAGGTCGACCACTCACTCAACTACCCGGTTCCTTGCTCCAGTGTGGCATGTCAAGAGCAACTACGGGTTCTCGCTAAGCTTGTTGGCGCAGGAAGCCGTCTCGTTGATTCAATCTATCGAAGCCTAGGCGAGCAGAATACCTCACCATCCTAAATCCGCGGATATGCCGGATGCCGCACGTCTGACCGACCATAAATCCCGGCTTCCCACATCTCGATCCTGAGATGTGGGAGACGATCCCCTCCAATCCGCCATCCCAACCCACCCATTTCGAGCTAAAATCGTGAACTGTGTAACGATCTCCCGCTGACCCGCACTATGGCTACAACAGGAGGCACGCATGAGCGCCACATTAACTCCCTCTGTCCCATCCAAATTGCAGTCCATCACCCAAAACCTCACCCTGCCCGCGTTGCAGTGGGCGGTCGGCACCGTACATGAAATCCTGGTTCAGCCCGGGGAAAACTTCTACGTCTTCTCCGTGCGCCAGGCCAACAACAGCACAGTGTTCTTGCGCATTGCAGATCCCCACACCGGAGCGCCGCTCAATGGCGTCCACGCGGAGAACCTGGTCTACGACATCATGAAGGAAGCCTATTTCCGCAACCTTCAGGTGCAGGTCGGCTATCGCGACTTCGGTCCCGATCCCCAGGCCGGCATCGAGAAACTCGTCATCGATCGCGTCATCCTCACGCAGTAGCAAGCTTCTGGGCCCGCGTCCCCATCACCGCCTGCCAACAGAGTGGGCGCACCATGCGCCCACTCTGTTCCCTACACCCCAAACTGCCGCAGATGATGATCCACATGCTTGTACATCAGCGTGGCCCACTCCTGCGGCGTCAAGCGGCCAAAGAAGCTATGCGGATGCTTGGTGCACCCCTCTGGCCCCAGCTTGGCGAACCGGTCCACCAATCCGATAAAACGCTCCCGTTCCTTTCGCAGGTCCCGTTCATCAGCTATCAAAAGACTCTTCGCGGTCGGCGCATTGCGGCGCATCGGCTTGTCGTCCCCGAGCAACATCGGCTTCACAATTCGCCCCAGGATGCGCCCGACGACCATGCGAGGTGGAACCGTGTCTCCTACCGCCCACTCCAGGCCGGCCGAGCAGTGCGCCAGCGCCTGCGGTGCACTCATCTTGCCCCATTGCCGCTCGCAGTCTGGTCCCAGGCGCGCCGCCCGCTCTTTCACATCTTCCACCGTCGCTGCTTCATAAAGATTCTTCATGCTAACAGTCCCTCCAGTAGAGTCTGCCTATACAAACTTGGATCATAAACTCTCATTCGCCCAGTGCCCCACGCCTGGATTTCGAGATGTAGGGGACGATAGCCGCTCCACTCGCGGGTACTCAGTAAACTCGGGCAGATCCTTCCCATCAACCCCTTGAGATCATTTGCAGGCCCGGATTAGACCTCGCGCCGCTCAGAAAAAACAGCTATATTCGTATATTATTGAAGCTAAATACCTTATGCGCAATTCAAACTGCAGATAATTACCCTTCATTGGCGCACAATTGAAGTATGAAGTCAGAACAAGCCACAGAGAGACTACTCGCCGATTCCAAAGCCACACAAGCTCCAGTCTTAATGGACCCCAAGGCAAGGATTACCCCCTCCTCCCTACCCACCCCTCCCTACCCACCCCCCCTCCTGGCTACCTTGTTTCACTGCTTCTTCAAGGTCGGGAGAGTATGGATGCTTCGGAGTCGGTCGAGGGCGGTTACAAAAGGAGCAACCATGCGTGAATCGCTCTAGCGCCGCAGGTAGAACGGGAAGACGATAAGCAGGGCAAAGCCGATGGCCACTGCCAAGGCCAGCGCAATCAAGCTATAGATCAGCACCAGATTCGGCCCTTTGGCGGGCCTGTCGTCCGCGGCCGCTTCCGACTCGGCAGGCGGCCACTCGGCATTACTCATATTTAAGAGCCTCAACCGGGTCCAGTTGCGCGGCGCGCGTTGCGGGAACTGTGCCGAAGATGACGCCCACCAAGGTAGCTGCGGTAAGCGCAATCACAACCGACCAGGCAGAGATGGGCAGGTTGTAATCGGTGAAGAAGCGAATCGACAAGGGCACAGCCATCCCAACAATTGTGCCCACAACTCCGCCGGTGAGCGAAATGATGATAGCCTCGGCAAGAAACTGGAGCCTGATTTCGCGGTAGGTAGCGCCGAGAGCCTTGCGAATGCCGATTTCGCGGATGCGGGCGCGCACGTTGGCCAGCATGATGTTCATGATGCCCACGCCGCCAACCGCCAGGGTGACAGCCGCTACCAGAACCAGAACGGCGGTGAGCGCATTGGCGATTTGCGCCGCCATAGTCAGCAGTTCCTTGAGCGTTTGCGCTTTGTAGACCGAGTTAGGCCGGTGGCGCGACTGGACAATGCGCACGATATCTTTTGCCGCGTCGGGCACCATGTCCATGCTACGCATGGAAAAGTAGATCTGGTTCACGCGTTCTGTCCCGGTAAAGTAGCGGGCCACGGAATAGGGAATCAGGATGGTCTGGTCGGCGATCTCCGACTGGCCAAAGTCGTCCACGCTCTCCTTGAACACTCCGATGATGGTGAAAGGGATGCCGGTGATCTCGAAGGTCTGGCCTGCGGCCGCATCCGTACTGCCGTAGCGTTCTTTGGCGAACATCTCGGTTACCACTGCGCACTTGAGATGTGCCGAGTCGTCGGTATCGTCGAGAAAGCGGCCGACGGTCACAATCAGATTGCGGATGCCGAGGTATTGGGGGCTGACGCCGAGCACCAGCGTGTCCTTGACCACGCCGCCGCCAAAGCTGATGCGGTCGTGCATTTCCAGCACCGGGGATGAGTACATTACGCCGGGCAACTGCGCATTCACGGCCTTCTCGTCTTCTCGGGTAAGGTAGTCGTTGTAGCGGACGCGCTCGGCAGCCGTGGTGCCTCCGCCCGCATACTCCAACTCCACGGAATTGGTGCCGATCTTCTGGATCAGTTCCTGTACGTACTGCTTGCCGGTCATGCCGATGGTAACGACCAGAATTACGGAAGCGGTCCCGATAACCATGCCCAGCGCAGTGAGCGCAAAGCGCATCTTGCTGGCGCGGAAGCTGTCGATGGCCAGCTTTAGAATCTCGCTCAGCAGCATGGTGCGGCGGGCGCTCAGCAGCGTCTGCTCAAAAGTGCTCGGCTTGACCTGGACGATCGGAGTCATGTGGTCCTTAAGTACAAGATGCGCCGGCAGGCCCGATGGCTTCCGGAATCGAGGTTTACTGCTATGCGCGAGCCTGCGCCGTGGCAGAACCGCTTCTAAATAGCTTACTCGCCCGGCGGCAGTACGAGGAAACGCAAGCGATGATTCTGGAGCCGGCATCCGGACGGAGCAGCGCCGGTGGATTTTGAGCGCTACGGTTTTGAAAGCGCCTGATTAGATGCCGGTTGAGGCAATTCTCTCCACCTCGAGGCTGCGCCAGAGTGCGGCCAGCGACTCGATGGGCAGAGCCTCGGCGCGCGCATGGGGATCAATTCCCGCTTGCGCCATTGCTGCCGCCGCCACCTTGGGCGTAATGCCTGCGGCGCGCAAATTATTGGCCAGTGTCTTGCGCTTCTGCGCAAAGGCCTTGCGCACAAAAGGCGTAAAGGTGGCTTCTTCAACGCCGAGATCCACAAAGCGCGGAGCAAACCGCCACCGGAAGACCGTGGAATGCACGTCGGGCGGTGGCGCAAAAGCCTCCGGCGGCAGTGTGAAAAGCCGCTCGACCGTTCCATACATCTGCACGGTGACCGACAGCAGGCCATAGTCCCGCGAGCCGGGCCCGGCGGTGATCCGATCGGCCACTTCCCGCTGCACCATAAGCACTGCGACCTCAAGCGCGGCCTGGCTGGCTGCGAGCTTGAGCAGAATCTGCGAGGTGATGTAGTAGGGCAGGTTGCCCACCACACGCAGGCGCTCACCGGCCGCCTCTGAAGCTGCGGCAAAGTCGAAATGCAGCACGTCCTGCTCGACTACCGTGACCTTGTCCGGCGAAAAACCCGCCTGCAGCCATATCGCCAGCTCGTGGTCCAGTTCGACGGCCAGCACGTGGCCGGCTCTCGCGGCCAGGGCGCCGGTGATGGCGCCGCCGCCGGGGCCGATCTCGACTACGGTGCGGCCCGAGATGTCGCCGAGAGACGCGGCGATCCGCTCGATGGCCTCCGTATCGTTGAGAAAGTTCTGTCCGAGCTTGGGCTTGGTGGGCATGGGCTTATTTGATGGTAGTTGAACGGAGCGGCCGGTACGGTGGGGCAGAGATTAAAATGGCAGCGACAGTTTTTGACCGCGTCCTATGTGCGCGAGATGTCAACGGAGGTTCGACAAGTGAACTCACTCCCGCGCAGGTCGTTCCTCAAAAGGACGGCGGCAGCTTTTTGCTCGGCGCTGATGCACAACCAATCCGTGGCGCGCGCGCTGGCCGAGTCTGGCCTGCGGCAAAAGCCGAATATCGTGCTCATTCTCAGCGATGATGTGGGCTACGGCGACATCGGGTGTTATGGCGCCAGGCTCCCGCGTACACCGCACATTGACGGCCTGGCCCAATTTGGGCGGCGGTTTACGGATGCGCATTCCGATGCATCGGTCTGCACGCCTTCCCGCTACGCAATTCTCTCCGGCATGTACGCCTGGCGCAGGGCAGACGCGCGGATTTTGCCTGGCGATGCTGCGCTGTTGTTTGCCGACCATCAGACAACGCTGCCGTCGGTGCTGAAGCAGGCAGGGTACAAGACCGGCTGCGTGGGCAAGTGGCACATGGGCCTGGGCCGCGGCGAGATTGATTGGAATGGCGAGATCTCTCCTGGCCCGCGTGAAGTAGGCTTCGACTATTCCTTCATTCTTCCGGCAACGGCCGATAGGGTACCCTGCGTCTATCTGGAGAACGGGCACGTAGTCGGCCTGGATGCAAAGGACCCCATCCGCGTTGATTATAAGAAGCTGGTGGGCGACGATCCGACTGGTCACGACGAGCCGTACCTGCTGAAGATGAAATTGAGCGACGGGCATGATGGAACCATCGTGGATGGAGTGAGTCGCATCGGCTTCATGACTGGCGGCAACAGCGCCCGCTGGGTGGACGAAAAGATGGCGGCAACTCTGGCCGCGAAAGCGACTGCGTTCATTGATGAGAATCACAAGCAACCGTTCTTTCTCTATTTCGCTACCAGCGACATTCATGTGCCGCGCATGCCGAACGAACGCTTTGCCGACAGAAGCCGCTGCGGCGTTCGTTGCGATGTGATCGAGCAACTCGATTGGACCGTGGGACAGGTTCTTGAGGCGCTGCAAAAACACAAGTTGATGGACAATACGCTGATTCTGTTTACCAGCGACAACGGGCCGGTATTGGACGACGGCTACGCGGACGGAGCGTTGGAAAACCTCAATGGCCACACGCCATCCGGTACCTTCCGAGGCGGTAAATACTCGCTTTATGAAGGCGGTACGCGAGTGCCGTTTATCGCAACCTGGCGGGGGAATATCTCCGCGGGTGTTTCCGATGCCCCAATCAGCCAGACCGACCTTCTGGCTTCGCTAACAGCGGTGGCTGGGGTTGTTTTGCCGCAGCCGTCAGCATTCGACAGCCAAAACTTGATGCCAGTGCTACTGGGTCAATCGGAACACGGACGCGATGTCCTGATTGAAGCCGACGTTTTTCAGCGCACGGCCATCCGGCAAGGGCGCTGGAAGATGCTCGATCTGGACAAGCCAGGAGCTGCGCCGCGCTCAACGGGAACAAACTGCGAGTTATACGACCTTGTCGCCGATGCGGGCGAGTCGGTTAATGTAGCCGCGCAACATCCTGATGTGGTTGAAGAGCTTTGGGGCAGATTGCAGAAGATTCGCCGCAAGGGATGACAGATAGCCGAATCGCAGCTGCGTATCCCTCAACAAATCAGCGCGGAGAGTCCGCAAGTCCGCATTGTGCCCGCCCTGGAATTTTGCTACTATAACAAAACACATGGTCCGTGCTTCCAAAAGCCGCTCTTGTTGTTGCCTGTCGAATATCTTCGACGGGTGTACCTGCTAGTCTCTGATCTCCCAGCACAATCGATCAAGAAGACGCACCCGTAGCTGAATCGCCGGGTGGTGTCCCCATTGCGCCGGCCTTCAGCTTCAAACCAAGAAGCCAAGAGGTCCAAATGCCAGTTGCCGAAAGCGAACGCCACACTTCGCCATTGCAAGTCACTCCCCACGCGCCGCCGCGCTTGAGCCACCTGCGCCTGCTCGAGGCCGAGAGCATTCACATTCTTCGCGAAGTTGCCTCGGAGTTTGAGCGGCCGGTGATGCTGTACTCGATCGGCAAGGACTCGTCGGTGATGTTGCGCCTGGCGCAAAAGGCCTTCTATCCTGCGCCAATTCCGTTTCCTCTTTTGCATGTGGATACGGGGTTCAAGTTCGCAGAGATGATTGCGTTTCGCGACGAGATGGCCCGCTCAATCGGTGCGGAACTGCTGGTCTGGCGCAACGAGTCAGCCATTGCCGCCGGGACGAATCCGATTGCGCTGGACACGAAGCGCTGCTGCGGCCTGCTTAAGACGCAGGCGCTGCTGGATGCGCTGCGCCACTACAATTTCGACGCGGCCTTTGGGGGAGCGCGCCGGGATGAAGAGAAATCGCGCGCCAAGGAACGCATTTACTCTTTCCGCGACTCGGCTGGGCAGTGGGATCCCAAGAATCAGCGGCCGGAACTCTGGAACTTGTACAACGCCCGCGTACATCCAGGCGAAAGTATCCGCGTCTTTCCGCTTTCGAACTGGACCGAGATGGATGTGTGGCAGTACATCCACGAAGAAAAGATTCCGGTTGTCGATTTGTATTTCGCAAAGGAGCGCCCAATGTATGTGCGCGGCGAAGCACTGCTGCCGATTGAGCAGGCCTTTGTGGCGCGACTCGGAGAGAAGCCGCAGATGGTGAAGTCGCGGCTGCGCTCGCTAGGATGCAGCCCCTGCACCGGCGCGATTCGATCCGATGCGGAGACCATCCCCGCCATTATCGCGGAACTGATTTCCTTCCGCTCATCCGAACGCGCCAACCGCGTGATCGATCACGATCAGGAAGGTTCCATGGAGATGAAGAAGCGGGAGGGATACTTCTAAATGTCCGCACTCACCACACCTGCTTTTTCGATCGACGACTTTTTGCAAAACGAGCGCGAGAAGGACCTGCTGCGCTTTTCAACCGCCGGCAGTGTGGATGACGGCAAGTCCACGCTCATCGGCCGCCTGCTCTACGACACCCAATCGGTCTACGAAGACCAGGTTCGCTCGATTGAGGGAAAGGGAACTACCGCCCCTGGGCAGATCGATTTTGCGCTCCTGACAGACGGCCTGAGGGCCGAGCGCGAGCAGGGCATCACCATTGATGTTGCCTATCGCTACTTCTCGACGGCGCGCCGAAAGTTCATCATCGCGGATACGCCAGGGCACGAGCAGTACACGCGGAACATGGCTACCGGCGCGTCGACCGCCGATGCGGCTGTGGTGCTGATTGACGCCAGCAAGGGCGTTCTCATCCAGTCGCGCCGCCATGCTTACATCGCTTCATTGTTGCGGGTGAAGCACGTTCTTGTCGCCGTAAACAAGATGGACCTGATTGGCTACGACGAAGCGGCCTTCCGCGCGATCAAAGCTGATTTCAGCTCGGTCCTAGACCAGATTGCAGTGGATACCGGCAGTCCGGTGGAGCGCATCTTCGTTCCTGTCAGCGCGTTGGCCGGCGATAACATCGTTCATCGCTCAGATGTGATGCCGTGGTATACGGGACCGTCGCTGCTTGAACTGCTTGAATCGCTGCCGCCTTCGATTGACACGCGCACCGCGCCCTTCCGCTTTCCGGTGCAACGCGTACTCCGTCCCGACCACAAATTTCGAGGTTTCGCAGGGCAGATTGCCTCGGGAACCATTCGCCCCGGCGACACGATCACCGTACTGCCCTCTGGTCGCAGCGCCAAAGTGGGGCGCATTGTGACCTGGGACGGCGACCTGGCAGAAGCCATAGCACCGCTCTCCGTGACACTGGTGCTTGATCGCGAGCTTGATATCAGCCGCGGCGATCTGATCGTCTCCACAGACAGGCCGGCAACAGTTGCCAAGAATGCGAAAGCCGCGCTGGTGTGGATGGATCAGCGTCCGCTCGAACTCCATCGGCGATATCTGCTGAAGCACACCAGCCAGACCGCGCCGGTGTTTCTCACATCCATTGAGCACCGAACCGACCCGGCGACACTGGCTCATTCACCCGCCAGCACTCTGCACATGAACGACATTGGTGCGGTGACGCTAAATTTCTTGCGCCCCATCGCGCTCGATCAGTACAACGAGAATCGCAGCATCGGCGCATTCATTCTGGTTGACGCAGAATCGAACAGTACGGTCGCTGCCGGCATGATCACCGCGGTCTCAAGCCTTACCGCAGCGGGCGTTCCTATTCTCGCGGACACGTGGGGGCCCGTGACCGCAGGCGAAAGGGAGGCTCGCTGGGGGCACCGCGGGGCGGTGGTCGAGATCAGCGGACCTTTGCCGCTGATCGATGCTATCGAGCGTTCGCTGTTTGCAATCGGCGCGGTTACCAATCGTATTGGAGCCAACGACGATGCCTTTCTGCTTCATCCCACGCTGCTGGAGATCGTTACTACATTGCAGGTGCAGTCCGGCGTGCTGGCACTGGTTGTCAATGCAAACGACAGCGAAAATCTAGTCGTGCGCGCCGATGGACAAGATCTCACGCTGGATGCGGGCAATGTGGACGATGTGGACGATGCGAGCGGTACGAGCGGCGCCGGACGGGCCGTTTCCGCAGTACACAAATTGCTGCATAGCACGGGCATCTTCATCTCTTCAGAGAAGGCGGGTTTGTGATGAGTACATCGGAGATCAACTCTGAGGTGAATGCCAAACTGGACCATGTGCGCGCCGCGCTTGGGCAGGAAGTCACTGGACTACCGGATGTGTGCCTTACCTGCAGCTTCCAGGCCGAAGACGTGCTGCTGACCAAGCTGGCTCTCGAACTCGATCCTCATATCCCGATTCTGTTTCTCGACACGGGCTATCACTTTGCCGAGACGTATGAATATCGAGATCGCATTGCGCGAGAGTGGCGGCTCAATTTGATCAATCTGCTGCCGGAGAAGACTGTCGCTGAGCAGGAAGCAGAGCACGGCCTGCTTTATCAATCTGTGCCCGACCGCTGCTGCGGACTGCGCAAGGTGGAACCGCTTTTCAAGGCCGTTGCCAATTATCGCGTCTGGCTCACTGGGTTGCGTCGGGAGCAGGCAAAAAGCCGTGCGGCGCTTGAGGAATCGACGCTCTTTACACTCCCTGGCGGCAAGCAGGTGCTGAAACTCGCGCCTTTGGCCGAGTGGACGACCCGCGATGTGTGGTACGCCTGCGAGCAACTCTCAATCCCGCCGCTTTCGCTCTATGAACGCGGATATTCGTCCATCGGCTGCGAGCCGTGTACCTCGCTCCCCCTCGATCCAAACGATCCGCGCTCAGGCCGGTGGGCCGGCCGCAAGGTCGAGTGCGGCATTCACATTCAAGCCGCGCCCTCGCAGTAAGACGCATTGGAACTGAGGCTACGGGATGCAGTACATTATCGGGTTCGTTATTGCACTCTTTATCGCGCTCACCGGCGTGGGCGCGGGCACTGTCACGGTGCCTGTTCTGGTGCTGTTTCTAGGAGTCCCCGCGCCGGAGGCGGTTGGCATCGGACTGATGTTTGCCACGGCTGTGAAATTGATCCTGGTGCCCTCGCAAATCGTCCGCGGCAACGTGGCGTGGCGCACGCTTGGCTTCATGCTCCTGGGCGGAGCGCCCGGCGTTCTGATTGGATCGCTGTTTTTGAAACACCTGGTTACCACAGGCTCGCAGAATCTGCTGAACGCGTTGCTGGGTGCAATTCTTGTCAGCACTGCAAGCTGGCAAATCGTATTTTCACTGCGTCCTGCCAGACAGAATCAGGGCACGCGCGATCGGAGTCCGCTGCTCTCATGGCTCATGTTTCCGGTGGGAGCAGAGGTTGGATTCTCCTCTGCCGGCGCAGGCGCACTGGGCAGTGCGGCGCTTCTTAGCCTAACGCCTTTAGCGCCCGCGCAGATCGTAGGCACCGACATTGCCTTCGGTTTTGTCGTCTCGCTGCTCGGCAGCGGTGCGCATTGGTTTTCGCACGCGGCGAGTCAGGAGTTGCTGCTGATGCTCATTGCCGGCGGCGTTTTCGGAGCAATTGCCGGAACGGTGCTGAGCACGCGCATACCGCGCCGGCCGCTGCGATTCGCCCTCTGGATATGGCTGATGATACTCGGCGGCCAATTCCTTCTGAATAGTTACAAGGTGTGGGCAGTGCCGCACTAGGGGGGCAAAAGCCCACTCCTGCCTGTCGGCCCGATGCAGAGCCTGCGCGTGGTCATTGCGCATCGTACAATGACTTGGAAGGGATCTTTCTCTGCCATGGCGATTTTCCAGATCATGACCAAGCCCATTGGGCCCATCTGCAATCTCGATTGCACCTATTGTTATTATCTGGAAAAAGAGAATCTCTACGCCGACAAAAAGAACTTCAGGATGAAGGATGAATTGCTGGAATCCTATATCCGGCAATACATCCAATCGCAGCAAACACCCATGGTCATGTTTTCGTGGCAGGGCGGCGAGCCTACGCTGCTGGGCGTTCCGTTCTTTCAGCGCGTGGTGGAACTTCAGGCAAAATACTGTGGAAGCAAGCGCATCGAAAATGCATTCCAGACCAACGGCACACTGCTCGACGACCAGTGGGGTGAGTTCCTTGCGAGGAACAGCTTTCTCATCGGGATATCGATTGACGGCCCCGAAGATCTGCACGATGCCTACCGTGTTGACAAGGGCGGCCAGCCTACGCACGCCCGCGTATTGCGCGGACTCGACGTACTTAAACGCCATAAGGTCGAGTTCAACACGCTCACGGTGGTCAATCGCAAGACCTCGTACAAGCCGCTCGAGGTCTATAGGTATCTGAAGCAGATTGGCAGCCGGTATCTGCAATTCATTCCGATTGTCGAAGAGATTGCGCCCGAGCCAGACAGAAATGGATTGCGGTTGCTCAAGCCCTACTCGCCCACTCAGGCCACGGTTTCTGAGTGGTCGGTGGAACCCTTGCAGTACGGGATTTTTTTGCAGACAATCTTCGACGAGTGGGTGCGCACGGATGTGGCGCGGGTGTTCGTGAACCTCTTCGACGTGGCACTTGAATCGTGGATGGGGATGGACCAGAGCCTGTGCGTCTTTGCGCGCACCTGCGGTTCAGCCCTGGTGATGGAACACAACGGAGACCTCTATTCGTGCGATCATTTTGTCTATCCAGACAACAGACTCGGCAATATTCTGGAGCGCCCTCTGGCCACGCTGGCCGGTCTTCCGCAACAGATGCGCTTTGGCAAGGCCAAGGAAGCAGCCCTGCCCAGGTACTGTTTGGATTGCGACGTGCGCTTAGCCTGCAATGGAGAATGCCCCAAGCACCGTTTTCTCAAGACCCCCGAGGGCAAGCCGGGCTTGAATTATCTTTGCGCAGGCTATAAACACTTTTTTCACCACATCGATCCGTATATGCAGTTCATGGCCAATGAACTGAAGAACGAGCGCCCGCCGGCGAATGTCATGGCGTGGGCTCGCAACCGCAAGGCATAGTCTCCCGGGTTTCCGGCGGTCAAAGGCTGATCCGCTGGGAACTCGGCTCTGAGGCGCCTGGATGGCGCATGGTGATGAAATTCCGCAGGAAATATATATAAACCAGATTGGTGCGAAAGGGGGGACTCGAACCCCCATGGATTGCTCCGCCAGATCCTAAGTCTGGTGCGTCTGCCAATTCCGCCACTTTCGCTCGGTGGAAGAGATCTTTATTTAATCATATTACTTGGTCTGAAACCGGCGGCGCCAGTCTCGCGGCACCGGTTTCCTTCCCAGAACATGAGGACTTTGATTCCCCCTCGAATTTCGATGTTTGCAAGCTGATTCGATTCGCCACCTGCTTGATTTAAGGCAGTATGTAGCGCAGGTTCACAAATTCCATGAACGTGTGCGCATTCTCCGGCTGATCCAGTGCCACATACCAAGGTGCGCGGGTGACGTAGGAACTCTGCATGATGGCCTGTAGGGCGCCGTTCTTTGGGCTCTGCCACAGTGTTGTTGTGCTGGCAAAGGAGGCTTCATGAACAGTGCGATTGTTTGTGTTTGCGCTGCCCACGAAGCCGTAACCTGCATAAGTCGCGGTCTTATTGCCTGGGTCCAGAGCAAAGCGCCGTTGAAAATACGCAGTGCTGTAATAGCTTGAGATGGTCGTGTGCCTGTTGATTTTCCACTCGAAGCCACCAATGCCCGACCCGGAGTGAATCAACGCAGTTGCGAATGGGCTGGTCGCGGAGCCCGTTTGCAGAACCACGAAGCCCGGTCCCATTCCGCCGATGTAGCGTCCGCCGCCATCGCTCCAGTAGCCGAGACCCAGCAGGTGGAACCCCTTGAATAGTTCAAGGAATATGTTGCCTGCGATGCCGCCACCCTCTCGTGCATCGCTTGCCGCATTGCCTTTGGTCACCGAGGCGGGCGTGTAGACGCGGGCGGAGGTGAGCAAACCCGCTGCGCCGACGTGCCAATACAGACCGTTGAGCGTGCGGTCGAAGGTGGTTTTGACAATAAGGTCAGGATGCCGATTCGGCGTAGCGGTAGAGCCGCCGCTGCCTGTGGTTGAATTCACATCGGTTTCCGAGTTGCTAAAAAGTGTGGGGAATGTTGCGGCGCTGCCGCTGAACTGTTCTGGGTTCTCTACGGAGAGCCCCGCCGCCCAATGGTTTGCCAGGTGGTAGACGAGGCGGAATTGGGCTTGCCGCGCATAAGTCAGGCCGGCCTGATAGTTGGTGTCGAGGTGAAATGTGTTAAACAGATCCTCAAGAAACGGAGAGAGCGCCTTGCGCGTGGGCGTCAGCAGCGACCATCCCTGGCCACCGAGGATCTCCCATTTGCCGCGGGCCAGGTTGAGATAGTAGACGCGCATCCGGAGGCTGTTGCTGTTGGTGCTTACATAGGCATTTCCCGGCAGGTATCCGTTGAAGTCAGCTTCTGCATATCCATACGCCCTGGTTTTGCCGACAGCTTCGTCCACGCGAATGGCAAAGCGCGAAGCCTGAGCCGTCATGCGGGTCTCGCTCTGCCCGCCCGGCACGGTATTGCTGTAGGGAATGGATTGAAAGTTCGTGCCCAAGCCACTGCCAACGTCGTTGCTGCGATAGTAAGTCGTCAGGTCGACCCAACCGCTGGGGGTAAAGGTTGCGGCTCCGATGCGGAAGAATAATTCGCTTGGCTCGCTAATTGCCGTCTCGCCTTTGGAGGGGACCGCCTGCTCAACGGGAAGACCCGCAGGCGCGCGAAGCGTCTGCACGGCATTCTGCAGCCGGACCGCGTCCCCTGTCGCACTGTTGTTGAAAGGCGGAGTCGACGCTGCTGGAGTTGCGGACAGTTGTTGGCGAAGCTCTTCTATCTCCTTGCCCTGGCGTTCCATTTCCAGCCCCATCCGGCGCAGCAGTTCCGCCTGTTCCTGCAACATTTGCCGCGTCTGATGAAGCTCCTGTTTCAGGTCTTCTGCCGGTGCGGCAGGCTCTTGCGCGGCGATGACGCAGGGCATTGCCCCAGTTGCCAGGCTGGAAATGATCAGCCTGGCAGCAATAGAAGATATGAATTTCATCGATCTATCTCACTTTCTTCCACTCTCGGATCTGCGCGAGGAGCATTCTGAGATCGAACCAGCTAGCAAGAACGGGACAACCCGAAACCGCCGGGTTGCGGCGGGGTAGCCCGTTTGCACCTCCAGGTGCTTCTGAGTCAAGCAAATGTGCGGAGGTTCCCCGGCAACCATGGTATCAACAGCATGTGCTGTCGATTCAACCCATATGCACCTAGTGCGCCGCTGCAGTAGCCTTTGCTTCTTCGGCGCTCGGTCTGCGCATGAGGAAGGGCAACGGAATGAGGAACACGACAATCAATCCCAGCATCCAGAATGAATTTGCGAAGGAGAGTACGCTCGCCTGCAGATCGACTTGCGCTGAAAGTCGAGCCAGGGCGTGGTGCGAGGCGTCATTGGGACTTGCGCCCATGCCTATGAAGCTCTGCGTCATACCCTGAATCTGCCTCTCGAAGAAGGGATTGGCGTGGTTGGTATGCGTGGTGAGGGTGCTGCGGTGAATCTGTGCCTGGTTTGAGATAAAGTTGTTCAGCAGAGAAACACCGGTTGCGCCGCCCAGGTTGCGCAGAAAATTGCTGATGCCAGATACCTGGTTGAACTTGTTTCGCGGCACGCCCACGTAGTTGAGCGTGCTGATGGGAATGAAGATGAGCGGAATGCCGATGACCTGAATGATGCGGTAGGTGACGATGGTGCTGAAACTCACCCCGTAATGGATGCTGGTAACGTGGAAGAGGCCGAAGGACGTGAGCGCGAAGCCTGCGGCGATAATGACGCGAGGATCGAACTTGCTGGCCAGAATGCCGGCGATGGGCATCATGAAGGCCAAGGTGATTGCTCCGGGCGAGAGAGCCATGCCTGCCTGCTGCGCTGTGTAGCCAAGATCGTTCTGGAGAAATAGCGGCAGCAGAATTGTACTGCCGTTGAGCACCATGCCAAGGACGAAGCTGAATGTCACGGCAGTAGCAAAGTTCCGCTTTTTCAGCAACCGTAGATCCATGATCGGGTTTTCGTGCGTAAGCTCGCGGGCCACCAGCATTAAGAGGGCTACGATGGCGATGATAAAGCTGATCAGGATAGCGTCCGAGTCGAACCAGTTCTTCTCCTGGCCTTTGTCCAGCACGTACTGCAAAAAGCCTACGCCGACAACGATAAGCCCGATGCCGATGTAGTCTACCGGCATGTTGGATCGCCGCATGTTTCGTAGATAGGCCGGATCGCGCACGATGCGCTGCGTGAGCATCAGCGAGAGGATGCCGATAGGCACGTTGATGAAGAATATCCAGTGCCAGCTGTAGTTGTCCGTAATCCACCCGCCGAGCGTTGGTCCAATGGCGGGCGCCACCAGGATAGCTACCCCGTACATCGCAAACGCCATGCCGCGTTGTGCGGCGGAGAATGTATCAGCCAGAATGGCTTGTTCGCTGACTTGCAACCCACCCCCACCCGCCCCCTGCAAAATCCGGCAGATGACAAGCATAGGCAGGCTTGGCGCCAGGCCGCAGAGAAACGAACTGATGGTGAAGATGGCGACGCAGGTCATATAAAAACGCTTGCGCCCCATGAGATTCGAAAGCCAGCCGCTCATGGGCAGAACGATGGCGCTCGACACTAGATAGCTTGTGATTACCCAGGTGCTCTCCTGCGAACTGGCGCCGAGAGTGCCGGCGATGTGGGGCAGGGCAACGTTGGCAATCGAGGAGTCCAACACCTCCATGAACGTGGCCAGGGTCACGGTCATGGCGATGATCCAGGGATTGAACGGTGGCCGTTCCCCTGCATCAGGCGCAGGGTTCGTGATTTCGTTTGTCTGGGCCATGGGTCAGTCCAAATGTACTTTGGGTTCGACGGACATGCCCGGACGAAGCTTGTCCAAGTCCTTCTGGCCATTGTTGAAGCGGATGCGCACAGGCAGGCGCTGGATCACTTTTACGTAATTGCCGGTGGCGTTCTCTGGAGGAAGAACGCTGGTGCGCGAGCCGGTGACAGCGGGCATGCTCTCAACTGTTCCGTCGAAATCGTCTGCCAATGCATCTACGTGAATGCGGACATGCTGGCCAGGTTGCATGCGCGCCAGTTGTGTCTCTTTGAAGTTGGCGGTTACCCACAAGTCGTCGGTTTGCACGATCATGAAAAGCTGCTGCCCCTTGGAGATGCGCGCGCCCACTTCCGCGCTGCGTTGTGTGACCACTCCTGCGACCGGAGCGGCGATACGGCAGTAGTCAAGATTCAGGCGGCTCTTTTCCAGCGCCGCCTGGGCTACCTCTACGCCCGACTGCTTGCTCTTAATATCCGCTTCCTGTATGGCTACCTGCAGGGGTGCGTTGCTCTCTGTTTTCTCGATATTGCTGCGCTGCTGCGCCAGTTGCGCCATGCGCTGTTCCACTCCTTTTTGAGCTGAGGCGACAGCGGACTGGTTTGCTATGACTGCCTGGGTTTGCGCAGCTGCAGTCGCTTTGTACTGGTCGTAGTCCGCGCGCGCAACCTCTTGCTTATCGTAAAGGATTTGGTAGCGGGCAAAGTCGGCCTGGTTTCGCTCGTTGAGCGCCTGCGACTCCTTCAGCCTGGCAACGGCGCTATCAAGATCGTGCCGAGCGGCGCCGAGGGCAGCTTCGGAGCCATTGACTTCGGCCTGCTGCGACGCAAGATCGGTGCGATTGTTGGTGCGCGTGATGGGCAGGTTTGGATGGGCAGCCCGAAGCATCGAAACCGCCTGATCGTATTGCGCGCGCGTTTGCTGAAGCGCAATTTTGTCGTCGCCGGGATCGAGTTCCACAAGCAGATCGCCTGCGTGAACAGCTTGATTGTCGTCTGCATGGACGGCCATGATGGTGCCGTCAATACGCGCGGCGATGGGGTTCAGATGTCCGTCCACCTGGGCATCATCCGTGTCCTCAAAATGGCTGGAATAGATGTACCAACCGGCACCGGCGGCGAGTAGAACGAGTACGATCATGCCAAAAACAAATGGATTGATACGCCGCCTGGGGGCCCCCGCAGAGACTGCTTGATCATCTTGTCCAGGAGTGGCAGGTTGCAGCGGCATTTGGGATTCCGTTGTTTCGAGGCTCATTTAGTTACTCCCTTTGAATAGCGCGGGAAGATCGTGTTCGGCTTCTCCCATCGCGTGCGCGAGGGCAACCTTTGCGAGATTCTGTGCGAACAGGCTGCTCACGTAATCGTGGTCAGCAGAGGCAAGGGTTTCTTGAGAATTAACAACCTCAACGGAGTCCGTAACGCCAGCTGCGAAGCGATCCTGTGATTGCTGTAGGATCGAAAGCGCAAGCTTGCGGTTGCTTTCAGCAGTGCTCACCTGGTCGTTGGCTACGGAAAGATCGATGTACGCATTGCGAACATCGAGTTCCACCGCACCGCGCAGGTTGGAAAGCTCGGCGCGGCGCTCTGTCACAACAGCGTCTGCCTGGGCAGTATCCGCGTGGATGCGGCCACCGTTGAAAAGCGGAATAATCAGCGAGGCCGAAGCCTGAAAAACACCGTTGCCTTTGTTGGGGTTCACGCCCTGGATGCCGTAATCCCCGTTGACAGTTGCAGTGGGCAGGCGCTCTGCTCCCGCCGCTTTACGAGCTTCTTCCGCTGCCCGGAGTTGCGCCTCCGCGGCCTTCAAATCCTGCCGCTGCTGCGAGGCGCGGTGCAAGGCATCTTCTACTGAGACGGCATCGTAGGGCAGGGCCTCAAGCTTTTCCGCGATGCAGATGTCGAGGCCCAACGGCAGGCCAATCATGCGGGCCAACGCATTCTTCTGCTTCTGCTGGTCGCCAAGCTGCGATCGCAACCGCTGCTGTTCGGTCTGCAACTCCACCATGCTGCGATTGGCGTCGATGGCGGCCTTATTGCCTGCGTCCGCCTGTGCGCGGGCTTGCTTGTAGCTGGCTTCGGCGTACTGCACCTCCTTGCGCTGCTCTTCGATCAGCGCAGTGGTCGCCATCAGTTGCAGGTATTCGCCGGTTACAGCCAACACAACTTCCTCGCGCGCCTGGCGGGCGTCGAGGCTTGCAGCGTCAGCCGACTGCCGGGAGGAACGGTAGTTGTGAATCGCCGTGAAGTTCATCACGTCATGCTGCATCGATCCGCGCAGGTCGTAGTAGTGAAATGGCCCTGCGGTATTGGGAAGGCTGATGCCAAACGAGGTGCCAAACAAACTGGAGTTGAAACCCTCTGCCGCGAGATTGACTTTGGCGGCATTCTCCGACACGCTCGCGCTCAGGTTGGGCAGCAGGGAACTGCGTGCCGCAATGCGCTGTGCCTCTGCCTGGCGCGAGACGGCGTCAGCGCCGGTCCTGCCGAGGTTGAACAGCAGGCCTCGTCGAACTGCCTCAGACAATGTGAGCGTGAGCCGGCTGGATGGCGCAATGGGATCGAGCGCACTCCCGGCATAAGCGCCTTGCACGCGCACCTGCGTGTTCAGCGTATTCACGCTTGAAGTGCTTGAGGGATTGGCCGACTGCTGCACGGCAGCTCCTGACGGGGAGCCACCGGAGAGCGGAAGCTGCATCGCGCGGGTCTGGGAGCAAGCCAGGGGACTCCCCGCCAGGGCGGCCAGCAGCCACAGCGACAAGCGGCCAGCTTTGCAAGTAATGCGAAATTTCTTAAATAGATACATACGTGTATGTATTATTATGAAAGTGGCGGCAGAATCTGTCAACAGGAGCGCAAATGCCCAAGTCAGTGCAGAAGGAAAACAACAAGCATCAGGCTCGCACCCAGGAGACGCAGGCGAGGATTCTTGATGCGGCAGAGGCTATTTTTTCCGAGCAGGGCTTTGAGAAGACGCAGCTTGAAGAAGTTGCAGCGCGTGCAGGCTACACTCGTGGCGCCATTTATGCGCATTACGCAAGCAAGGAGGATCTCTTTCTCGCTCTCATGGAGCATCGTGTGCTGACGAAGTTCACCGCGATGCGACAAGTGATCGCAGCCGAGCCCGACGTGAGCCAGCGTCCCAGACTATTCAAGCACTGGATAGCAGCACAAATAACCGATGCATCCTGGGGCACGTTGATGCTCGAGTTCAAACTGTACGCAATGCGGCGACCGCGATCACGCGAGAAGCTGCAACGCACCTACGATTTGATGTTCAAATCTTCCGGCGACGATTTTATCGAACTCTTGTTTGGCGGCCATATGGATAAGGCCACACGTACAGCGGTAGAACGCAGGTTGGCGATCATGGGCGCCATTCTGAGCGCGGTAATCCTCGAGAGCCATTTCCGTCCGAAGCTACTACCTAAACAACATCTGCAGGTACTCCTGAGCGAGTTGTATGAGGCACTTATCCACGCCTAAGCAACTCAAAGACTAGGCATTTGTCGGCGTGCGCCCCTCGAAATACGTTTCGATTTCCTCCAGTGTCTTGCCCTTGGTTTCAGGCAGGAAGAACGCAGTCACCAGGAAGTACACGACCGTGAAGCTTGCGAACAGGAAAAATATCGACGAGTAGCCGTGCTTACTGACGAAGGGCAGGAAGATCGCGGCCAGAGTGGTGGAAACCAACTGATTGAGAACCAGGGCAACGCTCATTCCGTTGGAGCGGATGCGTGTGGGCATCAATTCAGAAAGCGCCAGCCAAACGCAGACACCCGGTCCGAGCGCATAGAAGGCCATGAACATATAGAGGCCGAGTGCTACCAGCCAGCCGTGGCTGATATCGGGTACGTGGCCGATGACCGCCTTCTCAATCTTCAGCGGGGCGGTTTGCGCAGTCTCAAGATTGGCGAAGGGATTCTTGAAGAAGGCTTCAATCTTGTTGGAGGGAATGCAGGTGGAGCGCGTGATTTCAATGGGCAGCGCGGCTTGATTGTCGGAGCGCACAAAGCTGGTTGCCGCCGTGAAATCGCCGTAGGAGTAGATGATCGCCAGTGAGGCGCGATCGCTTTGAATGTCGCTTCCTGAGTACCCCGCTGCGGCGAGCATCTTGTCCGCCTGGGTGCGGTCGAAGTGGAGGGTGAGTTCCTGGTTGGGCGCGACCATTTGTTGAACTAGCTGGCGCGTGTCGATGCTGACTTTCTCCGTGCGCAGGAAAAGAGTTCCCACGCCGATGAGGGAGACGATAATGCCGCTAGTGCCGAGGATGAACAGGAACCTGCGGCCCTTGCGATCCACCAGCATCATGCCCACCGTGGTCATAAGGAAATTCATGGCGGTGAAGATGACATAACCCCAGTGCGCATGCAGATCGGAGAGGCCGCTCTGCAACAGGATGCTGGTGTTGAACCCGATAAGTGAATTGACGCCCGTAGCCGTGTTGCAGGTGAGGATCACACAGGCCAGCAGGAACGGAATCACATACTTCCGCTGTAACAGGGAATCCCTGATCTTCTGGCCGATCTTTACTTCGGCGGAGCGGGCAACGGCGGTCATCTCCTCGATTTCCAGGGTGGCCTGGCCGGGGGTGCGGGAGCTGAGCAGGGCCCTATATGCGCGCTGCGTGGCTCCCTTGCGGAAGAGCCACCGTGGCGACTCAGTTACGAAGAAACTCCCCAGAACAAATAGCAGGCCGGGAGGCAGCGAGACCCAGAAGATGCGGCGCCATGCCTGGTTTTTGAATGCGAGTATGGTCGCGGCATCGGCGGCGCGGGCCACAGCTTCAACGCGATAGCTGTAATAGATCCCCACAAGGGCCGCGGCGACAATTCCGAGTGTCAGCATCCACTGGAAGATCGCTGTTCCCTTGCCCCGGTTCGATGCCGCCAGGCATTCGGCAAGATAGAGCGGAACCACCACGCCGATGAGGCCGCCACTCATGCCTTGCAGCAAGCGGCCGAAAAAGAGATAGCCATAACCTTGCGAGAGGGCGATGACCGGGATGCTGAGCGCAAAGGTGAGGCCGCTGAGGATCATGAGGGGTTTGCGGCCCATCCAGTCGGCGAGCAGCCCTGCAAATAACGTGGAGAAAACGGTGCCCAGGAGGACCGCGGCGACAATGACCGACAGCTCGGCAGGAGTGAGCCGGGAGGTAGCTTCAAGATAGGGCAGCGCTCCCCCGATGATGCCGACGTCGATGCCGTAGAGCAAGCCGCCCAGCCCCGCAACCAGAAGAAGAAATACGTTGTACCTGCGTATCGTTGCGGCATCTGCCAGCGCAGCTGTATTCCCGGGGCTGTTTGCGGTCATCGTTATTCCCTTTCGGTCATTTTGCTGCAGCACGAGCGTAGAGAACTGCCCGGGCAATCCATCCCGTATCCAGACAAGGTAGCAGGATGCGCGGCTGATCTACAATGATCGTATCGAAATCAAATGCTCATGTTTATGAGCTGAAGGTGGTCGGGATGTCGAACCTTAACCCTTCGTCAGCGATGTTGTTTTTGCGCGGCATTGTGCCTGGAACCTTGGTATTGTTTTGCGCTTTTTCCACTGTGGCCGTGGCGCAGACACAGCCCCGCCTGCTGCCCGCGCCTCGCGAAGCTCATTTCGGAGTTGAGATTGCGCTACCGGCAAAGATAGCGGTGACGGTTCCCGGCCGCGAGGCCGATGGCCAATTTGCAGCGCGCGATCTGGAGGAGGCGATCAAGCTGACCTCGCCAACAGGTCCCGCAGGCGTTCCATACCGCGTGGTCCTGCTACGCACCGGTTCCGCTGAGGCGAAGGCGTTGCTGGCCCGTCTGAAGCTTGCCTTTGAAGCGCCCATGCAATCGGAGGGCTACATTCTTGCGATCGAGCCCCATCAGGCAACCGTCATAGCTGCCTCCGGCTCCGGCATCTTTTATGGCGTGCAGACTCTCAAGCAGTTGCTGCCACTGCCTGAATCGCCCCGCGTGCTGCCTACGGGCACAGTGCGCGACTGGCCTGCCATGCGTTATCGCGGCATTCAGGACGACCTCTCCCGTGGACCTTTTCCGACCCTCGATTTTCAGAAGCGCCAGGTGCGCATTTTCGCCGCCTTCAAGGCCAACATCTATTCGCCTTACTTTGAACACACGCTGCTCTATCCGAACCAGCCGCTGGCCGCGCCTCCGGGCAGTTCTATGACTCCCGCCGAGGTCAAGGAATTGGTGGCTTATGCCCGCCAGTATCACGTCACAATTATTCCCGAACAGGAGGCTTTCGGGCATCTGCATCACGTTCTAAAATACGAGCTTTACCAGGATGTGGCAGAAACGCCTCACGGGCATGTGTTGGCGCCTGGACAGACGGGTACCCTTCCATTGATTAAAGACTGGTTTACCGAGATGGCGGCGGAATTTCCCTCGCCCTTTATTCACATCGGTGCTGACGAAACATGGGACCTGGGGGCGGGTCGCACGAAAGAGCAGGTGCAGACGCAAGGATACGGCCCGGTCTACGTTGCTTTTCTGAAGCAGATTCACGACGAGCTAGCTCCTTTGCATCGCCGCCTGCTGTTCTGGGGCGACATTGGCGGCGCAGACCCGGCAGCAGTGGCCGGTCTGCCCAAGGACATGATTGCCGTGCCCTGGAACTATTGGGATACGCGCGGCTTCGACAAGATGATTGAGCCTTTCGCCAAGGCCGGCATGGAGACATGGGTAGCGCCCGGTGACGCCAACTGGGGCGAAGTCTATCCGGTAGCTAAGACCGCTTTGTGGAATATTCAGGGTTTCCTGCGCGATGGCCAGCGGATGGGATCCACAGGGACCATCAACACCGTGTGGAACGACGATGGCGAGGGGCTTTTCAACCAGGACTGGTACGGCGTGCTGTTCGGCGCGGTGGCCGCGTGGCAGCCGGGCGAGAGTTCCATCTCGGACTACCAGGAGGCCTACGGGGTCGTGTTCCACGGCGATGCCAGCGGGAAGATCAATGAAGCTGAAAAAGAGCTGATGGCCGCGCATGAAGCTCTCGGCAAAGCGCAGGCTCATTTGAACAGCGATGACATCTTCTGGCTCGATCCGTGGAGTCCGCAAGGGCAGGAGGTCTCGGCCAATCTGTTGCCGGTGGCGAAGGACCTTCGTCTCCACGCCGAACGTGCAATCGTGTTGCTAGCGCAAGCCCAACAGGCAAACCCTTCACTTCCGAATCAGGACGCCCTAACGGCAATGGATATGGGTGCGCGCCGCCTTGACCTGATAGGCATGAAGTTTCAACTGGCACAGGAGATAGCAGAGGGCTATTCCCGCGCAGTCGCGTTTCAACATGACGCGGCTCACCGCTCTGAAGCAAGCAACATTCTCAGCGAGATCGCTGGCAACAATGGCCGCTGCGAGGACCTGCGCGATGCTTTCTCGGCCGTGAAGGGCGAGTACAGCCAAGTGTGGCTCGGAGAAAACCGACCCTATTGGCTCAACAATGTTACCGTTCGCTATGACCTTGAAATCGAACGGTGGCATAGCCGCAGCCAGTTGTTTCAAAACGGAATTCGCGACTGGAACAGCGGCAAGGATTTGCCATCTGCGGCGACTCTGGGACTGCCGGCTGCGGGTGGGAATGGGGGACGCTGATATCACGAGTCTCGCGGGTCAATCGTGGCGGATCGCAAGCCGCGGAGACAGAGTCTGTGACGCATGATTAGAATAGGGACGCCGCCACAGCAGCTTCAGCATGGCCCCCGGCGATGGAGATGCAGACAAAATTTATGCTTAACTTCGACGCGCGGCGGCAGCTTCCCATTCTGTTGCTGATTGACGACGACATGGTCAGCCGTGAGGTGACAGCGACGGTGCTTACCATGAATGGCTACACCGTTCACACCGCTTCGGACGGAACTGCGTCTCTGGAATTGTTGGAAAGCCATGAGTGCGTGCCAGACGCGATCCTTATGGACGCGCAGATGCCCGGTCTCACCGGAACTGCACTGATCGCGGAACTGCGCAAACGCAGCAAGGCAAAGGTGTACGTGATCAGCGCCAGCAATCCGTTGGATGAGGTAGTTGCTGCGGGCGACGGTTTTCTACTCAAGCCGTTTGACGCCGACGCGCTCGGCAAACTGTTTAAAGGGTACAGAGCTCCAGCCACACCCTCCCTGCTAGACCCCGATGCTCCAGTGATCAGCCCTGAGACGCTGGCTCAGTTCCGCGCCATGATGCCCGAGGCCGCGGTGCGGGAGATCTACACAGCTGTCGTAGCAGACCTATCTAAACGGATGCAGGCGCTGGAAGTAGCCATCGCCACAGGCGACACTGCGGAGATCCGACGCATCGGGCACGCCATCAAGGGCGGTTGCGGCATGGCGGGCGCGGTACAGGCTGCGCGTATTGGCGCATTATTTGAGGATGCGACTCTCGCATCCGATGGTAACCAGTTGAATAACAGCATACGTTTACTCCACGATTTGCGCGCCTCCGCGCGGAACCTGGAGCGTATGCTGGAGGTTGAATTATCGGCCTGAGATACCTGGGGCTCTGGAGGCTACTGCTCTAATGGAACGCCCGATTCGAATCGTGCTGGCAGACGACCACCCCGTGGTCCGCATAGGTGTGCGTAACATGCTTGTCGCAAGCGACGGCTTTGATGTTGTAGGCGAAGCTTCAGACGGCGACGAGGCCATTACCCAGACACTGGAATTGCAGCCTGACATTCTTCTGCTTGACGTACAGATGCCACGTTTGCCGGGCCTTGAGGCTATGCGCGCCATCATGAACGGCACCGCAACAGTGAAGATTCTCCTGCTCACGTCTACTATCACCACGCAGCAAATTATCGAGGCCCTGCAGATTGGGGCGCGCGGTATCGTCCTCAAGGACGCTCTTGCAAGCCATTTGCAGACAGCCATCCGCACCGTCGCAAACGGCGACTACTGGATCGGCGGCAAACGAGTGGTGAACCTTGTTTCCGCACTCCATGATCTGATGCAGCAGGCTGCCGTGCCACAGCACAAGACCTACGGACTCACACCCCGCGAGCTTGAAGTAGTGGGCTGTATCGTCGAAGGCTGCAGTAACCGGGACATCGCCAAGCAGTTCTCGCTCAGCGAGGAAACCGTCAAGCGGCACCTGTCCAACATCTTCGACAAGACCGGCGTGTCGACGCGCCTGGAACTTGCGCTATTCGCCATTGCTCACCAACTGGTGGCGCCGCAGTAGAGTAGTTTCCGTTTGAAATTCCAGAGGATTTTTCGCCGGGACTCAACGGCCTGCAGATCTCTTTTGCTCGGGGCAACGTGGAGCCTCAGTTGCGCAATACTACTTCTCCACGACGGCCTTCGAGAGGTTGCGCGGCCTGTCCACATCTACACCGTGCTCAAGCGCCATGAAGTACGAGAACATCTGCAGCGGGACCACTTCCAGTAAGGGCAGCAAGTACTCTGACGCCAGCGGTATGCGTACGCAGTAGCTCGCGAGCGCCGCTATCTCGACGTCGTCCGCGTTGGCTAATGCGATGACCTTTGCGCCCTGTGCCTTCATGTCGCGCAGCAGTTGCAGCGTTTTTTCGTAGCGAACAACCGAGGCCTCAAGTGCGCGGTCAACCGTGGCCAGCACCACCAAGGGCACGCTGTCACTGACCAGCGCATTGGGGCCATGTTTCAGTTCGCCCACCGGATAACCCTCGGCGTGGATGTACGAGGCTTCCTTCAGCTTTAGGGCGCCTTCGCGCGCGATGGCGTAGTGGATGCCGCGGCCGAGATAGAGAAACGTCGCAGCGGATTTGAACTTCGCGGCGAGGGTTGCCACCTGCTCGCGCCAGCCGTCCAGTTCAGTTTCAATCTTGGGGGGTACGGCCAGCAACTCTTCCACGTGCTTCGTCAGCGTCGCGGAATCCATGCGGCACAGCCGCACGCCTTCATAGAGCGCCAGAAGATAAAGCACCGCCAACTGGCAGGTGAAACTCTTGGTAGCCGGAATCGCCCTTTCGACGCCTGCCGCCAGCGGCATTGAAACATCGGCCAGATGCGCCATGGTGGAACTGGCGTGGTTGGTGATCGCAAGGGTTCGCTGCCCTCGCCGCCGCGCTTCTCCCAAGGCCGCGAGCGTGTCGGAGGTCTCGCCGGATTGCGAAAGCACCAGAACGCTGGGATGGCGCAGGTCCAATCCGCCTCGGCAACTGTATTCGCTCGCATACTCCACATCGACGGCCAATCCGCACATATCTTCGAGCAGAATTTCGGCGTAAAGGCCTGAATGGCGGCTGGAGCCGCTTGCGGCAATCAGGATTTCGCCAGCCGGGTTAGGCCAGTCCGCCAGCATTGCGGCGACCTCGGGCTTCAGGCCCTTGCCAGACAGGTAGAGAGCAAGTGTACGGCTGAGCGCCTTGGGCTGTTCGTAGATCTCGCGTAACATCTCATGATCAAAACCAGACATTTTCACTATCCAGGCACCAGCCCCTTGCGGGCGAAATTAGCTTTCAAATATGATCATAACTCGCGCATTTGATCAACTTATTGAACGAATCTATCAGGGCCAACGCATATAAGTTGCTATATGCCGTAGGAATGCAGATGGGCGACAAGGGGATTTGGAAAATCCCCTGAAGTATTTTGCAGAGTTGCGCTATCCACGCGTTGACAGGTGAGCCCTGCCTTTATCTGTCCCGCCAGCGAGATTCAAACGCTGATTACAAGCTCGTACGCGCCCGAAGAGGCTCTCGCTTCTTTTGAGCAGCAGGGGATCAGAGTCCTTCGCGTATAAGAAGCGCCTACATTGAATCCGTGCAATATGAGCCTGTTCAGGCTCCTACCGGATTTCCAGCTCAGCGAACGCAGCTCTCATGCGCTTCCAGGTGGTTTCCAGGTCTTCAGGCAGGACCCGGGTTTCGCCGATGGTGGTCATGAAGTTGGTGTCGCCGGTCCACCGGGGCATGGCGTGAAGATGGATGTGCCCCGCAACCCCAGCGCCTGCGGCTTGGCCGACATTCATGCCGAAATTAAAACCTTGGGGGGTGTATATGCGCTGCAGGGCCTGCTCGGTGCGCTGGGCCAAGTCGATGAGTTCATGGGCGGCTTCTGTGGGGAGTGCAGCGAGGCGGTCGAGATGGGCAAAAGGCATGACCATGACGTGGCCGGAGGTGTAGGGGAAAGCGTTGAGGCAGATGAAGCAGTGCTTTCCGCGAAGAATGAGGCCCCCTGCCTCTTCGGCCTCCGCGGAACTCTTTCCGTTGGCGATAGCGAAGTCGATGGAGGCGATGAGGTTGCAGAAGACGCAGCCAAGATCACCGGGCCAGGCGCTAAGGCTTGCGGGGACGCCGGGGCGCACCGAAGTGTCCGCCGTCGAGACGTAGGCAAAGCGCCAGGGAGTCCAGAAGTGATCCATTATTGGGGGCACCGTCCAAAACAGTATAGAAGGGTAGGCAGGAAGCCGCTGTCTGCGTGAATTTCCCTCTACAATGCGGGATTAAGAGCAGCGTCCCCCAACAGTTTGATTGACCTTTGAACATAGAGGTTGGTACACTCGTGAGCGTAGCTTCCTGCGCGGATTCCAGCAGTGAGTTGCGGCCGCCCTCCAGCCAGCCGTTGCCCGCCGGGTGTTTCCCAAGGAGAACCTTCGTAGTTTTGACTCCAGTTTTGAACTGGGAAGGTGTCTTTCTGGAAAATGCTGTCGGTAGTTTAAGGCGCGACGAAAGGGAATTGGCCTTACGGCATCTCCGGTTGCGGCAATCGCAGCGCGGAAGCCACCCGCGGCTGGTATCGATGACCGAGGGAGCAAGGAATTCCGGAGTTGGCAGCAATGGCAAACGTCCTCAATCCCGAACCCGAGAGTATAACCCTGAACACCGAATTGGAAACCCCTACCCTAGAGCCTGCGACGGAGCTTGAGCAGCCGTCGTACGAATCCACGTCCACCCCTGAGACCGCCGAAGTAGTCGAAGTACCCGCGCTGGACGCCGATGCCACAACCGAGCCTGTAGTTGAGGCCGTACCCGTAGAGGCAGCCACGCAAGTGGATGCCGTAGCGGAGGCCGCGCCAGAAGTGGAGATTGTACCGGAAGTCGTGGTCCAATCCGAGCCGGCTGCCGAGGTCGAAGCAGAGATTGCCGTTCCGGCGGAAGCATCGCCTGAAGCGGCAGCCATACCTGAAGCCGCACCTGTTGCGCAGGTTCCGGTTCACGAGAAGGCCCCCGAACACGGACTCGAGTCCATGGACGACTTCTCAGCCGCGCTGGCGGCGTTTGAACGGGAGCAAGCCGCTGAGGCTGCAGCCGTGGAAGCCTATGGAGACAAGGTTGTCTCCGGCACCGTGGTGAAGCAGACGGAAAAGCACCTGGTGATCGATGTAGGCCTGAAGTCCGAAGGGCTGGTGCCCATCGAGCAGGTTCTGGATCACACCGGAGCGGTGAAATTCCAGGCAGGCGACGTAATCGAGGTGGTGATCGAGCGCGAGGAGCCGGAAGGCGGCTACCTTGTGAGCTTCGAGAAGGCACAGCGGCTGCGTGTATGGGACGTGATTGAGAAGGCAGCGAATGACAAGACGCCAGTGATCGGCACGGTAGTGAGCCGCGTCAAGGGCGGGTTGACGGTGGACATCGGGCTGAAGGCGTTTTTGCCGGGCTCGCAGCTTGAGATTCGCCCTGTCCGCAACCTTGACGGATACCTGGGCCAGCAAATCGAGGTCCGGGTCATAAAGCTGAACAAGAAGCGCGGCAATGTGGTGGTGAGTCGCAAGGAACTGCTGGAAGAAGAGCAGAACGCCAAGCGCTCGACCACGCTGGAGCATCTGGGCGAGGACGCCGTGCTTACGGGCACAGTCAAGAATCTCACCGACTACGGCGCGTTTGTTGACCTTGGCGGGATCGACGGCCTGCTGCACATTACCGACATGAGCTGGGGACGTTTGACGCATCCCCGCGACCTGGTCAATGTTGGCGACGAGATCCAGGTAAAGGTACTCAAGTTCGACAAGGACAAGCAGCGCGTATCTCTGGGCTTCAAGCAGCTGACGCCCGATCCGTGGCTGGACGCAACCGAGCGTTATCCGGTGGGCGCGCATGTAAAGGGCCGCGTACTTTCGGTGACCGATTACGGCGCGTTTGTGGAGCTGGAACAGGGCATCGAAGGCTTGGTTCACCTGTCGGAAATGACTTGGTCGAAGCGGCTGAAGCATCCGTCGAAGCTGGTAAAGCCGGGTGACGAAGTCGAGACCGTTGTGCTGAGCGTGAATCCGGCGGATCGCCGTATTTCTCTGGGTATGAAGCAACTGCTGGATAATCCGTGGGAGAATCTGACGGAGAAATATCCGGCCGGTGCCATCGTCGAGGGCCGCGTTCGCAACCTGACCGACTTTGGCGCCTTCATCGAAATCGAAGACGGCATCGACGGACTGGTTCACGTATCGAACCTGAGCTGGACCAAGCGCGTGAAGCATCCTTCAGAAGTCGTGAAAAAGGGTGAAAAGGTGAAGGCCGTGGTTCTGGGCGTTGAGCCGCAGAATCGCCGGTTGAGCCTGGGCATCAAGCAACTGCAGCCTGACGTGTGGGAGAGCTTCTTTGCCCAGCATCGCGTGGGCGACGTTGTCCACGGGAAGGTGCTGCGCACGGCGCAATTCGGCGCGTTTGTCGAGATCGCGGAGGGCGTGGAAGGTTTGTGCCACATCTCCGAGGCAGGCGACGAGGGCGGCGGATCGAAGCTGGAAACGGGTCTTGAGCACGAGTTCAAGATCATCAAGATCAACGTCGAAGAGAAGAAGGTGGGCCTGAGCCTGCGCGCAGTGGGTCAAGAGGCCAGCCGTGCACAGGTGGAGAACTACAAGGCGGATGCGCACAAGCATCCGGTCTCCAGCTCGACGACGACACTTGGCGATCTGATTAACTGGCGCAAGGGCGAGCGGTAGACAGCTTTCTCTCAAGCAGAACGCAAAACGGCCACCCCGAAGGGTGGCCGTTTTGCGTTCTGCTTCGGTTGAGGAGTATTGCGCCGTTTCGCTTTGTTCTGCGGTTCCCGGCGGGAGATCAGTCTTCTTGAATTTGGCGCAGTACGATGACGATGCCCAGCGCGCCGAGTACGCTAATCAAACCAAAGAGAAAGACACTGGCATAGCCGTAGGCTCCAATGACGGCGCCGGCCAAAGGGCCGGTGAGGAAGAAGGAGACGTCGGCAAAGGCGGTGTAAACGCCCAGCGCGGTGCCGCGATTGTTTTCCGGGACTCGTTTGACGGCTTCAACCCCGATGGCGGGAAAGACAAGTGAGAAGCCGAATCCGCTCAGGGCCGCACCGGCAATGGCCATCCACGGCGCATGCGCTTGCCATAGCAGGAGCATGCCCAGGGATTCGACTGAGAGGCAGATCATGGCCATGGGAAATCCGCCGAAGCGGTTGATGGTGGAAATGAAAAGCAGGCGGGCGACGATGAAGGCCACACCGAACGCGGTGAGGCAGAGAGCCGCATTGTTCCAGTGCCGGCTGGCATAAAAAAGCGTGACGAAGGTGGCGAGTACGCTGTAACAGACTCCGCCGAGAGCCAGCCCCATGCCGTGCGGAGCAACACGGCCAAGGACATGGCTGAAAGGGAGGTGTTCGCCGGGAGTGACCGGGACAGGGCTTTTCCGGTAGGCCAAGACGAGGCTTACGGTTCCGACGAGCATGGTGAGGAAGCCGATGGAAGCCAGACCCCATTGCTGGTCGAGGATGACGCCGAGCGGCGCACCGAGCGCCATGGCTCCGTAGGTGCTGATGCCGTTGAAGGAGATGACTTTGGCGGTGCTGTCCTGTCCGGCGCTGGTGATGCCCCAAAGAGTGGAGCCTGTGGAGCCGAGACTTTCTCCGATGCCGAGCACGAGACGGCTAAGAATAAGAACAATGAAGCTAAGCCAGTGGGTGCTGTGCAGGACGGCGGCACCTATGAGCAGTCCTCCGCTGGCGGCGCAGGCTCCCATACCCCAGAGGACCGAAACTTTAGCACCGGCGCGGTCAGAGATTCGACCGGCCCAGGGACGGCTAGCGAGCGTGGCGATGTACTGGATGCTGATGACCAACCCGGCCAGCATCGCGCTGTATCCCATGCGGAGATGGACATACGGAGGCAGAACGGCGAGAGGCAGGCCGATGGAGAGATAGCAGATGAAAGTGAAATATACGAAGCTGAGAATGTGCCGGGTTCCACCCCTGACGGCGGCGGAGGTTGGGCCAGAAGCGCTTAGAGTTGCTGTGGAAGACATATATTGGGCGGATTGACCTGATCTTTGTGATAAGTGGTCAGTCCACAGTATACCGGAGACGGAGTGCGGCTTGGTTGGGTTCGTTTCTGGAAATCCCGCAATATGCAGACTCTAAAGAAGATTTGGGCCAAATATTCACAAAGGGCGCTCGGGGAGAAAATCGGCGCACGCCTTGTTCCAGCGAAAGTAGTGGGTGAATCGAGGGGGCGCGCGTGGTATGAGGGGGCCGCTTTAGGTGTTGCGCGGCGGCTTTTCGGTCATCTTCACTCCTTCAATTTCATTGCCCACAAAATGCCTTTCTCGATAATTCCGTAGAGGGTGGGACTCACATAATCCTCCTTGTTATGGCCTAAGGCGAGATAGAACTCCCGGCCTCCATCAAACTCGTGATACCACGCAAGCGGCAGCATAGTCGGGAAACTGGCAACATCGACCTTCATCTGGTCAGTACCCACGAGTTTTGAGCGATCCGTGACCAGAACTGGGCGAATATCGGGATTAAGGTGATCGCTGAAATAGCACTCGTCGGTCCATTCAAACCGTGCGGGAAGATTGCGAACTGCGGGAAAACTCGCATCGGCTACCACTACGATGAAAGGCTGCATTTTGGGGTGCGCCGCGAATTTGCCGCCTAGCATCGACCAGTACCACGGCCAGTCCCGCTCGGAGCCCGAAGCGGAGTGAATGCCGACGAAGCCTCTGCCGGATTCAATGAAATGCTTGAAGGCATCGCGCTGCTCGTTGGTTGAAAAGGCCTGATCGTTGCTGTTTGAGAAGACGATGACAGCATACTTTTTGAGATTGGACTCGGTGAAGATAGAGGGATCGTCGGAGGCATCGACCGCAAACTGCTTTTCCGCGCCCATCTTCTTCATGGCATCCACACTGGCGGCAATATTGTCGTGCACGTATCCCTTGCCGTCGGGAGTGTAGTTGCGCGTGTATACCAGGACACGGGGCTGTGCAGTTGCGATCAACGGAACAAGGGACACGAGCGCCACGAGGACAAACTGCAAGGCTGACTTTGGCCTTCTTGAGTGCATCGCCGCGCAGATTCGATTCAACAGTTCTTGCATTCTCTTCTCCAAATAGGTTCCGCAGCGATCATAAACGCGGCATGGGCCAGTCGGGCAAGGAAGTACGATAACTGAGAGAATTTGGGCTCTTTTGTTTCCGCTTAGGCGGTGGTCTGGGATTGCAGGGACAGAGGAATCCTATCTATGCCTCTTTTTATCAATTACTTGATGAGAATACGACTGGGTAGGGAGTGATAGGAGGGGGTGGGTTGTAGGGGTAGGTCCACTTCCAGCCTGCGTGGTCTGGAGTCTGCCACGGCAGGTGTTGGCCTGCGTTGGGATATCCCATATAAAGATTGTGCGCCAATGCACCTTAATTATCTGCAGGGAAGGTGGCGGCTAAGTGATTTAAATTCATATGCTTGGAAATGAGGTTCATTTTTGTCATTTCCGGATGGGGCGATGCTCCAAAGCATGGCTGCCAATGGCACCGGAATCGTCTGCGGACATTTGGGATTGTTGCAGGGCGTTCAGGTGGTTCCTTTTCCAAGCTCCGAGCGCAATAAATTGGAGATCCAAGGGTGTTTCTGCACCTGGGAATGGGTAAAGGCCGAGGAGGCGACAATCCACTCGGAACCCAGAAAATCCGCAGGTGCTACCCTAATTTTGATGTGGGGTCGCGCAACTCATGGCAGAAATGACACCCTTCAAATACGGCGGGTTCTACGATGTGCCTCGATGCCTCTCACTTCGTTACCGGGGAAGGCTATTCCTACTACAGAGCGCCTTTGATGAGGACCTCGACGAGTACCCAACGGACTACGCGGTCTACGTGATCCCTAAGTCGGCTGATGCTTCGAGGCCGCTGTGCTCTCCGGAGTTCCTCAGCAATACGCCTATGGCTTGCGTTGGACAGATTCCAATCGACCAAGTGACGTTCGACCCGAGCAAGCGAAAGGAACTGGACGCTTCCTTCCTCGACAACATCGTCGCCGACCAAGAGGGCAGAGCAGAATGAAAGCGAGAAACTTGGCGAGATCGTTCATGGTTGCAGCAATCATCGCGGTCGTGTCCTTCAGTTCTGCTTGCAAGCAGAGCGAGCCATACTCCACGTCTGTCATTACTCGGGCTGATCGCCACACTACGGGAAACAGTAAATTCCCTGTGGCAGTTGACACTAACCGTGTCGGAAATTATCCGCACGAGACAAAGTCTGGGGCAGGGTATTTCTACGATGACGTGCTTGAATACCGAGTGTGGCTGCATCCAGAACGAGGTGCCGAGCCCTTGAACGGCAGCAACGACTATTTCGTTGCTTTCGCACAGTATGAACCTGCGGAAGAGTTCTCGAAGAAGACCTCTGGTGCAGAGACCCCTTTGGTATTGGTTCGCCAGCTTGAGTGGATAGACGAACCGAAACAAGGTCAGTATGTCCCGCAAAAAGGGGAGCGCATGACTGAATGGCAAGTTGCGTGGCTCAAGACGGATAAGCGAACGGAATCGAGCATTGCAGAGTTCCTAAAGCATCCAAGGAAGCCACTCACAACTGAGTGACCGCCAACTCGGACATTACGCATTCCCGGGTCTCAGAATCCAGACTGGGGCCATCCGCGGAACTTGGAGGAGCAATCAGGGGTGAGATCCAAGGGCGTTTCTGCACCTGGGAATGCGTAATGTCCGAGTAGGCGACAATCCAGGAAGTACCTTTTCCTTGACCCTACGGCGTTTTCCCGGGAGCGATTTTGAATCCGGGCGGTTTGCAATCCCACCCATCCCGCAAAGAGCGCGGGATGGATGGGGCGCCCTCAGTGCTGGTGTTGGGGAGTTCTCGAAAGAACGGAAGGGTGGGCCACCTGCCTCCGATACGCTCGGAATGTGCGTAGAGCCTCAACGATGTGGCGAAAACTCCGCATGTATCTCGCCTATTGTTCTTCCCTCATCGAGTCTTCGCAGGATTACCGAAACTCCTAGATTCCGCTGTTCAGTCTGTTCCGGGTACCTCTGAAAGAACAAAGTGATGGATGGAATAAACGGGTCCAAGTCCTGCCCTGCAAACGGCGCATGTGATGCGCAGCGACCGTTGGCTTCAAGAAACCGCTGACCATCTGCGGGCGGCAGCGTAGCTTCAAGCGCAGTTTCGCACCCGTTTCGGAAGCCCTCGCTCATGCCTTCAACGTAGGCACTCACGTATTGCTCTCTCTCGAATGCGCTCCATCCAAGCCATTTCTTGCCGTCAGGAAAAAGCGTTGCGTGGTGCTGGTGGGTGCATGCTGTCACCGCGACGATGATGGCCAAGGCTGCGGAGCTGGCGACACTGAGCCATCGACATTGAATGTTGTTCTGATACGGCTGCATTGTCAGTCCTCACAAGCGGGTTCGCGAACATCTCATTGCATTTCGCGCTGGTGTCACATCTTCTCTGGCGACAGAGGGGATGGGGCCATCTGGTGATTGTGAGCGTATCACCGGCAACTCGGACACAACGAAGGACAACCGCAGTCAACCATGGCGCTTGGCGGCACCCAAGGCCATGAAAATATTTGTCTGATCTCGCGTCGCCCCTACGGGGCTTGAGTGGTTCTTTCATCATCTTCCCAGGACTCCGTCCTGATTACATGACAGCGTCGGCTCCTCCGACCTGAGTAGACTGGTTGCTGCGAAACGACCAAGAGCTCGGGAGGAAAG
>CAIKND010000197.1 GCA_903828675.1 uncultured Acidobacteriaceae bacterium
CCAACCACCCTCACGCCGTGACATCCCGCTCGCGTTCGCGTTACCCTCATATGTACGCGCGCAGCGCGGTAACGGGGGAACCAGAGTAGATGCGTCTCGAAGGCAACACCGGCAAGGGACTTTTTCCTTAAGAAAAAGTCGCATCGAAGACATTGTGCAAAGGTTCGTTTACTCTGGTTCCACCCTCAAGGAGCTTTCACCCCTCATGCCTATCCAAACCACCTCCAAGATCTGGCACAACGGCAATCTGATCCCCTGGGAACAGGCCACCCTTCACGTCATGAGCCACGTCATCCACTACGGCTCCAGCGTTTTTGAGGGCATCCGCTGCTATCGGCAACCCCACGGCTCGTCCGTTTTCCGCCTTCCCGAGCACATGCAGCGGCTTCTCGACTCGGCCAAAATCTACCGCATGGAGCTGCCCTATACGCTTGAGGAGCTCTGCTCGGCTGTTGTCGATCTCATTGAGGCCAATGGTGTTACGCCCTGCTACATCCGTCCCATTGCGCTCCGCGGCTACGGCGAAATCGGGGTCAGCCCCAAGGGTTCGCCCATCGAGGTCTACATCGCCAACTTCCCCTGGGGCAAGTACATCGCCGGCCACGGCGGCGCGGACGTCTGCATCTCCAGTTGGAACCGCCTCGCCCCCAACACCCTGCCCTCGCTCGCCAAGGCCGGCGCCAACTACATGAACTCCCAGCTCATCCACATGGAAGCCGAGGTCAACGGCTACCAGGAGGGCATTGCTCTGGACGTGAACGGCCTGGTCAGCGAAGGCTCCGGCGAGAACATCTTCGTGGTGCGCAACGGCGTCATCTACACCCCGCCGCTGGCCAACTCGGCCCTCTCCGGCATCACCCGCGACTCGGTACTCACCATCGCCCGCCATCTCGGCATGCCGGTCACCGAGCAATCTCTGCCCCGCGAACTGCTCTACATCGCCGACGAAGTCTTCTTCACCGGCACGGCGGCAGAAGTTTCTCCCATCCGTTCCATCGACCGCATCGTCGTAGGTGATGGTAAAGCTGGCGAAATCACCAAGAAGATCGCCGACGAGTTCTTCGGCATCGTCAACGGCCTCAAGCCCGACCGTTTCGGCTGGCTCACCCCAGTCAAAATCTCCGCCACCGACCCCGTCGTCGCTTAACCCGCATTCAGGCCCACAACGCGCAACGGGCGGCCCATCAAAGGCCGCCCGTCACGCGTTCAAAGCAGCACAACCACGAAAGAAGATCTTGATCGAATGGAAACCAACAGCCAATCAAATCAGGCATTTGCAAAGCTCGTGGATCGTGATTCCACTCCCGATACCGACCCTCATTCCGCATTCTGGACTGACGCCTCCTCCGTCCTCGCGCAGTGTGATTTCTACGGCAATCCCGTCCCCGGTCATGCAATGGAAGTTCTCGCTCAGTGGACGTCGCAGAATCTTTATCTCCTCTACGTCTGCCCTTACCAGGAGCTGAATCTCAAGCCCAATCCAAATCTTTTGGCGGAAACATACGAACTCTGGAACTGGGATGTGGCTGAGGTTTTCGTCGGCGCGGACTTTACCAACATTCGCCGGTACAAGGAATTTGAAGTCTCTCCGCAAGGCGAGTGGGTCGACCTCGATGTCAATCTCGACAACCCGCCCCACGAAGTCGGTTGGGTTTGGCAATCAGGTTGCGAGGTCGCGGCGCGCATCGACGCCTCCCGCAATACCTGGTATGGATTTATGCGTATTCCCTGGGCCTCCATCGATGACCGCCCAGCCGCCGCCGGCAATACGCTGCGCATCAACTTCTTTCGAGCCCAGGGTCACGAGCCGAATCGCAAGTATGTCGCCTGGCAGCCAGCGCAGAGGCCAAGCTTCCATACGCCCGAAGTGTTTGGCACCCTCACCTTATCCGCGCGTTAGAGATTCTCAGATTCAGTCGATGTCTTGAAAGTGCGCGGCTTTAGCCGTGCAGCAAAATTCGAAAAAGCAGCTTGGGCTTTAGCCCCTGAGGGAATGTTGGATCATAGCGGAAGCTAGTTGTGGGGTGCCTTTTGGGCGGTCGTGATCATCTTGATCTAGGTCAGCCCATTCATGTCTTTCACTTCGACCCCGCACGGCCTTATTGACGGCGGTGGCGGGTTAGATGCGCTCTGCATCTACGCTGGAATTCCATCAGCGCGACTTTGGTAACGGCGCCGGCCTGCGCGCTCACCATCCATCATGTGCCGCTCGATTAGGTACAATCCACCCAGAGCACTCGGCAAACGCCGGCACTCCAGGTTCTGCAAGTTGCTTGGATAAGAGGTGAAGCATGGCAGTTCAGATTGGCGCCAGGCCCGACAGCGGATTTGATGATCCCATCGGTATGCTCAAGGATTGTCACCGCAGAATCGAAATGTTCATGAACATTCTTTGCCGCATCGTTCAGCAGGCGCAGGGCCGCTCGCTCGACGCGGAGGAGCGGCAGGCGGTCAGTGCCGCTCTACACTACTTCCGCGAGTCGGGTCCGCGTCACACTATGGATGAAGAAGAGTCCCTGTTCCCAAGGCTTCGGGACATGGATGCGGCGACGGTTCTTGACGAGGTGCAACGCCTCGAGTCCGACCATCAACAAGCAAGCGCTCTGCATGACGAAGTGGAACAGCTCTACTCCAAATGGACATACGAAGGTGGGCTGAATTCCGACGAGGGCCCGCGGCTGCATACGATTACCGGAAAGTTGCTAAAGCTCTACCGCGAGCATATTCGCATCGAAGAAGACGTGGTGTTTCCCTACGCGGCCGAGCAGTTCGACAAGAACGCTCTTGCCGCCATGGGGGCGGAGATCAAAGTCCGCCGCGAGCTGTGATCTGAACAGATCGTCTGGCTTCGCCTCTCCTCGCATCATTCTTTATTCGCAAGCAGATTGACGCGCACTCCAGCACTGTTATCAAATTGCTGCGAACCTCAAACTATCAATCTGGAGAGCCTGTAATGAGGCAGCACGTAATCAGTCTTGCACTGGTGTTGACATGCATGGTCCAAAGCGGTGCAGCCGGCATTCCTCATCACGCCCGTCCCGGGTCGATGAACAGCAACACGCGCGAGCTGTTTCAGTTGTCTATGGATTTGAACGCGAAGCTCTGGGATGACAGCGTCAAGCAAATCCGCTCTCCGGAGTATGTGCCGGGCCGTCGCTATCCGGGCACCTATCTTGAAGACACCCACTACTGGGAAGAGTGCTGCTCAAGGGTGCGCGAGACAAGTTTCTACGCTCTCGGTTTGCTTCTCCGCGACGCTCCCGGCGACCGTCAAAAAGCGGCTGAGGCTCTCGACGCAGTACTCAAGCAGCAGTGGGTCAAGCCCGGCGTTCGCTGGTTCGGCACATTCAGGAGAACGCCGGAAGAGCCTGATCCAGGTCCGAACGCGGTTACTTGGCGCGACTACGATCCCAACTGGCGCGAGTTCATCGGCACCACGCTCGAGATGATCTTGATCGAGTTCCCTGACCGCATTTCGCCCGAGCTTTCCGAACGCCTGTACAAGGCCATCGATCTTGCCGTCGAAGGCGAAATGGCTGACGGCAGGCTTGTTCCTTCGTACACCAATCCCGCGCTGATGTATGGCGCACTGTGGGATTTTGCCGGAGCCCATGACAAGCGGCCTGACTGGCAAAAGCAATCCGCCGAGTGGAATGAAAGCGTCTATAGTCTCTTCGCCAAATACGACGCCTTCACCGAATACAACTCGCCAACCTACTACGGAGTTGATCTGTTGGGTCTGGCTCTATGGCGCGACTACGGATCGACCGAGCGCATACGGACGATGGGTGGCAAGATGGAGGCGGCATTGTGGAAAGATGTTGCCGCTCTCTATCAGCCGGACCTGCACAACATTTCCGGCCCCTACGACCGTTCCTATGGCATGGACATGGAGAGTTCCGTTGGCTTGGTGGCCATCTGGATGCGAACCGCCCTCGGCGCGAATAACGCGCCCATGCCGCCGTTGGAAAAGCTCAACGGATCGGGATTGTCCTACGTCCCTCAGGTTGCAATTCTCGGCGCGCACATCCCGCTCGACTCGCTCATGAAGATGGAGAAGTTTCAGGGCGAACACCTGTTTCGAGGGCAGATTACTGACCAGCGTGTGGCCACGGCATGGATCGGAAAGCACGTCATCTTTGGAGGCGAAGCCACCAGCAAGACCAGAGACGTGGGCCCCAAGTCGCAGTTTCACCCCGTCACCATTCAGTGGCGTACGCCGTCCGGCGAAATCGGCTGGGTACAGGTGGCGCGGTCGCCAATGATCGATGCAACCGCAGATGAAAAGGGCCTGACCATCTCGACCACCGGGACCATTCGCCTCCGCATTCATGCCAAAAGCCTGGTCCAGGCGAAGGTCACTCAAGGCATTTGGGACCTCCCGGGTTTGAGGGTCGCCATAGCGTCGGATTCAACCGGCGCTTTCACCCTGGAAAAGGCATCCGCCGATTTCAATCCGTACTTTGAGGCGCCTGACGATACCATGGACGTAACCTATCCAGGCATCACAAAAATGAGGCTGGAAATCAAGGCCGAAAAGTAATCGGTCTTGTTTCGCGCCGGGCATTTGCCCCGCGCTTTAGAATTGTGTAGTCGATCCACGCAAATTAAGAGGAGAAAAGCATGAATGCTCTTATGAAGGTTATTGCCCTGGGCCTGCTGTTGCCGGCCGGGGTTGCTACAGTGTCGGCCCAGCAGGATTACTTCAGCAATTTGCCCGCCGGAAGTGCTCCGCAAGAGGTTGGCAAGCGTTTGGCAGAGCACTTCATCCCCACCCCCCATCAGGGCAACGGGACGATCTTTTACGGCGAAGTCGGCACCTGGTACGGCGCACTGACCTTCGCTCGGCTTACCAAAGATGAAGCCCTGCGGACTGAACTCATCAAGAAGTTCGAGCCCCTAATGCCCGGTGGCGCGGAGGCCAGCAGAATTCCCGTTCGCCATCATGTCGACGACTCCATCTTCGGCATCGTCCCCATCGAAATCGGGATGCAGACCAAGGACGCCAAGTACCTCGACTATGGAAAATCCTGGGCAGACCGCCAGTGGGAAAACCCGCAGCCTGACGGCCTCTCGGCGGAAACGCGCTACTGGATCGACGACATGTATATGTTGACCATCCTGCAGTTGCAGGCCTATCGTGCCACTGGCGACAAGAAGTACCTAGACCGCGATGCGCTCGAGATGGTCTCGTATCTCGACAAGCTGCAGCAGCCTAACGGCCTCTTCTTCCACGCTCCCGACGTGCCCTTCTTCTGGGGCCGCGGCGACGGATGGATAGCGGCGGGCATGGCGGAAATCCTCCGCGATCTGCCTGAGAATCATCCGCAGCGGGCGCGCATTATGAAGGGTTACAAGTTGATGATGGCCGCGTTGCTCAAGTACCAGGGCAAGGACGGCATGTGGCGGCAGTTGATCGACCACGACGAAGCATGGCCTGAGGCTTCCAGTTCCGCCATGTTCACTTTCGGCATGATCACCGGCGTCAAGCACGGATGGCTCGACGGACCCACCTACGGACCCGCAGCGCGCAAGGCTTGGATCGCGGTTACCGGCTACATCGACCAGAACGGCGACACAACCAGCGTCTGCGAAGGCACCAACAAGCTCAACAGCCTGGATTATTACCTCGCGCGCAAGCGCAGGACCGGAGACTTCCACGGTCAGGCTCCGATTCTCTGGTCAGCCTCTGAACTGTTGCGCTAGGTTACTCACCGCTTGAACCCGCACCAACTTTGGGTGTCCCAGGTCTCGATTTTGAGACCTGGGACACCACGAGCTCAACGCTCAAAATCATGTCCCGTGCCCCATCCATTCCGCGTTCTTTGCGGAATGGGTGGGAGAGCACTGCGCTATTTGTGGCCCGGATCTCTTCCCCTCAATCCAACCGCGTAAGAAACGCCTCGCCTTCACGCGGCCTCAAATGCCGCGCAATATACTCGGCCATCTCGCGATCGTCGCCCTGGGGACGAATGCGGACCCAATAGCTGTTCTCTCCGGGGAATTCGATTACATTCGACGCGGCATATTTTCGCAGCAGTTGTTTCTTCAGCTTTTTGGCTTCCCGCTCGCTCTTGAATGCGCCAATCTGCACGCACCAGCGGCCGCCCGTATCGATCGGCTTCGGCGTGTCGTAAACATCCAGCCGCACGCGCACCAGCCCAGCCCGGTAAACGCCCGTCGCCTTGGCCGACGCAACCGTCAGATCCACTATCCGCCCGTCCACAAACGGACCGCGATCCGTAATGCGCATGGCGCTTGATTGGCCGGTCTTCTTGTTGGTCACCACCACCAGCGAACCCATCGGCAGCGTGCGGTGCGCCGCCGTCTTGGCCCGGTCGTCGAACACCTGGCCGTTGGCTGCTTTGCGCCCTTTATAGGGAGCCGTATACCAGGTAGCCAGACCCTCTTCGCTCAGAATTGGCCTGTGCGTAGCCACGAAATCCAGATCTTCGTCGCTTACCCCACCCGGCGGCACCGGCGTAATCGGAATGCGCGCAGGCGGCGCGGCCTGGTATCCGGGAGGATAAGCCTGCGCCGAATTGGCTTGCTGAGTAGGCGGAAGCGCTTGAGGCAAGGGAGCCCTTGACACCTTCTGGTGTCCGCATCCAGTAGCCGCCACCAGCGCCAAGGCCAAACCGGCCAGGCGCCACGCATTCAGCAGATTTTGTGTCGCCGCCATCAGGTCCGCGGGTCTTTGGGCGTGTTGCCGCGCTCTTCAAACCGGTCGGCAAGATTCCGCAGCGTGTCGGCTACGGTCCGCATCGCAGTAATTGACTCCGTGCGAACCTGCGGAATTACCGCGTCATTGACGTAAGCGATCGCATGGCGCAGTTCCATCTCGATCAGCTCAATTGCCTCATCGATGCGATGGCCCACCCTGGCGCCGGGGCCTGGAGGAGGATATGTGCCCATGATAAGTAACCTTCCTCGGTAACCGTTTTCAGGTACCCTGTCTCCAGTCTGCTGGACCCTCCAGGCCCCGTCAATGCTGGACGCCATATAGGGTGCCGCAAAGGTCAACATCAGAATGGAGTTGGCTTCAGGTCAATCTCCCACATTCCGTTGCATGTTACCTTTTCCATTAAACCCGCGTCTGACCGTTAAGATGCGAAAGATCGACGGTTTCCCGATTGCAGATAGAGACCGGAACATTCTTCGGTGGGCGGGATTTGCATCTAACACAGAGTGCAGTCGGAACTTAAGTCAGCGAGGACTCGGTTCTTGGAAAGTGGCTCACCAGAATACTGCAAAAGCGGATGCGCCCCCGGCAACCGAAGTCTCGTGAGGATTGCGCGGCGTCTCCCATTCGCCCTGTATCCGGCGCTGCTCCTCTTGGCCTTCTGCCCGGCCCTTGCTGAAACGGCTGAGACTCCCCAACCTCTCCCCCCGACGCCTGAGGCAATCCAATGGCACTTCCCGGCCCCCATCAAGGCCCCGCCAGCATCCCCCTGCCACATAAAACGGGACGGCACGGCAATGATGGAAGCGGCGGTTGCGGCGGCAATGGCAGCCGATCCTACCAACCCGCCGGTCAGCACCAGCCTCCAACCGGCGCCCTGCCCTCCCCTTGAGCCGCTCATCGACTGGTATGCCCGCTTCATCAACGGCCCAAAGGTAAAGCCGTTTACGCCCAGGGAGAAGGCTCGTCTCGCCGCCCGTAACCTTCTCGATCCCTTCAACGCCATCACCATTCTGGGCACTTCCGCCATCGCTGTCGGCTCTGACGCCCACTCCCCCTACGGTCCAGGCATGGGCGGATTCGGCCGCTATGTCGGCGTCAGTTATACACAGGACATGACCGGCGAGTTTTTCGGCACCTTCCTTATCCCCTCCCTCGTCCATCTGGACCCGCACTACCACCGCCTGCCCAACGCCTCCATTCCTCGGCGCGTGAGCCACGCCATCACCCAGGTGGTGTGGACGCAGGGGGACGACGGCCGCGGCATGGTCAACTATGCCAACCTGGCCGGCTTCGCCATCGACGACGCCATCGGCGATCTTTACGTCCCCGGACGGAATACCGACTTCTCCTCAGGCGCGGCCCGCTACGGAATCGCCATGGCCACCGCGCCCATTGACAACTTCATTACCGAGTTCCTCCCCGATGTAGCCCGCCGCATCCATGTCCGCGTCGTCCTCGTCCAGCGCATCATTAACCAGGTGGCCAAAACCGACAACCCGTAGCGGGTATGCACAAGCCTCGTTCCTAAGACCCTCAAAAGAATTAGCTTAAGCGCTTACTAGCGAGAGATGCTCCCAGCGTCCCGGTTCGCGCTCTCCTATGGATCTCCCGTTCGCAGCCCTAAATCACCGTTCAGCGCCCCCATCTCGCCGTTCAATGCGAGGCAATTGGGTTGACGGCCCACCCCGGTTACCCTTAGCAATGAATTTCCAGCCTCAGGATTCCTCCCAGGAACCCGGAGGTTAGGCCGGTCGGGTGTATGTTGCCGGCGGCTACTTCAAATCAGGAGACTGCAACCTCTATGTCCAAAGCGATTAAGTACGCCGAGAAAGCCGTCGTCTACGCGGCCAAGGGAGCATGGGTCGTTTACGAGCGGCTAAACCGCATCAGCCCCAACCCCTCCTTCACGCCCAAATGGAGCGACAAGCCCCTCCAGAAAAGCTGGGAAAAGGAGAAGCCACCCCTCGGTTGGCCACGCACTACTGATTCGCTCTGCCCCAAGTGCGTCCCCGAGATTCGCAAGCAGATCCTTGATGGAAAGCTGCCCCATGAAGTCCTGCTCAATGAGAAAGTGGGCGAAATCAAGGCCCAGATCATCGAGCGCGATGGCCAGATCCTCATGGTCAAGGACTGCCCCAAGCACGGCCACTTCGAAGACCTCATGTCCATCGACACCAAGTTCTTCAAGCACCTCGAGGAGAGCTTCCCCGGCCGCGATGTCCGCGCTCACGGTAAGGGATCGGACGAACTGCACCACCACGGCACATCGACCGTCACCCACGGCCGGGGCTCGGTGCTAACCATCGATCTCACCAATCGCTGCAATATGATGTGCGATCCCTGCTTCATGGACGCCAACCAGGTCGGCTTCGTCCACGAACTCACATGGGAAGAGATCAAGACCATGCTCGACAACGCCATCACCATCAAGCCCAAGCGGCAGATGAGCGTTCAGTTCTCCGGTGGCGAGCCCACGCTCTCCCCCTACTTCCTTGATGCCGTAGCCTACTCCCGTAAGGTTGGCTACAACTCGGTTCAGGCAGCCTCCAACGGCATCGAGTTCGCCAAGAGCAAGGAACTTTGCCGCGCGGCCGCTGAAGCCGGTCTCCGTTACGTCTACCTTCAGTTCGACGGCATCGGCAACGCTGCCAACTCGCACCGCAAGGTCGGCAACCTCTTTGACGTCAAGCTCCAGGCCATCAACAACCTGCATGAAGCCGGCGTCGACATCGTTCCCGTCACCACCATTATCAACGGGATCAACAACGAGCAGGTCGGCAACATCATCAAGTTCGCCCTCGACAACCCCAAGAAGATCAGCTTCCTCAGCTTCCAGCCCGTCAGCTTTACCGGCCGCGACGAGGACATCACCGACGAGCGCCGTCTCGCTCAGCGCTACACCCTCTCCCACATGGCCCACGATGTCAAAAAGCAGTGCGGCATCGGCGAGCCGGAGCGCGATTGGTTCCCCATCAGCTTCATGAGCACCTTCTCCGATTGGGCCGACCTTATCCACGGGCCCGCCGCCGAGTGGGGCCAGCTCTCCTGCGGATGTCATCCCAACTGCGGCATCGGCATGGCCCTCATGATCGACAAGGAAACCAAGGAGTCCGCTCCCGTCACCGCCTTCCTCAACATGAACAAGGTGGCCAAGGACCTGGCCAAGATCAACGATGCGGCTCGCGGCAAGACTATGTCCGTCATTGGCTTCGCGCTCGCCCTCCTCCGCAACTACGACCCCTTCATGTCGCCCACCCACTTCAAAATCACCGACATGATGAAGAAGATGGATAAGACCTTCAACGCCACCGGCAAGGATTACGGCAGCGTCAAGGGCGACCGTACCCTCGATGACATCAAGAAGCGCCGCGCCGACCGCTGGAACTTCCTCTTCATCGCCGGCATGTGGTTCCAGGACCTGTTCAACTACGACTTCCGCCGCACCGAGCAGTGCATCATCCCCTACGCTACCCAGGAAGGCGAAATCAGCTTCTGCGCTTACAACACCGGCGTCGGCTGGCGCAACATCATTGAGAAGATGCACATGACCGCCACCCTCACCAAGTGGTATGAGGAGCATGGCCGCCACGAGATCTTTGCCGGCGGCAAAAAGGTCGGCATGACCCACGTCGGCCACGACCTCGTCCTCAACATGGAGCACGTCAACTCCGAAGCCAACCACACCCTCGACAACCTCGGCATCGCCAAAAACTCCCGCGAAGAAAAGCTCCGCGCCCGCGAGATCAAGATGAAGGACGAAGCCGAAAACGCCAAGATGGCCAAACTCTACCGCGAGCATGTCCTTGGCGAAAAGCCCGTAGAAGGCCTCGTAACCCTCGACTCCATCGCCCCCGCCAAGCCCGTAGAAACCCGCGAGCCCGTCGCTGGCGACTAATAGCTCCCCCAGCCTTGGTTCACTCGAAACAAAACGGGCCGCTCAGATTCTTTCCTGAGTGGCCCGTTTTGTTTGCACTTCAGACCTGATAATTGGGCCATCCGGTCATCAGCCCGAAACCTCACTAAGAATCGCTTCTTCCACCGCAGGCAACACCCGCTGCACCGTGGCAGACAGTTCCGTCCCCCACTCGATCTGCGCCGGCTCAATCCCGAACACCGTAACCTCCGGCTTGCGATTGCTCCCGGCCATATACAGCACGCGCGACAGATCGAAGCCGTGCAGCGAAGCCAGCATCTCAGGGTGTTTGCATTGGTCAAAGGGTACGCGGTACACACTGCCCGCGGTCCCGCCCGCCTCCATTGCGTCGATCAGCAGAATGCGATCCGCCCTCTCGATATCGGGCAGCACATCCAGAAAGGCTGTACCCGCCTCCACCACCCACACACCAGGCGGAAGTTCGCGCTGCGAGAGGGCGCGGGCCACGTGCACGCCCACACCCTCGTCGCAGAGCAGTAGATTGCCCATGCCGAGAATTAACGTATTGCGTGTCAAAATTCGGGCTCTCCCTTGATGATCGTTACCGGTTTTCCATCGGGCCGCATTACGTGCACAGCGCACGACATGCAGGGATCGAAGGAGTGAACCACGCGCAGCACCTCGATGGGTTGAGATGCAACTGAGACTGGTGTGCCGATCAGTGCCTGTTCCATCGGTCCGCGAACCCCTGCCGTGTCTTTCGGTGAGGCGTTCCAGCACGTCGGTGTAATGACCTGGTAGTTCTTGATTGAGGCCACGCCGTTAGGTGCAACCGTGGTGCTCGGCGAGGTGCTCATCCAGTGGCCCAGGGCGCCGCGAGGTGCTTCGGTTAATCCCTCGCCGGACGCGTTGAATGGAGCAATGCAGGTGCTGTACTCTGACCCGCCCACCGTGAGTTGGTTGAGCCAGCCGATCATCGCATTGGCGACCTTTTGCGTCTCCAGTGCGCGTGCCATGTGCCGGTCCATTACCGAGATGCCCTTGCGGTAGTCGCCGTTCACCCACATGCGCGCCAATGGACCGGCCTCGCACGCTTTGTTGCTGTAACGCGGCGCCTTGAGCCACGAGTACGCGTTGGCCTTGGTCGCCGGATCGACGGTGACTGTCGTCCCACTGGCCGGATTGAGGTTGTTGGTGGTGTCGTCGTACCAGGAATTAGTCACGCTCTCGGTGATCTTCGCGGTCGATAGTGTCTGCACCGAAGTGGGGTTGGTGCTGTACACCACGCCGCGCTTCAGCAGGCGGCTCGGGTTGGAGCCATTGCTTAGATCGAACACGCCGAAAGCGATCAGGTTGCCGGGCCCCTTGCCGATCTGGCGATAGTCCGAGTAGGCGTTGGCAAGCACCTGCACGTCCGGAACATATTTGTTGTTGATGAAATTGATCAGCGTATTCAGGTACCCGCTGAAGGTGCTGATCATGGTGCTCGTCGGCTTGGTCGTAAAGCCGCCCGCCTGAATGGCTGAGAGCCCCGGCATTCTGCCTGCGAAGATAGCTGCCATCTCGTGCGCTTCACGCCGCATGGTCACAGCCGTCGTAAAGTTGGTGCCGATCTGCTGCAGGGTCGCGCTGCGCATCAGGTCGACGTTCCATACCGGGGTCCACGGCGCTGAAGCTGGCGGAGTAATGTAGTCCAGAGCCGCCAGAAGGTAGAAGTGCAAAATGTGTGACTGAATAAAGTTCGCGCCCAGAGTCAGGTTGCGCAGAATGCGGGCGTTGGTCGGAACGGTCACACCCGCTGCGTGCTCAATAGCCAACGATGCCGCCGTGCCGTGCGAAACCGGACACACGCCGCAAATGCGCTGGGTTATGTAGGGAGCGTCTTTCGTGTCGCGTCCTACGAGGATTTTTTCAAAGCCGCGGAACTGGGTTCCGGTGCACTGTGCGTCGGTAACCTGTTGCTTTCCGCCGACTGTATCTATCGTGACCTGCACTTTCATGTGTCCTTCAATGCGGGTCACGGGATCAACGATTGTAATTTGTGCCATTTCTTAATCTCCATGCTTCTCAAGGTGAACAATCGGGCCGGGATCAAGAGAGCTAGCTGGTTCTCCTGGGTCGCTGGGCTTGCCGATTTGCTGGTCCGATCAACCGGGTCTGCCGCTCGTGTGGCACGTGCTGCAGCTAGGCTTGATGCTTTTCGACGAATGAGGCGGCGCGCCGGCAGTGCTGAACAAAGGCGAGAACTTGTCAGGGAAGCCGCTTTCGGTGCAGCCCTGGCAAAGCGAGTCGGCGCCATTGCCGTTGCTCGAAACGGTTCCGACACACCAGTTCATTTCGTTGTTCCACAGCCTTGTTGGGCAATCCGCGTGGGTGTTGCGTCCCTTGCAGCCGATATTGCCGTTGCAGAGGGCGGTCGAAGCCAAAGACGTGGCCCATGCCGCGCTTTTACGCGAACACTGGCTATGCACGGTCTGGCCGAAAAGTGCTGTTGGACGTCCCGAACTGTCGAGCGCCGGTGTCACGCCAGAAAGAAGTTGCGCAATCGTCCAGACAATCCAGTCAGGATGCGGCGGGCAGCCAGGGATGTTGATGGTCGGCACGCCGGTCGCGGCGCTTAGACTCTTGATCTGCGTGGGATTGGGACTCGCTGCCGACATTCCGCCGTACGACGCGCACGTTCCGATGGAGAGAACCGCGGCGGCTTTGGGCGCCAGCACTTGCACTGCGGCAAGCGCCGTTATGTCCACACCGTTCTGCGTATAAATTGTGCAAGTCTTGCCGTTGTAGATCGTGGGAATGCCGCCCTCGACCGCCAGAATAAATTTGCCTGCCGCCGCATTCAGAAGCGATTGCACGGCTGCGTCGCCGGCTCCGCCCATCAGCGTTGGGTGGTATACAAGGTCGATCGTATGAATCAGCAGATCCGCCAAATCCACCGGAGCGCTGCTCGAAATGCGGTTGGCGAGTGAAACCGTGCATCCTGTGCAGGATGCGCCTTTGATCCAGATAATAGGTGGGCCGCTGGAGGCTGCCAATGCCCTTTGCAGCGGAAGCAGTGTTCCGGCCAGCCCCAGAGCGGCGGCAGACCCGGTACAGTAATTTAGAAATTCTCGACGGGTTACCTTCATATACACCTCGAATGAAATCGAAAATGATGATTGATGACAAAGGAACAGCCCGGGCCCGATGGACACGAACACATTTCCAGATTCAAAGATCCAAGGCGAAAGTTGGGACGAATGAAATCTAGTACTAAAGGGAGGTGACTTTTTGTGCTCTCTATCTAGCAGTCACTACTTCTAATTACACGTAGTATCCCGATTTCTCGATTACTAATACGTGACCTACGTCACATATCTGAGGTTACTATTCCTATTTCAACCTTGTTACCCTAGTGCCGGCCGCTTCCCCAAGGAACTGAACCAGGCTTCTGCGGCTGCGAAAGCATACTCTTGTCGAGGGAATGCACTGACAGGGCACGACCTTACAAGCAGTCGAAGAACTCAACTCGGCGAGGCCCCTTCGTTCATTTCGTTTGCATATAATTACCCGCTCTTGGCGCACAATTGAAGTATGAAGTCAGAAGAGGCCGCAGAGATCAACGCCATCCAGCCGCCTATCGAGAGATACCTCCCCACCCCACCCCCCTCCTCCCACCCCTCCCTACCCACCCCC
>CAIKND010000198.1 GCA_903828675.1 uncultured Acidobacteriaceae bacterium
CAACAGGGACGCTTCCGGGCAACAGGCATGATGAACCATCATCCCCAAGCACTGCGCTGATCCTCAGTTGCAACCTTGATTACCGGACAGGTGGGTCACTTTTGGAAAGCAGACCCGGGTCAATTCTCAAAAGCGCCGAAGTTCCAGACCGCCTTCTCGCGCTTCGCCAGATCTTCCAGGTACACCGCGCGATCCGCCTCGTCCTTCGCTTTCTTCCGTGCTGCATCCGCCGCTCGCTTCGCACTCAATTGCCTTGCCCGCTCATCCGCGCGGACTCGTGATGCTGTCAAGAGATCTTTCACTGTACGCCGTACGATTGCGTTGGGACTCGCTGCCACGGCGTTCTCCCGTTGAAAGCGTTGCAGAAGTTCGAGTTTGCACCGCTCACTGGACTCTGACAGAAAGTCGATGAGCAGGTTATCCTTTTCATTCGCAGGCAAGCCCCGAACCCAGGTTGCAAGTTCCTTCCGCGACGGCCCTTCTTTCAACGGCGCTGAAGCGGAGGCTGCAACTTCGACGAGATCCTCGTCGATTCCAAGAAATTCGATCAACGATTCAAGGGGCGCTGACAATTCGCGCAGGCCGGCAGGCACCGGTGGCTCCAGCGCATCTCCAGATAATTCCTCACCTTGTGCGCACATTAGCCACCCGAGATATAAGCAGCGAAGATCACCCCGAAGCAAATCGGAGCGCAGGGAAACCAACGATCCCATCCAGCCAGTGCCATCATCCCAGTCGTCGTCAGGTTCAACTTCACTTTCAAAGGTCACAATCATGAACTGTCCCGCACTTCGTACACGCGCGGACTTGCCTGGCAAAATCGACTTCAGATGCTTGAATTCGACCAGTTCCTGCGGCAAGCGAAGATGGAATTCTCGCGTGCCCCAATTTGCCACATAGACAAACGCGTCGAAATACTTTTCCAAGAGTTTGAGCGGGTCGGCTTTCAAGTCGCCCCACTCGTAATGATTCGTAAAACTCGTCGTGGTAATTGCGGCGCGCGTGGAGATGGCACGAAGTGCAGCCATCTCGGTCTTAGTCAGCGCACGGTCAATTGCTTTGAAATCGAAATACTGGTATTCGCTCACCTAAAACCCTCTACGCCAATGGCTGTATGCCGCAATCCACTCCGCGCCTGCCGGAGCGGGCTTGGGCAACGGAAGATCGAGGATTTCAATCCTCTGCTTGACTCCATCATGCCGACAAACCGCGACAATCCCACCATCGCGCGTCATGTCCACCTTCTCCACAACTGCCTCAATGCCCAGAATGCTTACCGTGAAAGGCAGCGCAAGATGCTCCTCAATCATCGTAATGAAGCCACCGGTCTGTTCATCATCACCGTAAGCATCAACCACGGCTTCTTCAATCAGCGCCTCAATTTTTTCCCTGCTGAAGGACGGAAAGTTGGATTCCGGCTTCCGTTTCAGCTTGCGAATATCCACGTGAACCGTCGAGGGCTTGCCTTGCTTCTGTGTCATATTCCTCCATGCGCTTCGAGAGTATCCGTGTCCGGTCTAATCAGGCCAGCCGTGTGCCGCTTTGCTTCAAACACCTCATAGGACGAATTGCAAATCCGGTAGCCGATAACGCTGTAACCCTTTAGTCGACGCGCATACATCCTTGCCAGCATGAGGACCTTGGAATCGACATAGTCGTAAACCCGGACAACGCGCTTCGCATCGTGAAGCCGATGAAGGCGCCCGACGTATTGCTGCAAGGTACCCTTCCATGAAATGGGCATTGCCAGAAACAGGGAGTCAAGTCGAGCATCGTCAAAGCCCTCTCCAATGTAACTTCCCGTTGCCAGGATGACTCTTGGATTGCCCTCTGGCACGGCGGCAATTGCCTCCGCAATAGACCGCCGTTGTTTCATCCCCATGCCGCCTTTCAGAACAAATACGTTTTCAACATTACCCGCGAGGGCCGTCTCAAAATATTTAAGGTGCTCGGTTCTCGCGGTCAGTAGCAGCGGTGAGGATCCATCCTGCACGGCTCGCAGCAGATCGCCGACGATCAGTTCATTGCGGGCTGTGTCATCGACAAGACCGGCGTACAATTCCTGAATTGTCGTGTCAGCTCGTTCAGGAGGTACGCAAAACTCTGTCAGGCGTGGTATCACCTCATGCTCGAATGGAGAGGAAGCGGTCATTGAACGGGCGCTGAGCTTGTATCTTATCGGGCCGCACTGCATATAGATGATGGGATGATGCCCATCCTTGCGTTCAGGAGTTGCTGTCAGGCCAAGCACATATTTCGCCTTGACCTGCTTCATCACTTGCTCAAAGGTAAAGGCGGATAGATGTTGGCACTCATCCACGATGACATGACCGTACTCAGCGACGAAGTCCTTCACTCCTGCTTTGTCGTGACTGCTCTGGATGATGGCAACGTCTACGCATCCATTTCGATCGTTCTTGCCGCCGCCAATTTGTCCTATCGATTTTCCCGGGAGATTGAGGAACATCGCTAAGCGTGCCTGCCACTGATCGAGCAATTGCTGCCGATGGACCAACACGAGAGCGTTTACCTTCCGCTGAGCAATCATCCAAGCTGCCAAAGCGGTCTTTCCAAAAGCAGTAGGAGCGCAGAGAATCCCGTCGTCGAATTCGGCGATCGCAGCGGCAGCGTCCAGTTGCTCTGACCGCAACTGTCCTGAAAACTTCACTTCTATCGGATGGCCTGCGAATCGCTCATCGCGGATCACCGGCTTGATGCGGTGTGCTTCAAATAGCTGCACGACCTCTGCGATACAGCCGCGCGGCAATGCGATGTAGTTGGCGAGATCTTCGCCACATGCGATGACCCGTGGCTTATTGAATGTTGGAAGCCGCATAGCCTGGGCTTTATAGAACTCAGGATTCTGAAAAGCCGCCAAGCGTAGAAGCCGATTCAACATCCCGGAAGGTAGACCATTTTTCTCTACATATGCGAGATTCGACCGGACAACTTGCACCAGCGCTGGGAAAGGTCCAAGAATTTCACGCTCCGTCCTCGCCCTTGACGGCGGCAACGCCCAAGGATCAACGTCTTCATCATCGGTATTGTTGATTCTGACGCCGAGCAGGTCTCCGCGCTTTTGCGCTTCCAGCACGACAGCCTCAACGACATCAGCAGACACTCTCTTGACGCTCGCCAAAAACTCCCATTGATCTGGATATTGTTGGAACTCTGCATCAACAAAAACGCTGTTCTTGTTTGCTCGTGGAATCTTTTGGAGTGGAAGAGCAATCAGGTTGCCAAACCCACCTTTGGGCATGGTGTCCTGGTTGGGAAACAAGCGATCATACGAATCTAGCCCCAACTGGTGGCGGGATTCCATGGTTCGGGTCAGGATTACGCAGCCTAGTTTTCTCGCGGTCGAAGCGGGGATTGCTCGTTCAAAAAATATCCAAACATGGCCACCCTTCCCTGATCGTGAGCGTTCCAATGCCGCCGGCACGCTCAGTTCGCTGCAGGCGGCTAGAAACGCAACAGTGTCTTCCTGCCATGCCTTCTTGTCGAAATCAACCGCAAGCAGCCAGCACGTCTCATCCTGCAGGAGCGGATAGATGCCAACCGTCTCTTTACCTACAAGATGCTCGTGAATAACATCATCAGTGAGCGGCCGATATTTTCGCGTCAGTCGATCAACCTTCTTGCGGTCTTCATCTTTCGCACTCAGATAGGATTTCCAGTCCCGATCCGCTTTGGGCATGTATCCAGATCGGCCGTCATTATTCTCCCAACGAATGGCATAGATGTCTTCACGGCCACGAAAGAGACTGCGAAACAAAGCGATTCGCTGCTCCGCGGTGGCTATTCCAGGTTTCCGAGTCTCGGGCGCAGAATTCGCGGCTTGAGAAGGATGCGAAGTTGGTTGCGCTGCCTCCGGAATCGGTATGCTGTGCGCAATCAAGAGGCTTCGCAAACGAGCGTTCTCTTCAAGCAGCCGACGAACTTCTACGGCGGACGCAGCTGAACTCGATGGCTCTTGATTGACTGAGTTCATGCCGGGCTCCATTCGAGTATTCTCTGATGTTGACACCAAAATGATCGCACGTTGTCGGGAAGCGCGTGTCGGCCTAACTACCTTTCGAGCGATCCAATCGACTGCGAGGAATGGTGATCAATTCTTAGGTTTTCGACAGCCTCGGATCGCGACATCGCTCAAGCGCAAACACTTGCTACGCAACACGGTTTTGCAGCCCTGCAATGTTTTGGGGCGAGCGACGGCCTACCGACTTAGTGCGTAGTCGAATAACTATTCGACTACGATCTACAATGTGGTTGGCGCGGTCGAACCAAGCAGGTTTGACGAAGCGGCGAAATTACGTCGCCTTTCAGCGGTTGAGCGTTCAAATTCGCGTCCGGACTTCCTAGCACTATTTACTAGCACAACGCGCGAAAAGTGCCAAAAAGCGACTATTATGGTGCAATTCTGGCCAAAAATGCAAAGGCATGATTGTGCATCTAAGCCATTTATTTTGAGGGTATTGCCTGATTTTAGAGGACTTACAGCTTCTTGAAGGATATGAATCTCACGTCCTAACCCCTAGACGATAGCGCCACAACTGCGGGGAGCGGCCAGTGGAGGCCACTTGACTACTGTAACAAAAATGAGGGCTCGCTGCCAAAGGCGCGGCGCAAGCGAGGATGCGGCTCTAAATGCCCAGTTTGCGGACTTCGTCGTTGTAATACTTGCGGTAAAGGATCTCCCACTCCTGGGAACCTTCCTGGATGATCTTGCGCTGGTTGGCAATCTTCAGCCGGGCGGCGGTATCAATCCGGGCCTCGTCCGTAAGCAGCGCTGTCAGCGCCTTGCGCGCCTCCTGGCGAATCGTGTTGCGATCCTCCATGAACCCAACCTCTTCAATGTCGGCGAGGGTGTCGGCTACGGTGTGTGCCAGTTTATTGAGCTTGTCGGGGCTGATTCTCATAGCACCGCCTTGTACTTCTTGGCCAGTTCGGTCTTTACCTTTTTAAACATCTCGGCATACTGCGCGCCGGATTTGCGCATCTCTTCGGAATACGCTTCAAGAATCACGCGTACTTCCTCGTTGATGCGGTCTTCAAGGGAAAGTTCCTCGATCAGCCCCTCGGTGACGCGCGATTCGACCACCTTCATGTCGCTGGTGGTGATCATCTTGGCGTCGATGAGATGCTTGACCGTGCGGCGGGCTAAATACCCAATGTAGTCGCGGGAAAAGATCATGGGTTAAGGCACAGAATACCCTATCGGACCGCCTGATGTACAACTACGGCAAAACGTTCCGTTCAAGAAGAAGGAAACGTCGATAAGGACTCCGCGGGCCAGGCGTATGGGGTGCTTGCCACATTCGGGCAAACCAACGAGGCAAAACGCCTGCAAGGGAGTGCGCAAAGCCCGCAATTTCGACAAAAGCCCAGACCAGCGCAAGTACCTCAGGAATCGAGGCTTGCTCACCAAGCCTCGATTCCGTGCAATCCTAAGTCAAGTCTTTTCTATAGTTTCCGACTTCTGTGACTTCAATTGTTGTCGGGCCGCGAACCGCCCGGCGAAATAAAGATTCTACTTCCCGCCAACTTCACGTACCGGGGTTACACCCCCGCCGATAAAGAATGTGCACGCGCTACCATGAGCGCAGACATCCCGCTGCATCTTGATCCGTTCGAGCTGCAGGAACTGATCAGGAGTTAGCTGCATCGCCTCGCGGTACGCATTGTCAGCGCCCGCACGGCTTTGCTCCGCCGCCTTGCGCTGGTCTTCCGCGAGCTTCGTCTGCTGCTCGGTGATGGCCCGCTGTTCCTGTGCCGCCGTTTCGATTCGTTGGTTCTTGATGGCGTCCGGCGGATTTACACGGCCAACATTTATCCCTCCGGGGGTAAAAACGATGGGTAATCCCAGTTGCTGCACGATCTGAATTGCCGCAGCTGAGACTTCCTTTCCAACGGCATCCGCTGCTGTCTGCGAGATCGCCATCTCTTGCATATCGCGCTGCTTCACGGAATCCCGAACCGCTGTTCTCAGCGGCTGGTCAATATTGCGATTCCAGAAACCCCACCCGGTCAAGTTTCCCTTGTCATCGTTGAACCGGTCTGCGCCGAACTTGCTTACGAGCGCCACGGGATCCGTGATCTTGAATTGTGCAACAACGTGGAAGCTCACGGGCACACCGGACTTGGTCATCATGTCGTCGAACTCCATATCAACGCGCTGCGGAAGCATATCAACGTCGATGGCTTCGCTCGTGATGGCTCCGTACTCGCGTCCCGCCATAACCGGCGTCTGGTCGACTCCACCGTGGCCGAAAAAGAGCGGCTTTTCCATCCACACCGCTTCGTGACCGGCATTCGGCGCCGCCACACTGCAACCCGACAATCCGCAAGCCAAGATAATCCCAAAAACAGCACCAAGCGCCCTTTTCATTTCTCTCTCCTCGTGATGTCCTTGAATTGTTAACATGGATCAACGTTTTTGCCCACTCGCAAGCGCCTCCATTTAAGCTGTTTCCGCTGCTTCCGAGTGAATAGGATACTCCTACTCAGATTCCTGTTGTTTTTTCTTCTTCGCAACGAGGCGCTTCTGCCCGAGGATTCTATTCAAGGCGCTCTCAAAACCGCACCCCCTTTGGCGCAAAACACCCGGTGGCGACGCGGCACCCGCCCTCGTTTTGGACTATGCGAAGTTTTCGAATAGTTCAAAACCACTCGCTCAGCCCCGGTGCGGACAGCTTTTCGTGTTCAGGCACTCCTCGGCCACGCGCAGCCGTTCCACCGGCCGCCCGCCCACCAGGTGCTGCTGCACAATCTCCGCCGCGTCTTCCGGGCGCACGTTGCCGTACCAAACGGCTTCGGGGTAAACCACCATCATGGGGCCGTGTTCGCACTGGTCCAAGCAGCCGGACTTGTTGATCCGCACCCGCCCGCTCAACCCGGCTTCCTTGGTCAACTGCTGCAGTTTGGCGTGCAGATCGCTCTTTCCATCTGCGGTGCAGGAGCGGCGCGGCGCATCGGCGGGACGCGAATTATGGCAGACAAAGACGTGGTGTTCAAATGAGGGCAAGCGGCGGTCCTCCTGAGTGCGGATAGTTCCAGATTAAAGCCCCAGCACCCCCTCCTCGCCCTTTCTTTCGCCATGTTTCCACAATCGCACCCTGCCGCCCCGGTTGAATCTGCGAAAATAGAAGCTTGACTATGAGCACAGACAACTTACTCTCTCTGAAAGACGACATGGTGGCCTTTATCGAGGGCCATGGTCTCCATCGCCTCCCTGGATACGTCACCGAAGACATTCCCTCAGTTGTTTGGGAGGGTCAAAACAATCCTGACTCGTGGAAAGACTTTGTGGAGATGGCCAAGCACGTTGGCGCTCCCTTCGTCACCTTCAGCGAGATGACGCTGGAGCGCGAGGAACTCGACGCGTTGGTCGAGGAAGCCGGGGAGATGAACTTCCCCGACGAAGAAGCCACCGAACTGGTCGAGGCCAACTGGCTCCGCAAGTATGCCGGGATGCTGGGCTATATCCAGCTCGGCTTTGTCTACCAGGGACTGGTGTTCCTGCACGAGACCACTACCGAGTGGTACGAGCGCTTCCAGACACTGCTTGAAGACATCGAGAGCTTCCAGGACATCGTCATCGACGACGCCCATCATCATCACGACGACGAGGAAGAGTAAGCCTCACCCGCTTAGTTCGACCAGGTCTCTGACCGCTTGCTCTTGCAACAGGACGGGGTGCCCCAGGTCCGGGGCCCCCTCGGTTGAAGAGTGCTGACGATGGATGAAATCATTGAGAACTGACGCGAGTTCATCCACTCCAGCCGGCAGCCCCGCCCCGCCCCGCCAGCGTTGGATACTGACTGAGCCGCAAGCGGAAGCCGCTGCTTCCCTTGCCAGCGAAGCCCGCCTGCCCCTGGTACTGGCCGAGTTGCTTGTGGCACGCGGCATTCTAACCGCCGCGCAGGCTTTCACCTTCCTCAATCCAGACGCGGATCAGCTCAACGATCCTTTCCTCATGCTGGGCATGGCCGTGGCTGTGGCCAGGCTTGAGCGCGCCATCGCCGCCCACGAGCCGGTGCTGCTCTATGGCGACTACGACGTGGACGGGACCACCGCCGTCGTTCTGCTCAAGACCGCCATCGAGATGCTGGGCGGCACGGCGCGCTTTCACGTTCCGCACCGCCTCAACGAGGGCTACGGTCTGCAATCAAGCGTGCTCGAGGCGGCTCACGCTGACGGCGTGCAGTTGGTCATCACCGTCGACACTGGCATGAGGGCCTTTGCTGAAGCGAAAACCGCGCAGCGGCTTGGCCTTGACCTCATCATCACCGACCACCACCTTACACAAGCCGACGACGCCGTTCCCTTCGCGCTGGCCATCCTTAATCCCAACCAGCCGGGCTGCGCTTACCCTGAGAAATCGCTCTGCGGCGCGGCCATTGCGCTCAAGCTGGCCCAGGCCGTGCTGGAACGCCGGGACCTGGCGCGCACCCGCGAAAAGACGCTGCCCAGTTTCCTCAAGATGGCGGCAATCGCCACCATCGCCGACGCGGTTCCACTGCACGGTGAAAATCGCGTGATCGCGGCCCTCGGGCTTCGGGAACTGCGCCGTCCCGCGGGTGCCGGCCTGCGTGCGCTGTTCGCCGCCGCCTCGCTCGATCCCGCTTCCAAGCAGATTACAGGCTACGATGTGGCCTTCCGCCTGGCCCCGCGCATCAACGCTGCAGGGCGCATGGACGTTGCCTCCGAAGTGATCGAACTGTTCACCACCCGCGACAATGCGCGCGCCGGCGAATTGGCCGCAAAGCTGGAGCGGCTCAATCGCGAACGGCGCGATGCCGAGGCAGCCGCTCTGGCCCTTATTGAAGCACGCCTCGCGAATGATGCGGAGCTTGCCGCCGACCGCCTGCTGGTTGTCGATGGCGTGGGCTGGCATCGCGGCGTCATCGGCATCCTGGCTTCGCGGGTTGTTGATCGCACCGCCAAGCCGGCCATTGTCGTCAGTGTCGAGGACGGCGTGGCCCACGGCTCCGGCCGTTCGGTGGACGGATTCATGCTGCTGGCCGCTCTGGAAAGCTGCGCCGATCTGTTTACGCGCTTTGGCGGCCACGCATTCGCGGTGGGTTTTGCCCTGCCCTCGGCCACTCTGCCGGAGCTGAAGCGCCGCCTTCGTCTCTACGCCGAGCAGCACCTTTCCGCACGCGAACCGGAGCGCCTGCTCCGCATTCACGCCGAGCTGCCGCTGGACCGCATTACGCCGGTGCTGGCCGGCTGGCTGCGCAAACTCGAGCCGCTGGGCCACGGAAATCCTGAACCGATTTTCGTCGCGCGCCGGGTACGGCTAGTCTCGGCGCCGCGCGTCATGAAGGAGCGGCACATCCGTCTGGAACTGGCGCAGGACCCCGACCGAAGTCAGACACCTGGGCTGGCGGTCCCCGGCAGCACCCTTCGTGCCGTCGGCTGGGGACTGGCCGCCCGGGTAGCCGAACTGGCGCTCGGCTCCGGCAGCCTCATTGACCTTGCCTATCGCATCCGCGAGAACGACCATCCCGAATTCGGCGGCCTCGAAGTGGAGATCGCCGGTATTGAACCGGCGACCGCCTGATGCAGCAAGGCCCGCGGCGAGCCGTGGGCCTTGCTGGTTGAAAACCCAGATCGAGCATTAACGCGGCCGCTCCCTGGGCCCTTCATGTTGCTGTGGAGCCTCGTGTTGCTGTGGAGCAGCGTGCTGTTGTGGAACCGCACGTTGCTGTGGAGCTTCACGTTGCGGTTGTATAGTGCGCTGCTGCGGCGTGGCCATTTGCTGTGGCGCGGGACGCTGAGGCTGGATCGTCCGCTGCTGTGGTGTTGCGTACTGCTGGGGCGCATCACGCTGAGGTGCGGCGCGCTGTTGCAATGCGGGGCGCGATTCGGGCATTGTCTGTACCGTGCCGTTTCCCATACCTGTGTGGGCGTTGCTGTAGTTTCGTCCAGAGGCATTGCCCTGATTTGAGTAGTTCGGGGCACCCTGATTTCTCGCGCCGTTACCCGCGCCTTGCATCCGGTTCGGGGAATTCAAGTTGTCGCGGCCCCCGGCGCCTCCACCGTAGGCGGGAGCGTTGTGCGTTCCCATCCCCAGCGGCCTGTCTACGGCCAGATTGCTCGGGCGTCCGCCGTTGTTCCTGAAATACGAATTACGGTCTGACTGCGCCGCGTGCTCGTGCTGGTTCTGGAATGTTGTTCTGTCCATGTGCTGGTCGCGCTCGGCCATGCGCTCCTCGGGGCGTGCGTCGTGGCGTATGCCGCCGGGCCCGCCGCTATACGCGACATGCCTGTCATTCACGACCGTGTATCTGTTCACGACCTCACGGTCATTGTAGAAGGAGTGGATTCTCCGCTCATCCACGTGCATGACTGCTCTGTTGTAGGCAAACTCATGTCCGCGCCACATGCCGCCTACAAAGCCGATGCCCATATAGCCAAAGCCGTAATTCACGCCGCCGTAGTAGCCCACGTGACGGCCCCAGTAGCCGGTATGAAATACATAAAGGCCGTCGGACCATCCAGAATAGGGAGGCGTCCACAGCGCGCCCTCATAGGGAGCGGGCACCCACGATCCGGGAACCCAGTAATAGCCATCCGGACCGTAAGCCCAGTAACCGGGAGTCCACATCCAGCCGGGTTCGGGACAGGGGGGCTGGTCATACACCGGCAGAATCGGCGGAGCAAACCCCACACTGATGAAGACTCCGGCAAATGAAGAAGCCGGCACAAGTGAAAGAAGCAGCGCCAGCATAAGCCAACGCGCAGAGCGGAGTAGTCGCATAGTATCCTCCTGATGTTGCGTGCCAATAAGCCCTGAATCGAAATTCGCACTCAGTCTAAGCTATTCAGACCCCTTGCCCCGGAAGAAGTTGCGCAAGGGATCAACCCCTGCATGATCTGCAAGACGTACTCGGCTCCTCGATGCAATCGCAAAACGCAAAGAAGCCCACGGCTGACCGTGGGCTTCTCTGGTTGGGAACAGATGATTGGCTTTAGTGGCCCTTTTGTTTCTCCTCTGCTGCGGGAGCCGCGTGCTGCTGCGGCGCAGGTCGCGCCTGTTGCTGCTGCGGCGCGGGGCGGGCCTGTTGCTGTTGTTGTGGCGCAGGCCGTGACTGGGCTTGCGGAACTGGCCGAGCCTGCTGTTGTGGCTGCGTACGCGGCTCTTGTTGAGGAGCCGGCCGAGCCTGCTGTTGTGGTGCAGGCCGCGACTGAACCTGCGGAGCCGGACGTGCCTGTTGCTGTGGCTGCGGAGCCGGCCGAGCCTGCTGCTGTGGCTGCGGAGTCGGCCGAGTTTGCTGCTGAGGCACAGGACGCGACTGGAGCTGCGGCTCAGGCCGAGCCTGCTGCTGTTGTGGGGCAGGGCGCGATTGAACCTGCGGAGCCGGCCGAGCCTGCTGTTGCTGCGCTGGCCGTGACTGCACCTGAGGAGCCGGATGAACCTGCTGTTGCGGTGCTGGAGCACGGGTCTCAGGGTGCGACTGAATCGGCGACACCGGGCGTGCTTGCTGCTGTGCGGCAGGGCGTCCCTGCTGCTGCGCCGGGTGCCCCTGCTGCTGCGCCGGGTGCCCCTGCTGTTGCTGTGGTTGAGCTGGCGCATGATTCTGACCTGCAGGGTGCGCCTGAACTGGCGGCACCGGGTGCGCTTGCTGCTGTGCAGCCGGGTGTCCAGCTTGCTGTTGCTGAGCGGGCACATGATTGTTCTGCCCGGCGGGATGTCCCTGAACCTGCGGAGCGGTATTGCCTTTCATCTGCCCAGCCGGATTTCCGCCGTTCTGCTGCCTGTTCTGTTGATTCTGCGCCCCCGCCTGCGCTGCAGCCGGTGCGGCATGGTTCGGTACGCCCAGCGGCCTCGCGGCAACTACGTTCTGTGGGTGGCCGCCATTCGCCTTGGCAAACGCGCCTCTGTCTGCTTTTGCAGCCTGCACATGCTGCGTCTGGTACTGGGTCGGGGCCACATGCTGCTCGCGGGCTGCAATCCGCTCCTGGGGAGCGGGTTGATGCTGAATCCCGCCAGGACCGCCGTTGTAAGCGACGTGACTGTCCCTGGCCACTGTATTTCTTTCCACAATCGTGCGGTCAATGTAAGTGGTGTGGATGATGGTCTGATTTACGTGCATTACCGCGGTGTTATAGGCAAACTGGTTGCCGCGCCACTGGCCGCCTGAGAAGCCAACGCCCTCGTAGCCATAGCCGTAATTCACGCCGCCGTAGTAGCCCACGTGGCGTCCCCAGTAGCCGCGATGGAATCTGTAGCGGCCTCCGTACCAGCCCCAGTAGTTGGGTGTCCACAGAGCGCCCTCATAGGGAGCCATCACCCACGCGCCGGGAACCCAGTAGTAGTCCTCGTCGCCATAGGCCCAGTAGCCCGGCACCCACATCAAATTTGGCTCGGGGCAGTAGGGCTGTTCATAGACCGGCAGCATTGGCGGCGCGAATCCCACGCTGATCGAGATTTGTGCGTGCGAAGATATCGGGATAACAGGAATCAGAAGCGCCAGCAAAAGCCAGCGCGCAGAGCGGAGCAGTCGCATGAAAAATCCTCCAGTGCATTCGTCCCTGCTCTGCCGGGCGAATCGCATTAAAACAGCGCGGGGCGAGGGCTTGGGTACTTTGAACCGAGCGTACCCTGCGCCCTCGCCCCATTCTGCTCAATACAGCACAGAAGGATCTTCCCGCTTTTTTCTTATCGACTTACAGCCCAAAATCAGTAGCGGTAACTCAGCCCCATGCCCAAAACCTTGCGCGCCTGTAGATTGACGGGCAATGTACCAACCAGCACGCCACCGGAGGTAACAGGAATCGAACCGATATGGTTCGCCACCTGGCCTATGCCGATGTCGAAAGAAAAGTGCGGATTCTCTCTCTGCGTCACGCGCACGGCATAGTCCAAAGTCGTCGGCAGATCCGCCTTGCCGCCTATCAGGGGAACGCCGTTCGGAGGATTCGGGCCCAGGTTCTTGACCGTTCTCGGCTCTTGCGTGAAGCCGGCCGACGGTACGGCCACGATTCCATGCGTGATGGGCAGCGGAATTCCCAGCCCGCCGAAGATACGTCCGCCAAACCGGTTGCTCTGGCCGCCGAGGCCGAAGATTGAAGCGTTGGTGGCTTTCCAGCCGAAGTTCACAAGAAACGGCACAGGCTTTTTGGCCCAGGTCTTGGTGACGGCCACATATACGTCCCCGTTGGTGTAGGCCTTGGCGGCCGGGATCGGGATTGGCGTACACAAGCTGGTCTGAAGGCAGAACTGATCGTAGAGCCCAACCGCCTCCGGGATCGCCGCGCCCGACACGAATTTGTCGCCGGTGCGGATCAGGCCGCCCACCGCCAGGCCTGGCATCTTTTCGCCGAACTGCCCATCCTTGATAATCACCACTTTACCGTGATAGATGTTCATTCCGTCGAAATTCCAGAGGTTGCTGAACGCCCCTGCCGATGCGTTGGTGCTGTTGCCGAGCTGGTGCACACTGCGCGTATAGCCCACCTCAGCCCGGTTGGCAAAGCCTTCAGTCACGCTTAAGGTTTCGACTTTGCCGATCACCGTGGAGGCATCGATGAAGTGGATGCCGACGGCGGGGTGAGAGAAGAACTGACCCTTTTGCGAATACACAACGTACGCGGTCGGCGTCAGGAATCCGCCGGTTTGCCCTTCAAGGGTCAGGTGTTGGGCGTTGAGCCGGATGGCCGGCAGCAGGGCGGCAGCGAGCAGACCGCAGGTGGAGAGCTTGTAAAAATTACGGAGATTCACTTGAATACGACTCCAATGGAGGGCAGTTTCCCGCCTCCGGTTTTCTTTGGAAAGTTACCCACTTGTAACACAATCAAAGCGGTATCGTCTTCAACTTTATTGTGGTGGTAGACTCAGCCCATGCCGCGCGGTTTGTTCATCACTCTCGAAGGCCTTGACGGTTCCGGCAAGACCACCCAAATCAAGCGTTTGGCCGCCTGGCTCGGAAAACGGGGAATACAGCCGGTGGTCACGCGTCAACCCGGCGGAACCACCATCGGCGACCGCATCAGAGAAATTCTACTCGACTCCCGCTCCACCGGACTAGCGCCCATGACTGAAATGGCGCTCATGTTCGGCGACCGCGCCCAGGCTATCGCCGAGGTCATCCAGCCCGCGCTTGACGCCGGCAAAATCGTCGTCTGCGACCGCTTTACCGACTCCACCGAGGCCTATCAGGGCGGGGGAAGGGAACTGGGCTCCGCCATTGTGCTGGAACTGCACCGCGTCCTCTGCGGCGACCTGCATCCCGATCTCACCATCCTGCTGCTGCCTTCGTTTGACGCCTCGCTGGCCCGCGCCCGTCACCGCAACACTCGCGTCGAACAGCAAACCGGAAAGAACGAAGACCGCTTCGAGCAGGAGCAGGACGCCTTTCACCGCCGCGTGTGGGAAAAGTACCGCGAGATCGCCGTCCGCGAACCTGACCGCGTAGTGCTTATCGAGGGCGACCTCACCATCGACGAAATCCACGAGCAAATTATCGAAGCCGTCGCCGAGCGCATCCTCCTGGCAGAGATCGCCCGCGCATCGGTTGTTTCGTCATCCGCTACTTGAACTCCCCGAAGTGCACATCCTCCGGCGCCGCCGCCTCATCCAGAAACTGAAATGTCGTCGCCGGTCCCAGGTTGGCCGGCTCCGCCCATGACGCCAGTGCCCACACCACCTGCTTGCCCTGGGTCACTTCAATGGCCTGCAGAGTCCCCACCAGATCCTGCGGCTTAACATTCCACGAGTTCTCCCAGTTATTGATCACTGTGTTCCCGTTCGGCAGCCGCCACGCCAGTTGCAGATTTGAGAATTTGTAGCCCGCCGCGTCGGCCGGGCTCCAACTCCATACGGCGTCGCCCCTTCGCGTAATCTCGCGCACGCCCTCGCGATCCGTAATCAGCACATTCCCATTCTTCAGCGGACTCACGCCCCACACGCCATTCCCAGGAAACGACCACAGCTCGTTGCCGTTTGAGTCGTACTCCACCACCTTGTTCAGATCCATGTGCGCCACCAGCAGCGTTCCCTGGCTGGTAAGCCGCGCGTGCCGGAACTGCCCATGCGTGCTCGGCGGCAGCTTGGTCTTCAGCACAATCTCCTTCTCCGTCGCGCCGGTCACCGTGTTCACCACCCGCAGCAGCGCCGGGTCGCCGTTCTGGATATACAGCACGCGCTCTTTGCCGATGGGCACCGCCGTATGCACTTCGTGCCCCGCCGGCGGCTCATAGTTCCACACCACCTTTTTCTCCGGCGTAATCTCCGTCAATCCAAACTGGTGAGCGAACAGAATATTCCCATTCGATAACATCACCGCGTCGCTGATCTCGCCCTTGCCCGCCGGGTCGGAGTAGCTCCACACAATCTTTCCGCCGCGCACGATGTAGATGTTGCGGTCATGCGACTCGCCCGCATACAGAAAGTCGTGCTGCGCAAGCCCCTTGCCGGGAAGCGGCGCGGTCGCGGCAGGTGCCTGTGCATAGATTCCCGTGGTAGCGGAAAAAAGAGCGAAAACGGTGAACAATTTCGATATCATGCGAGCGGCTTTCCGATTCGTGTGATTTGGCTTAGCACTTCAGCGCAGCCCCTTCATCGCCAACCAGCATACACGTCGCCCGCCCTGTTCAGTTCCTCGGCGACGAAGGTCTAGCTCTCGTCGCTGAAGATTGCTTCGATGGTGGTCTCAAACAGCCGCGCCAGTTTGAACGCCAGGGGCAAGCTCGGATCGAACTTGCCCGTCTCGATCGCGTTCACTGACTGCCGCGACACCTCCAGCCGCTCGGCCAGATCGGCCTGCGACCAGTTCCGTTCCGCGCGAAGAACCCGCAGACGGTTCTTCATTTGTACCTCAGCTTCACCAGCACCGTGGAGACGCCCACGAAGAACCAGTACATGGGATAAACCAGAAACAGATCCATGTGCCGAACGTGAGCGAAATCTTCCAGGCATCCCCAGACCGTGGTCACGGCAAGCGTGGCCCCCATGCCCCAGATCAGGGCCTGGATTTGTGCGTTCCGCAAAAACTCGTCCTTCTCCTCGGTCAGATACATCCCCACCATAGCCAGCATTCCCAGGATGGGGAGCGAAGGCAGTACAGCCAGAATGTAGGCAATTCCTCCGCTCGGGTGGTAAATCTTGAATGCCCAAACGGACAGCAGCATGATCGCGATGTAGAGTGCCATCGCCACCATGAAGCGGCGGTTGAAACGCTTGATGGCGGGGTTGTTGGTTGAGCAAAACATGATTGGTCTCCTTTACTTAAAGACAACTACACTTTACATAGCATTTCATGCCTTGTCAAGTGTCCTTTACTAAATATTTTGCACGACGCAAATCGAGTGCCCTGAGTCCGATATTCCTAACATCATTGCCGCTGTCATTCTGAGCGAACGGGGCCCCAAACGCTCTTCAGTTTGGGGGTGGTGAGCGAAGAATCTGCGTTTGTTCTTCGGCGAGCTTCAGACTCACCACAATAGGAAACCTCTGATTGAGTCGGTGTTTTGAAAGGGCACAACAAAGGCTGACATTGAAAACACATAAGTTATTGATTTTGAAGTAGTCTAAATAGCCGGGTTAGCACACACGTACACGTTTCCAGCAAAAACGAGTACAGAATCCCGGCGCAGAGCGGCTGCATGCATTGGCCGAAACTTCCCAATTGCCGACCACTCGGGAATGAACCGCGACAAAACGCCAACAGAGAGCTTGGTGCGGAATTGTCGAACTGAAGTAGCATGGACGCTATGAAAGCTATTTCTGCTGCCCTCTTCATTCTCTGGAGCCTGACCGCGTTCGCACAGCCGAATGATTCTCTGAGGTCAGACTATTCGCGGGCTGTTCAGTTCTTTCATCACCTACGAAACACACTGAAGAAGGACGACCGAGAAGGGATGTCGCGTCTAATCGAGTACCCCCTCCTCGTGCAGCTTCACGGTAAAAAGACGCGAATCCGATCACGCGCTGAATTCCTTGCCCACTATGATCAGATTTTCGATAGGGGCGTCCGCTGCGAAATTTTTGTCGCGTCTGATGATGAAATTTGGGGAAACTCGCACGGATTCACGGTGAAGGATGGGGCATTGTGGTTCGATGACATCTCGCCGCCGGGAACCAATGATGACCCGAACGCACCGGACTTTTGGACGAAAGGCACTTTCAAAGTAATGACGGTCAACAATGGGGCGTCTTACTCGTGCAAGAGATAGAACGTACTTCCATTCCGCTCCCGTGGATAGTTGGTGTGTAACCGCCAACCCGGAAACAACCCTATCTTGGACTTCTTCCAGTTCGACGGCGGTCCAACCCCAATTCAGAGTCACGTGATACGGGTCACCGTCACCTCGCTCATGGAGTGCTTACATGGTCTCCGCCTCAGAAATTGAGGTGAATCGAGTTTCTACAAGATAGGGATCGTGATTGTGCCATCTCCTTTGGAAATGGCTCCATTTGTTAATGGAAAGAAGAATACTCTTGCGAATCGGGCTGCTTGCGCTTGCATTTACGGGCCTTCTTATTCCTTCGGGCTGCGGCGGCGATGGACGTTCTGGAATCGTTGAGTGCAGCAATATAGTTCAACTCGCTGTCGCGCCCGGTAACGTCGTGATGGATCACTCACCACCGGGGAATCAATGGACGTTTATCGCCTTTGGCGTCTATGACCGTTCTTCGGGTTGTCTGGATCATGTAGCTCCCGCGCTGGATAACACATCGTGGTCAGTCTCTGACCCGAATAGCGTCTCTTTGGCCGCCGGACCTGGAACAGACAAGGTGACGGCAACTTGCCTGACGACAACTTCCACTCCCGTAACTATGACTGTGACCTCACAATTAGGCCACAACACCGTAACCGGCATCGCTACATTGATCTGTAAATGATCAGAGTCCATTGATCCGTATATTTCGCTTTACCGCCAGAACGCGCAATCCTGTGCAAGGTGGCGGGTGGCCACGGTCTCGATGACTGGTCCTAATCCAAATGTGGGTGCCACCGGTCCCTCGCAATTGGGGACCGGTGATGGCAGCTGGAACACAAACAAAAGGCCGCGTCGCGGACGAATCACCTCCTATGCGGAAGTTGCAGCGGCTGATAACGCGCAGTCTCGGTCTTTGCGAGCAGGCCGAGCGCAAGATTAGCACAATAGATTGATCGTCTTTTTTAATGACCTGATTCCCCGAGGCTTCGGAATCGCCTGTTTTGAAAGGGCATGGCATTAGCTGAAGCCGCGCCGCAAATGCTGCAAAATGAACGAGGGCTTTAGCCTAGAGGGAATTCTCCGCGTGGAATATGACTTAATCAGAGGCTCCCTCGCACTTGGGCCGAGGCTGAGGTTGGCGTCCCTAATAGACTGTTCGCTGGCGCTTCCACGATGCTCGAGTTCCGCGCTGTTTTTGAAGGAGGACATTTCGGCGGGCATTGGAGTTATACTCCGGCCATGCGCACTCTACTGGTTGCCACCGTTCTCTCCATTACAGCCGTTTCCACACTCTCCTTTGCCCAGAAAGCCGCCGAGCCGAAGCCCGCGACCGTGGCCGAAGCGCAGGCCTTTGTTGACCGCGCAAACGCCGACTTGCTCAAGCTCACGACCGACGCCGCGCATGCCGAGTGGACCGCCGAGACCAACATCACGGATGACACCGAGGCGACCACCGCGCTGGTAAACGAGCAGGTTACGGCGCGCTCGCTGGCCTTGATCGCCGAGAGCCATCGCTTTGACCATCTCAAGCTGCCTGCGGAGTTGCGACGCCAGATCATGCTGCTCCAGGTGAATGCGCCGGCCGCGCCCAAGGACCCCAAGCTTCTGGCCGAGCAGTCCGAGCTTGCCGCGCAGTTGACCGGCATGTACGGCAAGGGCAAATTCTGCGCCGACACCGCGCCGGGCGCCAAATGCATGGGGATCGACGCGCTCTCTGACATCATGGCGAAGTCGCAGGACCCGGAAGAGTTGACCAGGATCTGGGTGGGCTGGCACTCGATTGGGGCGCCGATGCGTGGCAGGTACGCGCGCTTGATTGAACTGCAGAATATTGGCGCAAAGGAGTTGGGCTACCACGATACGGGCGAGTTGTGGCGCGCCGGGTATGACATGACGCCGGCCGAGTTCTCCACCGAGCTGGAGCACGCGTGGACCCAGTTGGAGCCGCTCTACCGCGAGCTGCACACCTATGTGCGCGCACGCCTGATTGCCAAGTATGGCAAGGCGGCTGAACGGGCCGACGGCATGATTCCCGCGCAACTACTGGGCAATATGTGGGCGCAGGAGTGGGGCAACATCTACCCGACGGTAGCGCCGGTCGATCCCAAATTGTCGCAGTTCAAGCCTGTCGATCTTGAGGCCGCGCTCAAGCAGCAGATTGCGGCCAAAGACCCGGCGGCCGCCCCAGCGTTTGTCGCCAGCACTGACCTGAGCTCCGATGCGGGCTATGCGGCCAAGCTCGCGGCAGGCAACGACATGGTGCACTACGGCGAAAGCTTCTTTACCTCGCTGGGCTTTCCGGCCCTGCCCAGGACCTTCTGGGAGCGCTCCCAGTTTGTGCATCCGCGCGACCGCGAAGTGGTGTGCCACGCATCGGCCTGGGACGTGGACTCGGTCGATGATCTGCGCGTGAAGATGTGCATCGAAGTCAACGACGACTACTTCACCACCGTGCATCATGAGCTGGGGCACAACTTCTACCAGCGCGCTTATAACAAGCAGCCTTTCCTGTTCCGCAACGGTGCCAATGACGGCTTCCACGAGGCCATCGGCGACTCCATCGCGCTGTCGATTTCGCCCGCGTATTTGAAGGCCCTGGACCTGGCCGCGGCCGAACCGTCCGCCGAAGCGGATATTCCGTTGCAGTTGAGAACCGCCCTGGACAAGGTGGCCTTTTTGCCCTTCGCGCTTGCCTTGGACAAGTGGCGCTGGCAGGTCTTCTCCGGTGAGATCAAGCCGGCCGATTACAACAAGGCATGGTGGGCGCTGCGCGGAAAATATCAGCGTGTCGCCCCGCCGGTAGAGCGCACCGAGGCCGACTTCGATGCGGGCGCAAAAAACCACATCCCCACCAATGTGCCCTATGCGCGCTACTTTCTCGCCCGGATCTACCAGTTCCAGTTTTACAAGGCGATGTGCGATGCCAGCGGTTACACGGGACCGCTGAACCGCTGCAGCTTCTACGGCTCTAAAGCAGCCGGGGACAAGCTGAGCAAGATGCTCGAGGCAGGCCAGTCGCGGCCCTGGCAGCAGACGCTGAAGCAGATGACCGGAACCGACCACCTGGATGCGCAGCCGATGCTGGACTACTTTGCGCCGCTCTATGCGTGGCTGAAGGTTCAGAACCAGGCAGCGGCCGTGCAATAGTTGCGTGGCGGCCTTTGCCTACCGGACTGGCGCGGCCCCGGCGGCATGTGATTGAATCGAAGGAGTGAGCGGCCGCGCCTGGAGGTCTGGAGCGAGGGCCGCCTGGAGAGATTACGATGGCAAATTCCCTTCTTCCCCCCGAGGAACGCAACCTGACTCCCGACCAGGTGGAGGCGCTGGACAAGCGGCGCGACCTGGGGCATACATTTCTTGTGATCGCCGGGCAGTTTGCGGTGATAGCGACGGTGCTGCTGCTCTGGGTAGGGCAGGATTTGACCTACTCGCCGGGCTGGGCACACCCCATTGCCTACTATTTCTTTTTTGCGCTAGGGATTATTGTGGTCTTCGGCATCGTAGGGATCGCGTTGCGCAAGGGAACTCCCCGGATCGACTGATCCGGCTGCACCGGCCTGGCTCGTCGAGCATGAGAGAGTGCACGCGCGGCCAAAACGGTATAGCCTTGAAATCGCCGATGGATGCTGAGTCCCTTCCCGTTACTTCCGAAACTCCCGAGCCGAGGCTGACTGACAGCCTCGGGCGCGTGATTCACGATCTGCGCGTTTCCATCACGGACCGCTGTAACTACAAGTGTGTCTATTGCCGCACCGGCGAAATGGGCGCGCAGTATCCCGAACTGGGGATAGAGGAATACCTGCGCCTGATCGGCGTGTTTGTAGGGCTGGGCATCACCAAGGTGCGGCTTACCGGCGGCGAACCTCTGCTGCGCCGCGGACTGGTGGAACTGGTCAGGGAACTGGCCGGTTTGCGCACCCTCTGGAACCAGCCGCTGGACTTGGCACTGACCACCAACGGGCACTTGCTGGACGAACTGGCCGGGCCGCTGAAGGCCGCCGGGCTGGATCGCGTGACGGTCAGCATGGACGCCGTGGATGCGCCCACTTTTGAGCGGATCACGCGGGTTGCAGGCAGCTTCGAGCAGGTGCTCAAGGGTATTCGCGCTGCGCGTGCAGCAGGGCTCACACCTCTCAAAATCAACTGCGTTTTGCTGCGCGGCTTCAACGACGACCAGATTGTAGGCTTTGCCCGGTTTGCGCGCGAAGAAAATGTGGTGGTGCGCTTTATCGAGTTCATGCCGCTGGAAGAGGGCCGGCTGTGGACTCCCGAAATCGTGGTGCCGCTCCGGGAAATCGTCGAACGCATTGGCCGGGTTCTGCCGCTGGTCGAGATGCCGCCCAGAGAAGCCAGCGAGACGGCCAAACGCTATACATTTGCGGACGGCGTGGGCGAGATCGGCATCATCGCGCCGGTCAGCCAGGCCTTCTGCGGGGCCTGCAGCCGGGTGCGGCTCACCTCCGACGGCAAGATCCGCACCTGCCTGTTCTCGCAGGTCGAGCACGACCTTTATGGGCGCTTGAGAGCCGGTGCGGACGACCATGAACTGCGCGCCTATATACTCCGTACAATTGAAGGAAAGGAAGCGCGCCACCACATCGGGGAGCCGGGATTTCTGAAGCCTTCGCGATCGATGGTGCATATTGGCGGTTGACCGGGCAGGGGTCAGGGCCGCGTTTTCAATTCTGCTTTAATAGTTTTTAGATCGAGAGCCATAAACCATTGCTGGAACTTGCTGGTGTGACAGAAAATTGTAAAGCCTTCCCCCAAAGGGTCTGCAGATGACGAACGAGACGGAAGGGCGCATCCCGCTCGCTGATTTGCTCGTCTTCCACCAACTGGCACGCTCGCTTACCTCGAGCTTCGACCTGGATACGATTCTGCGCACCATCCTCGAACACATGGAACGAATCATCGAGGCGGAGCTTTGGACGCTGCTGATGCTGGACGACGATCGCCAGGAGCTTTACTACGCGATTGCCGCAGGCGGCGAGCAGGAGGCGCTGAGCGGACTCCGCGTCAAGGTGGGCGAGGGCATTGCCGGCTGGGTGGTGGAGCACGGTGAGACGCTGATCGTTCCCGAGGCCGTTGACGATCCACGCGTGAAAGCGGCTGGTGCTTCCAGTCTGCGCAAGGTGCGGTCGGTTATTGCGCTGCCCCTGCGCGGGCGCAAAGGCACCCAAGGAGTCATTGAAATCTACAATCCGCGCACCGAGCAGATGACGGATTACACTATCGCGTTCCTGCACATTCTGGCCGACCATGCGGCGATTGCCATCGAGAATGCGCGTGACGTGGCGCGCATCCAGCAGTTGACGATTACGGACGACGCGACGCACCTCTACAACGTGCGCCATCTCTATGACGTGCTGGGCCGCGAGTTGGAACGCTGCGGACAACTGCAGTTGCCGGTGAGCCTGGCGTTTCTTGATCTGGACCACTTCAAGCTTGTGAACGACGTGCACGGCCACCTGGTCGGCAGCGAACTTCTGGCCCGCGTCGGACAGCGCCTGCAGGAGTTCAGTCGCAAGCAGGACTGGTGCTTTCGCTATGGTGGGGACGAGTTCGTCCTGCTGATGCCTGAGACCGACGGTAAAGACGCCATGACCCAGGCTGAAGCACTGCTCCGCGCGTTGATGGAAACACCCTTCAGGATGAAAAACGGGCTCGAACTGAGCGTGAGCGCAAGCGTGGGCCTGGCAACCGCGCCGGAGGATGCTCTGACCGTGCACACCCTCATTGGCGCTGCGGACACGCGCATGTACATAGTCAAGTGCAACGGGCGCGGCAAAGTCTGCGGAGCGCAGGAACTGGGAATAGGGACCAGGGATTAGGACGACGCGGCCCGGCTACTTTTTCGTATCGCCACCGATTTGGATCACTACATACTTCGCTGGCCCGTCGCCGACGTTTTTCACGCTGTGCAGTGTTCCCAATGCAATGTAGATAATGCCGCCCGGGCCCACGCGTTCGGCTTTGCCGTCGTGTTGAAACTCCACGGTGCCCTGCAGAACAACCGTAACTTCAGAATGCTGAATCTTGTGCAGCGGGCTGGGGACAGCTCCGGCGGGCTGCATGGTTTCGTGCGCTCCCACCGCTTCGCCCGTTGCCAGCGTTCCGCTAAACACGACCCGGAACTCGGAGCCATTGGGCGCGGTCCTCGCGACCATCTCCTCGTAGGGAAACACGCGCGCGGTAGCCAGTGGATTGGAGGCGGCTGGCTGAGCAGGAGCGACTGCCTGCGCGGCTGCGATCGTACAGCCAAACGCTATAAGAGCTGAACACACGATGAGATTCTTCATTGGCTGTCCTCTATCTTCCGGCGAGAGTGACGATCTGGCGGAGTGGCTTGCTGGTTGGGTGAATCTATAGATCCGGCAACGAAATACTGTTCGGGTGCCCCATCCATTCCCGCGTATTTTGCGGGAATGGGTGGGAGGAAGATGCCGCCGTTTTCTTGCCGGATCAATAGAGCCCGCCCGTACAAAAATCGGCGGAAAGCTGATGTGCGGCAGGCCTTCAGTTTAACCGCTCGAAGATGCCCGCCGCGCCCATGCCCCCGCCCACGCACATGGTGACCATCCCGTAACGAATCTGGCGGCGATGCATTTCAGCCAGCAGTGTGGCGGTAAGTTTTGCGCCGGTGCAGCCCAGCGGGTGTCCGAGGGCGATGGCGCCGCCGTTGACGTTGATGCGATCGGGGTCGAGCCCGAGTTCGCGGATGATGGTGAGTGCCTGGGCGGCAAAGGCTTCGTTGAGTTCGATAAGTCCAATGTCGCCAAGGGTCAGTCCTGCCAGGCGAAGGGCCTTGGGAATGGCGGCGATCGGGCCGATCCCCATCTCCTCAGGAAGGCAGCCGGTGACGGCGTAAGAGACAAGGCGGCCCAGCGGCTGAATGCCCAGTTCCTTTGCGCGGCCGGCCTCCATCAGGACGGTGGCGGCGGCGCCGTCGGAGGTTTGCGAGGCGTTGCCGGCGGTCACCGTTCCCATGGCGTGAAACGCGGGCTTGAGCTTGGCGAGGGCCTCGGCGGAAGTGTCGGCGCGCGGGCCTTCATCGGCAGAGAAGATTTGTTCGGTAATGGCCGGCTTGCCGGCTCTTTTTCCAACTACTGCAATCGTCACGGGGACGGGGACCAGTTCGCCTGCGAAGCGCCTCGCGACTTGCGCGGCAATGGCTTTTTGGTGGCTGGTGAGCGCGAATGCGTCCTGATCTTCGCGCGAGACGTTGTAATGGCGAGCCACGCGCTCGGCGGTCAGGCCCATTGTGAGCAGTGCCGCGGGATAGTTCTGCGCAAGCCAGGGATTGGGACTGGGCTTGAGGCCGCCAAAGGGCAGCAGGCTCATGGATTCCACGCCGCCCGCGACCATGACCGTGCCGCCGCCGGAGCGGATGCGCTGATCGGCGATGGCGATGGCCTCAAGGCCGGAAGAGCAAAGGCGGTTCACAGTGACGCCGGGGATCTCGACGGGCAGGCCGGCGCGCAGGATGGCCCAGCGTGCGATGTCCCAGCCTTGCTCACCCTCAGGTTGCGCGCAGCCGAGGATGACGTCGTCGATTTCAGATTTATCGAGGGCGGGAATGCGGCCCAGCGCTGCGGTGATGGCGAACGCGGCGAGATCATCGGGGCGGGTGGTGCAGAGGGCGCCTTTGGGGGCGCGGCCTACTGGAGTGCGAACAGCGCTGACGAGAACGGCTTCCGGCATGGGACTTTCTCCTCGTGATTGCTTGGACCCAAAATCGCGTAAGAGGCTTCAGCCTCAGTTACGCAGCGGCTTGCCGGTTTTCAGCGTAAAGGCGATGCGCTCCTGCGTCTTGCGTTCGCCGCAGAGGGAGAGAAAGGCCTCGCGCTCCAGGTCAAGCAAATATTGCTCTGTGACCGGAGAGCCGGCGGTGACGCGGCCCCCAGCCAGGATGTACGCGATCCAGCGGGCCACCTTCTGATCGTGTTCTGAGGCGTAGCCGGCCTCGCCCATGAGGAACGCGCCGGTTTCCATGGTGGCCAGTGCCGCGGTGCCGGGGGCAGCGACCGTGCGCGGCTGGGCAGCGGTATAGCCTGCCGCAATGAGCGCCTCGACCTGCGCTTTGGCTTCAAGCAGAAGCCGCTCGCGATTCATGGTGATGCGGTCACCCGGAGCCAGCAGGCCGAGCGCGCGGCCTTCCACGGCCGATGTCGACACCTTGGCCATCGCGATGGTTTCAAACACGCGACGCAGCGCGGTGTTCATCTCCGCCGACTGGGCAAAGCGGGAGGGTGGGTCGCGTGGGTCGGGAGGGGCGAGCGCCACGGCGGCATCGATCGCGCGCAGCAGCATCTCCTTGGTGCCGCCCCCTGCGGGAACCAGGCCGACGCCCGCTTCCACAAGGCCGATATAGGTTTCCGCGTGGGGCTGGCGGCGGTCAGCGTGCAGGCAGATCTCCGCTCCGCCGCCCAGGGTAAGTCCAAAGGGCGCAGCGACCACCGGGCGGGGACAGAATTTGATGGCGGCGGTCATCTGCTGGAAGCCGTTGATGACGGCGGCCAGCTCGTCCCATTCGCCTTCCTGGGCCACGAGCAGGAGCTGCATCAAATTAGCGCCGACAGAAAAATTGTCGCGGTCGCCTGTGATGACGAATCCGGCAAAGTCGCGCACCGCATCCGACAAGGGGTTCAGGACAGATGTGATCAGCGAGAGCACATCGCCGCCAATGGCGTTCTTGAGCGAGTGCAACTCGATGCAGGCGATGCCGTCGCCAATGTCCACCAGAGAGGCTCCTGCGTTGGTGCTGACGACTGCGTGGGAGCGGCGGAAATCTGCGACACGAGCGTGGCCGGGCTGCGGGGCGATAGTCTCCCACGCGCTCGTGCCGGGGTTGTAGCACTGTGGGCCGACCGTGGAATACCAGGAGACGGGCGCGGATTCCGGGGCGGAATCGAGCAATGCGTCCAGGGCGGTGCTGACCGTCAGGCCCAGAGCCTCCATGCGGGCAACGGTTGAGCGAACCCCGGCAGCATCCCAAAGCTCAAACGGCCCCATCTCCCAGTTGAAGCCGTTGCGCATGGCGGCGTCGACGGAAGGGGCATCTGCCGAGACTTCGCCGATGCGGTCGGCTGCGTAGTTCCAGAGGTAGGCAAGGAAAGGCCAGAGGAAGGCGGCAGCCTTGTCTTTGGCGGGGTCGTTGGCGAGCAGCAGGCGCAAGCGCTCGGGGAGAGTGGCGGCGTTCTTCGCCATTTCCAGAGCGGGGAGCGCCGCCTTGGCCACGGGGCGGTATTCAAAGCTGGCAAGGTCGAGAACCATGCGCATCTCTTTCCCGTCTGGACCTTTGGATTTTTTGTAGAAGCCCTGGCCGGCTTTGTCGCCCAGCCACTTGCGCTTCATCATCTCTTCCAGAACAGCGGCGAATTTGCCCTGCGCGACTCCCTGCGGGAAATTGGCGGCCACGTTGGCCAGGATGTCGATGCCCACCAGGTCGGCGAGGCGGAAGGTGCCGGTGCGCGGCCAGCCGACGGCGGGGCCGGTCAGGGCGTCCACCTCTTCGATGGTCAGGCCCTGCTCCAACATCAGGTTGGCGGCCGTGAACATGACGGCGATGCCGATGCGGTTGGCGATGAAGTTCGGTGTGTCGTGGGCGAAGACAACCTGCTTGCCAAGCAGGCGGTCGGCGAATGCGGCGAAGGAGGCCACAACGGCCGGGTCCGAGTCGGGTGTTGGAATGACCTCGACGAGACGCATGTAGCGGGGCGGATTGAAAAAATGCGTTCCGAAGAAGCGGTCGCGATGGGATGTAAGCGAGGCGGCGATGCGGGCAATCGGCAGGCCGGAGGTGTTGGTCGTGAGCAGGGCCTGCGGCTTTAGATGGGGCAGCACCCGGGCCAGCAGAGCCGTCTTGATCTCGAGGTTCTCGGCAACCGCTTCAATCACCCAGTCGCATAGGGCCAGCTTGGGCAGATCGTCGTCGAAGTTGCCTGGAGTGATGAGCGAGGCCTGGGTCGCGTCATACAGCGCTGCCGGTTTTGAGCGTGCCAGTGCGTCAATGGCTCCTTTGGCCAGCGACTGAGGAGCGTCAGCCTTGGGCGGCAGGTCCAGCAGCAGCGTGGGGATACCGGCGTTGGCCAGGTGGGCGGCGATGCGGGAGCCCATGGTGCCGGCTCCGAGCACGGCGGCGCGGCGCACCATAAAAGGTTGAAAAGTAATAGCTTGTACGGAAGAAGAGGCTGAGGTTGTGGTGCTCATGCGGGCTTACCCTCTGCGGGTTGGAGTGGGAAAGCATCCAGCGCGCGAAACCGGGGGAAGGATACGAAACCTCGTAGGGCCGGGTCAAGAAGAACCGGCACAAGGGAATTGATTTGACAGCGTTGCGTGGCGTTCGCCTCAGGCCAGGACGCTCTTATTGACCCATGTCGGCGAGTTTGTACATGTACTTGATGGCGGATTTGTAAACCAAGGTCTTTGCCCGCCCACGTACTTTCAGGGAGTTCCGGTCGTACCACTCGATGCAGCCTTCCACCTTTTCGCCGTCCTCAAGCACGATCACCATCGGAGTCTGGGACTGGATCTGCTTTTGCAGGTAGAACAGCTCGGCATGGCGGAGCGGGGCCTCGGTTTCCATGGAGTTGGCGGGGAAGCGGAACGGAAGCGGCGCGGAGGAGGAAACTGCTCGCCGGTTACGGACGAGCGTGCGGCCTGGCTGAGCGCCATTTGGGCCGCGACTGGTGGGCAGAATCGATGAGTTGCTCATGGGTGACATCTCCGTGAAAAAACCGAAACTCGTAACTGCCCTGAATTTGAGGCTCGTGAAGGGCTCAGTGAACCTCCGCTTCAATTCGCCTGACGTGTGTCGTGGCTGCAATCCCCTCAAAAGCAGAAAAGAGACTTCCCCGCTCAGCAGGACGCGTTGGCTAACTCACCTGAATGGCAACAAATACACCACTCGAAGACCCGTGACCGTTCAATACATGGGAGTACTGGTACCGAAGAGTTGCCCTGCGTGCATGGGGGTTGCAACTATATTGTGCGATGAAGACTTAGATTCTGTCGAGGCTGACCGCCATGGCGTCGAGCGAAAGAGAGCGGAGCAGGTTGCGCCGCATGCCCTGTTCCACTTGGACAAGTGCTCGGGCAGCGCCGTCAATCCAGTCCACGGTGAGGCCTTGAGACAGGCGTTCGAGTTCGGCAGCCATGTCGAGGTTGCGGATCAGTCCCGGCGTCCCGGCCACCATCAGCAGCAAATCTTCAATCAGGCTGCCCAGGGCGCGCAGCAGCTGGATCGTCTTTTCCTGCCCATCGGCCCCGGCCCGGTAGCTCTCGGTGGCGTGGAAAAGTTGCGAGTAGTCGGGCTCGCGGAGGGCTGTGTGCAGCAGAACCAGGGCAACCTGGCGGCTGGTCAGGTAGACGCCCAAATCCATGGTGAGCGCTCGGCCCACAGCGCCTTCCGCAAGCCGAGCGGCCAGTGCGCGGTCCTTTGCGTTCAGCTCCGGGCGGCGCGTCGCCAGCATCGCTTCAAGATCGGTGGCGGGCAGTGCAACCAATCGGTGCACCACCGCGCGGGAGCGGATCGTCGGCAGCAGCTCCTGCGGGTTCTCCGTGAGCAGGATGAGCGAGGTGTGGTCGGGCGGCTCTTCCAGAACTTTGAGCAGGCTGTTGGCGGCCTCCTTCATAAATGCCGAGGAGGTGAAAATTGAAAACGAGCGCTTCGATTCAACCGGGGGCCGGTAGTAGGCCACGTGGATAACCTGGCGAACCTGCCCCATCTTGATAAGCAGTTGCGGCGGGTCGGGCGGAACTATAAGTACATCCGGGTGGGTCTGGATCAGGATGCGGGTATCGCGCTTGTCGGTGTCGCGCAGGTCGTCGCGGGCCGCCACGGCCTCCGCCACGCGCTCTTCAAGGTTGGCTGCGTCGCCAATCCTCGAGCAGTTGCGGCAAACGCCGCAAAAGTCCGGCAGGCCGTCGCTCTCCGTTGGATTGGTGCAGTTGACGGCCTTGGCCAGCATCAGCGCCAGCGTGTACTTGCCCGCCCCCTTGGGCCCCGCCAGGATGAGCGAATGAGGAAACCGCTCAGCGCGCACAGCTTCGCGCAGATGCGTGACGGTTGCCGTGTTGCCAAGAAAGTCCTGGAAGCCCACGTGTCGAGTTTAGTGCATTGGACGGGCGCCAGGTATGCGGCTGGCTGTGCTTCTCAGGAAATACGGAAGGGGGGTGCGGAAGGAATGCAATGATGCGCTACGCGGCCTCGGATTTCCGCGCATCCGGCTGCTGGCGATCGGCACCGTTGGCCACCTGTGCGGCGTAAAGCAGCTTGGTTCCGCACGATTCCGAGATTGCGCCAATCAGCATGCCGTGGGCGACACACGCAATAAAGTCGCAGATGTTCTCATGGCCGGCAAGCGGCGGCAACGTGCCCCGGTAAGCCTCATCCGCTTCGATGGCTGCAATCACATCGTCTTCTCCCTTGGCCATTTCTTCTTGAAAAGCAAGTTCCCAGGCATCGCAGCAGTGTGAGACGGCGGAGTTTCCGCAGGCCGGGCTGGAGTCGTCTCTCAGGTTCATGACGATAGGGTTCTTGACGGCTTGAATCATCGTGGTTTCTCCTTTTTGAGCTGGTTCAGACTCAATACTTAAATTGTGCGCCGAAGGCTGCTAATTATATGCAAACTCATTTCAAAGCCGCGCCAGGCAGTCAACTGCTATAGATCCGGCAACTGAATACCGTTCAGGTGGGAAGAAGATGACCTTGTTTTCTTGCCGGATCAGTAGTTGCCCACTCGCCCCCTCCGTTCATCCGTACGTATAGTTGACCGCCCATCGCCGCAAATGATCGACTGGACCATGAATGACTGACTCCATGCGCGTGCCTCAATTTACCCTCGACGATTACGAATCCGCTTTTGCCGATCGCCATCTTCTCCACGGTGTCGTGGCCAAGTGGGCCAAAGACAGGCCGGACGCGCCCGCTCTTCTCTCCGCGGACGGCAATCGCACCGTCACCTGGAGCCAGTTCGATTGCTTCACCACCGCCCTGGCCAGGGAACTGTTGCGCCTCGGCTTCGCAAAAGGCGATTTCCTCGTCACCTCGCTGCCCATGTCCGTCGACCATGTCCTGCTGGAATATTCCTGTTTCAAAATAGGCGTCATCGTCGCCCCGCTCGATCTGCGCCTCTCCCCCGCCGAGGTCATCCGCGCCCTCGAAATCCTCCATCCGCGCGGCTATGTCTGCCTGGGCCTGAAGCCGCCATTCGATTTCCGTGATCTGTGGCGCACCGTGCAGCAGCGTTGTCCGTGGATCGAGCGCTCCATCGCCCTGGACTCCGACGAAGCAATCCCCGGCACGCTTTCCTTTGCGTCCCTTGCCGAGCCCGCCTGGCTCGCCGCCGCCGCCGATTACGACGCCACTATCCTTGACCCCAGCCTCACTGAGGACCACGGCGCGCTCGTCATCTTCACCACCGGCTCCACCGGTTCGCCCAAGCCCGCCCTGCTTTCGCACCGCAACATCACCGTGCAGAACATGTGCATGTGCGGCGCATTTTTTGGCGGCGACCGCGGCACCCGCGCACTCGTCAATCTGCCTCCATCGCACGTCGGCGGCCAGACGGAGTTGCTGATGAGCCCCCTGTTCGGCGGCGGCACGGCGGTCCTCCTCGAGGTCTTTGACGCCAACCGCTCCCTGCGCGCCGTGGCTCAAACTCGCGTCGAGATACTCGGCCAGATTCCCGCCATGTTCAATCTCGAGTGGATGCTCAAAGACTACGAGCGCCACGATCTCTCCAGCCTTAGATTTGCCGCGTACGGAGGCAACGCCGTCTCCCGCACCTTTGTGGACCAGCTCGCCACCATGGCGCCCGTCATCGGCACCGGACTCGGACTCACCGAGGCCGCCGGCTTCTGCACCTACATCCAGGCCGGTGCCGAAGGCCGCGAGGCCATTCTCGCCGGCCTCGGTCAGGACATGCCCATCTACCCCTGCTCCATTCGCCAGCCCATGCGCGACGATGGCAACGCCGGCGACGAGCTGCCCTCCGGCACCATTGGCCATGTCTGCTTTCGCGGGCCGCAGACCTTTCTCGGCTACGTCAACGACCCTGCGTCCACAGCCCAGGCCATCGCCCGCGACGGCTTTTTATACACCGGCGATCTCGGCTACAAAGACGACGCAGGCCTCCATCTGACCGGCCGCGAAAAGTGGGTCATCAAGTCACTCGGCTTCCAGATATTCCCCGGCGATGTCGAAATGCAAATCTGCACTCTCGCCGAGAAGGTCGCCAACTGTGTCGTCGTCGGCGTCGCGCACAGCGTAGTCTCTGAAGCGGTCGTCGCCATCGTCGAAAAGCGGCCCGCGGTCGAACTCAGCCTCCAGGAACTGGACCGCCACGCGCGTTCTCTGCCGTCCTACATGCGCCCCCGCCACTGGATCATTCTCGAACCCGGCCAGATGCCCCTCAATCGTGTCGTCAAGCCCGACTACATGCGCGCCCAGGAAATGGCCCGCCATGAAATCGCCCTCCTCCGCGCCCGCGGCGACTGGGACACCGCCTACACCAAAGCCCCCCAAGACTAACCCCGCGCCCAACGCCAACGGGCACGCCGCCCCGCGCAGGGCGGGTGGCCCATATCCGACCAACCACAAATAAGCGGGTGGCCCAGGCCTCGATTTTGAGACCTGGGATTGCTCGAATCTCTCCTCCCACGTTCTGCCAAGACTCGAATCTCGTTTTAAGGCAAGAGCATTTTCGCTTTTACTGCGGACTTCCGTACCCCATCCTTTCCGCCTTTTTCTGCGGAAAGGGTGGGATACCAACACATTCATATCTGCACTGTTTCCCAAATTGCTCAAGGCAGAGATGATCGGAGGGAGCAGGGTGCTTCAGCACCCTGAAATACCCCGCAGTTCCCCGCACCGCGCGAAAGGCTCGCGAAAGAACTCCCCGCTTCGGAGTCCCTCGATAACTTCTCCCGCCATATCAGCGTTTCGCGCGACTAATCCCAGATGAACGGGATTCAAGGGAACTAAGAACGAGGTAGATGAGCGCATTGAGCTGTTAACGGTCGAATACTCAACTTTCAAATCGTTGGTGATTCGCCTATGACAAAACCTGGCCGCCAAGCCAGCACCCTGTACACTTTCTCGTCGCATTTCAGTAAAGCTGTCCGTGAATTCGTATGGGAAAACCAAGGACGATTGAAGTTGGTCCACTTCCTGCCACTTCCTGCAACGTGCCCCAAGTCACAGACAGGTTTTGACTGCAAGGAATGAAATCTGCGCATGTGCGGATTCGCACGCCAGGAAGCAAAAAATTCCCTGTACCACTTGCCTTGACGCCTCCGTTCCCTCGTTTCGGCGTTCCGCAGGCGGAGATTGATGACGATGAGACGCGTTGGATTGTATCTCGCTCTTGGCACTCTAGTGGGCTTGTCTTCGTGTGGTGGAAGTGGTGGCAGCAGCGGTGGAGGTGGCACCACACTTCCCCCGGTTATTCCTCCCACGACGACCGGAGGCTACGTCGTTACCGCCTGGAGCGAACTGGGGATGCATTGCATCGATGGCAAGGACTACTCGGTTTTTTCCGTATTGCCCCCTTACAACACATTGCATGCGCAGGTGATCAAGATTGGCAATCCGCCGTCTGTCGTAAGCGGTGTGACAGTCACCTACGAGGCTATGCCAGATACGACAGGCTCGACCAATGTATCGAGTTCCGCGAAGACCAATTTCTGGACCTATGTCAAGGCACTATTTTTGGCTACACCTGCCGCGGATGTGGGCCTGACCGGGAATCCCGTACAAAGCGGAACACCCCATGCCATGAAGTTCAACAGTGGTTCAGGATATTTTGAAGCAGTTGCCATACCGACGATACCCTACGACGACGCGGGAAATCGAAATGCGTATCCGATGGCAAAGGTCGTAGCCAAGGATTCATCGGGGAATGTACTGGGTACAGCGAGCGCGGTTCTGGCCGTGAGCGACGAGATGAACTGCGCGACTTGTCATGCCTCGGGCAGCAACCCCGCAGCTCAGCCGGCCGCCGGTTGGGAATACAATCCCGACTCCGCAAAGGACGTGAAGTTTAATATTCTGAAGAAGCACGATGACCGCTGGACGATCTCAGGATACCTGCCAACATTGTTGGCCAACGGATATACCTATCAGGCAAGCCTCTATCAAACCGCTAAATCGGGAACTCCGATCTTGTGCGCTAGCTGCCATGGCTCGAATGCGCTGAGTGCGCCGGGGCTTACCGGCATCAAGCCTCTAACGGCAGATATGCACACGCTGCACGCATCCGCAATCAACCCCGCCTCAGGAAGCAGCCTGGATAACGCAACGACTCCGTTGAACTCCTGCTATCTGTGCCACCCCGGACAGCAGACCAAATGCCAGCGAGGCGCGATGAACAAAACCGCCTGCTTCGACTGCCATGGAAATCTGACCAAGGTCGGCGTGGCATCGCGGCAGGGATGGCTCGACTTGCCCAGCTGCCAGATGTGCCACAGCGGCGGCACCCGGTACGCTTCGACCTTCGACTCGACCGGCGCGTGGCGCACAACGACGGACGCGACCTTTGCCACCAGTCCCAACATGCCCTCGGCTGGCAAGAGCCTCTTCCGGTTCAGCACCGGGCACGGAGGCCTTTACTGCTCCGGGTGCCATGGCTCGCAGCACGCAGAATACCCCAGTTTGCAGGCCAACGATAATGTGTACAGCACCGGTTTGCAGGGTCATACCGGGAAGATCGTCGAATGCACCGTCTGTCATTTGAGCGCTCCAACCACGCTGAACGGCGGCCCGCACGGGATGCACAATATCGACCAGGGTTGGGTTAGCCAACATCGCCAGTACGCGAAAAACAATAAGACTCAATGCACCTATTGCCACGGAGCCGACTTCAGAGGCACCGCTCTCTCTGCCGTTCCCGTGGCACGCTCCTTCTCGGCTGGAGACGCCGGGACGAAGACCTTCCCTGCGGGACATCAGATGAACTGTTACGACTGCCATAACGGACCGAACGGAGGCTGATGCATATCCGAGATGAAGTCGCAGATCGCAGCTTCATTCCGGCAAGATTCCATGGCGCTCCTGGAACTTGACGCTCTTTGCGGGATGGGTAGGAGGTCAAACCGCCCGGATTCAAAATCGCTCCAGGGAATCGCCAATGCGCTCATCCAGCTCCGGATCGGTGCCCTCCAAGTCGGCCACCGTCCATCCTTCAGTCGGAACAGTGATCGCCGTCCCCGAAACCACCGCCGCTCCTCCCGTATCAAGAGTTACGCGGCGAGGCCAGAAAGACGCCCCGCAAAACTATCCGAATTTCATTTGCAGTCCAGCATGGGGCGCATCCGCACCCAGAAAAAGATGAAAATGAGGCATTATTTTACATTGTTTAATTTCAATAACTTAGCCGCTATTTTCACTGCAGATAATTAAGACCCATAGGCGCACAATATCTATAGGTGACACCTCAACCCAATCCGCATCAGATGTCGCATCCTTGCGCGCCGTAGAGGACATCACCCCCCTCCCACCCCTCCCTACCCACCCCCCCTCCCGATCACCCATGAGACTTTGAAACGAACAAATGCCAGACTCCAGACCGGC
>CAIKND010000199.1 GCA_903828675.1 uncultured Acidobacteriaceae bacterium
ACGCGAAGCCGCTTGAACCCTATCTCTCCCCATTCTTCCAGCCGAAACTCGCCATCTCGCCAGGAAAAACATCTCCATCCTTTTCACTGCGAAAACAAAGGCTTGATCAGAGCTTCCCTAGGCCTGATCGATGCCGCAAAGGTGGACGCTTACGCCCAACTCCGCAAACATCGCGGCCTTGGTCTGAAGGGCCTTGTCGGCGACCTCAGCCGTGGGCGCATACGCGATGTTGATATGGTTGGCGCGATGCCTTGCCATGAACTGGTTGCGGCTGACGCCGTGTAGCAGCGTGTGCACGATGGGCCACTGCGGCGTAGTTTCAGCCCAACGGCGCGCGGTCTCCTCGGCAGGCAAACTGACCACCGTGCCGCGGCCGATGTCGACCTGCAGTGCGCCGCCCTCGACAAACACGCGGCTCCAGACGATTTCGCCGGGCTTGCCGATTCCCTTCAGCGATCCGCCGCCAAGCGGGAAATACATTGCAGGCTGGCGTTCGCTTGTCGCGCCCGCATAGCCGTCAACAAAATGGCTCGCCGGCGCTGCTCCTGAGATCTGCAGCAGCCACACGAAATCATCCAGGCCATCCCCTTTGTAATGCTCGCCCCAGCGAACATCGTGCAAGGTCGTGGCGGGATCAAGACCCATCGCCGTCCAGCAGCGATTGGTAATCAGCGAGTCCACAGCTACGCATTCATCCACTTCATTGAAGTGAATCACCGGGGCGCCAGGATAAAGCACTTCTTTTGTGCCTTCGGCAAACACCGGAGGACGATCCGCATTATTGAGCAGGCCTTCAGCCAGGTCAGAGGCGGGGGCCATGTCTTTCAATCCCTGCTGATATTGGATGCCGATCACATCGCAGCCGTACTCCTTGGCGATGCGCACCGCAGCGATATACATTTTGCACTGATCGAGCACCTGCTCGAGAGTCAACTCGGTCGCAGGGTCCTTGCCGAATGCAAACTTGACGCCCTTGGCAACCAGCCAATCGTAAACGCCGCGAGCCTCTTCATCCCCAACCGTGCGCATCTTGGCCACCAGTGCGGACTGGCTGAGGCGCTCTTTGAAGATACCAGCCGGATTCAGCAACTCGTCGTCGATGATGGCGTTGTACATACCCATGCAGCCCTCGTCGAAGATGCCGACGATTGCCTTGCGCCATTTGAGATCGGCGGCCAGTTCGGCGCCCAGTTTCGCGCTCTCGGCCGACAGCTTGCTCTTGTCCAGCGCATGCACGTGATTCAGATCGTGGGTGATCTTGCCATCGCGCAGCCATTCGTCCAGCGCGCCGAGGAAGAAGTCGTCGGTAAAGTCCAGGCTCCAAATGGAGGAGAATTGTTTGCCGGCCTTGACCAGCGAACCGTTCAGATTGAGCAGGCCGACCAGGCCCGGCCATTGCCCCGACCAGTTGGCCACGGTCAGGATGGGCCCCTGATGGCTGCGCAGCCCAGGCAGAACATGGTGGCTGTACTGCCATGCCGCCGTGGCAAACACCAGTTTCGCTTCCGGATGAATGTTCATAAACACATCCATGCCCATACGCTGCGACGAGATGAAGCCGTGCTTCTCCGCTTCGTTGCAGGCGTGGGCGCGGACGAGTTTGAAGCCCTTCTGCGCAAAGGCCGCAGTCAGCTTCGCTTCCATATCCCGTTGTGCCGGCCAACATTCCTGATTGGCGGAAAGTCTCAGGTCGCCGCTGGTTATGAGCAAAATTTCATCCGCTGCCGGCTTCGCTATCTCGATCTGGTGCAGTGCCATCTCACAATCTCCTCGTTTACGTTACCGTTGACTACAACGAGAAATATACACCTCCGGGGCAAGAACTGGCTCTTCTGGCGGGACAAAAACCCGGCGTAATCGCGCAGCACGCCGCCACAAGTTGTGTTGGCACGCCCTTGGCCGCGCGGGCCACCTTATCCTGGGCGATGGCCGCGGCGAAGTCCTGTTTCATCCGATCGGTATTCCTCAAGGTTGCTTAGGCCGTGGCCCCTTGATTCACTCTTCTTTATGCGGTTGTCAGGACTCTTGAATCCCGGCGGCGGCCATCGCGGCCCAAACCCGTTCTGGCGCAGGCCCGGTGAGCGCGAACCCTGCGCCTGTACCTCGTGCCTGGCCCGCCGCGGCCCACAGCAGTTGCACCGCAGACCGATCCAGATCAGTTGCACCATCCAGCGATAGCCGCATCTTCCTGCCGCGTCCCAGCGCCTCAATCAAAAGCGCTTTCAACTCATGCGCGCAAGATATATCGATAGCGCCCTCAAGGCGAATCAGGCTCATCTGTTCACCGCGTTCGAGTGCGATTGGCAAGGCCAGCTCCTTCTTCTAATGCCCGAGCATTTTGCCAACGCAATGCCGGCATTTTCATACGCATTTACGTTATCGGCGCATATCGAACACTTCAGAGGTCGATTGAGAGGTGCATTGATTGGAGACTTCTAAGAACACGGCGCTGCCGCGCCACGGCCAAACCCCTGGATGATTTACAATCCCGCTGTCCCGCCATGGAGGGAAACTCATGTTGATTGCTCGCAGCCGCGTGCTTGCGGTCGCTTTGTCTTTTGCTTTTATTCGCGCCCTGGTTCTCCCTTTCGTTCTGACTACCCTGGTGCTGCTTCCGATACGCTCGCATGCAGCTTCACCGCTCGATACGTTGCAGCCGCAGCATCCGCGCCTCATCGTTCACGACTCCGACCTGCCCGCCATCAAGCAGGCCATCGCCAACGACCCTTTCGTCAAGCAGTACTATCGGCAGCAACTTGCGGTGGGTGAAAAGCTGCTGACCACTCCGCCGGACGTATACGTCATCGGAGGCTCGGAGCACACGCTGCTGGCCACGGCACGCGACCTGGAAGGCCGCATCTTCACCCTCGCCGGCCTCTACAGACTTAATGGAGACAAGCGTTTCGCCGACCGCGCCATTCAGGAGATGCTGGCCGCGGCGGCATTCCCGGACTGGTATCCGACGCACTTTCTTGACACCGCCGAAGTGACCGCGGCACTCGGCCTGGGCTACGACTGGCTCTATCCAGCATTGACGCCCGCGGACAGCGCCACAATCAAAAACGCCATTGCGACAAAGGGCATCGACCCGTGGCTTGAGCGCATCAAAAGCGGCGACGCGCTCCATCACGAGCACAACAACTGGAACCAGGTATGCAACGGCGGAGAGTCAGTCGGCGCACTTGCCATCGGCGAAGATGAACCGGTGCGTGCGCGCGGTATCCTCGATCACGCGCAAACAGCCATCGCCGAAATCATGAAGCTCTTTGCACCCGATGGTGGATTTGAGGAAGGCCCCGGCTACTGGAATTACGCCACCAGTTACAACGTGCTATACATCGCAGCGCTCGACTCGGCCCTGGGCAAGGACTTCGGCGCGGCCGATGCGCAAGGCTTCTCCACGACCGTCGATTACCACATACAATCCACGGGCCCAACGCTTCAATTCGCCAACTTCGGCGATGCCCACCCGGATGCGTATCCTTCTCCGCAGGTGTTCTGGTTCGCGCGCCGCTTCCACCATCCGGCCTACGCGGTGAGCGAGCGCCCGATGGTTCTCAACACTCATCTGAATCCGGACGAGCAGAAGGAGAGCAGCCGCTTTGCGATGCTTGGACTGATGTGGGCGGCTATGCCGGCGACATCCGGCGACACCGCGCCGCTGCCGAAGATTGAAAGCTTCGCGCGTGTAAGCCAGGCCTACATGCGCGGCGCGTGGGGTGACGCAAACACCTGGTATGTCGGATTCAAGGGTGGAGACGCGCGCGCTTCCCACGGCCATCTCGATCTCGGCAGCTTTGTGATGGATGCCCTGGGGCAGCGGTGGGCCAGCGACCTGGCCGGCGACAACTACGGCCTGCCGGGTTACTTTGGCCGCCAGCGCTGGACCTACTACCGCATGCGCACCGAAAGCCATAACACGCTTACCATCGACGGCCAGAATCAGGATCTCGACGCCAATTCCCCGCTCACCTCGACCGGGACGATGGGCAAGACTCTCTACGCGATTGCCGACCTCGGCCAGGCATACAAAGGCAAGCTCACCGCATGGAACCGCGGCATTGCACTCATTGAAAATCAGCGGGTGCTTGTACAGGACGAAATTGCGCCTGCGCAGCCAGTTGACTTGGTCTGGAATCTCCATACATCCGCCGCCGTCAAGATCGCCGCGGATGGCCGTTCGGCCACTCTTACTAAAGACGGCCAGACGCTGCGGGCCGCCATAGTAGCCCCGGCTGAGGCGAAGTTCAGCACCGTAAGCACCCACATGCCGCCCCCGCAGGCCAGCAATGAGGGCATCACCAATCTCGTCATCTCGCTGCCCAAACAGGCCACCGCACAAACCATCGCCGTTCTGTTTACGCATTCCGGGGACAAGGCCACCCCTGCTATCAAACCGCTCTCAGCGTGGAAGTAGTTTTGTTCACGTTGGCGCGCACCCATGCGTGCGTTCTTCATCAGCAAGGACGCACGCATTCCCTTTCGCTATGACGACTGCGCCGAGGATCCTCAATCAACCCGCATAGTTCCTCGCGATATATAACCCCGCTGTCATTGGATATGGAGCGCACTCCCATGCACGTTGCCCGCACCCGCATTTTCTCCCCCGCCAATAGAGCGCCGGCCGTCTTCGCCTTTGCTGCCGCAGTCCTCTTCATGTTCCCATCGTGCGCTCAGGCCGCAGCGCCGCTCGATACGCTTCAGCCCGCGCACCCGCGTCTCTTCCTTCACGACGCGGACTTGCCTGCACTGAAACACGCCATCGCCGCCGACCCGTTTGTGAAAGACCAATTCGAACACTTGAAGGCCTATGCGGACCAGCTTCTGAGTATGCCGCCCGATGTCTACTTTATCGGCGGCGTCGAGCACACGCTCCTCGACACTTCACGCGACATGGAAAGCCGCGTCTTCGCTCTTGCAGGCACCTATCGCATTACCGGCGACAAGCGCTACGCCGACCGCGCCACACTGGAGATGCTTGCAGCCGCCACTTTCCCTGACTGGTATCCAACCCACTTTCTCGATACCGGCGAAATGACCGCTACCTTAGGACTCGGTTACGACTGGCTTTACCCAGTGCTCTCGCCCACAGACCGCGCCACGATCAAGAATGCCATCGCTATAAAGGGAATTGATCCATGGCTCTCACGCATCAAGAACGGCGATGCCATTCATCACGAGCACAACAACTGGAACCAGGTCTGCAACGGCGGCGAATCCATTGGAGCGCTGGCGATTGCGGAAGACGAGCCGGTGCGCGCCGCGGCCATCCTCGACCATGCTCACACGGCCATCGCGGACATCATGAAGCTGTTCGCTCCCGACGGTGGATTCGAGGAAGGCCCAACCTACTGGCTCTATGCCACTGCCTACAACCTGATGTACATCGACGCGCTGGATACCGCGCTGGGCACCGACTTCGGCATCTCGAACGCTGCCGGTTTCGATTCGACAGGCGACTATCACATACAGGCCGATGGACCCGCCTACCTGCTCTCGAACTTCGGCGACGCCGGCATGGGCGGTTCCTCGGCAACAGCACAAATGTTCTGGTTCACACGCCGCTTCAACAAGCCCTTCTATGCCGCGCACGAGCGTGACATCGCCCGCGTCAACGCGCTCTCCGCTGCCATGGCGCCCACTTCGCACGGAGAAAAATCCGACAGCCGGACAACCGGCCGTGGGCGCTTCGCCCTGATGCTGCTGCTCTGGTCTGCTCAGCAGTCTCAGACCCCCGGCGGCAACGCAAACGCACAGCTTCCACTCGTGCAGAGTTTTGCCCGCGTCGATCAGGCCTACCTGCGCAGCGCATGGGGCGACCCCAATGCCTGGTATGTCGGCTTCAAGGGCGGAGATGCACATGCCTCCCACGGCCATCTCGATCTCGGGTCGTTTGTGATGGACGCCCTGGGGCAGCGTTGGGCCAGCGACCTGGGCCCGGACAGCTACGGCCTGCCCGGCTACTTTGGCCCCAAGCGCTGGAGCTACTACCGCATGAGGACCGAAGGCCACAACACGCTCACAATTGACGGCGAGAATCAGGACCTGGACGCCAAAGCGCCGCTCACCTCCTCGGGCACAATGGGGAAAAGCCTCTACGCTATCGCCGACCTGGCCCAAACTTACAAGGGCAAGCTCACCGCCTGGCACCGCGGTGTGGCACTCCTCGACAAGCAGCGCATGCTGGTGCAGGACGAAATCGCTCCAGCGGCGGCGGTCGATGTCGTTTGGAATTTCCATACGTTCGCCACGGTGGAGATCTCAAAGGACGGGCGCTCGGCCAAGCTCACCCAGGGCTATGTGACGCTTAGCGCCCGAATTCTCTCCCCTGCAGGAGCAGCGTTCAGCACCGCGAGCACCGAGGCAGCGCCTCCGCAGGAACCCAATACCGGACTCACGAATCTCGTGATTTCCCTAGGCAAGCAGTTCTCCGCCCAAACCATCGCCGTCCTTTTCACTCAACCCGGCGACAAAGCCACGCCAAAGATTATGCCGCTTTCGGCATGGAAGTAGCCCGTTCTTCGCGCATAGGCGAAGTTGCAAAAAGCAACCTCCGGCCTAGCTGGGGGTTGTTTTTTTTGCTGGGGGCCTCGGACCCCATCGCCGTTGTTGCTCCCTGCGCCACCAATAGCGGAATTGGCATAAGATATATATCGCTTTCGTCAGCGGAGGATTCATGAACAAGCCCGCGCAACACAAGAAATCCAAACCGAGAGCATCTGCCCCTTTGTCCGCCTCTGCCTTCGAGCAGGCGTGGAGCGACCCGCGCGCACAGAAGGGGCCACCCTCCCCGCCGCCTACAGTTTCAGGCCGCTGGCTGCTGGGCGCGGTCGCCATCGCCATACCTGCCGCCGCGCTGTGCGCGTGGGCCGTGCTGTGCCTGCTCTTCTGGCAAGGAAGCTGGCAGTTGCTCTACCATCCGGCATCTGCAGTCACGCGCACGCCGGCAAGCGTGGGCCTGGCCTTCGACTCCGTCGGCTTCGCAGCAACGCAAACCGGAGAACCCCTGCTGAGAGGCTGGTGGATTTCCGCCGCACCCGGCTCCCGATACGCGAGCTATACAGTCCTTTATCTGCACGGACAGGACGGCAACATCGGCGACACGGTCGATTCGCTGGCGGTTCTGCATGGGATCGGCGTCAATGTACTGGCCTTCGACTACCGGGGCTACGGTCAAAGCCGGTTCGCCCGCCCCAGCGAGGTCCGATGGCGCGAAGACGCCGAATCCGCCCTCAAGTACCTGACCGGGACCCGCCACATTCCAGCCAATACCATCGTTCTCGACGGCGACGCCCTCGGCGCAAACCTGGCCCTTCAAACCGCTGCCGATCATCACGAGTTGGCCGGCGTCATCCTTCACGACCCGATCCCGGATGCAATCAATGTGGTCCTCAGTGACCCCCGCGCCCGCCTGATCCCCGCGCGTTTACTGGTACAAGACCGTTATGAACTCGACAAGCCAGCAACAGCGCTTCAGATCCCGTCGCTGTGGCTTCTTCAGATCGCTTCACCACCGAACCTTTACATGGTCAGTCAATCTTGGGTTTTCAAGGAAGTGAGCGCCCGCAAGAAGCTCCTGTGGCTCCCTGCACGAACACTCGCGCCCAAGGAGGAGTTGGACGCACTTTCCAGCTTGCTGGACGATCAGCCCACTTCGACCCGCTGACCCGTTAACTCGCACCCTTGCCGCCGCACTACCGCGGCATGTCGCGGTGCAGTGCTTTCACCTGGTAGCCGGCCTTCTTGAGCCGCCTGAACATCTCTTCGGCCATCATCACACTGCGGTGCTGCCCGCCGGTGCAGCCGAAGGCGACGGTCAGGTAGCTTTTGCCCTCCCCCACGTAATGCGGCAGCAGGTAGAGCATCAGTTCAGTGACTTTGTCGAGAAATTCGGTGGTCTGGGGAAAGCCGCGTACATAGTCCGCAACTTTGGGGTCGAGACCGGTCTTCTTGCGAAACTCCGGCACAAAGTGGGGATTGGGCAGGAACCGCACATCGAAAACCATGTCCGCGTCCAGCGGCACGCCATTCTTGAAGCCGAAGCTGAGGCAGGAAACCAGGAGCCGTTGGGTCTTTTCCTCATGGCCAAACCGGGCCTGAATATTCGCACGGAGTTCATGCACGTTGAAATTCGAAGTGTCGATCAGGGTGTCCGCGACATTGCGAATGGGGTCCAGCAGTTGCCGCTCTTCCACAATCGAGCGTGACACTGTCTCTGACCCGCCCAAGGGATGGGGCCGCCGCGTCTCGGAGTAGCGGCGAACCAGCGACGCATCCTGCGCATCGAGAAACACCACCCGCGTATGCAGGCGCTTCTTTACGCCTTTAAGCATCTCCGGCAGCCGGTCCAGCGTTGCACCTTCACGCACATCCACCACAATGGCTGCCTTTTCCACCTCAGCGGATTTGCTTACCAGAACAGCAAAATCCGGGAGAAGCTCCAGGGGCAGATTGTCTACGCAGTGATAGCCCAGATCCTCAAAGGCCTTGAGCGCTGAGGCTTTACCCGCGCCCGAAATTCCGGTCACGATCACCAGTTCTTTCAATGGCGTGGTTGCTGGCTTGGCGTGCTTGGCGGCCACCCGCGGTAAGGCCGCACGGGGCGCCTGCTTGAGTGGCGTCATGCGCTCATGCTACACCGATGGACATACTTTGTGCTCAGGCTCCGGGCGCAACATGGCGGAAGCCCGGCTGCAAAAGCTTGATGGCGTGTGCCGGTTCCAGCGCTTGCGACAACAGCGTTCCCTGGCCAAATTCGCATCCCATAAGACTCAGAGCTTTCAGTTGCTCCGGCGTCTCGATTCCTTGCGCCACAACCTGCAGATCGAGCGAGCGGCCCAAGCGAATCAGCGTCTCCAGCACCGCCTGTTGACGGCCTGTCGAAGTTGCCGCCAGGGTCAGCCTGGGGTCCAGCTTTACTCTGTCGATCGGCAGGCGCACCAGGTGGTTCAATGGCGCAAGGCTTGAACCGAAGTCGTCCACCGCTACCCGCACATTGCAATCCACCATGCGCTGCACAATGGCTACTGCGGCATCGGGGTTTTCATTGAGCACGCCCTCCGGGATCTCGAGGGACAACCGTGACGGATCCGCGCCGCTTGCTATGAGCGCCCTCTTTAGCTGCGCAACCATATCGGGATGGTAAAACTGCCGATTCGCCAAGTTTACGGTCATGCGGATTCCAGCTGCCGGAGTGCTATCGCACCATTGCCGCAACTGGCGGCACGCGGCATTCAACGATTCCCGGCCAATTGTGATCGAGAGCCCGGTATCCTCGGCTACCGCAAGCAGATCACTGAAGCCGTCGATGGAACCGTCGACTTTGCGCCACCGCAACAGGGACTCAAAACTATCGAGCTTGCCATTCTGCAGCGCAAAAATCGGCTGATAGCTGAACTCGAACAGGCGCTTGTCCAGGACATAGCGCAGCTCGCGCTCCCTCTCCTGTTGGCTGCTCACGCACACTTCCATATGTTTGTCGAAGATCTCGAACTGTCTGCCGCCAGACTGTTTGGCACGGTACATAGCAAAGTCCGCGTCCCGAATGAGCAGGTCGGCGGAGGTGTGTTCCGGGCCAGCCATGGCCGCGCCTATGCTGGCGCCAGCCTGGACATGGTGCCCAAATATATCGAAGGGCCTCTCCATCTCCCGCAAAACCCGCTTGGCGACAATCTCCAAATCCCCGGCCGAGAAGATGTTCTCAACGAGAATTGCAAACTCGTCGCCACCCAGCCTTGCCGCAGAGTCCTGGGGACGAAGGGCGGACCGTATCCGCTGCGCGAGGGCGATCAGCAGCACGTCCCCCGCGGCATGGCCCAGGGCGTCGTTGATTTCCTTGAAGCGGTCAAGATCCATAAAGAGTACGCCGCAGCCATATTCTGGGTGCCTGTTCCGGCGCTTGAGTGCAAGGGTCAGCCGGTCCAGAAAGAGTGCGCGGTTCGGCAATCCTGTAAGAACGTCGTGCATGGCGTCGTGCTGCAGCCTGGCTTCAGTCTGCTTGCGCTCGCCAATGTCGCGGAAAGTGAAGACGTAGCCCACTTTGGCTTCGTCCACCAGCAGGGGCGCGGCCTGCAGGCACACATCCACCAGTTCTCCGGCCTTATTCATACGCACCGTCTCGAGAAGCACGTGACCTTGCTCGTCGACTGCCTTTTCCAGCGTAGCCTGCTCGTTTTGCCGCGTCTCGGGCACAATCAGTTCGCGCAGGCTGCCCCCGCTGGCTTCCTCGGTAGTAAATCCAAAAATCCTTGAAAACGCCGGATTGGTATAGAGCACATGGTTGCCATGTTCAATCGCGACTGCCTCCGGAATGCACGCCAGCACATCTTCCATCAGGCGCGACTTTGGCGCTGGTTCCCGTCCTCCTGGATGGGCCACAATCACTGCCTCATGCAGTTCCGCATTCAACAGGCTATAAGTGCCCTCGACCGGTTGCAGCCTTCCATTTTTCGCCGGCATCGTGGCATGGAACGGGCTTCCCTTCCTGGTACCCGTCAGCAGTGTCTGAGGCTCGGCGGTGCCCGGAAATAGTCCCCACAAGACTTCCTCGACCGGACGCTCGACCCATTCCCCTTCCGAGAGGCCCAAGATTTGCCGCGCCTCGGCGTTAGCAAATACTATTTTGCCGGCCCGCTCCAGAAAAACCAGAACCGGCAGGGCGTCTAGAATCTCACGCTGTTCGCCGGAGTCCGCGTTTTTCGGAAGGTTCAAGCTGGTCGCCTCCACGGGCACTGCGATGATTCCAAGCCGGGCCGGCTTCCACTCCGGCCCGACAGTAGATTTCAGTGCAGGCGTCGCCATATCAAAATCGTATGCCGCGCACAAGGGTGCATCCATCCCCTAAAACGGGTATTGGATGCAACCAAAGTCCGCCCTTGCCGGCCAGCGGGCGGGCGCTTGTTAGCAAGATCAAATATTTCAACGGGAAGAGCGCACCCTGCGGCAAAAGAAGAATGGCCTGTATCGGGGTGGACGACCCTGCAACAAGGGCCCATACGAAACTTGAGGGATGGGCTATTCCCCCATCCCTCAAATCCCTCCGGCAAAAGATGCCAGTTCGTTTGCTTTGACTGAATGAGATTATCTAAGGTAACTCGACCAACTCCATCTGACCGTCCCTGCGGCGATGCAGCACGAACGTATCTCCTGCCGCGGTGTGGAAGATCAGCAGATCGCGGTCGCGAAACTCGGTGTCTTTGACCGCTTCCTCAATCGTCATGGGTTTCAGGGCAATTGCCTCGCCGTTCTTGAGGATGTGCGGCTCCACCACAGTGGCACGCGCGGGAAACGAGTGGACTGCGATCGACGCTCTTGCTTTTGTGATTTTGCGGCCGTTCTTGACCTCCACGCCCTCCTCCGTGGGCTGTGCGGCGCGCGACTTGGTCCGCGACACAGGTGGTGCGGTGAGAGTCTTCTCTTCCTTGGGCAGCCGCTTGCTTCCGAGGCGGCGGTCCCGGAAACGCAGCGCCTGATTCTCAGCGTGCTCCATCGCTTCCCGCAGCGCCGCATCCAGAGTGGCAGCTTTGCCGGTGGCCGCGATCTTCTGCGCCCGCGCCTGCATCGTCAACTCCACAATCTGTACGTGTCTTTGAGTGCTGAATGTAATGCTGGCATGCGCGGTCTTGCCCATAATGCGGCCTATTCGCTCCATGCCCTCCTCGGCCTGCGTGCGCAGAGCCTTGGATATTTTTACTAGCCTGGCGGTGAACTCCACTTCCATGGTCAGCCTCCGCTCCTCGTCCTCCCCGCACGGTTGCCCGGACGGAGAGATACGGAATTTATACCCACTCCTATTTTTATTGGCTTGCACGTCAATGCAAGTCGACCGTTCTCCTTGCCCCCGGATGCCGGATCAACAAACCGGCTTTGAAAATCCGGGTTAGAGGAGCACAGTATATTCCATAGAGAACCCGCTGAAAAATATTTGGCAAGGCACGGCCCGGGAAATCTGTCCTTGGAGTTGCCATAAATGGGAAGCGCCGCCAAAGGCGGCGCAATGGGCTTTGCATAGTTCCGGCCAACGGCCAAAGGCTGCGCTACTTCCTATTTCCAGTACTTCAGATCTCCCACCGCAGCAGCGTGGCCCCAACGGTGAACCCCGCACCTACAGCGGCCAGCAGCACCAGGTCGCCCTTCTTTAGCTTGCCTTGTTCTATGGCCGTTTCCATGGCCAGCGGAACCGTTCCCGCCGAAGTATTTCCGTACTTCTCAATATTGATAATCACCCGCTCCGGATCCATCCCCAGCCTGTCCGCCGTCGCCGTAATAATCCGTTTGTTGGCCTGGTGGGGAATAAAGCAGGCAAGGTCCGCGCCGGTCACGCCGTTCCGCTCGAGAACCTTGGCCGTGGTTTCGGCCATCTTCCGGACCGCGAATTTGTAGACTGCGGGCCCGTCCTGGTAGATGTAGTGCATCTTCTTGTCGACAGTCTCGTGGCTGGATGGATTCAGGCTGCCACCACCCTTCAGATTCAGGCTTGCTGCGCCCGATCCGTCGATCTCGTTCTCAAAGTCGATGAAGCCGATCTCTCCCTCTTCGGCCGGCTCAATCAGCACCGCTCCGCCGCCGTCGCCAAACAGGACACAGGTGGTACGGTCGGTGTAATCGGTCATGCGCGTGTTCGCGTCCGCGCCAATCACCATTACCTTCTTGTGCGCCCCGCTCTCCACCAGCTTCACGCCCGCCTGCAAGGCAAACATGAACCCCGAGCAGCCCGCGGAAACGTCGAACCCCCAGGCTCCCTTGGCGCCGATCCTGTCCTGCACCAGGCATGCCGTCGCGGGGAACATCATGTCCGGCGTCACCGTGCCCACAATGATTACTTCCACTTCGCTGGCTTCAATTCCCCGCGCAGCCAGACACTTCTTTGCCGCCTCAGTGCAGATATCGCTCACGCCCAGCCCCTTGGCCAGCACGTGCCGCTCGCGAATGCCAGTCCGCTCCATAATCCACTGGTCGTTCGTATCCACCATCTTTTCAAGGTCTTGATTGGTCAGAACCTGGGGAGGAACGTAGGTCCCGAGCGCCGTAATCTTGGCGCGCCGACCCACGACTGGGCGAACAGTAAGGCTCAAAGTATCTCTCCTTGCGGCAACCTGCGGGACCGGGTCCCCGGCTCGCCACTCAACAGCTCTTCTATCGAAATGGCACAAAAAAGTACCGGGTGACCTACTGCACACGCACTAGCCCGTTACCGTTGCTTCCTTCCGGACCTGGCGGGATTGGCGGGATTACGTCGCGTAGGACCCGGCACTCATTGATTTTACCACTCCCGAGAGGCCAGGAAACCAAGCCGCGAGGGGTGAAGTTTCGCACAGGTTTCTGTGGTCAGCCAACAGCCTGCGCGAATCCGTCGAGAAAGATTTTGCATCTAATTTCGGCAGCGGAAACTAGCCTGGTGGCCCAATCTTCGACCGGCCACTAAAAGCCGCCAAAGTCCACAGACTGTGCAGGTTCGAGACACTGTCCGAAAACCATACAGTCGATTTCTTAAACTTTTCGCGCTCGTTTCTGAGGCGAATTTAATAATTTTCCCAAAAGATTGGTCATTTTTTTGCTCAAATGCACGGTGTATCAAGCATGAGCAAAACCGGCTCGCCTGCACTTTCAAATGGTCAGGCTGAGATCTCCGTTTTTTAGACCCTCAACTCATTGACCCGGCCATTTTGTTTGGCTTCAGGCCCGGATGATCGCACGTTATCTCGAAATATGGGCCGGCAGCAAGGTCGACCCAACCGTCAAGTCCAAAAACAGGAAAGGAGACCCCTCGAACGCCATGTGGAAACCCAAACACTCAGATTCACTATCCATTTCGTCAAGCCCGGAGTCCTGCCTCCCGGCGCCGGCCCTTCCGGCACTTAATGCCGCCTCCCGCAAGCCGGCAGCGGCGGTCCAACAGTCCGCTATCGGGAAGGGCCTCGTCCTTGCGGGCGGAATTTCCGGCTCAGATTCACTCGAGTCGCTGCTGATCGAAGGCACCGTCGAGGGCAGCATCAATCTGCCAGCCAGCCACGTCACGGTGGGCCGCGACGGACAGGTGACCGCCAGCATCATCGCTCGTGACATCGTGGTGATGGGCACAGTCAACGGCGACATCACGGCATCGGTCCGCGTGGACATCCATGCAGAAGGCTCGGTGACCGGCATATTGTCCGCTCCCCGCATCTGCGTGGAAGATGGCGCGTTCCTGCTAGGCAAACTCGAAGTCCAGAAGCCCGTAATCGAGCCGGTAGTCGTCGTTGACCTGCCGCCGGACGCGCTTGACACGCTCAAATCGATCCGCATCCCGCCGCAAGTGAGAACCATGCAAATACGGCCATCACTGCGAACTGCATAGATTCGGGCGGGTCTCTCTCGAACGGGGATCTCCGGGCGGCCCATTACCCAGGGAAAAGGCCGCCTCCTGTTCAGTGCCCTCAAGCTGTCCGTCCAACGGTAGATCCAACTCCCCGGTACAATAGAAGTGTGACCAAAACACCTTCTCCCACGGCCCCTTCCGTGGGCTTTATTTCGTTAGGATGCCCCAAAAACCTCGTCGACTCCGAGGTGATGATGGGCCTGCTCGACCGCGCCGGCGCGCGCCTCACGTCGCACCCCGAAGAGGCCGAAATCCTCATCGTCAACACCTGCAGCTTTATTGACACGGCCAAGCAGGAGTCTGTTGACACCATTCTTGAAATGGCCCGCTTCAAGGCTTCAGGTTCGGCCCACAAACTGATCGTTGCCGGCTGCCTGGTGGAACGCTACCGCGACGAAATCCGCAAGAGCATTCCTGAGGTCGACGCCGTTGTCGGCACCGGTGAACTCGAATCGATTCTCGAAGCCGCGGGCCTCACCATGCCCGCGGCCCCGGCCTCTACGTCGCCCTTCAACATCCTTACGGGCTCTGCCGCCGAAGTGCGCCCTGGCCAGGAATCCCGCTCCGCAACGCATAAACACGAGGCACCCTCCCGGTCGGAAGGCGATGCGCGGGAGCAAAAAGGCCGCTTCAGCCGTGACGACTGGCAGGGGGCGACGCATCTTCTCCCTACTTACCTGTACGATGAAAGCACCCCGCGCTTCCTCACCACGCCCAAATCCTCGGCCTACATCAAGATCGCCGAAGGTTGCGATCACCCCTGTACCTTCTGCGTCATCCCTAATCTGCGTGGCAAATTCCGCTCGCGGAGATTTGAATCGGTGGTAGCCGAGGCCCGGCATCTGGTCGCGCGCGGGGTTCAGGAGATCACCCTCATCGGTCAGGACACCACCTGCTACGGCGAAGATCTCGGCATTAAGGATGGTCTCGCCACGCTGCTCGACGCCCTCGCCCAGATCGAGGGCCTACGCTGGCTGCGCTTCCTTTACGCGTATCCTAATCGAATAACCAATAAACTTCTTGCCACCATCGCCAAGCACAACAACATTTGCAAATACCTCGACGTTCCTCTGCAGCACGCCTCTCCGCAGGTGCTCAAGACCATGAAGCGGGGCGCCGGAACCGAGATCTTCCTCAAGACTCTCGAGAAGGTTCGCGCAACCGTTCCCGGCATCGCTCTGCGGACCAGCTTCATCGTCGGATTCCCCGGAGAGACCGCCGAAGACATCACCCTGCTTGAAGACTTTGTAAAGGAAGCGAAATTCGACTGGCTGGGCGTCTTCAGTTACTCCGACGAAGAAGGCTCGGGCGCATTCTCGCTTGACGCGAAGGTGCCCAAGCGGACCATTGAAGCCCGCAAGCGCCGCCTGATGAAGCTTCAGCAATCCATCTCCAAGCGCGCCAAACAGCAATGGGTAGGCCGCGAGTTGGTGCTGCTTGCCGAAGGTGAAAGCGAAGAGACCCCGTTGTTATGGGAAGGCCGCACCCAGTTCCATGCGCCTGAAATCGACGGCAAAGTCTACATCAACGACTTCGGCGATCTTGAATCGCTTGAGCCGGGCCGCTTCTACAAGGCCGTCATCACCGAAGCCCACGAATACGACCTGGTGGCGCGCATACTCGAAGGCCCTCTCTAGAAATCAGAAGAATCACGATTCTTCAAAACCAGAAGAATCATTGCCGAGTTTCTCCAAGATTGTCCTGCAGCAAAGAAACGCCGAGCAACTCCCCTTTTACTTGGGTGGAAGATCGCGACGTGTGCACCGGAGGTACATCCGATCGCGGCACGGATCCAGTTCTGGATCCGTGCACATCGCCTACCGGGAGGGAAAGTGGTTTTCAAACACTATTTTCGATGCGCAGGTTGCGGATACCACGTCATTTATTGCACGGAAGGTGCAGTTCCGGTGCAGCCAGGGCGTACCCATGGGGATGCGCTGAAGAACGGCGCAGTCAGTTCGACGGAGCACGATGCTTCGCCTCCGGGTTGCATCGGCGTGCTGTCTTATTGCAGCGGAATGGATCCCAAGACCCTGAAGCCCTGCCCCACGGCGCACCCTGGAACGAAGCAGGTTTCCGACCCACCGCCGCCAACCCCCAACCCCGACTGGAACGACTTTGCCGACCGCGTTCAGGCGGCCTGGGTGGTGTACGTCAATAGCGGATACGACGTGGCTAGCCGGGGCCCCAACCATGATCGCGCTTTTCACCCCGGCCAGGGCGTTCAGAGAGTCCTACAGGGCTCCGCAGGCGTGCTCACAATCCATGGGGGGCTCTACACCGTGTCGAACAGCCTCACTTCCGACGCATCGCTGAAACGCAATGTCCCGGGACAGGCAACGTTTATTTACCACTTGTGAGTTTTGAGTCTCTAGCCCTGATGAAAAGGCCCGCAGGTTCCGGCTAAACCGGGCCGGCGAGGGCACGTATCTCCATGAGCCTTTCGCGGAGTTGCTTCACGCTCGCTGAAAAATAGAAGCGCTCAATCGTGACTTCCTTGCCGCTGTATAAGCGGATGTGCAACTCACGAGCAACGGGAACCAGGTTGATGCTGCGCGTGAAATGGATCAGGCTCTCAATTTCTCCCCATTTGAACTGGTGTTCAATGAGGGTGAAGCGCCCGAACCATCCCTGCCTCGGCAGTTGCACCGCCATGCCATCCGTCCCGGCGCGGAAGTAGCAGTCCCCCGCAAAGGCGCTCACGATGCGTCCCACGCCTCCTGTAATCAAGGCCAATGCGACAAACGCCAACGCCAGGCCAACCAGGAACATCCACCAAGGCGGCATATCTCCGGGCGCGTGCGGTGCGCCTGCTTCTCCGGCAGGTCCAATCCAGATCAGCAGGCCTCCAGGTATGGCGACCAGGGCTCCAAAGAGTATCCGCCAGATTCCCGTCAGCGCAACGCGAATCGGCGCGTAAGTAGTCAGATCCTGCAGGTTGCTCTGCCTTGCGTCGGACACTGTCCTAGCCTCCCGGTGAAGTTTGAACAGCCTACATCACAACCCCCAACCCCGGCAATCGGTCCGGCTCCCTTATGGCCTTGCGCGGATTGTCGGACAAGAGCCGCAACGCGACCTCGTCAGAGAGTCCCAGCCTCTGCGTCAGATTCCTGAAACTCGCTTCCATCGTAATCGTCGATCCAACCAGGTGCGAGCCATCAGGTGACTGCGCAACGCCGTCCTTGTCTATACATAAATTCCAACGCCCCAAGCGATAAGTACCGGGGCCGAGTCCAGCAGCGGAGATAGCATCTGTAACTACAATCGATCTATCTTTCCCAACGATATCGAGATAACTCTTCAGTGCAAAGAAGGGAATATGCACGCCATCCGCGATAAAGCAGATCCATATTTTACCTCGAAGACTTAATACGCGATTCAGAATATTATCGTGACGCGGCAGAAACGCCGGACAGCCGTTCCCGAAATGCGTAAACATGGTAACTCCGGCATCGATCGCGGTGGATAACTCCTCCGGGGTAGCGTTTGTGTGCCCGGCAGATACAACGACGTTACTCTCCGCAAGCATCTGTATAACTTCCATCTTAGGGTCTTGCTCAGGGGCCAGAGTAACCAGCCTTGTCATGCCATCCGCCGCATCCAGCAATCGCTGCATCACCGACTTATCCGCCGTGATAACTGCATCTATGGGATGCGCTCCCCGATAGCCTTCCGCGGGACTAATGAAAGGCCCTTCGATATGGAAGCCACGCAGGATCTGCCGCAGGGAGGGGACCCGATTGCGCAGTTGAACCAGCCCCTTGAGCCTAGCCTCCATTACCGGCAAAGAATCCGTAATAATGGTTACCAGAATCCCGTCGACGCCCTGGCGGGAAAGCTCCGCGCACACTTCGTCCACGCGCACCGGGTCTGGATTGTCCCCGTTGAAGTCGACCCCTCCGTAACCGTTCACCTGCAGATCGAAGAATCCCATGGGAGCCATTCACTCCAATTGTGCTTCCGAAACATCCGTCATGCACTGGAACTTTACTCGTTCCGTTCATTGTAGTAACCATATCCGAGCAGAGACTGCTCGCAAGACGTGCGGATGGGATTCACAGGCAAAATGCCAAACACAGTTTCACAATCTGGCGCGCAGGGCCACACGAGACGATTTTTGTGGGCTTGGCATCCTGGATTGGAGTAAACTCGTGGCGTTTAGCCGTTCAGATTTCCAGTTCAGTGGATGAAAGAGAGTTCTCGCGGAGGTTCCACGATGGCAACAGAAGGCAGCAATCGCGTGGGCGATTACGAAGTACTGGCGCTTCTCGGCACAGGCGGCATGGGCCGGGTGTTCAAGGTGCGCAATGTGATCACGAACCGCGAGGAAGCGATGAAGGTGCTGCTTCCCGATTTCCTCTCACAGCCTGAACTGGCAGACCGTTTTATGGCGGAGATTCGCACCCTGGCCACGCTGGATCATCCCAATATTGCGCAATTGCGCACAGCGTTTCAGGTCGAAAACCAGCTTGTAATGGTGATGGAGTACGTGGAAGGCAACACGCTGGATAAACTCGCGGCAGAGAGCAGAATACCGATCGAACAGGTGGTGGAATACGCGATGCAGGCGCTTTCGGCGCTAAGTTATGCGCATGGGAAAGGCGTGATCCACCGCGACATCAAGCCGGCGAACATTATGATCACCACGCACGGACTGGCGAAGCTGATGGACTTCGGCATCGCGAAGTCCACCATCGACATGCAATTGACGCGCCCAGGAACGACCATGGGGTCGATGTACTATATGTCTCCGGAGCAGGTGCGCGGCGACGGGGTGGATGCCCGCTCGGATATCTACTCGTTTGGCGTGACTCTCTACGAGATGGTGACGGGGAAGAAGCCGTTCGATTCTGAAACTTCGTTCAGCGTGCTGAATGCGCATGTGAACGAGGCTCCCACGCCTCCGGTGCAGATGAACCCGGAACTTCCGAAGGCGTTGAACGACATTGTTCTGTGCGCAATGGCAAAGAATCCGGCGGATCGCTTCCAGTCTGCGGAGGAGTTTCGCAATGCTCTAAAGGCATTGCGCGAGCCCCAAAGGGAGCAGGTTCCGCAAGCCGCTCCGCCACCGGTTCGAATCCCGGCTCCAGTGCCGGTTTCAATGAACGAAGCTGAGCCTGCACCGCAGGCGACGCAGGCGGGGTGGCAGCCCGTGTCGCCACCTGGGCAGCGGGTTCAGCCGCCAGTCGCGCATCAGATTCCGCCGCCGGCCCCCTCGTATGCTCCGCCGCCAGCGGCGCATGGCCATGTACCGATTGCCGCGGCTCCCCCGCCGGCCAGGCCGAACCCCGGCAAGAGTCATCGCGGATTGTGGATCATGGCGGGCGCTTTGACGGCCATTCTCGCCCTGGTAGCGGTGATTGCCCTGCTACCAAGAGTCTTCGCGGCGTTCTCCACGCAGAAGCCCGCGGCCACGGCGTCTAGTGCGCAGACTGCGGCGCCTTTACCGGAGGCCAAGGGCACGGAACAGAACACCCCGACAACTGACACACCGCAACCGACATCCACGGGCGGCACGGCAGCAACGGAAGGAACTACGACCACACCGGCCACGACGAGCGAGGCGGCCACGAAGCCGGCCGTGACGCCGAAAGCCGGCGCTGCGCCACGTGCCGTTTACAATCCGCAACGGCAGGGCACGGCTCCAGGTAGCCCTCCTCCGGTCGCTACGTCCTACGGTTCGGCTCCTTCAACTCCGGCGGTGCCGGCAGGACCGTCCGCGCAGGAGATTCACGAGGCGCACGACCGGCTGATGAACCTGGAAGCGCAGGCAGAGGCCGCGTCGAGCAGCGTACAGCAGATTCGCAATCAACAGCAGGCGCAGGGGCTCAACCTGCGGGGTGACATTGTGGCTTCGATGAGCAGGATGAATAACTACCTTGGCGCCGCGAAGCGGTCCCTCGGGCAGAACGACCTGACTACAGCGAACGACTACATGGAGAAGGCTGACAAGGAAATCTCGACGCTGGAGAAGTTCCTGGGTCGATAGGGGACGCGCATGGGCGCACCGAGCGATCTGCTGCGCCCATGCGTTGATGGCCGCATCCTGCGTGAGCGCAAGCACCAGCGACTGAAGGACAGCGGGGACGGCGAATCAACTTTGGCATCCCAGGCAAAATCAGCCCACGACACCCAGGCGCGATACCATAGAGCTTGATCACTGCCTTCAGGCAGGAAAACTCAATGGCCCCGAAGAAAAAATCCGCAAACCTCCTCCGCTGCCCCACTTGCGGCATGCTGGTCCAGCTCAAGGACGAGGACTTCCCATTCTGCAGTGACCGCTGCCGCAAGATCGACCTCGGCAAGTGGGCGATGGGCGTCTACAAAATCAGTTCCCCCATCCTCGACCCCGATGTTCTTGAAGACCTCGGCGGACTCGGCGGCGGCGGTGGAGACTCCGATGAAAGCTAAGACAGAAACCGCGACCCAGAGCCCAATTCAAAACAAGACAAAATGGGCCTTCGCCGTCGCAACCTTCTTCGGAGCCGGCTATGGCAAGCCCGGTCCCGGCACTTGGGGCTCGGTCGCAGCAGTGCTGCTTTGGGCTGCCTTTGCCTGGTTCGCCCATCCCGCCCCTCAAACGTTGCTGCTGGCTCTCATCGCCGGCATCGCGCTCACCCTGGTCCTCGGAATCCCCGGCTCGACCATCGCCGCCCGCGAATCCGGCCGCAAAGACCCGCAATTCGTTGTCATCGATGAAGTCATCGGCCAATGGATCGCCCTGCTCTTCTGCCCATTCGACTGGCTTCACGCCCTCATCGCCCTCGTCCTCTTCCGCCTCTTCGACATCACCAAGCCTTTCCCTGCCCGCCAGCTTGAAAACCTGCCTGGCGGCTGGGGCATCGTCTTCGATGACGTAGCCGCGGGCCTGTATGCTTTGGGTGTAGCAACCTTGTTACGACTCTGGTTCTGACATGCCACGTACTCCCGCACAATCCGTTCCCGCAGCCCTCCCCGCGCCCCGCATCGACGACATCGTGCCCGCCGCGGCCCTGCCCCTGGGCGAAGTCGAACTTATCGGCGAGCACCTGGGCCCCAACAGCTCGAGTCCTGACAACTCCGGCCTACCCGTCGTTTTGGTTGACGGCCTGCCGGCACGCGTCGCCATGAGCCGCCCGTCGCGCCTTGCCTTCCGCGTCCCCGAGTTGGCCACCACCGGCCTTGTCGAGGTGCGCAACCCCGCCGTCAGCAACACCGTGCCTCTCCGCATTGCCCGCCAGCTCTCGGACGGCCTCCATCCCGTTACCAGCCCTGCCGTCAGCCGCTCCGGCATGATCTACGCCACCATCTCCGGCCCGCGCGGCAAGCAGACTCCGGTCTCCGTGGTGCGCGTCAGCCCCGACGGCCGCGGCACACCGTTTGTCAACGACATCCTCAACGCCACCGGCCTCGCCTTCAACGCCGACGACGAGCTGTTCGTCACCAGCCGCGCTGAGGGCAACGTCTACCGCATCGACGCCGGCGGCGAGTCTTCCATCTACGCCGAAGGCATGGGCGTGGCCACCGGAGCGGCCTTTGACGCCGAAGGCAACCTCTTCGTCGGAGACCGCAGCGGCACCATTTTCAAAATCAACCCGGAGCGCAAAATCTTCGTCCACGCCACCCTGGAACCCTCGGTCGCCGCCTATCATCTGGCAGTAAACGCCGCCGGGACTCTGTTCGTCACAGCCCCCTCGCTCTCCTCCAACGAAGCCATCTGGGCCATCGAGCCCAACGGCGACACCCGCGCCTGGTACCGCGGCCTTGGCCGACCCCAGGGACTCGCCCTCTCCAAGGACGGCGATGTCTATCTGGCCGCCTGCCTTCAAGGCCAGCGCGGCCTGGTCCGCGTTACGCCGCAGGGCAAAGCTACGCTCGTGCTGGCCGGCATCAACCTGGTCGGCGTCGCCTTCTCTCCCCTCGGCACCACCATCCTCACCACCAACGAAGCTGTTTATGATGTGGACTTGGGAGTCGAAGGACTGAGTCTCTTTTAGGTGTTTCTAACTGATCACCGATCTCTGACAACTGGTCTCTGAGCTTTGCCCTTATGAAATCCGAAATAATCGCCGTCGGCTCCGAGATGCTGACACCCTACCGCCAGGACACCAACTCCCTTTATCTCACTGAGAAGTTCAACGGGATTGGCGTAACCGTCGCCTTCAAGACCATCGTCGGCGACCGCCTCAAGGATCTGGTCAGCGCCATCCGCATCGCCCTTGGCCGCACCGACATTCTCGCCATCATGGGCGGCCTCGGCCCCACCGAAGACGACCTGACGCGCGAAGCCGTTGCTGAAGCGCTCGCGCTCACGCTCCGCCGCGACGCCACCCAGGTTGCCGCTCTCCATGTTCGGGCTGCTACCTGGCACATCGCCATGCCGCCCAATAACCTCAAGCAGGCCGACGTGCTTGAGGGCGCCACCGTGCTGCCCAATCCCAACGGCAGCGCCCCCGGCCAGTGGCTCGACACTACCTTCAACGGCTATCGAAAGCTGATCCTTCTCATGCCCGGCCCGCCCAACGAGTGCAAGCCACTTTTCGACGCCGAGTGTCTGCCCCGCCTGCGTGCCGTCATTCCGGTGCGGTACATCGCCAAGCGCACCCTGCGCGCCGCCATGATTCCCGAGTCGCAGGCCGACAAGCTGCTGGCTCCCATCTACACCACGTATCCCGATGTTGAAACCACCATCCTGGCCCACGCCGGAGACATCCAGCTCACCCTGCTCTGCTCCAAGGCAGACGCGGCCAGCACCCATGCCCGCGTGGACGAGCTCGCCTCCCGCCTTGAAGAGGCTCTTGAGGACTGGCTCTACTCCTCGGGCGGCGAGTCGTCCGACTCACTGGAGCAGATCGTCCTCTACTATCTGGGTCTTCGCCAGGCCACTCTCGCGGCGGCTGAAAGCTGCACCGGCGGCATGATCTCCCAGCGCATCACCTCTGTGCCCGGCGCATCCCGCTCCTTCCTTGGGGGGGCCATCGTCTACGCCGACCCGCTCAAAGCCGCCTTCGCCGGAGTCCCCGCCGAACTGATCGCCACCCATGGCGCCGTATCAGCAGAAGTGGCCCTGGCCCTGGCTACCGGCATCCGCCTCCGCACCGGGGCCACTTTGGGCCTTGGCATCACCGGCATCGCCGGCCCCACCGGCGGCACCGAAACCAAAGCCGTTGGCCTGGTCTACATCGCCCTCTCCGATCCGCAAAAGACCGAAGTCATGAACCGCACCTTCCGCGGCGACCGCAACCGGGTAAGAGAATGGGCCACCCAGCAGGCGCTGGACCTGATTCGCAGAAGGCTGATGTAGGAAGCGCGCACGTCTATAAGCCCCGCCATTCGCTTGTACCATCCAGTCAAGCACCCCTATCTCGTGGTTGGTCAGCCCGTGAAGCAAAAGTAACCGAAATGCAACGAAGGGCAAAACCAAGGGATACTCCCGAGGCCGTCAAACTTCTGGAGTCATCGCGGCGGAGTTGGGGGATTACCCATTTGATTTAGTCTCCGGTTTGTCCGTTCTTCATTCGATATCAGTCCGCAATACTTGACAATTGGCACAATAATGTACAAATAATACAAATTGTACGAAAATGTACACAATCAGGAGTGTTGCATATCATCAACCAGAAATGCTACTCGGTCATCACAGCGGACGTCGTAGGCTCTCGCAAGATCGAATCGTTCCGCCCCAAACGAGACCGGAAACTCGAAGAAGTCTCTCGACTCCACTTGAAACAGAAGTTGATCCTCTCGCCATACGCGGTAACGGCTTGGGATGAGTTCCAGGCAATTTTGAGTAAACCGGCACATACCCCGCGCGTGATATTGGATTTGCGTCGCCTTTTCTACCCCTTCCAACTTTGGATCGCGGTTGGGATCGGCACCGTCAGCGAAGCGCATCGAAAGCCGGTCAATCGTTATGCTGGAGGTGAGGCTTTCGAACGGGCCCGGGAAGCAGCCGATCGATTGAAATCCGGATCGACAAAGTATCGCCTTCTCACGGGATTTGAATCCGGAAACGAAATATTCGACACGATTGCAAATACAATCTACCGCCTTCAGGACGCCCTCCTTGAAGGAACGACCGAAAAGCAATGGGCGGCGATCAATATGCAACTTGAGACCGGCCGCCAAGACCTGACTGCCAAGCGACTAACGCTGGACATTTCGACCGTATCGCGAAATCTCAAGCGGGGCTATTATTGGCACTTGGTTGAAACTGTCGACGCGATGGAGCGCATTGTGAAGACATACTTCTGACATGTACACTTCAATACAAATCAAGAAATATGGACATTTTCATGCAACCGATGCCGATAACATTCATGGCTTTGCTCTTGGCATACCTGCTCGGGGACTTCCCCTTGCAGCCAGGATGGATTATCAGAAACAAAGGCAAGAACCTTTGGCCACTCATTTGCCATGGCATTACACACTACATACTCGCATGGACCTGCCTGCTCATCTTCGCTCAAATTCCCTATCTATCAATCTACGGCCAGACGACCATAATAGGTTACTTATTCGTTCATCTGATGGCCGGCCGGATCAAACAAATGTTGATTGCACGAAAGGTCTTGCCTGATAACTGGATGACATTCTTGTTCGACCAATCGCTTCAAGTGATCGTCTTGGCGGCAGCGGCCGTCATTTTGACCGGAAGCAGTGTTACCGAACTCATTCATATTACCCAGCTATCCATGACTACAAAAACACATCTATTGGAGGCTGGGATCATCTATGTCGCTGTCATATTTGGCGGAGGATATTTGATACGTTATCTTACCAGGAGCTTGGCAAAGGCCACAGTAGCCGAAGGCCCGGCACAATTGCAGAATGCGGGACTTTATGTAGGATGGATCGAGAGGTTCCTGATAATTACAGCTATTGCGATACAATCTCCAGCCTTGGTCGGCCTTATCTTGACCGGCAAATCCATTGCTCGTTTTCCTGAATTCAAGGAAGCACGATTTGCCGAATATTTCCTCATAGGGACACTCCTGAGCATCTCATTGTCGGTAGTCGGTGGAATTGTCTTATTACAACTGCTGTACGGGGCGGTATCACTAAAATGACAAATCCACTGGTCAAATCAGATCGTCCTAGCCAAAACCCCTGAATTACACTGCAAAGAATCAGGAGGTTTTTCCCCTAATGCCCCTTCCGCAGGACGAACGAATCGTCTCCCTCGCCAACGATCTGGTGGAACAATTTCACACGATGTTCGGCGCTCATCCCGGCTATCGCCCGGCCCACGCAAAGGGCCTGATGCTGATAGGCGTCTTCAAGCCGGCAAGTGGAGCCCAGGCGCTTACACGGGCTCCGCATATTGCCCGCCCGTCCACGCCCATCACCGTCCGCTTCTCCAACTCCACCGGACTCCCGGCGATACCCGACAGCTCCCCCGATGCCAATCCGCGCGGCTTTGCCATTCGATTCAACCTGGCGGAGCATGTGCACACCGACATCGTCTCCCACTCGACCGACGGATTCCCTACGCATACCGGCGCGGAATTCCTTGAATTCCTGTATGCGGCCGCAGCCAGCGGACCCGAAGTTCCCTCGCCCAAGCCTATCGAGAAGTTTCTCGCCTCGCATCCCGCGGCTTTGGCCTTTGTGCAAACGCCCAAGCCCTTCCCGTCGAGCCTGGCGCGCCAGACCTATTACGGCGTTACTGCCTACGCCTTCACAAACGCAGCCGGGCAAACCAGGTTTGGGCGCTACCGGGTTGTCCCCGAGCTGGGGAACGACTACCTGACTCCAGAAACTGTCTCCGGGATCTCCGCCAACTACCACTTCGACGAGATCGCCGCGCGCGTCGCCAAAGAGCCGGTTCGCTTCAAGATCCTGGTGCAGATTGCCACCCATGCCGACACCACGGACGACGCGACGATTCACTGGCCCGAGAGTCGCGAGCTGTTCGAACTGGGCACGATCGAGTTGGCCCAGGCCGTGCCGGACACCCTCGCCCAGCAGCAACACATCATCTTCGACCCCATTCCGCGCGTGGACGGCATTGAGGCCTCGGCGGACCCGCTCCTGGAGCTGCGCGCAGCCGTCTACCTGATCAGCGGCAAACAGCGCCGCGCCGCCAAAGCGGAAGACCCTGGGCACTAAGGAGTCAAGCCGGGCCAGGAATTGAGGCCCGGCTTGACTCCAGGACCTGGCCACTATTCCCTATTCCCTGCCCCAAACGAACTGGGGTACAATTGGCCAGGTTTTGAAGACCGAACCTGCACGTGCGTCTTTTATGGCAGGTGTTGGGGTAAGTCTGTGCCTACCCACCGCTCTTTCCTGTTTTCGATAGCTGTCTCATCGAGCCCGGTGATCACACCATACGGAGAGGTTGGCCCACTATGAAGATGAACGCTTCCCGCAGAGACTTTCTTGGCGTCATGGGCATGACTGCCGGCGCGTACCTTGCGCCTTCCAGCCTGCTCGCCAGCCCGCTTGCTCCGGCAAGCCCCGTCGCCATTGGACTATGTCCCGAGTACAACCGCCAGGTGGTGGATGTGCTCTCCACAATGTTCGACCAGCTCGGCGGACTGGATAGGCTGGTCCGCGGCAAGACCGTCGCCATCAAGCTCAACATGACCAGTGTGCCTAAGGACAGGCTGAATTCCATGCCCAACGAGATGACGCACTGGGTTCATCCCCAGGTCATCGGCGCCCTGGTTTCTCTTCTTGGCAAAGCGGGAGCGCAGCGCGTGCGCCTGCTTGAAAGCGCGCCATTCGGCACCAAGCCGCTTGAGGAGTTTATGATCGCCGCCGGCTGGCAGCCAAAGGACTTCGCCGGAGCAGCAACGCGCGTCGAATTCGAGAACACCAACTTCCTGGGCAGCGGCAAATCCTATTCCCGGTTCATGGTTCCAGGCGGCGGTCTCATGTACGCCGGCTACGACCTGAATCACTCCTACATGGATTGCGATGTCTTTGTCTCGCTGGCAAAGCTCAAGGAGCACCGCACCGCCGGCGTCACCCTCTCGATGAAAAACTGCTTCGGCAACACGCCCTGCACCATTTACAGCAAAGAGGCACCCCTGGACGAGCCCAGCATTGCGCCTATGGGATTCCGCGAGCCCATGCACTCCGGCTCCCGCGTACCCCCCAAGAGCGCGCCGCAACCGGTGGCGCAATCGACCGACCCCGGCTACCGCGTGCCCAGAATCACCGCCGACCTGGTTGCCGCGCGCCCGGTTCACCTGGCGGTCATCGACGGCATCTACACCATGACCGGCGGCGAACTGCCAAATCAAGGTCGCGGCTGGGTGCATAAGCCTGTACATCCGGGCGTCTTGATCGCGGGGATGAACTGCGTCTCAACAGATGCGGTAGCCACCGCGGTCATGGGATTGGATCCGATGGCGGATCGCGGCACACCTCCCTTTGAGACCTGCGACAGCACCCTTCGCCTGGCTGAACAACTGGGCGTCGGCTCCCGCGACCTGAGCCGCATTGAGGTGCGGGGCACACCTGTTTCAAAGGCCCGCTTCCGCTTTCCGCCGCTCTCCGACCTGCTCGGCTGACGATCCGATCTGCTGGCCTCAGCAATCGACACGTCTCGACAACGCCTGCGCAAGCAAGAAAAGCGCCCCATCTTCAGCCTGAACCTCAAGCCGAAGACGGGGCGCTTCAATTTCTAGTCTAAAACTGCTGCGGAATCCAGCCTGCTAGCGGTGTGGGCCACCGCCACCAGTGTTACCCCCGCCACCGCCGCCGCTGTGTGAGCCACCACCACCGCCGCCGGAGAAACCGCCTCCGCCGCCGCCGCTGCTGCTGTGCGATCCACCACCACCGCCGCCGCCACCGCCGCCACCGGAATAACCACCCGAAGGCCGACTCGGCTGCGATCCGCCGGAATAGCCTCCACCACCGGTATTACCGCGGCTTGGAGGTGTGTAGGTGTTTGTAGGTGGCGTATACGTATTGCTTGGAGGTGTATACGTGTTGCCCGGAGGCGTATATGTGCGGGTAGGTCTGGCGTTACTATCGCCACCTGAGCCACGGGGCGAAGGCACGAAGATTGGCCGGTTGCCATACGTCGTCCTGCCTGGGTTCTGGTCGCCGCCTGCCGATCTGGTTCCCGGATTGGTGGGCGCTGTGCGATTCAAGAATCCCGAGCCGGTCCGTTCAAACCCGGGCTGATCAGACCCCGGTCGCGCACCTACTGGCCGCAGCGGCGCAACAGAATGCCCGGCAATCGCCACCGGAGCATTCCTGTCCCTGATGGGCAATCCGCCATTTCCGCCGAAGGGGTGCCGGTTGACGCCAATGATTGAACCCGGATTTCGCCCCACGGGATGCCGCGGGCCCGGCCGCAGAATGGGATGATAGCCGGAGGGGCCATAACCGATGTTGACCCCGCCACCACCGTAATAGCCCATGCCCCAACCCCTGCCGCAACCGCCACCCATCCCTGGAGCCCAGCCCCAGCCAAACGAGTCGTAGAAATTCCAACTGCCGCACTGGTAGGGCAGAAAACCCCATGACTCGCAGGAAACCCAAACGTACCCAAACCGCGGCGTGAATACCCAATGCCCGCAGCCATACGGGTCCCATCCAGCGCCCGCCGCCTGATAAGGCGACCAGATATAGCCCTGTCCCGGCACGTTGTACCAGTTGCCGTTGGCGTCCAGGTCGTTCCACGCGGGATTCGGGTTGTCGTTATTGATAAAGTTCTTTGCCGCGCCAGTCTGCGCAGATGCCTCGGCGCTCAACACCTGGTCGCGGTCAGAGTTCCACGCATCCCAGGAGTCCGGCTCGATGGTCTCAGCCAGCGAATAACGGTTGGGGTCTGCCCCGTTCAGAGCCACGCTCTCGCCGCCGTGAAGATCCAGAGCAAGGGCATTTCCGCGCTCCAGGTGGGCGTTGCCTGAGAACACGGCAACTTCGCCCGGAGGATTGTCCATCTTGATGCGCAGCACGGTGAATCCGCTCGCAGTCGCCACGCAATCGGCAAAACGAATCTTGATCTGCTCGCTCTGAAGCTCGAAGTAGGCAAGCCCACCTTCCAGCATCAGTTCGGAATCACCCGCGCCGCTTTGACCGCCGAGCGCAGTCAGCGTGAGAGAAGTTCCAGGGGAAAGACGAGCCACGCTTCCATCCTGAAACTGGATCTCGGCCTTGCCGTCGTCCCCAGTGAGGATCTGCGTGCCTTCAAAAAGTGGCATATTTGCCAGTGCCGGGTCGGCGAGCACCTGGCCACCCTGTGAGACGCGTACCTGCCCATCCACACTGCTCAGACGCGCTGCCGGCGCCCCTTGGCCTGTATCGTCGGCCCTTATCGCGCAGGGCAGCAGCAGCGTACCTAGCGCAATGGCGGCCAACCCCAGCCAGCCAGCGCCCCAACGATGTCCAGAAAATCGCCTGATACTCCCAATCCGATTCATGGTATCCAGCCTTCCCTTGGTGCGATCCCACGGCCCAACACCGCCACTATCGGGAACCCAACAACTATACGACACTTTGAAAACACAAAAGTCGCGCTCAATCGCAACTCTTCGCAGATTTATGTTCCCACCTGGGCCAGCAGAACCTTGGCCCTCTTCCGCACCCGGTCCATTACGTCCTCATCCCCGGCGAGCCGCTCCAGAATGCCCCGAATCGCGCCCAACTGCTGTACCCGTCCATCCTTCCAGGCCTCCACAAGGTATTCGGTCTCCTTGTCCAACCCCAGGCGGTCGTGCTGCAACAGCATCTCAAGCCGCGCTCCTTCAAGCAGCGTCTCAGACACCGCGACCAGCGCATCGCCAAGCGTCTGAATATCCTTGTCTTTCGAGTAGTTGAAGGTGCACTTCCCCTGCCCCTCCGCCCCTTTGTAACTTAGCGTCTTCCAGCCCTGGAAAGCCAACTTCAGATGGCTATCGCACTCCTGGTTAAACCACTTGTGACGCTGTGCGGTGTCAAAGACGTGGTCGGTAAACTTCGCGCTCAACTCCACTTCACGATCCACGCTGCCCGCATCCATGCCCTGGGAACCGCCCGCCAGCGTCTTGCCGCGTTCGGAGTGGAAATGACCGCTTCCATCCCTGCGCAGCGTCAGCGTCCAGTGCGATGGAGACAGGCTCGGGTTTGAAAACTCGACCTCAACCGCCCCGGCAGCCGGATTTTCCGTCTCGGCCTGCGCAAAGGGCGCAGGAACCGCTATCAGCGCGGCGACAACCAAAATCAGCCAGGCCGCCCTCATCGCCCGACTCCCTGCACCCGACTTTGCGAATCCAAAGTCTGCGCCGTATGAATGTGGCAGATGGCGGCCGCAAGCGCATCCGCCGCATCCGCGGGTTCTGGTATCTCGGCCAGATTCAGCAGCCGTGCCACCATAAACTGCACCTGCTCCTTCTTCGCCAACCCATAGCCCACCACGCTGGATTTGATTTTCAGCGGAGCATACTCGGCCACCGGAAGCCCCTGACAGGCTGCCGCCAGCAGCGCTACTCCGCGCACTTCCCCCAGTTTCAGAGCCGACTTGGCATTCACTGAGTAGAAAACCCCTTCGATGGCCACCGCATCCGGACGCCAGAGTTCCAGCGCCGCTGAGAGTTCCCGAAACACTTGTTCCAGGCGCACCGGCAGCGTCTTCGTCTTCGCCAGCCGTATCGCTCCCATCGCTTTGCAGACCAAAAGCGGCTCGCGTGCGCTGTCGTCCGACTCCACCACGCCAAACCCCGTCACTTCAGTTCCGCAATCAATTCCAAACACCCGCATAGCGTCCAAGTGTATCGCAGATCACGCTATCTTTTGTTCGGCTGAGGAGCCACAGTCCGCAACCCGGCAGCAGAGTCGGCTCTTTCCAGGTTCACAGCCTCGACAAATCCCCTTTCTATTTTGATTCGTTTACCAAAGTTTCATCCGGGATCCAATGCCTGCGCCCAAACGCATGGATAATTGAGAGTGTGAACCTGCGAATCGCCCCTGAATCGGTCAAGCGCAACACCGCCCTCTGGCTGCGGCAGGGAATCTCTCCGCCTCGCCTGGCTTTTACGCTTGCCCTCGGATTCGCCATCGGCTGCATCCCGGTGATCGGCATTCCCACGGTTCTGTGCGCCGCCGTCGCGCTCGCCATGCGCCTGAACCTGCCCGCCATCCAGGCCGCCAACTACGCGGCCATGCCCTTGCAACTGCTGCTGATTGTTCCGTTTGTCCGCTTCGGTGGTTGGCTGTTTGCCTCCTCACCCCGGCAGTCCGTGTCGCCCCGCGCCCTGCTGCAACTTTCGCCCGGCGGCCTTCTCGCCCAGTTGAGCGGCCTGGCCGGACACGCGCTGTTCGCATGGCTGCTACTGGCTGGCCCCGCAGTCGTGCTCATCACCCTGACGCTCACCCCGGTGCTACGCCGGATTCCCGCCCTCGCCGCAGCCGAAACCTCCCAATGAAACTCGCGCGCGGCCTTCAAATCTTGTCGCTGTACTTCAGGGCCGTTTCGGCATCGCGAATGTAGTCGGCAATCCGCTCCCGTTCGCTCTCCGACTCACCGATGATCGCGCGAACAATCGCCTCCGGCTCGCCGCTGGAGGCGCGTAGCCTGGACGTCATGTGGCTCATCAGGATGCGTAGATCGTGAAACGCGCGAAGATGCGTGTTGCGCAGCATTCCACGCGGCTGGATGCCATCGACAATCACGCAAAAACTGGCAATTGCGCCAGCCATGAGGCTAACGGTGGTCCACTGGTAATGCGCCCACACGCCCGCGCTGGCCGAGGCTACAATCGCCGGCGCCTTCAAAGCCCAGAACGCAAATGCGTCCCTGCGGGCATCCTTCCGATTGGCTTCTGCCCAGACCTCAAGCTCGGTCATATGGGCCGTCCAGATCTGTTCCGCAGTCTGGTTGAAAAGCCCGCGCGCAATCTGCGGAGCCTCCGCAATTCTCGGCCAGGACAGGGTATTTGAAAGCCGCGGCAGTTTGAGCCCGAACGCAGGCGGCGCTGCCATCGGAGGGCTTGGCAAATCGAAGGGAGGCGGCGCAGGTGCCGCTGCTCCTGACCAGGCGAGTTCCGGCGGCGCGGCATTCTCCTCTGGCACTCCGCTGATCGGGATTACTACGGGCGCAGTCAGCGGAGTTTCTGCATCCAGCCCCGATTGCCCTGGTGCAAGGGGCTGTGTATCCGGCGAAGTTGGGTCTGACATGGAAAATCTACCTCCAGACCAATTCGGAAGTCCTCAATTAATTCCAATGAGTGTACGTCAAGTTCCACAGGCTGAAAACTGGGATTTTCGGTACGGAGGTTTCCCGTCTACTTTCCGGCGTATGGATCCGGTACCGGTTTCGCGCTCTCCACCCATGCCGTGTAGATCAGGTCTCGCAACATACTGGCTCCAGCGGCCAGCCGTTCGGCGGTAAACTCCCGCGACTCCGCGGATCCCGCTCCCGTAAAACCGCCCGTCTTCTCCAGTTGGTAAACCTTCTCGACCAGGGTCTTGGTCTGCCGCAAATAAGCTACATAGCCGTCGAACATGTCGCCGTCGATTGCCTTTGCCGGCGTCATCTTCGCCTTTACCTCCGGCGCGTGCAGATTCGCTCCCACAAACGGCCCCTCAAACTGCCAGTGAATCTGGTGGGCGGTGGTATAGCCGTTGGGATTCGCCCCTACCCAGCCGTTGTATTGGATGGTCGTGTGCAGTGGCTGCGCCCCGTCGCCTACGTAGTGCCCCAGCCAGCCCGCATAGAACACAATCGACTGCTCCACGGCGCGCGTGTCCTCGTGGTTCGCTTGCATGGATCGGTACTGGCGCATGGCCGACTTAAGCCTCTCCCACACTTCGCTGGTCACCCAGGGCTGCAGGCCCACCTTTTCCGGCCGCTGGCCTGCAGCAAACACCTTGGCCTCAAAGTCCAGCCGCCGCCTTGGCAACGGACCGAGCGCGTCGGCAGGCTCCAGATCGATGAAATGTTCCAGGGCCTGCGCCGCCACCAGCTCCGGCTCAGCCGGCGAACGCCAGCGGTCAGGCTCCGGGCCCAGGTATTCAATTTCGTTCACCGCCGCCTCGGAACGCAGAAACGCCGGCACATCGGCGGGCAGCGAACTGGCCGCCAGCCTGTTGATCATGCGATGCCCTTCATTGCCCCATGCGTGAGCAACCGGAGAGTGAGTTGCAAGGCAAACCAGCCCTGCTGCAACCACGAACATACGAAGAAGACGGTACGAACCAATGGGAGAAAACATGCAGCAAGTATACGGCCCGTGAACCTAAGCCCGCCTTCGGGCCCGGGGATCAGAATGCCTCATTTTCGACCCGTATTTTGACTCGGCCGGTAACCGGAGCCCCAAACGGCGGTAACTGTAACGTTACGCCTGAGTGGCCTCCACTCCGATTTGGCTAGAGAGTCCTAAATCAAACGCTTATACTACCTGAAAATCACGCCAAGCAAGTTTTAAGTCACTTTCGAGTAAATCAGGCGTGACTTCAGTAATGGGGGAACTATGGGGGACCGGTTACAAGAGCTTGCGAAAGCCGGTGACGCACACTCCGCACAGGCGGTCCGGAGCGGTATTTCGATACTCTGGTCTGCCTTGGCGATTTTGGCTCTGGTACTTGCTGCCGGCGCTGTTCTCGCGCGCCTGGCGCTCGGACCGCGCATGGATGGAGTGCTCATGCTGGCTGCCGCGGCTGCCGCTGTGCTGCTCGCTCTTCGTCTCCCAATCAAGAATCCCTCAGGTCCAGCATCTGAGTCCGCTCTCGCCATCGACCCGTTCAGGGACCTTATGGATTCGGCGGGACCAGCGATTGTGGCCATTGGTCTTGATGGCTACCTTACCTACATCAATCCCTCCGCAGAGCGACTGCTCGGCTACCATGGCGCCGAGCTTATAACTCCCTGGGTCACCATGGGAATCCTGATCCCTGGCGAAGGCGCGCGTCTGGTCGCGGAGATGGAAAAGCTCTGCGGCATCCACCGGCCGCCTGACCCAACGCCCGCAGGCCGGATGGCGGCTTATATTGAATGCGTTCGCACCCTGCCTCCCAGCCAGGTGCCCAGCTTCGATGCCCAAATCCGTCGCAAGGACGGCGCCCCACTAACCGTCACGCTGCACATCTCCGCCCGCCGCGATGCTGCGGGCGCGCTTATTGGCCTGGTTGCAGTAGCAATTGACCAGAGCGCAACCCTGCGGCAGGAACAGGCCCTGCGAGAGTCCCAGGAACGCTACCGGGATCTCTTTGAGAATTCCAGCGAGATGATCGCCACGCTTAGCCCTGCTGGCCGTTTCCTCTACGCCAATCCAGCTTGGAAGAGATGCTTCGGAATTGACCATACGTCCCTTCTAGCGCTCGAGTCCTTCGACGAGCTCTTCAATTCCGATTGCCGGACTGAGGTAGGAGCCCTCTTCCGCCGTGCGCTCGATAGCGAAGGAGTAGATCGCGCCCCGCTGCGCCACCACACCCACGATGGCCGCATACTCGAGTTCGAGCTCAGCCTCAGCCAGCGCCAGAAGGCCGGAAACCCAGTGGCCATCCGCTGCCTACTCCGCGATGTCACGCAGCAGAAACAGCGCGAACACCGCCTCGCCCTGCAGCTGCACGTCAGCCAGATCGTCGGCGAAAACACCTCTCCTGAGGTCGCGGCCATGCGCATCCTCGAGGCCCTCTGTATCTCCCAAGGCTGGGACATGGCCATCAAATGGGGCGTTGACGCCAAGGAGAACCGGCTCGAATTCGCCACTGCCTGGGGCACTCCTGGCCACCGCATCGAAGCTCTCATCCAGGAAAGCATCGGGCTCACCATGGCCAGCGGAATCGATCTACCGGGCCGCGCATGGAAAGACGGACGCACGGTCTGGATCGCCGACCTCGCTTCCGCACCTCTTAGCCCGCGCATCCAGTCTGCTCTCCGCCATGAAATGGTCTCCGGCTGGGCGGTCCCTGTGCGGGTCGGCAACAAGGTTCTGGCTGTGCTCGAGTTTTATTGCCACTTCGTGCTGCGTGAGGATCGCGAAGCCATGGCAGCGGTTGAAACTGCTGCCGCGTCGCTCGGCCAGATGCTGGCGCGGTCACAAGAGCGGGGACGCGCGGAGGAACTCTACCGGCAGCAAGAGATCCTGCTCGACTCGGTCGCCGATGGCATATGCGGCGTAGATCGCCACGGCCTCGTCAGCTTTGCCAACCCTGCCGCCGCCCGCCTCCTCGGCGCTCAGGCCTCCAGCATCACCGGCAAGCAGGTTCATGAACTGCTCCACGGGGCAGCGCCCAAAAATCACCTGTGCGCTGAAGATTGCCCACTCCGTCGAGCTGCCGCGAATCACCGCGCTGCCGCCGGGGAAGACAACGTCTTTCGTGAAGACGGCACATCTTTCCCTGCCGAGTACGTTCTAACACCGATCCTCGATCAGGGCCGCTTTTCCGGCTCGGTCCTTAGTTTCCGCGACATCAGTCAGCGCTACGCCCTGGACCGCCTCAAAGACGAGTTCATTTCCACCGTCAGTCACGAATTGCGCACGCCCCTTACCTCCATCCGCGGAGCCCTTGGCCTGCTCTCCTCCGGCATCCTCGGCGACGTTAATGAAAAAGCTGCCAATCTGCTCCGCATTGCCCTCACCAACTCCGACCGCCTGGTCCGGCTCATCAACGACATTCTCGATCTTGAACGCATCCAGAGCGGGCGCGAGCCTCTCGCCTTTCGCCCCGTTCAACTGGCGGATGTCGTCCGCCAGGCCATTGATGGCATGGCCCCGGTAGCGGAGGCGGCAGGCGTGCAGCTCATCCATGACGCCACGCAGGTCGAAATTGCAGCCGACCCCGATCGTCTGCTCCAGGTCCTCACCAACCTGCTCTCGAATGCCGTCAAATTCTCCCCTGCGAACTCAACGATCTCTGTCATGCTTCGCCCTGGCATCACCGGCGTCACTGTCTCCGTCATCGACCATGGCCGCGGAATTCCCGCCGACAAGCTTGAAGCCATCTTTGGACGCTTCCAGCAGGTCGATGCCTCAGACTCACGCCAAAAAGGTGGCAGCGGCCTCGGACTCGCAATCTGCCGCACGATCGTTTTGCAGCATTCCGGCCGCATCTGGGCTGAGCGCAATCCAGTGCGCGGTTCCACCTTCCGCGTTTTCCTTCCCTACCACCCCGTTCCGCTTGAAAACGTCGCCAGCGCCCTCGACAGCGAGCCAGGACAGGGCACTGTCCTGCTGGCAGGCGCCAAGGATGAAGCCCGTACCCGCATTGCCGCCCAGTTGACCAGTCACGGGTATCTCGTCGTCGAGACCTCCACCGTCACCGAGACTCTCGCCGCAGCTCATCAGGGCGTCGAGGCCATCCTCCTCGACACCTCGCTTGACGGCATGAACGGTTTTGAGATCCTGCCCTTGCTGCGCCGCCTTGACCCTGAGGCCCGTACCCCGGTCGTTCTGCTCAGTGTGGACAACCCTCAAAGCAACGCCATACTGCCCGACGGCGCCGAGGGATGGGTGGAGAAGCCTCTCCATGAGGACGCGCTCCTTGGGGAATTGGCACGCGTACTCTGCGGACCCGGCGAAAAGGCCCGCATCCTCATCGTCGAAGACGATCGCGACCTGGCCCGCGTCATTGGCGAAGTCTTCACCCGGGACAGCATTTCGGTCCATCTGGCCTACTCGCTCGACGAGGCCCTTGACGCCTGTTTCTCTTTCCGTCCGCACCTGCTGGTCCTCGACATAGGCCTGCCGGACGGCGATGGTTTCAACGTAGTGGATTGGCTCCGCCAGCACGAAAGCCTCGCCCGTCTGCCCCTGGTGGTCTACTCTGGCCGCTCTCTCTCTCCATCCGAGCGCCGCCAGCTGACATTGGGTCCAACTCATTTCCTCACGAAGACTCGCGTCCAGCCCCAGCAGTTGGAAGCCCTGGTCTTGACCATGCTGCGGAGTTCGCGTCAGATGGAAGAAGCTACCGTGGCGGAGTCGCCCATGCCGGCCCCGTAATCGAGAGAACTCGCCGGTCAGTTGACTTGCTGCGATGCCAACCCGCTATCCTGCCCATATGAGGTGATTCCCTTTTGCTGCACAAAATCCTGATCATCGACGACGAAGATGACATCCGCGAAGTCGCCGCACTCAGCCTTGAGACCGTCGCAGGCTGGGATGTCATCACCGCAAACTCCGGCGCGCAAGGCCTCGTCCGCGCCGCCGAGCAACAGCCCGATGCAATCCTCCTCGACGTCATGATGCCCGGCATGGACGGACCCACTACCTTCCGCGAACTCCGCAAGAATCCCGCTACGGCCAAGATTCCCGTCCTACTGCTTACCGCCAAGGTGCAAAGCTCGGATCAGCGCCGCTTTGCCGATCTCGGCGTTGCAGCCGTCCTCTTCAAGCCCTTTGACCCACTTTCCCTTTCCAACCAAATCGCTACCGTACTCGGCTGGAGCTAGCCCGCCGTCCCCCATGGAACACATCTCAAAACCCGACCTTACCGCGGCAATCAACCTCTTATGGGCCCGCTTTCTCCCCGATATCCTTGAACGCGTCGCCGTTCTTGAAGCGGCTGCCGCCGCCTTTGCAGCCGACACCCTTACCATTCCCCAGCACGAGGCTGCCAGCGACGCCGCCCACAAGCTTGCCGGCTCGCTCGGCACATTCAACCTCACCAGGGGCACCGTCCTCGCCCGTGAACTCGAAGTCATGTACTCCCGTGAAAACGGACCCGATCCCGCACTCGGCCAGCAGCTCATCTCCATCGCCGCCGAATTGCGCACCATCGTCGAAAACAGAAACTAAGCTGCACTGCCCCTCATCCAACTAAAGTAATCTCCCGGTTCTGCCCCGGACTTCCCCGAATTTGTCCTGGCCGCCCGAAGCCGTAGCACCAATGCACAACTCTTCTCCAGGAGAAAACGATTGAAATCGTCAAGATTCCCCGCAGCCCGCTGGTCCCTCGGCTTCCTCATCCTGGCCTCTGCCTTGGGCCCCGCACTGACCGCGCAATCGAGCAGTTTCCATGACGCTCCCGCCACCGCCGCCGGCCTCGAAAACCCCTTCACCACACAGCAGGATGCCCAGGTCGGCATGAAGCAGTTCCACGATAAATGTGCCGTCTGCCACGGTCCAAAGGCCCAGGGAACCGGCAACATCCCCCCGCTTACCAAAGGACCCGCGCAGGCCGCCAAACCCGGCGAGATCTTCTGGTACATCACCAAGGGCGACGTTGCCAACGGAATGCCCTCGTGGGCATCCCTGACCGACCAGCATCGCTGGCAAATCATCACCTTCCTGAGAAATTTGAACGGCCCCAACGCCGCCCGTCCTAATGCCGCCGCCGTCGAACCACCCGACGCTTCCATACTGAACGCACCGCGTCCCACTCCCCCCTTCACCGACTTTCGCTTTGAGAAGCCGGGAACGATCCACAGAATCAGCGTTGTTGACCTGCCCCCGCCTTTCACCACCGCGTCTTCGGGCAACGGACCCCGCCTGGTTCCCCGGCCCGAAAGCGCGTGGCCGCAGGCGCCCGCCGGATTCAAGGTCGAGCTCTATGCAACCGGCCTGCACAATCCCCGCCTCATCCGCACCGCGCCCAATGGCGATTTCTTCGTCGCGGAAAGTGAGACGGGCCGCATTCTCGTCTTCCGTGGCATCACTGCCGACGGCAAGCCCCAGTCCACCGGCGTCTTTGCCAGCGGATTGAACCAGCCTTTCGGCATCGCCTTTTATCCTGCCGGCCCCAACCCCAAGTGGATCTACATCGGCAACACTGACTCCGTCGTGCGCTTTCCGTATAGGAACGGCGATAGGACGGCCAGCGCTCCGCCGGAGCATCTGGCTGACCTGCCGGCCAACGGCAAGGGCCACTGGACCCGCGACATTCGGTTTGCGCTTGACGGCAATACCATGTTCGTCTCCGTCGGCTCAGGCTCCAATGTGGACGACCCGGATACCCATCCGGAAGAAACGAATCGCGCCACCATCCTCGCCTTCAACCCCGACGGCTCCGGCATGCGCGTCTACGCCTCGGGCATCCGCAACGCGGTGGGCCTCGCTATCAACCCCCATACCGGCGAACTCTGGTGTTCCGTCAATGAGCGCGATGCCCTCGGCGACAACCTGGTGCCCGACTACATCACTCACGTCGAGCCCGGAGGCTTCTACGGCTGGCCATGGTGGTACATCGGCAGCCATCAGGACCCGCGCCACCAAGGCAAGCATCCCGAGCTGAAAGACAAGGTCATCGTCCCCGATGTGCTCCTGCAACCACACAACGCCTCGCTCGAAATGACTTTCTATGACGGCAAGCAGTTCCCGGACCAATACCAGGACGACATCTTCGCCTCTGAACACGGTTCCTGGAACCGGGCCATCCGCACCGGCTACGAAGTCATTCGCGTGCCCATGCACCACGGAGGCCGCGCCACCGGCGAATTTCAGGAATTTCTCACCGGCTTCGTGCTTCCCGATGGAAACGTCTGGGGTCGCCCCGTAGGCGTCACGGTCGCCCCCGACGGCTCTTTACTGGTCACCGACGACGGCTCCAACTCCATCTGGCGCGTCTCCTACACCGGCAAATAACCCAGCGACCCAGCCCCGCACCAAGCCCCGTGCCCCATCCTTTCCGCAGCCTCATCGCGGAAAGGGTGGGACAGGAACAAATCCGGGTGCCCCACCCTCGCCACGTTCCTGTTTTTGTGGCTAGGGTGGGACAGGAATAAAGCCAGCCATCACCACCGCCTCACGCACCAAGCCTCGCTATCCACAAAGCCCACCAATTACACTTCATAAGGAATGCCCCCTCCCGATCCATTCGCGCCGCAACTTGATCTGAGCTTTGAAGAGCCCCGCACCAACCGACGCATCTGGCCGGTCCGCGAGCTGGTCGGCCAGGTCCGCGAACTCATCGAGCAGGAGTATGGCGACGTCTGGGTCGAAGGCGAAATCTCCAACTACCGCCCTGCCCCCTCCGGCCACGTCTACTTCACCCTCAAGGACGCCGACGCCCAACTTCCCATCGTCCTCTTCCGCCGACAGGCCATGCTTCTCCGCTTCCGCCCTGAGGATGGGCTCCACGTCCTAGTGCGCGGCCGGGTCAGCGTCTACGAGCAGCGCGGCCAGATGCAGCTTGTCGCCGAGACCATGGAGCCCGTCGGCGCCGGCTCTCTCCAACTCGCCTTCGAACAGCTCAAGCAGCGCCTCAAGGCTGAGGGCCTCTTCGACGCCGACCGCAAGCGCCCCCTGCCTGCATTTCCGCGCACCGTTGGCATCGTCACCTCGCCCACCGGAGCCGTCATCCGGGACTTTCTCAACATCGTCGCCCGCCGCCACTCCGGACTCAGCGTTCTTCTCTACCCGGTCTCAGTCCAGGGCGATTCCGCCCCTGCCGAGATCGAAGCGGCCATCGCCGAACTCAACGCGGCAAGTCGTAACCCATCAGGCTTGGTCGACCTCATCGTTCTGGCCCGCGGCGGAGGCTCCCTCGAGGACCTGGCCGCCTTCAACTCCGAGCGCGTTGCCCGCGCCATCGCCGCCTCCAGCCTGCCCGTCGTCAGCGCCATCGGCCACGAAACCGACTTCACCATCGCCGACTTCGTCGCCGATCTCCGCGCCCCCACTCCCTCCGCTGCCGCCGAGCTCATCACTGAGACCCAGCATAAGATCGCCGAGCACCTCGGCGCGCAGTCGCATCGACTCGAGCGCGCCGCCCGCTTCCAATTAATGAAGATTCGCGAGCGTCTTACTCGCCTGTCGCTTGACCGCACTGAGGCACGCATCTCCACCCTCCTCTACCGCGCCGCCCAGCGCCTCGACGACCTCTCTTTCCGGCTTGAGGCCGCCCTCTCCGCCCAGCTTCGCGAGCGACAGTCCCGCATCGCCAACCTAGCTGCAGCTTTTCTGCATTACGATCCTCGCCGAAGCGTCCTCCACGCCCGCGAGCACCTCGCCGATTTCCGCACCCGCATCAACCGTTCCATTGAGCGCTCCCTGCAACGCGCCGCCGTCAGAATCGGCGCAATCGACGCCCGGCTCCACTCTCTTTCGCCTCTCGCCGTACTTGATCGCGGCTATGCCCTTGTTCTCTCGGCGGATGGCAACCTGCTGCGCTCCACCGCCCAGGTCGCCTGTGGTGACCAGGTCACCACCCGGCTGGCCGACGGCACATTCACCAGCCGTGTGGAAGCTCCCGCTCCCAACAAGGCGAAAACCAACTCTCCGACACCCCGGAAAGAGGCAAAGAACTAACGCCATGACTCCAACTTCCAAACGCAAGTTTTTCGGCACTGACGGCATCCGCGCCTTAGCTGGTCAGTCCCCACTCGACCCCACCACGATCTTCGCCGTCGGCCTTGCCCTGGGCCATTCCCTGCGAGACCAGGCCACCGTGCCCGCCATCCTGCTCGGCCGTGATACGCGTGAGTCAAGCCCCTGGATCGCCGCCACCATCGCCGCCGGCCTCCGCTCCGCCGGAGCCCGCGTCGAAAGCGCCGGCATCGTACCCACGCCCGCCGTCGCCTTCCTCGTCCGCAAGCACGGATTTCAAGCCGGGGTCGTCATCTCCGCCTCGCACAATCCCTGGCAGGACAACGGCATCAAGCTCTTCGGCCCGGACGGCTTCAAGCTGGCCGACGTAGTGGAACTGGCCATGGAAGACGAAATCCTCCACCACGCCGCGCAAATCGCAGCCCCCGATCCCGCCGCCCTGCCGCCCGTTCAGGACAACCCCGCCTTTCAGGCCGACTACATCCAGTTCCTCATCGATTCCGTCCCCGGCCTCTCGCTTGCAGGCCTCAGCATCGTCGCCGACTGCGCCAACGGAGCCGCGGCCGCCGTTGCTCCGGAACTCTTCCGCCGCCTGGGCGGGGACGTCACCCTCCTCCACGTTGAGCCGGACGGCCACAACATCAACGCCGGATGCGGCGCTCTTCACCCTGCCCACGTAGCTGCTGAAGTCCAGTCCCACGGCGCACAATTAGGCCTCACCTTCGACGGCGATGCTGACCGTTGCATGTTGGCCGGCGCACATGGCAACGTCATCAACGGCGATGCCATCCTCCTCATCGCCGCCCGCGATCTCAAAGCCCGTGGCCTGCTCACTGGAGACCTGGTTGTCGCCACCACCATGTCCAACATGGGCCTCGAAGCCGCCCTCAAGCGCAGCGGCATTCGTATGCTCCGCGCCCCCGTCGGCGACCGCTACGTCCTCGAACAGATGTTGGTCAACGACGCGGCCCTCGGCGGCGAGCAGTCCGGCCACATTCTCCTGCCCCATCTCGCCACCACCGGCGACGGCCTTCTCACATCGCTCGTAGTTCTCGACCTCATCGCCCGCTCCGGCAAATCCATCGACGAACTCACCGCCGACCTAAAGGTCTTCCCTCAGGTCATCGTCAATATCAAGGTCCGCGAAAAGAAGCCTCTCGAGTCCATTCCCGCCGTAGCCGCCGCCATCCGCGCCGCCGAAGAGGACCTCAAGGACTCAGGCCGCGTCGTCATCCGCTACAGCGGAACCGAAGCCCTGGCAAGAGTCATGATCGAAGCCGAAAGCGAGCAGTCCATGCGCCACCACGCTGACGCCATCGCCGACGCCATCCGTCACGAACTAGGCGTGTAGCAAACCCTCCGACTCTCAGCGCCCGCCCAGGCAACAAAGCCCCGTGCCCCATCCATTCGCCTTGTTCCTGGCGAATGGGTGGGAAAGCACACACTCAACCTCGCCCCCGCCCAAATTCCAACCACCAGTGACCTAAGTCATAGCCGCGCCCCCGCCCATCTCCTACCCTTCGAGTTAGAAGGATCCGACCATGCTTCCCCAGCCACCACGCACAACCGCCCCCAAAAAGCCCCTCATCCGCCGCTCCGCCCTTGACGATTCGCAGCGCATCCGCCAGATCGTGCAGCTTTCTTTCGTAGCACTCAACGGCTGGCTCGGCCTCCAGTTCTACCTCTGGGTCCGCTACTACGAACGCGGCGGAACCGGCTTCTCAGTCCCCCGCCCCGCCGGCGCAGAAGGCTGGCTGCCCATCGCCGGTTTCATGAATTTCAAGTACCTGCTCGTCACCGGCCAGGTACCCTCCATCCATCCCGCCGCCATGTTTCTCTTCATGGCATTCCTCGTCATGAGCCTTTTCCTTAAGAAATCCTTCTGTTCCTGGCTCTGCCCCGTCGGCACGCTGTCTGAGAATCTCGGCAAACTCGGCAAAAGGATCTTCCACCGCGCACTTCACCTGCCCCGCTGGCTCGACATCCCTCTGCGCGGCCTCAAGTACCTGCTGCTCGGCTTCTTCGTCTTGATCATCGGCTCCATGTCCGCCGAGGCTCTCGAGGACTTCATGCACACCCCCTACGGACTCGTCGCCGACGTCAAGATGCTCAACTTCTTCCGCCACATGGGCCTCACAGCGGCCATCGTCGTCGGCGCGCTGGTGCTCCTCTCCCTGCTCATTGAAAACGTCTGGTGCCGCTATCTTTGCCCTTACGGCGCGCTGATGGGCCTCGCCTCTCTGCTCAGCCCGCTCAAAATCCGCCGCAACCGCGAAGCCTGCATCGACTGCGCCAAGTGCGCCCGCGCCTGCCCCGCCAGCCTGCCCGTCGACCGCCTCGCGCAAATCCGCTCCGTCGAATGCACCGCCTGCATGGCCTGCATCGCCGCCTGCCCGGCGCAGGACGCCCTGCAATTCTCCATCGCCCCGGCCCGCCCCGCCGCCGCCCCGCAGACCTGGTTCCGTCGCGCCCTCAGTCCAAGAGCAATCGCCGCCGCCATCGCCTGCATCTTTTTCGCTTTCGTCCTCTATGCCCGCCTCACCAGCCACTGGCAGACCACTCTGTCCCGCGAAATGTACCTCCAACTCGTCCCCAATGCGAATCAGGCCAGTCATCCCAGCATTGAATAGTCGGTATCTTGCTTATTTTAAATATGTTATAAGCTATCCTTATTGCACCCGGACATGGACCGCTCCGGAAACCTCCCACCTTTCCCGGAGCGGTCCACCTGTAACACCCATGTTTTCAATGCGAAGAGAAAAACGCAAATCTAGTTCATTTCTCCCGATTTTCGCCTCTCTCCTTGCAGCAGGCCAAACATTTCAGCGAATTGCGCGTCTAATATTTCACTTGGCGATGTGAGGCACATCACATGCTGGGCAGCTATGATGGTTGGAGTACTACCGCGCTGGATAGCAACTGCACTTGCACCTCTGTTATTGTCTTGAACCTTTTGTGGAGTTTGAATGGCAGCTTTAGGTAGTCTCTCTCTTCTCATCGCCCTGGCTCTGGCCGCATACAACCTGCTCGCAGGCGCCGTAGCTCTTCGCCTGCTGGCAACCGGGCAAAACGCCCCCATCTCCCCGGAACGGCTGGCTGACACCGCACGACGGGCTGGTATCGCGGGCTTTTTGGCGATCACCGCCGCCGCCTTTGCCCTCATCTGGTCGGTGTTCACCAACGACTTCTCCATCACCTACATCATGGAGCACTCCAACCGCGCCCTGCCCGGTCCCTACAAGTTCTCCGCGCTCTGGAGCGGCCAGGAAGGTTCTCTGCTGCTGTGGGCCTGGCTGCTCGGCATCTATGGATTTGTGCTGCGCATGACGCACAAAAGGGACGTAAGGCTCTACGCCTATGCGGGCACCATTCTGGCGGCAATCCAGGTCTTCTTCCTGTCGATCCTCAATTTTGCCGCGCCGCCGTTTGCGCTCTTTCGCGGCGCCATTCCCGAGGACGGCAACGGCCTGAATCCCCTGCTCCAATATCCGGAGATGGTGATTCACCCGCCCATGCTCTACCTCGGCTACGTGGGCTTCTCGATTCCATTCTGTTTCGCCCTGGGAGCGCTGATGATGCGCTACCCCGGTGAAAAGTGGATCAGGATCACGCGTGTCTGGACCATGGTCACCTGGATGTTCCTCACCGCAGGAATTTTCCTTGGCATGCACTGGGCTTATGCCGTGCTCGGCTGGGGCGGCTACTGGGGCTGGGACCCGGTCGAAAACGCGAGCTTCATGCCCTGGCTTACCGGCACTGCATTTCTCCATTCCGTGATGATGCAGGAGAAGAAGGGCATGATGAAGAGCTGGAACGTGTGGCTTATCTTCGTCACCTTCCTGCTCACCATGCTGGGGACGCTGCTTACACGCGCGGGCCTGGTCAGTTCCGTGCACGCCTTCGCGCAGTCCTCCATCGGCACCTGGTTTGTGACGTTCATGATCATCGTGCTGGCGGTCTGCATCTTCACCTATGTTTTGCAGCGCAGTCATCTCAAAAGTGATCATCGCGTCGAGTCCCTGGTCAGCCGCGAATCCACCTTCCTGTTCAACAACCTGGTACTGCTCGTAGCCTGCTTCGTCATCCTCTGGGGGACGCTGTTTCCCATCCTCAGTGAATACGTCGTGGGCAACAAGGTCACCGTAGGCGCTCCCTGGTACAACCAGGTGGCCGTGCCCATTGGGCTCTTCCTCCTCTTCCTTACCGGAGTGGGGCCGCTGCTGCCCTGGCGATCCACGTCGATGAAGAGCATCCGCCGCAACTTTGTTCTGCCGGTGATTGTGCTTTGGGCCACCGTAATTGTGTGCCTGGCGGTGGGCGTGTGGCCATGGAAAGACGGCTCATTCTCGAGCGGCAACTTCTATGCGCTGGTTGCCTTCTCGATGTCGGCAGCCGTGCTGGCCGCCATACTGTCGGAGTTCTTCCGCGGCGCCGGCGTCATACGCCGCCAGACCGGGCGCAATCTGCTTACCGCCATGTATCTGCTTACCCATCGCAACACGCGGCGGTACGGCGGCTACATCATCCACATCGGCGTGGTGATTATCGTCATCGGCCTGGCCGGCGCCGCCTTCAACCGCAACGAAGAGCGCGAACTTGCCCTCCACGACAAGCTGCCCATCGGCCCCTACACGCTGGAGTGCGTCGGCTTCACACAAGACTCGAATCTGAACTACAACTCCGAGTACGCCCTGCTGGATGTCTACAAGGATGGCAAGAAGCTCTTTCAAATGACTCCGGAAAAGCGGGTCTACCTGGCCAGCAGCCAGCCGCAGACCATGGTTGCCATTCACTCCGTTCCGGGCTGGGACCTGTACGTGGTGTATGAAGGCACCAACCCCGCCACCAACCAGCCCATCATCAAAGCCTTCCTGAATCCGCTGGTGGGTTGGATTTGGTTCGGGGTCGCCATCATCGTGTTCGGCACTGTAATTGCCCTGGTTCCCAGTCTCAGTCCAGCCACTGCCTCGTTGCGGGTACCCGCTCGAGCCGCACCCACCGAGCCGGCACTGAGAAGGAGCCAGCTATGATGCGCTTCTGTTCCGCCCATCTCACTCTTTTCACAAAGTCGCTGCAGGTCCTCGCATTGGCCGTGGCCGTCTGCTTCACGCTCGGCGCCACCGATGCGGGCTCCCGCTACACCAACCTGAACCACCGGCTCATGTGCACCTGCGGCTGCTCGGAGTTGCTGGGCGAGTGCAACCACGTCGGCTGCCAGTCCTCCGGTAAGGAGTTGGACGAGCTAACTGCCGGAATCGCCGGCGGCAAAAACGACAAGGACATTCTCTCCTCGTTCGCCCTCAAGTACGGGGCCACGGTGCTGGCCGCGCCCACCACCCAGGGCTTCGATCTGGTTGCCTGGATCGCCCCGTTTGCGGTCTTCGCAGCGGCGCTGTTGGGCACCATCCTGCTGGTAAAGAGGTGGTCGGCGGACAAGGCGGAAGTCGCTGCCCTGGCCACTGATCCAGCCACTGACGCGTTGCGCGCAAAGATTCGCCGGGAAACCGGCAGCGATGGAGGCTATTGAGCCATGACTAATTCCCTGGGCCTGATCTCCGGCACGTTCCTGGCGATGGCGCTCTTTGTCTATACCTTCTGGCCTGAGAATGTCTTCGCCAGCCAGCGAGAAAAAACCCGCCTGGACTACCTCAACGAGCGCAAGGACCAGCTTTACGAGAACCTCCGCGACCTTAACTTCGAATATCGGGCCGGCAAGTACCCTGAAGAGGACTTTGCCGTCCAGCGGGCACTGCTTGAGAATGAAGCGACGCAGTTGTTGGCCGAGATCGAACATTTACAGCTGCTTTGACGCATCTCGCTGCATCTAATAAGCGGGCAAACAAGAATCCGCTCCGGCGAGCTGAAATTCGGTCCTTCCGCCAACGCTGATCAACCCCGGCGGACCAGGCCTGAGCCACTTCCCTTTTTGTTATCCGTCAACCCAAACAAGACACCCCGATAGGACAATTTTGACGAATATGAAATCGACCCAGATTCTTCTTAGCTGCGTCGCTGCCAGCTTTATGCTGCAAGGCGCTCTGATGCAGGCCGCTACCCTCACCGGCACGGTGAACAACAAGACCACCGGCAAGCCCTCGGCAGGCGACACCGTCGTCCTGATCGATGTGCAGGCGGGAATGTCTGAAGGCGCCCGCGCCACCACCGACGCGAAGGGCCACTATACGCTTCAATCGGCAAGCAACGGACCAGCCCTCATCCGTGCCGACCACCAGGGCGGATCGTATTTCATTGCCGCGCCCCAGGGTGGCGCGTCCGGCGACATCTCGGTCTACGACGTCGCGGCCAAGGTGGACGGTGTCTCCATCGACGCCGAAATGATTCTGGCCGAAGGCGGAGGAGGCATGCTGCGCGTGCAGGAACGCTATCTCGTGCGCAACACCAGCTTGCCCCCCAAGGCCCAGTTCAGCAGCAACACCTTTGAGTTCGTCATTCCTGCCGGTGCCGTGCTCGAGGGCGCTTCAGCCACCCGGCCCGGCGGCATGGCCACCAACACGCGGCCCATTCCTCAGGCGCAAAAGGGGCACTATACGATCAACGTTCCCATTCAGCCCAATCAGGGCGAAAAAGAAACGCTGTTCGAAGTGCAGTATCAGTTGACCTACAGCGGCAAGTTCACCTTTACGCCGCAGCCGCTGATGCCAGCCGATAACCTGGTCGTCTACCTCCCCAAGGGCATGACCTTCAACGCCGGCAACGGTGCTAACTTCCAGCCCGACCAGCAGGACCCGCGGGTCCAGACTTTCGTGGCTAAAAACATCCATCCAGGGCAGGCGGTGGCCTTCACGGTCTCCGGCGACGGCCAGATGCCCCGCGAAGCCCAGAGTGGCGATCAGCAGGCTGGCATGGGCAATGGCGGAACTGAAGCCTCCGGCCTCGGTGGCAGACCCGGCGGCGGCATCGGCAACCCCATCGACACGCCCGATCCGCTTACCAAATACAAGTGGTGGATTCTGGCCGGCCTTGCCCTGTTGCTGGCAGCCGCCGCGGCCTTCCTTTTGCGCAAGCAGAATGCGCTGGCAAAGGGCTCTCCCGCTTCCGAAGCAGCGGAGGAGGGGTTTGAAGCCATCTCAGCGCCCGCGCCTGCCCGTTACGCCGCACCAGCAGCCAGTTACTCCCCCCCGCTCAGAACCGGCAACGCTCAACTGCTGCATACCCTCAAGGAAGAGTTGTTTGCCCTTGAAAGCGAAAAAATCTCAGGAACAATCTCCGCCGCCGAGTACGACGAAGCCAAGGCAGGGCTTGAAGCTGTTCTGAAAAGAGCGTTGAAAAAGACGTAGTGTGAAGAACACCTGGCTACCCCATCCTTTAATCGCACTTGATTCAAGGATGGGATAGCCGGAATTCAACGTATCACGCGTCGAAAGCAATCCACTTTCCCAGCTCTCCGCGTCTAAGTTCTTTCTTGTTCCCAAACACCTTCGAGTTATCGATCATGCGTATAAACTCCGGCCTGAATGCAAATAGATCGCATCGGCTTATAACCAGATTGAAGATAGTTCCCAACTTGAATCTCAGGCAATAAGTCTTGATTACTTCCCTGCGGCGTTTTGGATCGTCGATCCTGCTCGCCGATCCACGCATCTGCACACCCTGGATATCTCTCCAGCTCTCGGAATGCCGATATACAGTTACAGCCGCCCTGGATAACTTACTTAGATTGATACTATGCAAACTCGCCTTCGAAGACAGCCAGAACAGAGTCAGCTCCTCATCGACAATGTAATACAGCGGCGTCACCCACGGCTCCCCGGTTTCATCGGTTGTAGCCAAGGCCAGCGTGCTCTGCTCGCGCAGCAGAGCGCTGATCGTTTCCAGTTCAATTTTCCTGTCGCTCATCTCTATTCAGCCTATCCGACTGCAATCAACCCGCCGCCCAGGATTCGAAGCGCCCGCACAAAAAAATGCCCCTCAGAGCAACCTCTCGAAACCGCGCCGCTACTTGAGCCTTCGCGTCCTCAGGCCCTACCATCAATGCATGCCCCAGTTTCCCCCCGGCCAAACCCTGCTCATCGACGCCGACGACACCCTCTGGGAGAACAACGTCTACTTCGAGCGCGCCATCACCGGCTTCATCAGCTATCTCAACCACCACGAGTACTCCCCCGCTGAAGTCCGCCAGGCCCTCAACGCCGTCGAGCGCGAGACCATTCTCGAACACGGCTACGGCCTCACCAGCTTTACCCGCTCCCTCGTCGCCTGCTTCGAGCGCCTCAGTCCCACCCCTGTCACTGAAGTGAAAGCTCAGCGCATCCTCGGCTTCGCCCGCTCCATCGCCGAGCAGGAGATCGAGCTCCTCCCCAACGTCGCCGCAACTCTTGCCGAGCTCGCCTCCCGCCACCACCTTATTCTCATGACCAAGGGCAACCACGCCGAGCAGGCCGATAAACTCGCCCGCTCCGGCCTCGCACCTCACTTTGCCGCCGTCGAAATCGTCGCTGAAAAGGACCCGCCCACCTACCGCGAAGTCATCCATCGCCATGAACTCGCGCCCCACACCAGTTGGATGGTCGGCAACAGTCCCAAGAGCGACATCAACCCCGCCCTCGCCGCCGGACTCCACGCCGTCTTCCTCTTCCACAAAGACACCTGGGTCCTGGAACACGCCACCGTGGACCAGCCCCCGCCCGGCCAGCACCTGCTCGAACTCGACTCCTTCGCCAAGCTCACCGCCGTCTTTTGAACCCTCATGGGCTCCTTTTGAGACCCGGGATTCAAACCTCGGAATCCCCACCAACCCCCACCTATGAGAAACTAGAAGAGCCGAAGTTCTCCGGCGCTGCACACGCGCGCCCCAACAACGACCAAACCCAGAGCCCCTCCGGCCCCTGCAGCCGATACCAGACTGTGGCCCGCACATAGGAACCTGCAAAAATGCTTAGTGTCTCGAACGTCACCATGCGCTACGGCGCCAAGATCCTTTTTGAAGATGTCAGTGTCAGCTTCGTCCCCGGTCGCCGCTACGGCCTCACCGGCCCCAATGGGTCGGGCAAGTCCACCTTCATGAAGATCCTCACCGGCGAGCTCGACGCCCAAAAGGGCAACATCGTCCGCCCCCGCAAGTTCGGCGTCCTCCGCCAGGATCAGTTCGCCTTCGACGCCTACCGCGTTATTGACACCGTCATCATGGGCAACAAGCCCCTCTGGGCCGCCCTTGAAGAGCGCGACCGCATCTACGAGAAGCCCGAGCTATCCGACGCCGACGGCATGCGTCTCGGTGAGCTTGAAGGCATTATCGGCGACGAGGACGGTTACACCGCCGAGTCCGACGCCGCTGTCCTGCTCGACGGCCTCGACATCCCCGAGGAGATTCACGAACGCAAGATGGGCGAAATCCAGGGCGGCCAAAAGGTCCGCGTTCTGCTCGCCCAGGCCCTCTTCGGCAAGCCTGAAGCCCTGCTGCTCGACGAGCCCACCAACTATCTCGATCTCGACTCCATCCACTGGCTCCAGGACTTCCTCCAGAACTACGACGGAACCCTCATCGCCATCTCCCACGATCGCCACTTCCTCAACTCCGTCACCACCCACACCGCCGACATCGATTACCAGACCATCATCACCTACACCGGTGGGTACGACGACATGGTCATGGCCAAAACCCAGATTCGCTCCACCCTCGAGTCCCAAAACGCACAACGCGAAAAGAAGATCTCTCAGCTCAACGATTTCATCGCCCGCTTCGCCGCCGGAACCCGCTCGTCCCAGGTTACAAGCCGGCGCAAGGAAGTCGAGCGCCTCCAGACCAACGATCTGGCCCGCTCCAACATCGCCCGCCCCTATATCAAATTCGACCAGATCCGCCCCAGCGGCAAGCATGTCCTCGAGTTCAAAAACATCACCAAGCTCTACGGCGACCACAAGGTCATCGACGGATTCACCGCCAACCTCATCCGCGGCGAAAAAATCTGTCTCATGGGCCGCAACGGAGCCGGCAAAACCACCCTCATCAAGAGCCTTCTGAATAACTACCCCGGCCTCGCCGACAAGGAATTCAAGTTGGACAACGGCACCGTCTTCTGGGGCCACGAAGCCCAGATCGGCTACTTCCCCCAGGACGTAGGCGCCACCATCGAACACGGCCTCACCGTCGCCGAGTGGCTCCATCGCTGGAACCCCGCCGCGCACGTGGAAGAAATTCGCGGCATCCTCGGCCAGATGTTATTCAGCGGCGAAGAAGGCGACAAGCAAACCAAGGCACTCAGCGGCGGCGAACAAGCCCGCCTGGCCTTCTGCAAGCTAATCCTGACCAAGCCCAACATCCTCATCTTCGACGAGCCGACCAACCATCTCGACCTCGAAGCCATCAACGCCCTGAACATCGCCCTCCAGCGCTACGAAGGCACCGTCCTGTTAGTTACTCACGACCACGACCTGATCGACGAAGTAGCTACACGCCTCTGGAATTTCAAAGAAGACGGCATCGAAGACTTCCAAGGACCCTATGCCGAATGGAAAGGCAAGCATAACTAATCCAACTATTTGTAGCGGCAGGTGGCCTGCTGAGTGTTCCCTTCATTGGCCTTTCTCCCTTCAAAGCTGAATCTGTTGCCCATTCATCACAGATTTAAGCCCGCGATGAACGGGGAACTGTGCCTGACACCTTCCAGATCTACGGGCCACCTGCCATATCCCGTTTACATTCTGGCATTTGAGACGTATTCTTGTGGGCAGTTCCAATTTGGTCTCATTCGTAATAGCGGATCACACAATTCTTGTGCGAGAAATTGCAGATTAATCCTTGCACACTGTTAAACTATAACTTAATATTCGGGAGTGGGAGATTGAGCGCCGAACGCAGGCTCGCATACCGCGGACAGAAGTTTAGGATCGCGTTTGCGCGTGACCGTCAAGGCGCATACCCTGCTGAGGAGTTTTTTGACCAGCTACCCAAAGCCGATCAGGCGAAGTTGCAAAATCTTTTCCGCATTTTAGGCGATCTTGGAAAGCATAACAACGATCAGAAGTTTGGCGATCTTGGAGATGGACTCTACGAATTCAAGTCGTTTCAGATTCGAATGCCCTTTTCCTACGCGCAGAACGAACGCGAACTGGTTCTCATTACGCACGGTTTCAAAAAGAAGAAGGACAAGACGCCGCCACCAGAGATCGCGCGAGCTAGGAAGATCCTCAGCGAGGATGCTGAGGCCTCAAAGATCTTTGTAATCACCGATCACAAAACGAAGAGAAAGCGGCCATGACCACGAAGCATGACGAATTGATGTTGGACCCGGAGTTCAGAAAGCTCTATGCAATTGAAGGGCTCATCGCAGACACCGCGCAGATGATTTCTGATTTGCTCGAACGCCGGAACCTCAAACAGGCCGATTTGGCCCGCATGTTGAACAAGACTCCCGCATTCGTGTCGCAACTTTTGAACGGAAAAGCCAACATGACGGTGCGCACCCTCGCCGAGGTCATCTTTGCGCTTGGAGCATCGGTCAAGGTTAATGCCCTTGATGAAGGCACATCTGTTTGCGAAGAACTGAAAAGCCACATCGCTCATTCCATTCGAATTCGGATGCCCAAACATGAGCTTCGCCCCACCTTCTTCTGGCACATGCAGGGACTCGTCGGCACCAATCCCGACGAGTCAGATTCCCGCTCAGAGTACGTCGCATGAATGCACTCACGATTAGCCAAACCAAAGAGCAGACGGATCTGGCCGTTTCGGTCCATCAGAATGCACAGATTGTTGATGTGCGCCTCGCTCGCGCCAAGTTTGCAGCTGACCGCCCAGCAATTGCCCTTAGGGAACCCATTGAGGTTTCGATGGATTTCAAGGCAAAGCGTATCGAAGACACGCCAGCCCAACTTGTGGTAGAAGTCAGCTTTCGCCTGACGGGATTAAAGAAACAGAATCCTTCGAAGAGTCGGACAACTGTTTGCATCGAATGCACATTCGAAATGAGTTATGAGCTAAAGGCAGGATTCAATCCGACTCCAGAACAAGTTAGTGCATTCAAAGATGGGAACGCGATCTTCAACTGCTGGCCGTATTGCCGTCAGTACGTTCAGGAGACGATCCAGCGAATGGGCTACCCACCATTGATACTCCCATTCCTACGAGTCCAGACGAAAACGTCGCATCAAGGTCGAAAATTGCAGAAGCCTGAATAGCATTTTCAATCGTTTTGACCAACCATTGAGGCTCTTACGGGCGGGTAGCCCAGGTCTGGATTTTCAGACCTGGGAATCGAGAACCTCCAGGGTTCGGGCTTTTTTCGCCCTCGCAATACATTGCAAAAACGGTATAATTAGACAATGCGATGGTCTGTCGGATTTCTCGATGAGGAGACCAAAGCGGCACTTGACGCTTTTCCCAACGATATCCGCGCCAGCTTTCAGCGCATTGTAGAACTGATTCAAGAACACGGCCTCGAACGGATACGCGAGCCCTACCTGAAGCACCTGGAAGGCCCGCTCTGGGAGATGCGCTTGAAGGGCAGGAGCGGAATCGCCCGCGCGGTCTATGTAACCGCAACCGGCATGCGCATTGTTGTCGTGCATGTCTTTGCCAAAAAAGACGTAGAAGACACCGCACAAGGAAATCAATCAGGCCCTGAAAAAGGCAAAGGAGGTCGAATGAAGACGAAATTCATCCCGGTGGAAGACTCGTTCAAGAAGTGGAAGAAGGACCCCAAGTACGTTGCGGCCTACGATGCATTGGAGGCGGAGTTCGCTCTTGCATCGGCCATGATCAAGGCCCGCGCCGATGCGGACATGACGCAGGAGCAGGTTGCCAAGGCGATGGGAACCACGCAGGCCGTAGTTGCCCGCCTCGAAAGCGGCAAGGTTCTGCCATCCACTCGCACCCTGGAGCGTTTCGCCAAAGCCACCCAAACCCGCCTGCGCATCAGCTTCGCGCGTTAAGCCGTCGAGGCCACCGCCCCAACCGCCTACTTGCCGCTAGCCGGAGGCACCAACGCGTTCATCCGCAGATACTCGACAACCTGCCCATAATGGTCGAAGCAATGAGCCACGCCAAACCCCGCCAGCGTCGAGCGCGTCTGCAAGCCCGGCTCCGGCGATTTGAGCACTTCAAACGCGTTGGCCACCGTCAACGTCGCAACCGCCTTGTGGGCAAACGCGAACGACCCGGCCAGCGCCGCTACAACGTCATCCTTCTTCGTCATCTTTGCAATGGCCCTGACGTCCACATCCGGCTTCAGTCCGCTCATGCTGCCAAACAGGAAATAGTTGGCCTGAGCCACATGGGTCGCCTGCTGGGCAAACGTCCTCACCGTCGCGAACTCGGTCGCCTGCCCCGGCACAAAGATGGCCGCGCTTGGCGCAAAATCGAACTTCTCGGCCGGCATCGCCTTGACTGCCCCCATCAACTCCGCTTCAACCAGGCTCAACTCCGAATCCAGTGCCGCAGCCGGGGTCGCTATCGTCCCTGCCTCCGGCGCTTTCGCCGCCCCGCCCGCGTTCATCTGCGCCGTCGCCGCCAAACCACTCATCCCCAATACACAACACGCTGCCATCAACCGAATCTGCATCGCAAACCTCCTCATCGATTTTCTTCCTCCAGCGTTCACAGGTTACAGGAACGCCCCGCAGCTAGCACACATGTTGCGCTGAAAAACAGCATCGGAAGCCCACTCAACCCCGTCCCGGCATTTTGGTGTGGCGCCTTTGCTGTTCCCGTGTCAAAATCGTTTTCAATTTGAGACGCCGGACGTTCTTTTCAACTTCCCCTGATCGCCGCCGCGTTGGCATCCACACGTTCGTCCATCGCATCAGCGTTGCGATCAGGCCTCGACCAGATAGTTAAACCGGATCGGGGCCCTTTCAAAACGGTAACTTGATAAGGGTTCTTCCGCAGCATGTAGAGCCCTCATTGATTTTGCCGGGTTTATACCGGGGATGAATCCCGGCCTACCGCCCGCGTGAGTTCTTGGGGCTAGACGACGCTTTGATAGCAGCCAACCACGGCGTTGCGGCCCGCCCTCTTGGCGTCATACATGGCCGCATCCGCGCGCCTCATCAAGCCTTCCCAGTTGTCACCGTCGGAGTCAAGCTGGGCGACACCTGCACTGATCGTGAGCCGAATCGGTCCGGTTTCAAAGGGCACATCGAGTTGTTCGATGGACTGTCTTATCCTTTCGGCGACGGCTATACCAGCTGAGACGGAAGTTTCCGGGAGGAGGATGGCAAACTCCTCACCTCCGGTTCGGGCAAGCAAGTCCTGGGTACGAAGCATCGACTTTGTTGCGCACACCAGCGCCCGAAGAGCGCAATCTCCGGCGGCGTGCCCACGCATATCGTTGAGGTGCTTGAAATTGTCTATGTCGATCACGATCATGCAGAGGGGACGATCGTGGCGAAAGCTGCGCGCGGTTTCCCGCTGGGCCGCTTCTTCCATGACCCTACGATTGAGCGCCCCGGTGAGAGAGTCGATGCTGGCCTGCTCGGCCAACTCCCTTTGTAGTTCGGTGACCAGGAACCATAGAGCGCACATGACATTGATGGTGGCAAGGAAGGCCATGGCAGCCAGTGAATACATCCAACTCGGGTTGGACTGGGCATGGTCTGTCTCCCACGGTCGCATGTAGTGGAGATTTGTGAGGGCGGCCCGGTATGCGGCGACACCCATCTCCGCCAAGAGGACGATAGCAGATACCCGGGAAACAGCGATGAACGGTGGGTTGGCATTGTTGATGAGAATCCACGCGGTCGCGCCGCAGACCACAATAAACGGGATATTGATGAGATTGCCGCTGTAGGGAATCCTCATCAGGAACATCACAGTGTAAGCAGCGAGGAAGAATCCCACTAGAAACCACGGCCATGGTCTCGGCTTTGGTCCGCGAACAACGAACCAGCGCAAACCCATCATTTGCATCATGAACGAGACAAGGTAAAGCTCATTGGCGAGCATGGCGTTGGCTTCAGTGGGTACTCTCGCGATGAGTCCCTGCAGAATCAGCTTGCCCAGTCCAAGGATCATGCCACCGGCGAACCAGCGCATTCCGACGATGCGGGGGTAGTAGAACGCAAGGAGTGAGATGCACACCGTGAACACGGATACCGAGACAATGTTCGTAAAGAAGAAAGTTGCGTGATCCATAGTTCAGAAACGTCCGTGTAGACCGGGCCGCTTTCGGTAGATTGCACTCTGCGTTATGTATCGGCTTATTAGCTGAAAGCCTACTCTTTTTCTCAGTTTGCAGAGTGGTTTCAAGCGGATGCTAAGGAGGATTCCTCTTCGCTTTCGAAATAAGTACAAGGCGAATGGTAACTTGCGGGCCGGTGAGGTGTGAATCCGGCTTTGTGCTGTCCCACCCTTGCGGCGAAAAAAGCCGCAAGGATGGGGCAAGAAACGGATGGCTGGTACAGAATGCTGGGACGGTGGATCCCTCAGCCTGGATCGAATTTGATCTTGCGCTTATCCGCGCAGGAAGTCCTTCGCCTTCTGGATGATGACATCCCGGCTCACGTCGGAGATGGCGTTGGTGAGCGGAATCTGCTTGGGGCAGGCCTCGACGCAGTTTTGCGCAAAGCCGCACTCCTGAATGCCGCCGTCGCCGGCCAAAGCGCGCAGGCGGTCTTCCTTGAAGACCTTGCCGGTGGGGTGATTGTTGAAGAGCTTGACCTGGGCGATGGTGGCCGCGCCGACGAAGCCGGTTCCCTCGTTGAATTGCGGACAGACCTCCATGCAGCAAGTGCAGGAGATGCAGTTGGAGAGGGGGTAGTTGGCCTCCTGCTGCTGGGGGAAGACGCGGGGGCCTGAGCCGAGATCGTAGGTTCCGTCGACGGGAACCCAGGCCTTGACGGCCATCAGGTTTTCGAAGAGGACGTGGCGATCGACCTGGAGGTCGCGCACCAGCGGGAACTTCGAGAGCGGCTCGACGCGGATGGGCTGCTCGAGATTGTCGACCAGCGACGAGCAGGCCATGCGGGCCTTGCCGTTGATGCGCATGGCGCAGGAGCCGCAGATCTCTTCCAGGCAATTGGAGTCGTAGGTGATGGGCGTGGTCTCGCGGCCATCGGCGGTGACCGGGTTGGCGGCGATCTCCATCATGGCGGAGATGACGTTCATGCCGGGGCGCCACTCGAGTTCGAAGTTCTCCCATACGGCGGGGGCATCGGGGTTGGCCTGGCGCTTGATCTCGAATCGTACAGTCTTGGTTGCCATGAGGCGTGTCTCCCTTTGCTTATTTCGCGGCGGTGTAACTGCGCGGGCGCGGCTTGATGAACTGCGTGTCGACTTCTTCGAACTCGAAGAGGGGACCGGCGGGTTCGCCGGTGAAGCTGGCCTTGGTGGTCTTGAGGAACTGCTCGTCGTTGCGGTCAGGGAAGTCGGGCTTGTAGTGAGCGCCACGGGATTCGTCGCGAAGCAGAGCGCCCTGGGCGACGACACGGGATAGCTCCAACATATTCTTCAACTGGCGGGCAAAGGCGAAGCTCGTGTTGGCCCACTGGCTGCGATCGCTGAGGTTGACGTTCTTGTAGCGGTCGAGGAGTTCGACAACTTTCTCGTCGGCCTGCTTGAGTCCCTTGTTGTAGCGAATGACGGTGACGTGCTTGGTCATGGATTCGCCCAACTCGCGCCATAGCTTGAAGGGGTTCTCAGTGCCGGCGTTGTTGAGCAGCTTGCCGTTGATCTCGGCCTGGCGGGCGAGTTCAGCCGCGTGGCCTCCATCGCCTTCAGCATCGGGGAGGTTCTTGGCATACTCCAGTGCGATGGGTCCGGAGCGGAAACCGCCGAAGATGCAACTGACCAGGGAGTTTGCGCCGAGGCGGTTGGCGCCGTGGTACTGGTACTCGCACTCGCCAGCGGCAAAGATGCCGGGAATGCTGGTCATCTGGTTGAAGTCCACCCACAGGCCGCCCATGGTGTAGTGCACGCCGGGGAAGATCTTCATGGGCACATCGCGCGGGTCGTCGCCAACGAATTTCTCGTAGATCTCGAGAATACCTTCGAGTTTGCGGTTCAGGGTGGCGCGGTCAATGTGAGTCAGGTCGAGGTAGACCATGGGCTGGCCGTCGAGACCGAGGCCCAGTTCGTAGACCACCTTGTGAATGGCGCGGGTGGCTACATCGCGCGGGACGAGGTTGCCGTATTTGGGATACCACTCTTCAAGGAAATAGAAGCGCTCGGCGGCGGGAATCTGCTTGACGGGGCGCTTGTCGCCGGGAGTGCGTGGCACCCAGACGCGGCCACCCTCACCGCGCGCGGACTCAGACATGAGGCGCAGCTTGTCTTCACCGGGGATGCAGGTGGGATGAACCTGGATGAACTCGCCGTTGCCATAGTAGGCACCCTGCTGGAAGATGGCGGACTGAGCGGAGCCGGTGCAGATGACAGAGTTAGTGCTTTTGCCGAAGAGGGCTCCGGTGCCGCCGGTGGCCAGGATGATGGCGTCGGCGTGGAAGGAGCGCAGTTCCATGGAGCGCAGATCGAGGGCGGTGATGCCGCGGGCCTGGCCTTTGGAGTCGAGCACGGCGGAGAGGAACTCCCAGCCCTCGAACTTGCGGACCTTGCCGTCGGACTCGTGGCGGCGAACCTGCTCATCGAGCGCATAGAGCAACTGCTGGCCGGTGGTGGCTCCGGCAAAGGCGGTGCGGTTGTAGAGTGTGCCGCCGAAGCGGCGGAAATCGAGCAGGCCCTCGGGGGTGCGGTTGAAGGGCACGCCCATGCGATCAAGCAGGTCGATGATGGCCGGAGCGGCCTCGCACATGGCCTTGACGGGGGTCTGGTTGGCAAGGAAGTCGCCGCCGTAGATGGTGTCGTCGAAGTGCTTGTCTGTTGTGTCTCCCTCGCCCTTGAGATTCTTGGCGGCATTGATTCCGCCCTGGGCGCAAACCGAGTGAGAACGCTTGACTGGAACGATGGAAAACAGATCAACCGTGCCGCCGGCTTCGGCAATCTTGATGACCGCCGCGAGCCCGGCCAGGCCTCCGCCAACCACGATGATTCTTGGTGCTGCCATTTGTCGATCCTCTTGAAAGATCAGGGGTCAGAGAACAGCTTCCAGCTAAAGGCCGGAACCAATTCAGATGGAAATACCGCCGGGGTTGGCCGGTGCAGCCAAATAGGAGACTGGCAGATTTTCTGGAGTATTGGGGTATCTGGGACCGACGAAGGCCCAGATACTGGCCAAGCCCATGACGGCAAGAATGATGCCGAAGACGGTGCAGGCGTAGCCCAGGCGCTTACGGGCGGTGACGCCGGGGGTAAGGCCCCACTTGGCCGCGAAAAGCCAGATGCCGTAAGAGAAGTGCCAACAGATGGCGATCATGGCAACGATATAAACGGCGAGCATCCACGGGTTGGCCAGTTCCTGCTGTACCTTGGCGAAGGCCGCCATGGGGTGCTCGGGAAGTTGAACGCCCATGAAGCGCTGACGAATGACGTGCTGGCCGATGTACAGGATGGCTACCAGGCCGGTGTAGCGCTGGGCGGTATACATCCAGTTGCCGGACCAGGGGTAGTACACGAGGTTCGACTTGCCGCGCAGCCAGATGTAAACGCCGTAGACGCCGTGATAGAGGATGGGCAGAAAGATGAATGTCCACTCGAGCACCCGGACCAGCGGGAGGCCATTGAGGAACTTGACCTGAGCTCCGTAAGCGGCCGGACCTTTGAGGGCCTCGAAATTGGACAAAATGTGTTCGAGGAGAAAGGCACCGATGGGGATAATGCCGAGCAGCGAATGCAGTTTGCGCCAGAGAAATTCGGTTCCCTGACCGGCTCGCAGCGGCTGAACGCCGCGCTCGACTGTATGCGCGGCGGAAGATTGAGCGGTTGCCATGGACGTGTCGGCTCCTAAAGGCTGCAGGTCATAGAGGTTTCGGATTGAAGGGTTTGAAAGCGTCGTCTTATTTTAAAAGCATTATTGGTGACCTGCATCACCCTCGTCAAGGCGATCGTTGTTTTTGAAATATTTATGGAGGGTCAACGCCAGATTAGAGCAACAGCATTGGCAGCAGCGAGGCAAAGGCACGGCCGCGATGGCTGAGCGAAAGCTTGGTTGCGAGGTCGATTTCCGCCATGGTTCGGTCCAGATCCGGCAGATAGAAGAGGGGGTCGTAGCCGAACCCGCCGGTACCGCGCGGAGCCACCAGGATCATCCCCTCAACCGAGCCTTCTGCTGTATAGAAGGGCAGCCCATCGCGCGCAGCCACCAGCACGCAGCGATAGCGCGCGGTGCGCTGCGCCTCGGGAACGGCGGTCATCCGCTGCAAGAGAACGATGTTGTTCCAGACATCGGTGTTGTCGTTGGCGTCGGGCGAGTCGACCATGCCGGAGTCCGCGGCAAAGCGGGCGGATCGTACGCCGGGCTCGCCGCCCAATGCGTCTACCTCGAGGCCGGAGTCGTCTGCCAAAACCAACGCACCGGGCGCGAAGCGGGAGTAGTAGACGGCCTTGAGGGTGGCGTTGGCTGCAAATGTAGCGCCGTTCTCCTCAGGTGCCGGGATGGTCGCAAGGGCCGGCAACGGATCGATAGATATGGAGTAGGCCTGGGCGGCCGTGCGGAAGTCGTTCAATTTGCCCTGGCTGGAGGTGGCGGCGTAAAGGCGAAGAGCCATGAAGAGAGTTTACCGGGCGCGGCCGTTGTTTGATCACTTTCAAAGCCTTGCCGGGTGCTGTTCAGTCAGGTCACGGAGAATCATTGACAAAGGCATCCTGAGTTCAATAATGTTGTTCCGCTTGTAAACTATTTCATTTGAGGAAGTCCTGCAGACGAATTCAGGCCTTTCAGCCGAGCCATTCAGCCACGCTGTGAAAGCTTGACGGACGGCTTGACCGGGTAATTTCAGCAGGATTTCCAGGGCGTTTTCTGTTTAGGTGTCTAGGGTTGAGTTTGAGATTCATGCTATCCCACCCTTGAATCAAAGGACGATTCAAGGATGGGGCACCCAAATGATTGTTCACACTCGCATCGAAAACGCTCTAAATGGAAGTGAAACCGAACCACAAACGGCTTTTTCGGGAGCGAGCGAAGAGATGACACGCGAAATGATGCACCGGCTTGCGTTCAGTTTGGTTTTGGGAGCGGCGTTGCTGCCCTCGTCGACAAATGCTTCCACAGTCACGGGACCCGTGGAATTGCGCGTGGATGGCCTGAAGACGCCGCTGGGAATTGACGATCCGGCACCCCGATTTTCATGGCAGTTGCAGGATCCAGCACGTGGAGCGAAGCAGAGCGCCTACGAGTTGCAGGTAGCGAGCAGCGCAGAACTGCTGAAGAGCGGGAAAGCAGATGTGTGGGACAGCGGCCGCATCGAGTCTGGCGACTCGCTGAATGTGCGCTATGCCGGACCCGCTGTTGCGCCGAGCACCCGTTACTTCTGGCGCGTAAAGGTATGGAACGCCGCAGGCAATCCCTATGGGGATGGTGAAGCCGGATGGTGGGAGACGGGCCTGCTAACGCAGGACGCCTGGCGCGCGCAGTGGATCGGCTACGAGACACCGGAAGAGGCCACGGTGCGTCAAGCTCCGGCGGTCTGGATTGTGAGTCCGGACGCGAACCTGATGGCGACGGAAAAGAGTATTGAGCAGCGTATTGCCTATCGCGCGACGATCACGCTGGCCAAGCCGGCTCGTTATGCGGTGCTCTATGCCACGGCCCAGGACACGGTGTCAGCCTGGATTGACGGCGCGCCGGTGCTGACCGCCTCGAAGCTGCCCGCCTGGAAGCAGATGCCGTGGAAGAAATATGCCAGCGCGGTTGTGACCAAGGAACTGGCACCCGGCGCAAACACGATCGCGATTGAAGGTCTGCACTACGTGGTGAACCCGAACGGCATGGCCACCGATGACGCGCCTCCGATGAATGCGACGCTGGTGGTGGAGTACGCGGACGGCACCTGGGCCAGCTTTGCGAGCGGGCCGGAATGGAAGTCCGCCGTCCATCCCGCGACGGGCTGGCAGAAGCAGAGCTTTAACGATGCGGCATGGAAGTCAGCCGTGGTTTACAAGCAGACTCTGGGGCCCAACGTCGATCCGCTCGGCCACCCCTGGACGGCAGAATCGGTAAAGTCCCTGCAGCACATGTTTGAAGTGAAGGCGCCGGTCAAGTCAGCGCGGCTGTATGCAACGGCGCTAGGTGCTTACCAGATGTATTTGAACAGCAAGCGCGTGGGCGACGACGTAATGGCGCCGGGCTGGAGCGACTATCGCCAGAAGGTGAAGTACCAGACCTACGATGTAACGGCGCAAGTTGTCAGCGGCAAGAATTCGATCGCCGCGCTTCTGGCTCCGGGCTGGTACGAGACGCCTCTCGAGTGGTTCCAGCAGCCCAACAATTACGGAGACGCGCCGCCCGCGTTGCGTGCGCAGTTGCGCATTGAGCACACGGACGGCAGCGTGGAATGGGTATCGACGGACGCAAATTGGACTTCAGATACCTCAGACATTCTGCACTCTGAGATCTACGATGGAGAAACTCAGGACGCCCGTTTCTGGCTTGCCCGCTTGAAAAAAATCAATTTGGCCAAGACTGCCATAAAGCTGGCCACGGTAATCCAGCCCGCGCCCATCTCGATCGAGGCTCAGGACTTCGCTTCGATTCGCATGGAGCGTACGGTTGTGGCCAAGACACTCACCGAGCCCAAGCCCGGCGTGTATATCTACGACTTCGGGCAGAACCTTTCGGCTGTGGAGAAGGTACGCATTCATGGACCGTCGGGCACTGACGTGCGCTTGCGATTTGCCGAAATTCTGAACGCCGATGGAACGCTCTACACCGATAATCTGCGCACCGCCAAGGCGACCGACCACTTCATTCTCGGCGGCTCGGGCAACGGCGCGACGAATATGGAAGAGTTCATACCCAAGTTCACCTTCCACGGCTTCCGCTACGCTGAGCTCACCGGCCTGCCCACCGCGCCCGGCAAGGATGCGGTAACCGCTCTTGTCATCCATACAGACGCACCTTTTACCGTGAAGCTCTCCACCGGCAGCGAGATGGTGAACAAGCTGTGGAGCAACATTCTGTGGGGTCAGCGCTCGAACTTTGTCGGCATCCCCACGGACTGCCCGCAGCGCGATGAGCGCCTGGGCTGGACCGCCGATGCGCAGGTCTTCTGGCGTGCAGCCTCTTACAACATGGACCTTGCCGCATTCTCGCGCAAGTTTGCTCAGGACCTGCGCGGCAGCCAGGACGGCACTCCCTACTACGGGATCTTTACGCCGGGTACCGTAAAGGCCTCCTCGGGTTCAGGGGCGGGTTGGAGCGACGCCGGCGTGGTGATTCCGTGGACCTCGTGGCTGCAAACTGGTGACACCGCCATGATCGAGCAGAACTGGGCCGCGATGGAGAAGTATCTGGATGCCATCAACGCGGCGAATCCCGATGGACTGTGGAAGAACGAGTCTGGCACGCCTTTCGGCGATTGGCTCTCCCCCGAGGGAAAGACGGATTACACCCTGATCGCCAGCGCCTATTGGGCCTACGATGCAACTCTCATGCGGCAGATGGCGCACGCAACCGGACGCACCCAAGACGAGGAAAAGTATGCGCGGCTGTTTGAGAAGATTCGCGCCGCCTTCCAAAAGCAGTTCGTCCGCGACGACGGCTTTGTAAGCGGAGCAGACAACAGCAAGTCGCCTTTCGGCGTAATCAACAATCCGAATGCAAAAAGCAAAGGCGGCGATACGCAGACCGGTTACGTGCTGGCGCTGCACATGAATCTGCTGCCGGAGAAACTGCGCGCAGCGGCCGCGCAAATGCTGGTCAACAAGATCGAGGGCAACCACAACTTGCTAGCCACGGGGTTCCTGGGCACGCCTTATCTGCTCGAGGAACTGACCAAGGCTGGCCACTCCGACCTGGCCTTCACCCTGCTGCTCAACACCAAGTACCCGTCCTGGGGATACATGGTTGAGCACGGAGCAACCACTATGTGGGAACGCTGGAACGGCGACCAAATGCTCGACGATCCCAGCATGAACTCCTACAACCACTACGCTTATGGCGCGGTTGCCGACTGGATCTACCGCTATGCGGCGGGTGTGGATGCAACTCCGCTCGACGCCGGCTTCCATACGGTTGTGCTGCATCCGGTGTTCAACGCGCGGCTGGGCCACGTTGAACTGGACTACACATCTGTTTATGGCCCGATTCATTCCGATTGGAAGGTGAGTGGAACCACCGCGGAGTGGCATGTCACCATTCCGGCCAACACGACCGGCTGGATGGAACTGAAGGCGGACGAGGCGGCAAAGTACAAGCTTGACGGAACTGCACTGGCGGCGAGTCCGCTGGCAAAGTCGACAACACGCGACGGTCAAATCGGATTTGAACTGGCCCCGGGATCTTATACGTTCGTGGTCGGGCTTTAGGGAGGTGAGTCTGAAGTTCGCCAAAGAACAAAAGCAGATTCTTCGCTCACCACCCCCGAACTCCACCCCGGAAAGCGTTGGGGCTTCGTTCGCTCTTAATGAACGGTCCGGTTGAGTGTTGTTCTGTCCCACCCATTCCGCAAAGAACGCGGAATGGATGGGCACGGGGCTTGGTTGCGAGGTAGACGGTGGCAATTCATCCCCAAACGTAAAGTGCAATGATGGTAGGAATATCGGGGACAGGACGCTAGGCTGGAAAAACTGATTGTCGGCGAATCCTTGTATTTGCCGGCAGCATGAGGAAAAGGAGATTGAATGCCGGTAGCAATTCTGGCTGGAATCGGATGGCACATGGTGGGTGCGGCCTGCGCCGCGTCGTTTTATGCGCCTATCGGAAAAGTAAAGAACTGGTCCTGGGAGACCACGTGGGCCGTTGCAGGCTTCTTCTCATGGATTCTTCTGCCCATCTCGATCAGCTTTCTCCTGCTTCCTGACTTTCATGCTTTCTACGCTTCGCTCAGCCCGGCCCTGATGGTCAAGGTCGCCCTGTTCGGCGCCATGTGGGGCGTGGGCAATGTGAGCTACGGCCTGACCATGCGCCACCTGGGCATGTCGCTGGGAATCGGCGTCGCCATTGGCGTTACCCTGGTGGTCGGCACCCTGGTTCCGCCCATGCTCCACGGACAGTTCCTGGTGCTGTTCACAACCACGAGCGGCCTTTGGACCATGTCTGGAGTGATAGTTGCGCTGATGGGCGTAGCCATTGTTTCCTACGCCGGCCATCAAAAAGAGCTTCAGCTTGGCAGCGAAGTCCGCGAGTTCAACGTAAAGTTGGGTCTAGCGCTGGCTGTCATGTGCGGCATCTTTTCTTCGGGCATGTCATTTGCCATCGACTCGGCTGGTCCCATCAAGGATGCGGCGCTTCACCTGGGCGTCAACCCCCTGTACGCCGCGCTCCCCAGCTACGTCCTGATCATGGGTGGGGGAGCCATCGTCAACTTGAGCTACTGCTTCATCCGCCTGGCCTATAAGCGGGAACTCTCCTTGCGCGCCGACCTGGCCATCTCCAGCTCAAAGCTGCTCAAGAACGGCGCCATGGCCGCGTCCGGCGGAATCATGTGGTACCTGCAGTTCTTCTTTTATGCCTGGGGCGCGGCCAACATTCCCCAGCGGTTGGCGCACGTGAACTGGATGCTGCACATGAGCGGCTACGTTCTCTGCGGCGGTCTGGTGGGCCTGGCCCTGGGCGAGTGGGCCGGAGTCAACAGCCGTCCCATACGGCTGCTCTGGGCGGGCATTGCCGTCATCATTTTGGCAGCCAATCTAGTTGGGCTGGGAATGGCGTCGTAATCCTGCAATTTGCTTTCGTGGTCCAGCAAGAAAACAAGGTCATCTTCTTCCCATCCATTCCCGCAAAATACGCGGGAATGGATGGGGCATCCGAACAGTATTCGGTAGCCGGATCTATAGGGCCTGGTGTCAGACAGGGAGCGGCAGTTCCCTGTCCAGGCCTGCCGCAACCAGATCCCGGCGCAACTGTTCGACCGTCGTGAATACCAGCCCCCGCATACCCAGGGCTTCAGCCGCCTCGATATTCACCAGTTTATCGTCTATGAACAGCGCGTCCCCGGCGCGGACGCCGAGTTCTTTCAGCGTGTAGAGGTAGATAGAGGGGTCGGGCTTGGCCATGTGGAGCTGATAGCTCCACACCAGAACGTCAAAGCGAGGAAGCCAATCGAACTCGCGCTTCATGTTTTCAAGCACATTGTCGCCCATGTTCGAGAGGATCGCCGTCAGAAGCCCGTGTTGCTTGAGTACCTGCTGCCAAGCCAGCATGGCGGGATTGACCGTGGTCCACATGCGGGCATCCCAGGAATTCAGCTCCTCAATGGCGGGCGGGGGGAGAACCAGGCCGGCATCGCGGACCAGCTTCTGCCAAAAGGTGATGCCCGTAAGCTTGCCTTCGTCGTAGGCGTGTCGGTCTTTCCAATAGAAGCTATCGAGGTGATCGGCGCTGAGCCCGGTGATGTGTAACAGCGCGGCATAGGCCGTGGGGTCCGGTAGTCCAGTTAACACCATTCCGTAGTCGAAGACAACCGCGCGAAGACCCAATGCTCCTCCAGATGAGTGCCCGTGTATCGTGGAAAGGGGCGTCTGTATTCATTGTGCACGATGGCGCTCCCTGTGATGGTCAAGGCTGGCCAGACTGGTTCAAGCAAAGGTTTGACTGGATGGGGTCTATGCAATTCTCTCGAAGAACGGACTGGAACACCGAAGAGAGTGAGTTGGCGCGCGCTCACCGCCTGCGTACTCAGGCGGGACTGCCCATCTCCAACCTGACGGCTTCGAATCCCACCCGTTGCGACTTCACGTTCAGTCCTGAATTGCTGGAGGCCCTGACCGATCCCGCCGCACTCGACTACGACCCGCAACCACGGGGAATTCTGCGCGCACGTCAGGCTGTATGCGACTACTATGCCAGCCACGGCCTGGCTCTCGACCCCAGCCAGATTGTGCTCACTACGAGCACCAGCGAGGCTTACAGTTTTCTTTTCCGGCTCCTCTGCGACCCGGAAAGCGAGATTCTGGCGCCGCTGCCCGGCTATCCCCTTTTTGATTTTCTGGCGGTGCTGGACGATGTCCGCATCAAGCCGGTACCGCTTGTCTACGACCAGGGATGGCAGATTGAACCGGAAGGTTTCCGGAGAGCTATCACCCCCGAGACCCGGGCCATCGTGCTGGTGCACCCGAACAACCCCACCGGCCACTTCACCAAGCCCTGGGAGGCGGGTGAGCTGGCCGGGTTATGCCGCGAGTTCAACTTGTCGCTGATCGTAGACGAGGTGTTTCTGGACTACGGAACCAGCGGGACCGCCTGGAGTTTTGCCGCCGGGCTGGAGGGGGTCCCCGTCTTTGTGGTCAGCGGGCTGAGCAAGATCGCCGGCCTTCCGCAGATGAAGGCGGCCTGGATTGTCTCGACCGGACCGGCAAAAGCGCCTGCCCTGGAAAGGCTCGAGGTGATTGCGGACACCTTTCTCTCGATGAATGCTCCGGTGCAGTGCGCTCTTCCGGCATGGCTTGAGGGGCGGCATAAGATTCAGCACCAGATTCGGCAGCGGGTGGCGGCAAACCTGGCTGAGCTTGACCGTCAGCTCGCCGAGTTACCAGTTGTCCGCAGATTGGAAGTGGAAGGCGGCTGGTATGCCGTGCTCCGGATTCCGGCGCTCGAAACGGACGAACACACGGTGCTGGCCCTGCTGGAGCAGGGGGTCTGGGTGCACCCAGGATACTTCTTCGGTATGGCGGAGTCCGGCTGGCTGGTAGTCAGCCTGCTGGGCTCGGAGGCGGAATTCAGAACCGGGGTAACCGGTCTGGTTGATTATCTTCGAACCCATCAGGGTGGTAACATGACTACCCGTTTACCTTAAGCGATGCATCAAGTATTTAGCCTATCTGATTATTAATAAAAAGCTTGCACAATTTACTCCAAAGTCATCTTCTGCGCAGGAATGGGTTACCGGCGCGCTCTTCTCCGATCGTTGTGGTGGGGCCATGGCCGGGCAGGACAGTGGTTTCGTCCGGCAGCACCAGCAGGCGGGAGTGAATCGAGTCCATAATCTGGCTGCTGTTACCTCCCGGCAGGTCGGTGCGGCCGATGCCACCGGCGAACAGCGTGTCGCCTGCAATCAGCAGTTTGAGCGGAACAAAATGGAGGCAGACAGAACCCTGGGTGTGTCCGGGGGTGTGCAGCACCTGGGCGGGATAGCGCTCGAGGCCCACCACCAGCCCATCGGTGAGACTCTCGTCCGGCGGGGCAGTTTCAGGGGGCGCAATGCCAAGCCATGCCGCCTGCGATTCCATCATCTTGAGCAGGGGCAAGTCGTTTTCATTGAGAAAGATCAGTGCGCCGGTGAGCCGCTTCAACCGAAGTGCTCCCCCTACGTGGTCAATATGGGCGTGGGTCACCAGGATCTGTTTGAGTTTCAGGCCGAGCTCGGTGAGGCGGTGTTGGATGCGGCCTACTTCGTCACCTGGATCGATAACGATGGCCTCACCGGCCTCTTCATCGCCTAGCAGGGTGCAGTTGCATTGCAGCGGTCCAACGGGAAAAGACTCGATGATCATAGCCTTGATTGTAAGAGGCCGCGGCACATATTGGGGGGCCCCATGCGCGACGGCGAGTGACATCCGACCGCGGCAGACAATGGTCGCCGCTGCCAACGGCTTCAGGCCGCACCAAGTTGATACACACCAAAAGAGTTGTTGCAATTCGCTTTTTATTCGCTATAATGCGCCCATGGCTGTTACCAGAAGGCAAAAAGAGATTCTAGATTTTCTGGAGTCGTTTGTGACGCGCAATGGCTACTCTCCGTCATTTGAGGAGATTGCGCGCGGCATGGGGCTCAAGAGTCTGGCCACCGTGCACAAGCACATTACCAACCTCGAAAAGAAGGGGTTACTGGACCGGGTGCACAATCGCAGCCGCTCCATTGACCTGCTGCCGCCGGGCTCGCGCACGCGCTCGAGCGCCCGCCTTCCCCTGGCCGGACGGATCGCTGCCGGGCTCCCCGTGGAAGCAATGGAGACGGCGGAGACCATTTCTCTGCACGATGTGGTGGGTAACCGCGATGTTTTTGCGCTTGAAGTCCGCGGAGACTCGATGCGCGACGAGCACATTATCAACGGCGATTATGTGCTGGTGGAGCGCACCCGTACGGCTCGCCAGGGCGAAATCGTGGTGGCCCTGGTTCACGGGACCGAAACTACGTTGAAGCGTTTTTTCACCGAGGGCAATGTCATCCGGTTGCAACCTGCCAACGCTGAGATGGACCCTATTTACGTCCCGGCCGCGCAAGTCGCCATTCAGGGACGGGTGCTCGGGGTTCTGCGCAAGTACAGATAATCCTTTTGTTTTGTTCTGGAAAGGCAGGTTGCGACGTGTGATCGCGGCTGCGGATGACGGCCTATTACCGACGTTCCCCAGCCGTAACGATGTGCTTCAGCGGGTTTCTGCTTAGAATCTGCTCATGAACGAAGCCATTGCATCCCTCGCAAACTTGCTTACTGAAGTCGTGCTGCCGAACCTGAAATCCGTGCAGACCAGCCATGCCGAGCAGATCGCGGCAAATGACCGACTGGAGGAAGCCATCGACGAGCTCCAGATTCACTTCAAGTCTCAATTTGCGACCATCTCCGCACAACTGACAGCTTGCCGAGCCGAGGTGGCGGCCCTGCAAGCGGCCCTCAGAGCCGCGCAAGCGCAGAACGCGCCGATAGTCACCGATAGAAGCACGCTCGTTCACTGAGCCCCCTCTGCCGGCGTCATGGATGAATTGCTTTCCCAACTGACACTTCCGGGATGCCGGGAATGCCTGCAATAATTCCAACCATGCGCACGATTATGATTGCGAAAAGGCTCTGGAACGGGGCCAGCCTGCTGGAAAACCCCGAGATCGTCATCGAAAACGGGCGCATCGCTTCGATTGTCAGCCGTGACCGCGCCGCCGCTCCAGTCCGCATTCAGGATGGGACGCTCGATTTTCGAGACGCAACGCTGGCCCCTGCTTTCTTTGATGTGCACATCCACGGCGCCGCCGGCCACGATGTCATGGAAGCCAGCCCTGAAGCTCTCGACGTCGTTGGCGGCTTCCTGGCCATGTGCGGGACGGGCAGCTACCTGGCGACCACGGTGACCGCGCCGCTCGACACGACACTCCGATCGCTTTCGGGACTCGCCCGGGTGATTGAACATCCGGATTTGATGGAGTCTCAGGACAAACCCATCGCGCGGCCGATTGGGATTCACTTGGAAGGGCCGTTTCTATCCCATGCCAAGTGCGGCGTTCAGCCGGCAGAATACCTGCTCGCACCGGACATCGCCACCTTTGACCGGCTCTATGAGGCTGCGGAGGGCCGGGTGTGCCTGGTGACCCTGGCTCCTGAACTGCCTGGCGCGGTGGAGTTGATTGCTCATGCTACCGCGCGCGGAGTTCGGGTCTCCCTAGGCCACTCGAACGCGACTGCAGCCGAGACCCTCGCGGCGATTGAGGCAGGGGCTGTGAGCGCGACGCACACATTTAACGCCATGCGTCCGCTCGACCATCGCGAACCGGGCATTCTGGGCACGGTGCTGACCACCGATTCGCTCTATGCCGAATTGATTTGCGACGGCATCCACACTGCCCCAGCGCTGGTGAAGTTGTGGTACCGGGCCAAGGGTGCGGAGCGCGCCATCCTGGTGACTGACGCCATGAGCGCCGCCGGGATGCCCGATGGGGAGTATCAATTGGGCGGCTTCCCGGTTCAGGTGGCTCAGGGCAGAGCGATGGCGCGAGGGGTACTGGCAGGCAGCGTCCTTACTCTTGACCGGGCGCTGATGAACTTTATGAAGTACACAGGTCTGCCGCTTGAATCGGCGTTACGGCTGCTCACGGTCAACCCAGCTTTGATGACGGGCCTCACGAAGCTGGCCGGGACCGTTGCTGTGGGCCAGCCGGCGGACCTTGTGGCAATCGATGAGACAGGAAAGCTGGTTGCGTCCATCCTGCACGGGCAACCGGCTGCCGTCGCTTAAGGCATTTTTCCTGATGGTGCTGATGGAGGGGCGTTCCCTCAAGGGCCGGTAGGGCAGCACGTTCAACCATCCAAGTGAAGGGGTTGAAACAAGGGCGGCAAGTCAGTCCCTGCTGCGCAGGGATAGCAAGTCAGCAGATGATGATCGGCAACAAGGATTTCATCCCCACGCAGGCCTGCGATGTCGCTGGACGACTCTTGATCGGGCAAGAAAGCAACAGCATCTTCTTCCCACCCATTACCGCAAAGTACGCGGGAATGGGTGGGGCACTCGAACAGTTGCTAGTTGCGGATCTATAGTGTCGATGGGCCGGATCAGTTGCCTGCCTGTTGCGCCAGGCGCTTGGCCCGCCACAGCGCGCCTTCAAGCGAGACCACGGCGCTCTTGGCGACAGGCATATCGGGAGCTGCGGCGTGGAGGCCAGCGAAGAAAGGCTCTTGCACCAGCCTCATTTTTTCGATGACGCCGCCGGTCCATGCCACTGGAACCTCGCCACGGATATTGTGCTTGCTTAGGAGTTTGGAGCGAACCAGGAGCACGAAAGCCACCAGATCGGCCGAAGCCTGCGCCAGAACTCCGAGGGCGACAGGATCACCTGCCTCAGCGAGCTCATTGATCGCGGGCGCCAAGGCGGCAAAGTCAGGGCCGGGCGTTGCATCGCCAATGCTGACGATGTCATCGACGGTAGGTGCGTCCCAGATTTCGCCCACAACCTTGAGAACCTGGGTCGGCTCCTCACGGTCATACGCATGAAGGGCGCGGCGCACGCTGTGGAGGCCGATCCAATAGCCGGAGCCCTCATCGCCAAGTCGGGAACTCCAGCCGCCGGCGCTCTCACGGCGTCCGTCCGCAGCCCGGCCGATGGTGTTTGATCCGGTACCGGCAATCTGCAGGATGCCGGGGCCGCCTTGAAAGGCCGCGTCGAGGGCGATCACTTCGTCGCCTACGACCTCGGAGCGGTCGACAGCAAAATCCTGAAAAACGGCCTTGATCCACTCGTGGATGCCGGGGAGGCTGGCGCTGGCGACGCCACAGCAAGCAGCGGTTACGCTGGTTATGGCGGCCTGCGCGTAAACATCCTTGAGGATTTCACGGAGGTTGCTTTCCGCTACTTCCGCACCCACACGGAGGCGCTTGATGGAGCCACCCTCGGCATGGGCCATGACTCGTTCGCCGTCTACGATCGAGGCGCGGGTACGGGTGCCTCCGCCGTCAATTCCAAGAACCAAACTCATTTGTCTCCAGCTCCTTGCTTCTTTACTTGCCAAGCTTTTCATCCGGTTCGGCGCCGCCGTCACGAAGAGTCCCGGCCAAAACGTTGAGGCTGCCATCCGAACTGGGCGCCGTAAGGCCCAGCAGGTGCGCCAGCCACGGGTACAGATTCACGTTGCCAAACGGGGCAACTGTCTTTCCTTCAACTATATCCGGTCCGGCGGCAAAGAAGCTCGCCTTCATCTCTGGAATCCTGGCGGGATCGAGGCCGTGCATGCCGGGGATGGGCGGCGAATCCTGCCTGCCCGCGGGCGGTACGTGGGCACGAATGGCATAGGGCCCGGTAGCCACGACAACGGGGTCGCCTTCGCGAGGATTCTGGTTGAAGTTGAGGCTGGCGGGCACGTCCTTGAGGCGGTAAACGACGAACTGCGAGGACGCCTTCTTGAGTTGGTTGTAGACGCGGGCGCGGTCCTCTTCCGTCTTGCCGTAGAGCAGCGAACCCGACACATCAAACCCTGTCAAATCAGCGATCTGGTCGAGGGTGATCCAGCCGCTGTCCACGTGAATCATACCGTGATCGCTCACCACGACCAGGTTGATGGGCAGGCCGGTTGCGTCCAGAGCGGCCTTGAGCTTGCCAACCAGCGCATCTACCTTAAGTTCGGCGGCGCGGGTTTCAGGGGCATCGGGGCCAAACTGATGGCCTTCGTGGTCGGGCTCGGAGTAGTAAATGGTAATGAAATGAGGACGATCCGCAATCGGAAGGCTAAGCAGGGCTACGGCGTCGTCAATGCGCGCCTGTTGGGCCGCGGGGGTGGCCTCAGTCTTGGAGTCGAAGGTGGCGTAGTAGGAGGGCCGGAATCCACTGATCTGGGCCTCAGAACCTGGCCAGAGAATGCAGGCGGTGCGCATACCCTGGCTCTCGGCCAAGCTCCACAGGGGGGTGCCCGTATACCAGGTTCCATCGGAGACTGCTTGAGAGTCGGAGATGGCGTATCGGGCTTGCCGGGCAGGGTCGAAGAAGCTGTTGGCGACCAGGCCATGATGCTCCGGATACAAGCCGGTGACGATCGAGAAATGGTTGGGAAAGGTCAGCGACGGATAGCTGGGCACCATGCCGTCGGGAGCCCAGACACCCTGCTTTCCGAGGGCCAACAGGTGGGAGGCTTTTTCACGTTTGGCATAGTCCCAGCGGAATCCATCGAGCGAGACAAGCACAACATAGTGCTGGCCTTGCGCCCTGGCTGAGTTGGGACCGTTCTCAACATGAGTGAGAGGAAGCGCAGGACTGAAGGCAGTTCCCTGCCCTGAAAGAGGCTGAGCGGCGGCCAGCCCCAGAGCCAGCAGAACCGATGCCAAGGCCAAGCGGCCCCAGACGTGCAAGCGCATCAAGAATACCTCCCAACCAGCTTATCGCATGGGGTGAGAGGGAGAATCAGGGCTTGGGTTCGATCAGGCTGTTGTTCCACAAGGCAAGGACGACATCCATCTGGCCGTTTTCCTTTTCATCCGTGCTTTCTGTTGCCGCACTCCACAGGGCACTTCTGGACACGCGCTCCGCGCTTCCGATCAGAAAGCGTGCGGCGCGCACGGCATACATCTTGTGGCGATTGGCCGCGCCGTAGTGACCTGCGGGAATGCCCTTGACCAGGCCCTCTTCGCATAGGCCGAGGAATGCTCCCCGAGGACTGCCCTTCTTCCGCGCCACCGGGCTGGTGGGGTACAACCTCTCCATCGCGCTGTCCCACCGCGCTTGTGGATCGGAGTTTGCCGAGGGTCCTTGACGGACCGCCATGAGTGCTGCTTCGCCGTATCGATTTGCCATCGTGAACCTTTATCGTACACGGACTGGGAATTCGCTGGGTCAGGCCTTTTGACGGAACCAGAGCGAAAGCCACGGCCGTCCGGGGAGTTTCAACTGGATTTCGCCGCTGAACTCGCCGTGCAGAGGCGTGCGCTCCAGGGTCAGCGTATCGACCAGCTCGGCCGAATACTTCTTCCCCTGCGGCAGCATAAACGTCATCTCAGCCGGCTGGTGTTCATCGAAGTAGTAGAACCATACGGAATCGTTGGGCCGCCGCGCGCCAAACAGCGGATGGTCGCCCATGTAGGTAAATCCGATGGGCCCTGGCCCCACGGCGATGGTTTCTTCGAGCAGCGTACGGAGCAGGGCGATACGCTCCGGGCTCTTGCCGTGTAGTACGCCGCCATGGGACCACCACAGAATGTCGTTCTCGTTCAGGAAGGTCTCGCCGTGGCCGCAGTAAGTTCCCTGCACGGCCGCCATCCAGAAGCGTCGCGTCATGGCGTCAGCGGAGATGTTGCCCCATTGCGAGGCGATGTTGCCCTCGTACTTGCACTCGTCGAAGACAACAGGCTTGGCCCAGTCGGCGCGCCAGCCGGCAGCCAGTTCCATGCGCGAGTCCTGCACTCCGGCATGGGTGCACCAGCCGCGGCTGTACTCGTAGAGAACATGGCAGTAGTGCACCGAGCGCAAGTGGCCGAAAGGGTCTTCTGCCACCAGGATTTGCGCAAATCGGTCCCAGTCTGACGATGTCTTCTTCTTCAGCAGGTCGAACTCGTTGGCGAGCGACCACCAGACGTTGCGAAAGGCGCCGAAGCGGGCGATGACATAGCGGAGATAGCGGTCGTCGACATCGGCGGGCATGGACTCATAGCCCCACTTGTCGTAGGGGTGGAAGAGGATAAGGTCGGCCTCGACGCCGATGCGGCGCAACTCGATGATGAGTCGGTCGAGGTGTTGAAAGTAGTCGGTATTGAAGGTGGAGTAGTCGTTGACCTCGCCCGAGCGCGGGAAGGGATACATGGGCGGCTCGTGGCGGTTGTGCTGATACCACTTGGGAAAAAGGCACATGCGGATTTTGTTAAAGGGCGAAGCGGCGAGGGTCTCAATGGTCTGGCGCTGGGTTTGCTCAGACTGGAAGGCCCAGGCGTAGCAAGTGGTGCCGCACTCGACGAAGGGCGCGCCGTCTGCGTAGCCGAAGTGGAAGGTGTCGCGCACGGAAACCGGGCCGTGGTTTTCAACCGCGGGGGCGATGCACTGGAATGCGCCGGATTGCCCGTTGAGGGCCGGGGCGTTGCTGGCCGTGGTCCAGGCCCAGGCGCCAAGCTCGTCTGGCATGAAGCGGATTTTGTACTTGCCGGCACCGTCGTAAAAACCGGGCACGGTGACGGTGCGGTGCTTGAAACGGAAGACGGCGGATAGAGTGACATCGAGGAAGGGATTACCGGCGGAGGGGCCGGGGAGGGCGATCTCGATGTGGTCCCAGCGGGCGATGGTCCCGGTATTTGCGGCGGACTCGGCGAGCGCGGGGGCTGAAGCTGCGGCTACGGCATAGGAAGAGAGCTTTAACATATCGCGACGATTCATGGAACTCCTTGCGGAATGGGCACGGCACTGGCCGGTTACGGGAAAACTTCTCAGGTGCGCAACGGAACATCTTCAAGCAGGGACACAGGAGGGCGCAAGCGGTGGGAAAGGAGGGCTGCAAACGCATACAATATTCACTGCCTCAGATTCCAGCCTTGAACGCGTTCCAAATAAAACCAGGAGCCTGAGTTGCATGAGCCCAGAGTCTTATTTGCCAAGGAGCGTTATGGATCGTCGGGATTTTTTGAAGACCACTGGAACAATGATTGCCGCCTCGGCGGTTGCGCAGGGAATGCCCGCAGCCGAGCTTGCCGCACAAACCGCCTCCGCCGCAAAAGGGCGCGTGGTGCTGCCGATCAATCGCCGCTGGCGGTATAGCGCGAAGGCTACGCCCGCAGCGCATGAGCGGGAGTTCGACGACAGCGCGTTTGCGCGCGTCACGATGCCGCATACGAATATTCAGCTGCCCTGGCACAGCTTCGACGAGAAAACGTACGGGTTTGTGTCGATCTATCGGCGGCGGTTCCGGTTACCCGCGGCTGCGCAGGGACGCAGGGTATTCGTGGACTTTGAAGGGGTGATGACGGCCTCGACAGTGTGGCTGAACGGCACGTTGCTGGGTGAGTACCGGGGCGGGTTCACGCCGTTCTCGTTTGAGCTGACCAAGCACCTGGACTGGGACAATGAGAATGTGCTGGCGGTAGAAGTGGACTCGACCGAGCGCGCCGACATTCCTCCGTTTGGGAATGAGATCGACTACCTGACATTCGGGGGAATCTACCGCGAGGTCTCACTGCGCATAGTTTCATCCACGTTTATCGAGAATGTGTTTGCGCAGCCCAAGGACGTGTTGAGCGGCAAGCCGACGCTGGATGTGCAGTGCTTCCTTGAGAGCGGCAGCAAATCACTGGAGAGCGGGCTGACTTTGGAAGCGGCGCTTTACGATGGCGAGCGGCTGGTGGCCAGGAAGTCGCAGGAGTTGCCAGGCGGCGAGGACGAAAGCAATGTGCCGCGCACTCTTCACCTGGACGCCCTGGGGGCCATCACACTGTGGGATCTGAAGACGCCGAAGCTTTATCGAGTCGAGGTTCGGCTGCTGAAGGGAACGCACGTAGTTGACAGCGATATGAGACGGATTGGGTTCCGCGAGGCTGTGTTTACGCCGCAGGGGTTTTCGCTGAACGGGACAGTGGTGAAGCTGCGTGGGCTGGATCGGCACCAGACATTCCCCTGGGTGGGCCAGGCGATGCCGGGACGCGTACAGCGTCAGGATGCCAAGATTCTGCGCAAGAACCTGAAGTGCAACATTGTGCGCACGTCCCACTACCCGCAGTCGCGGCATTTTCTGGATGCCTGCGACGAGATCGGACTGCTGGTGCTGGAAGAGATTCCGGGATGGCAGCACATTGGCGATCAGGCCTGGAAAGAGGTCGCGGTGGACAATGTGAGCCGCATGATCCGGCGCGACTGGAATCATCCTTCGGTGATTCTGTGGGGAGTGCGCATCAACGAATCGCAGGACGATCATGACTTCTACACGCGGACCAATGCGCTGGCGCACAAGCTGGACACGACGCGGCAGACGGGCGGCATCCGCTACCTCTATGACTCGGAATTGCTGGAGGACGTATTCACGATGAACGATTTCGGCTTCCCACTGAAGGCGCCGAATCATCCGCTGTATCTGAATACTGAATTCGTCGGGCACACCTATCCGACCAAAACGATCGACAACATCGAGCGGCTGCGCGAGCATACGCTGCGCCATGCACGGATTCACGATCAACTGGCATCGAATCCGCAGTACGCGGGCGGCATCGGCTGGTGCGCGTTCGACTACAACACGCACGGCAATTTTGGCTCTGGCGACCGCATCTGCTACCACGGCGTGACGGACATCTTCCGCGAACCGAAGCCGGCGGCTGGATTCTACCGGTCGCAGTGCGATCCACAGGAAGAGGTAGTGCTGGTGCCAGCGTTCCACTGGGCGCGCGGCGACGAAAACATTGGATTCACAAAGGCCGTGGTGTGTTCGAACTGCGACCATCTCAAGTTCTATGTAAACGGCACACTCGTAGCCGAGGCCGACCCGGACCGCGAGGAATTCGCTCACCTGAAATATGCGCCGTTTACGGTGGACCTGGGTAAGTTCATAAATCCCTGGGGAGATCTGCGGATAGACGGATTTATCGGTGGCAAGCAGGCCATCTCGCGGAGCTTCTCTGGTAAGGGCGTGGACCAGAAGTTTACGCTGCTGCCGGACGATAAGACGTTGGTGGCCGACGGAGCGGACACGACCCGCGTGGTGCTGCGTGTAACCGACGAGTTCGACGCGATTCGGCCGTTTGCCGCGGACGCGATACGCTTTCAGCTGGTTGGACCTGCGGAGATCATCGGCGACAATCCCTTTGCGCTCGTCGGAGGCACGGGCGCAATCTGGATCAGAGCATTCGAGATGACGGGCAAAGTACGGCTGACGGCTTACCATCCGACCCTTGGCCCACAGCATGTGGATCTGGAAATCACGGCAGCGCCGGCAGAAGCTGTATAAGAAGTGCCGTGCAATCGACTCGGTCATGGCGCGGGCAGTCCAGATCTGCCCGCTCCCGGCCACATTTCATTATTTGAGTTGATTATCAGTGCTCAGCTCGGGCTCGCGGATGAGCGTGCGCTCTTTGAGCATCTGGGTTATGGTGACGATGCTTACGGTCGTAATGGTGAGTTCGAGCAGGGTGCCGCCGATCGATCCGCTCACAATGTTGTTTGCCAGCCAGCACAGCGTACTGAACAGAAGTACCAACCGCATGCGGATGCCTCGCATGAAGAAGATTGCCACGGTTGCAAAACACGAGCCTATGACCGGCAGCCATCCTGCCCCGGTTTTGGCAAACACGAACCCGAGACCTATATTCACGACGATGATCACCGCGGCAAGTAGCGGCGAGCGCGTCTTGAGGGCCGAGAAAGAGCGAAAACAGGAAAGCAGTGCGCAGGCAGCCGCTGGAGGATTGCCCAACAAGGTGAAATGCACCGAGTAGACCAGACTCTCGGTGGCGTTGAGAGCCTTCAACCGGCGGTCATTCTTCTGCAAAAAAGCCAGAACGCCGAGAACAAATGCTACATATCCAACACATTGAGCAGTCGAAAAAAAATGCACATCACGCCTTTAAGAGCAAATCAAAACCGCGTTCACTCTACTTCAAGTATATTTGCTTTCAGAAAAATCTGAGGCTTGACGTGCAATCCGTGGACTCTCGCGGTCGATTACGATGTTCATCCGGTCAACATTTATCCGATATTGACCTTTGTTTATGCGGCTATCCCGGGAGAGAGTGAAGGAGCTTATGAAAGATGCGTGGAAGTACATTCGAGCGGGTCTGCGGGCATCTGTGGGGCTGGCCGCGCTGGCGGCGATAAGCGGCGGAAGGATACAGGCGCAAAACAATACTGCGCCGGAAGAAGATGCGCGCAATACAAGCATCGTCACGACCAACACGCATTTGCCTCTGCCGGAATTCACTAGCCTTGAGGCGTGGGAGCAGCGGAAGGCATTTCTACGCAGGCAGATCCTGGTTTCGACCGGTCTGAGCCCAATGCCGGAGAAGATGCCGCTTCACGCCAGAATTTTCGGAAAGATCGAGGCCCGGGACTACACCATCGAGAAGGTGTTGATCGAGACGCTGCCGGGGTTCTACCTGGGCGGCAATCTCTATCGGCCTCGGAATGGGATGGCGAAGCATCCGGGGGTTCTGAACCCTCATGGACATTGGGCATACGGACGCCTTGAAAACCAGCCGCTCTATTCCGGGCCATCGCTCGGAATCAGCCTGGCACGGCAGGGATACGTGGCATTTGCGTACGACATGGTGGGGTATACGGACACAATCCAGATACCCCACCGCTTTGGCAGCGCCGCGCAGCGGCTGTGGGCATTCGGGCCGCTGGGATTGCAGTTGTGGAACTCGATTCGCGCGCTGGACTTTGTGGCCTCGCTCGAAGACGTGGATGCGAACCGGGTAGGCATCACCGGGGCCTCCGGCGGCGGAACCCAGGCATTCTTGTTGACGGCGGTGGATGACCGGGTGCAGTTTGCGTCGCCGGTGAACATGGTTTCGGCCATCATGCAGGGCGGCGACCTGTGCGAGAACGCGCCCGGACTGCGGCTGAATACCAGCAACGTGGAGATTGCGGCCATGTTCGCGCCCAAGCCGATGCTGGTGGTCTCGGCCACCGGCGACTGGACGCACAATGTGCCGAACGAGGAGTATCCGGCGATCAAGAGAATATACGACCTCTACCGCAGGGGAGACGAGGTGAAGGTGGTGCAGATCGATGAAGTGCACAACTTCAACCGGTTGAGTCGGGAGGCGGTGTACCGGTTCTTCGCAAAGGTGAATCCAGGCCTGAGTGCCGAACGGGAGCTGAGCGAGCACGATATTGCGGTGCCGATGCTCGGAGAGATGATGGCGCTATCCAACCACCCGCTGCCGGCAAATGCCCTGGACCTGAACGGCTTATTCGACGAGTGGCGCGCTGTTGCCGAGAAGCAGAACAAGCAGGCACAGGATGATGTATTTCTGCGAGCGCGGCTTCGTCAGACGCTGGGTGTGGGAATTCCGGACAACGTGATCTCCGAGACCGATGGGCAGGCGATTGTTCTCAACCTGCCCGGGTGGAAGGGCCGCGTGCCGGGAATCGCGATTCAGGGAACCGGCGCGATGGCTATCGTCGTAGATCCGGACGGGTCCGCGGCGGCGCTGGGAAGCGAAATTGTGAAGCGGTTGCGGAAAGAGGGCCGGTCACTGCTCCTGCTGGATACGTTTCAGACCGGAGCGGCCAAGGCGCCCCGGGATCGCGAAGGACCCGAGCCGGCGACGCCTACCAATGGAGCGGATGACGCATCTATCGAGCGCCGCGCCGATATGGCCGCGGGAAGCCCGAAGTTTCTGACGTTTAACGTGACCGATGATGCGGCCCGGGTTCAGGACATTGTTACGGCTCTCGCTTATGCACGCGTAAACAGGCGCGATGTGGAGATCTACGCACGCGGGGATGCGGCGTTGTGGGCCACGTTTGCGGCCGCGGTGAACGATTTCCCGGTTACGCTGCATTTGGAGGACGCGACCAGGCTGTCGTCGGACGCCGACTATCTGGCGCACTTCAACGTGCCGGGCATTCTGCGTGCGGGCGGGCTGCCTGTGGCGGAGCGGCTGGCGAAGGGACGATGACGATCAGCTGAGCGGGATTTCAGAGGTCCGCGCGGAGTAGGGAGCCGGCTGCCACAGAAGGGATGGCTCCTCCACAAAAACCTCGCTCTCCGAAGGGAAGGCCAGCGGTTGGCGAGCCGGCACTTCGATGTTCCATCGCTTCATCCAGAGAATAAGTGTCATCAGGCCCCACAGGTGATAGCCCCAGTTGGCCTTGCGGTCGAGATGCTCGTCGATGATGCTGCGGACGGCGGGCCAGTGGAACAGTCCACTTTCGGTCACTGCGCGCTCGCTCAGGGTATCCAGGAGCAGCGGGCGCAGGACGCTTCGGAACCACTGATGGATGGGAATATCGAAGCCAACCTTGGGCCGCCGCAGTACGGCCTTGGGCAGCGAGCCCTGCATCAGGCGGCGCAACACCACCTTGGTCTCAATGCCGGAAATCTTGAAGCGGCGGGGCAGGCGCGCAGCGAAGGCAACAATCCGATCATCGAGGAACGGGGGGCGGACCTCGACGGCGTGCGCCATGCTCATCCTGTCTACTTTGTACAGGATGGCATCGGGCATTGAGTAGCGTTGATCGAAGTCCAGAAAACGTTCAATGGATCTGCCGTGGCGCATCTGCTTGAGTACGGCGTCCAAAGGCGCAGCGTCAGCGAACTTGAAAAAGCGCTGCTTTTCTTCCTCACTGAAGGCGCCGTTCCAGAAAACGTGTGCAGCCTCAGGGGATAGAAGCGAGCCCTCCAGAAAACGCTTGATCTTGTACTCAAATCCGATTTTTTCATCGGAGACTGGAATTCGCCGCGCACCGCTAAGCGCAATCCGGCGCAAACTGTGGGGAATGCTGGAAAAAAGCCTATTGTAACGGTCGGCTTTGTAGGTGAGATAACCGCCAAAAAGCTCGTCGGAGCCTTCGCCGCTGAGGACCACAGTTACATCCTTGCGGCTCATCTTTGCCAGGTACCAGACGGGAATGGCTCCGGCATCGGCGCTGGGCTCGTCGGAGTACCAAGCGAGTTCGCCAATGACATCGGCGAGGTCGGCGTGATCGTTCAGGTCGAGTTCGGTGTGGTCGGTGCCATACCGGCTGCTCACCTGCTTGATGTACTGGCTCTCATCGAAGGATTTGCCTTGAAAGGTGATGGAAAATGTCTTCAGCCGGTTCGGCGAGAGCTTTGTTGCGTAGTGCAGAACGGCGGATGAGTCCAGACCGCCACTCAGCCACACTCCCAGAGGCACATCCGAAATCAGCTGCTCGGCCACCGATTGCGTGAGCAGGCCGTCGAGTTCTTCACAGGCTTCGCCCAGGGAGCCTGGCGCGGGAGCTTTGGCTGTGGGTGGCACATAGGAACCGATGGTGACGCGCCCAAATTGCCAATCGAGCAGGCACCCGGGCATGAGTTTGGTGATGCCTTCGACCAGCGTGAGGGGGCCAGGAACGTAGTTGAGACTTAGAAAGCAATTGAGCCCGGCAAGGTCAATGCGGCGCGGAACATCGGGGTTAGCGAAGATGCATTTGAGTTCAGACCCGAAACATAGCTCGCCGTCGTGAAGGCGGTAATAGAGCGGCTTGATGCCCATGCGGTCGCGGACCAGAATAAGACGGCGCTCGGACTCGACCCAGATGGCCACGGCAAACATGCCGCGCAGGCGCGCAAAACAGGCCGGCCCCCAGTGGAGGAAGGCATTGAGGACGACTTCAGTATCGCAGCGGGTCTGGAAGGAAGCTCCCAGGGATTCAAGCTCGGCGCGGAGTTCGCGATGGTTGTAGATTTCACCGTTGAAGGCGATGACGGTGTCGCGGTCGCGGCTCTGCATGGGCTGGTCGCCGCCATCGAGATCGACAATGCGGAGGCGAGTTGCGCCGAGGGAGACGTGAGGGGAGGTGAAACTGCCCTGCTGGTCAGGTCCGCGGTGGATCAGCGCGGCAAGTCCGGCAGATAGAACACCTGGAGGGAGCCCTCGCGAGATGTGCGTGTAGCCCAGGATTCCACACATAAGGCTGTACCCCTATTCTAGGGAATAAAAATTATTCGTGCCGGGAGAGCTTCCCATCCGGCAGTTAACGCTTGCTTGCGCCGCTCAACGCTTTTTAGGGCAATTGGTTTCAGATATTATGCAGAAATTTGTGGCGATCGGTAAACTATTTTTCAAATTAATCGTCTATGCCAAAACCGAAAACGCGCGAGCTGTAAGTACGCACCTGCTAACTGGATATCTTGCTGCATGCGGGGCCGGTCGAAGCCGGTCAGCCAGCGGGCATTTGCCGACGTTCACTCTGGGGCCGCAGCCCGCGTTGATCTGGCAACGAGGGTGGCGAGTCAGAAGTTCGTGGCATCAACAGGACATCGAAACCGCAGATCTTTCGACTCCGTTTGGCCAAAAAGCCTGCCAGACTACGCTCCTAATGAACGGTCCAGTTAAGTGTTGTTCTGTCCCACCCATTTCGCAAAGAACGCGGAATGGATGGGGCACGGGGCTTCGTTGCGAGGTAGACGGCGGCTGTTCGTCCCCGGACGTAACGCGCTGCCGCGAGTAAAGATGCTCAAGATGACAGTGCAAGTGTGATGCGAACTTTTGACTCAGGACATTAGAGGTCGAAGGCGACAACCTCGTGATCGAGAATGGAAGGCACCGTAACGGTGAGTACATTGTCGGAACGTTCCATGGGGATGGTCTTTCCGGCAACCAGCAGGTGCGCCTGTTTGACCTGAACATCGGCGGGCAGGCTCAGCTTGACCCTTTGCGCGCCGACGGGATAGAAGTCGCGGTAGGGGCCTTTCATCGTCATGGGATTGGTGAGGTTAACGAGATGCACGGTGATGGAACCGGCGTTGCGCCACGCTGTGACATCGAGCAGGCCGGGGCCTTCGACCTCAAAGACCGGCGCTTCATGGTTGGCCCAGTGAACGGTGTTGCGCATTATTTTGAGGTGGTCGGCTGAAAGCACTTCCCAAAAGGTACGGTCGATATCGAACGGGAAGTAGGCGACGCGGCCAGCTCCTTGCCGGCGAAGATACAGGCAGGAGATATCTGTTTTCTCCACGCGGGGGTACACCTTCTCCATGGGCAGGTCGGGGTAGCTGGGGACGAGGGTGAAAGGGGTTTCAGGGAACGGCTGGCGGGGTGTCACTTCAAGGCGGCTGACTCCGTTGATCACGCGCGGTGCGTCTTCAAGGCCGGCAAAGAGCGGATGACGCCCAAGGGCCTGATGCTCAAGGCGAATGTAGGAGTTTTGCATGGGGCCTTCGGACTTGCCGGCGAAGTCGACGCCGAAAACATCGGCAAGAGCGAAGTTCCTGCGGCGCGCGCCGGACTCGTCGTAGAGGCTGGTTTCGTGAGTGGCGATCAGGCTGCCTCCGGCGGCGGCAAAGGCGCGAAGCTGTTCGCATTGCGCATCGCTGAGCACGGCGATGTTCGGCAGGATAAGAGTCTTGAAGCGGGACAGGTGGGCGGGGTCGAGTAGCTTGTCGTGCACCATTTCAAACGGGATGCGCGACTCGACCAGGGCCTGGTACCAGCCCAAAGCGTAGTTCTCGACCTTGGCCTCAGCCTGCTCGCCGCCATAGTACCAAGCGGTCTGCTGTGAGTAGACAACGCCTATGCGCGCCAGGGGTTCTTGGTGGGTCAGGTAGTGCTGGTTCTCCTCCGCCCACAGGTAGATGTCTTCCACGCCGGCCAGCCAGCGCTCGTCGTGCAGGACGCCTGAGAATTTGCTGCACCAGGGCCTCATGCCATTGGCGATGGCGTCGAAAACCCAGATTCGAATCTCAGCGCTACTGGTTACGCTGTCCTTCCAACGGTATTGCTCTTCCAGGCCAACGCCGAACAGGCCAATGACGGGCTTGTCGCCGACCACGGCACGGTACTCCTTGGCGACCTTGCCGATGAGCCACGGGGCGGCGAGACCGCTGCGCGCCTGGCGGTCGGCGACGAGCATGGGAGCGCGGCGGGTGATTTCAAGAGCGTCGATGGTATTGAGGGCCACGTTGCCGCCGTTGGGCACGTCGTGGGAGTTGGGGTTGATGGCGCGAATAGAGGTATTCCAGAGGTCCAAAAGGCTCAAAAGACGCTGCTGACGCCACTGCTGCCAGGCGCGATGGGTGGGGTCTTTGGCGTCTTTCGATCGGGGAAGGTCGAGTCCGGTGGCAGCGCGGAAGTTCTCAATACAGTGGACGCAATAGCAGATGCCGTTGCCATCCCAGCGGTTGTGAAAGAGCCCATCGACGCGATAGCGCGTCATGATCTCCTTGTGCACATCGGTCATGAAGTCGAAATTGTAAGGGCCGAAAGCGCAGGTGACCCACATCTCAGGAGATGCCCAGTGGCGGCGCGGCTTGCCTTCAGCATCGACAGCGATCCAGTCAGGATGGGCGGCCTTGGCGTCGTCGTAGGTGGCATGCGGATCGGTACGGACCAAGATGGTCATGTCGAGTTTGCGGCAGCCATCGATGAGTTCGCCAAGAACGTCGCGGTCGCCGAGCCAGGCGCTGCGATGGTGAAACGGAATCTCAGTGGGGTAGTAGGCGACGCATCCGCCTCCGCTAAGGCAGACACCGTCAGACCGGGTGCGCTTGCAGTAGTCGAGCCAGAAGGCTGGGTCGTAGTGGATGGGGTCGTCTTCAACGAGTGTGAGCTGCATCCAGCGCATCGGCTTGGATGCCCAGGCGGGGACCGGGTCAGAAACTGCGCCCTGAGACCAGAGGCGGGTGGGAACGACATGGGCAAGTGCGGCAAGCGAGCCGGCTGCGGCTGTGGTTTGCAAAAACTCGCGACGGGTGAGCGGAAGCAGCTTCATGGCCGTAATTGTAAGTGCGCGGATAGGGGGGGCAGGCGGTTCGATACAATTGCCCGTTGCTTAGATTTGCTTTCAGCCAGTTCCCTGTTTCACGAAAGGAAATACCCCATGGGCCGTTTCACGCGCCGCCGCTTTATCGTTACCGCCTCCACCGTTGCCGGAACCCTGTCACTTGGCAGCCGCTTTGGATTGGCTGAGGCCGCGCATGGCGAGCCCGGCAACCTGAAGCTGTGGTACACGAAGCCTGCGTCGCAATGGGTGGATGCGCTGCCGATCGGCAACGGGCGGCTGGGAGCGATGGTATATGGCGGCGGAGCGGTGGCGCCCGCCGATCCTAAAGACCCCAGGTCAGATCATGAGACTGGCCCGGCGCCAACCGACCCCGCGAAAGAGACGCTGCAACTGAACGAAGACACCCTGTGGTCGGGGCTGCCGGTGGATGGAAACAACCTGCATGCGAAGGAGTACCTGGCGGCGGTGCGGCAGGCTGTGATGGTGGAGAAGGACTATCACAAGGCCGACGAGCTGTGCCAAAGAATGCAGGGGCTTTTTGCCGAGGCTTACCAGGTGATGGGGAGCTTGCATGTCGATTGCATGCACACCGGCAGCGTGACGGAATATCGCCGTGAACTTGACCTGGCATCTGCAATAGCAGGGACGCGATATCAAGTCGGTGAAGTGGAGTTTGAGCGGAAGGCGTTTTCTTCCGCGCCGGACCAGGCGATTGTGCTGCGTGTTTCAGCCAGCAAGCCGGGCGCTTTGAATGCCACCATTTGGCTGGATGGACCGCTGGTGAAGACGGTTGAGGCCGTGGGCGGCAATCGCCTGCTACTCACCGGCAAGGCTGCCAAGCATATTGCCGGGGCTGGGCATCCTGGCAGCGAAAATCCGGTGGTGTTGTCAGATGCGCCCGGCGAAGGGATGTACTACGCCGCTGCGGTGGAGGCACGGGTTGAAGGCGGGCGAATTGCCGCGCAGGGGAACAAACTGGTGATCGAGGGCGCAGCGGTATGCACGGTGATTGTGACCGCGGCCACGGGCTATCGCGGCTTCGATCAAAAGCCGGATACGGCGCAGGTTGAAATCAGTGCGCGCGCGGGGAGGCAACTGGACGCCGCCTTGAAGCAGAGTTACACCGCGCTGCGGGAACGGCACGAGGCGGACTACCGAAAGTTGTTCGAGCGGGTTTCATTGAAGCTCGGGGTGGAAGGGGCCGCGTCGCAGCCGACCGATGAGAGGCTTGCCAAGTTCGCTGCCGCGCCGGATCCGTCGCTGCTGGCGTTGTACTTCCAGTATGGGCGGTATCTGCTGATTTCCAGTTCGCGCCCTGGGACGCAGCCTGCGAATTTACAGGGAATTTGGAACTACCAGGTGCAGCCGCCGTGGAGCTCGAACTGGACGTCGAACATCAATATCCAGATGAACTACTGGCCGGCGGAAACCTGCAATCTAAGCGATCTGACGGAACCGCTTATGACTCTGGTTCGGGACTTGAGCAAGACCGGCGCGCGAGCGGCCCAGGAGACCTACGGGCTGCCGGGTTGGGTGACGCACCACAACATCGACATCTGGAGAACGGCGAACCCGGTGGGCATGGGCGTAGGCCAGCCAACCTGGGCCAACTGGTGCATGAGCGGGCCGTGGCTCTGCGCGCATCTTTACGAGCATTACTTGTTCACGCGGGACAGGGAGTTTCTGAGCGCCAAGGCCTATCCGGTGATGAAAGGGTCTGCGGAGTTCTGCCTGGCGTGGCTGATCGAGGACGGCAACGGGCATTTGACGACCTGTCCATCCGAGTCCACAGAAAATGACTTCATGGCTCCAGACGGCAAGCGGGCCATGACGAGCGCGGGCTGCACCATGGACATGGCGCTTATCAGGGAGTTGTTTACGAACTGCATGGAGTCGGCGAAGACGCTGGGGATCGATGCGGAGTTTGCGGCCAAGCTCGAAGCGGCGCGCGCGCGGCTGCTGCCTTATCAGATCGGCAAGCACGGGCAGTTGCAGGAGTGGGCCGTTGACTTCGACGAAAGCACGCCGGGGCAGCGGCACATGTCGCATCTCTATCCGCTATATCCGGGTGCGGAGATTACGCCACGGGGGACGCCGGAGCTTGCCAAAGCCGCTCGCATATCACTGGAGCGCCGGTTGGCTGCGGGCGGCGCGTACACGGGCTGGAGCCGCTCCTGGGCCATCGGGTTCTGGTCGCGCCTGGGCGATGGCGACAAGGCGTGGGAATCGCTCAGCATGCTTATGCAGCACAGCACCAATCTGAATCTGTTCGACACGCACCCAGCTGGGAAGACATCGATCTTCCAGATTGACGGGAACTTCGGGACCACCGCCGCGATAGCGGAGATGCTAATGCAGAGCCACACCGGCGTCATCGACCTGCTGCCTGCGTTACCCGCGGCGTGGGCTGAGGGCGAGGTGAAAGGGCTGAAGGCGCGCGGTGCTGTCGAAGTGGATTTGCGCTGGGAGCATGGCAAGGCAGTGGCGGCGGCGGTTCGGCCCGAGTTCGCTAGTGAATATCGCCTGCGCGTGCCGGCAGGTCAGAAGATTCGCAGCGTCTCCGCTGGAGGTGAGGTCCCACTGCGGGAGCTTGCCGATGGCAGTGTCGCCGTGAAACTGGAGGCGAAGCAGAGTTACCGGGTGAGATTTGCATAGCGCATAGATCAGAGATCAGACGGGCGATTCTGTGACCGTCCGACTTTCGCTACCGAGTGATCGAGAGCGGGACCGGAGCAGTTTGTGCTATACGTTTACCCATGTCCCGTACTATTTCTTTTCTCGCCTCTATCGCTGCCGTTGTGATTCTTGCCGCTACTCTAACGCACGCACAAACATTGGCTCCGACGCCGCCGATGGGCTGGAATAGCTGGGATGCGTATGGGCTGACCATCGACGAAGCCGACTTCAAAGCCAACACCTCCGTTCTGGCGGAGGTGGAGCAGTTCGGGTGGAAGTATGCGGTGATTGACGAGGGGTGGTACATGGAGGATCCCTTCGCCAAGACCGTGGAACAGAAGAAATATTTATGGGACGGAAACGGGATTCTGATTCCCGTCCTGAACCGGTTCCCTTCTTCGGCGGATGGCGCCGGGTTCAAGCCGCTGGCCGACTGGGTCCACAAGCAAGGACTGAAGTTCGGAATTCATATTGTGCGTGGGATTCCGCGCCAGGTGGTCAAGGACAACCTGCCTATTGCCGGAACCAGATTTCATGCCGTCGATGCCTCCGATGAGACAAGCCCCTGCCCATGGGACGACGGCAACTGGGGCATCAAGGACAATGCAGCCGGACAGGCCTATTACGACTCAATGATGAAGCTCTACGCCGGGTGGGGGCTGGACTTCATCAAGGTGGACTGCATCAGCGACCACCCTTACCGGCCAACCGAGATACGGCAGATTGCCGAGGCGATCAAAAAGACAGGGCGGCCGATTGTGCTGAGCCTCTCGCCGGGACCGACGAATCTGAAAAACGCTATGGCCGTGGGCCAGTATGCGCAGATGTGGCGGATTACCGACGACCACTGGGACGTGTGGAGTGCGGCGCACAAGGCGGGAGACACAGAGTTTCCATTCAGCATCAGGGACGAGTTCGATCGGCTGGCCAAGTGGTTCCCGTATACGCGGCCGGACAACTGGCCGGACCCGGATATGCTTCCGTGGGGTTGGCTGGGGCCGCACCCTGGGTGGGGCGAAGCGCGCCAGTCCCGCGAGACGCACGACGAGCAGCGAACAGAGTTCGCGCTGTGGGCTATCACGCGGTCGCCGCTGATTCTGGGAGCGAATTTGGTCAAGTTGGACGAATTTACGCACGGGCTTGTGACCAATCAAACCGTGCTGTTCATGAACCAGAATGCATCCTACAGCCGTCCGGTCGACACCTCAACTCTTGGGGCAGGATTTGAAAATGCCCGGGTCTGGCGCGCGACAATCAACGAACCTGGGGCGAGAGGCTATACGGAGTACTTCGGCTTCTTCAATCTGGACGAAAAGCCGGCTACGTTGCGTACAACCTGGAAGCTACTTGGCCTGGACAGCGCCAAACACTCCGCCCAGAATGCCTGGGACGATTCAATCACGAAGGAGTCGAAGGAAATCAGCGTGGCCTTGCCCGCTCATGGCAGCGCGATTTACCAGGTGCGGTAGAGCAGATTGGGCGAGAGGGGCAAGATGGAGCGGCGAAAGTTCCTCTGGGGAATGGCTGGGATCTGAATTGCGGCGGTGCGAAAACTATCGTGCGCGATCGGATAAGTTTGTATTTCGCAGTTGGGGCCGTTGTGCGAAACTAGTCTGCTGGGAGATGACTACAAGCAACCCTGTCTCCCACAAGGTGCAGTCCAATGCCCGTATTGCGTTCTGCTTTTCTTGCACTTTCCCGTATGCGTTCCCTGCGTCGTTTCTGCGAAAGTTCAAACACTGGCATCCGCCTCAGTTCCCGCTTTATTGCGGGCATGGAGCCGTTTGACGCCCTGCGTGTGGCTGAGGCTGTCAATCGTGAGGGTCTGGCGGTAACGTTGGATTCTCTCGGCGAGAGTGTCACCTCAGAGAACGAGGCCCACAAGGCCGCTGAAGTCTACCACCAACTGCTGGACATGATCGCGATACGCAAGCTCAACGCCAACATCAGCGTGAAACTGACGCAGATGGGGCTGGAACTGTCACCGGAACTTGCCGAGAACATCGTGAGCGGCCTGGTGAAACATGCTCAGGAAACGGGCAGCTTCGTCCGTATCGACATGGAAGATTCTCGTCTGACGCAGATTACGCTGGACATCGTGCGGCGTCTGAATGCGAGGCCCGACTTGCGCGGAGTAGTTGGAGTGGTGATTCAGGCCTATCTTTATCGCTCCCAGGCCGATGTTGAACAATTGCTGGCCGACGGCATCCGTGTCAGGCTGTGCAAGGGAGCATACAACGAGTCCGCGGAGGTGGCTTTTCCGAACAAGGGAGAAGTGGATGCGAACTTCATCCGGCTTAGTTGCATGCTGCTCGACAGCCCGCTCTATCACGGGTTGGCCACACATGACGAAGCCGTGATCCTCGAGATCAAATCATTTTCAGCCCAGCATGGAATTGTGCCCAGCCGGTTTGAGTTTCAAATGCTCTACGGAATTCGCCGAGACCTGCAGCGCAAGCTGGTCAGCGAAGGCTACAATGTGCGAGTTTACATCCCCTTTGGCAGCGAATGGTACCCCTACTTTATGAGGCGACTGGCTGAGCGGCCTGCAAACGTAGTGTTTCTGGCAAAAAACTTCTTCCGAAGGTAGGAGTACGCTCAGCCATCTGCAGGCGAGACAGGACAGGCGCTTGGGGGAGTGAACTTCTTCAGCCTTACAGGATCTATTGCTGCTTCTGGTGGATTGGCCCTGAGAGCAATGCCAGGATTACCGTACCGTGGCAGAATTGATGCGAGGTCACTGCTACCGGATGGGTCGCGTCGATTTTGTGCATTGCCTTCGAGGTTTACCAATTCTGGAATTGCTTTTGGTCCATCAATCTAATGGCTGTGATGCTTGTGACTTGAGGAACTCCTGCGCCGCCGCCGTCTCTTCAACATGAAGTGTCCCTTGCAAAGCGGACATTGCCAGGGATAATAACCAAAGAACGAGTACACAATCCTCTGCAGAAAGCCCTTTCGCTCGGCGCGGCGCATTTCGTATCCGCACTCGGGACACGGAACGTGTGTTTTGATTTCGGTAGATGCAGCCGGCTCAGCCGTTGCATGCAGTGAATCTCTGGACGACACGGTTCTCTCCTTAGAACATTAAGAACTTATCCGCAAATAAGTAGCGCCGGTCTCTAGACCGGCTGTACTGGCGGCGTCCACGCCGCCATCAGCAATGTGCGGGTCAGGAAACCCGCACGACAGCCGGCCTGGAGGCCG
>CAIKND010000200.1 GCA_903828675.1 uncultured Acidobacteriaceae bacterium
CTCGTGGCACAATGTCGTCGCTTTCGACAAGCTGGCCGAGGTGGTGCGCGATCGTGTTCACAAGGGCGACCGGGTCCTCTTTGACGGACGCCTGACTACCTCCAGCTGGGAGGACAAGCAGACAGGCCAGAAGCGGTACAGGACCGATATCATCGTGACGGACATCTCGCTGCTCACGCCGGCACCGGAGCCTCACGCGGGCGCGACGGCAGTGCCCGGAGCTACCAACGGCTCGGCTGCCGAGAACAGCGCGGCCGTCACCAGCGACGAGAAAGACGATTTATCGTCAATCTTTTGAGGTATCTTGCACCACGACGATGGGGTGTGCGAGGCTGGCAGGCGGCGTTTTACTCGATGCCCCACACCCTGCTGCTGTGTTGCTGCTACCTCGTAAGATATGGAGAGGAATATGGCCGGGATCCCCGATCTGACCCTCGACGCTGGACTGCCGGCGAACGTAGACGCCGAAAAGACCATCCTCGGCGCCATTCTCCTGGACAATGCGGCCCACGCCGAAGCGGCGGAAAAGCTCGAATCCGACGATTTCTCCCTCGACTCGCATAGCCGTATCTTCTTGCGCATGAGTGAATTGATGGACGCTCAGCGCGCCGTCGACATTGTGACCCTGGCCAACGAGCTGGACCGTTACAAGGAACTCGATGCGGTCGGCGGCCGGGCCTATCTCTTCTCGCTCACCGAGGGTTTGCCACGGCGCCCGGTCATTGAGGAGTACATCCGGATCGTCAAGGACAAGAGCATGCTGCGCCGGCTCATGCTCATTTGCTCCTCGGCCATTGCCCGCGCCGCCGACCAGAGCGAAACAGCCATCGGGGTATTGGACGAAACCGAGGCCAAACTGCTGGAGGTCAGCGAAAAGGGCCTCACCCAGGGCTTCCAAAGCCTGCACCAGATCGTCGAAAACTCCTTCGGCTCCATCGACAACCTCTACAAGCAAAGCCGTGAAGTAACCGGCCTGGCCACCGGCTTTACCGAACTGGACCGCATGACCAGCGGTCTGCAGAAGGGCGAGCTCATCATCATTGCTGCCCGCCCCTCGATGGGCAAGACCGCGATGGCTATCAACATTGCCCAAAACGCGGCGATTCGCGGCCAGGCCACTGTAGCCGTCTTCAGCCTGGAAATGAGCAAGGAATCGCTCTTGCGCCGCATGTTGGCATCCGAGGCGTGGGTAGACCAACGCAAGCTGCAAACCGGCTTCCTGGGCCGCGAGGACCACGACAAGCTACAGAATGCGTTGAGCCAATTGGTTGAGGCGCGCCTGTTCATTGACGATTCGGCCGGTATTTCGTTGGCCGAGATGCGGGCCAAGGCGCGACGGCTCAAACAGAACGCCGGCGGCCTGGACCTCATCGTCGTGGACTACCTGCAGCTAATGTCCGCTACAGTGCCTTCGTCCGGTCGCAAAAATTATGAGAACCGCACCCAGGAGGTCTCGGCCATCTCCCGCGGTCTGAAAGCGCTATCGAAGGAACTGGATGTGCCTGTCGTAGCCCTGTCGCAACTCTCCCGCGCCAGTGAGCGCCGCGGTGAAGACAAGCGCCCCCTACTCAGCGATCTGCGCGAATCCGGTTCCATCGAGCAGGACGCTGACGTTGTCGCCTTCATCCACCGCGAGGCCTATTACAACCGCGATGAAGAGATGTCCGAGAAGGATAGAGCCAAGTCAGAGATCATTGTTGCCAAGCAGCGCAACGGGCCCACCGGCACTGTCCATCTGAACTTCATCTCCCGGTTCACC
>CAIKND010000201.1 GCA_903828675.1 uncultured Acidobacteriaceae bacterium
CCTCCCTTTGTTGGAGGGACCGCCGCCGGCTACTCAAGCGGCCTGACTTGGTCGATGACACAGCCGGGACAAGCGCCTGAGCTCCGCTGGGAATCTATTGTAACGCCCATTGATCGGCTGGAACTTCTTATGAACGTGTAGCTGCAGAAATTGGGCTGCACTGAATACAGGAATTACGCTGCACTGGTCCAGAATAAGCCAACCCTCCCGAAGCTGAAAACCAGCCCAACTGTTGCCACTTTGGTAAACATCTAGTAGATCGTGTATGTAGCGACGTTGGGTGGCTGACCCGAGGCTGGCTGGGCAGGAGTCACGAAGCTCACCAAACTGACCACTAAATTGGGAGGCGCACCGGGGGAATAGGGGTCGCCGAACCCCACAAATACCTTGCCGGCTCCCCCGGTCGCGCCGATGTCCTTAACGAACAGAAAGCACCCCGATCTTGGCGCAATTGCCCCCAGCGAACCGAACAGGTCTGCGCAATTCGTCGCGCTTCCGACTGGATAACTCAGGACGGTCCCGCTAGTTAGCGTTACTGAGAGAGCAGTCCACGATGCAGTGACAACACCTGATGAGGCGGTGCTTACTGTCAGAGTTGCCGCAGAACCGATTACCCCACCCCCACCGCCGCCATATGGAAGCTGCCCTGGGACGGTGGCAAAGCTACCATTTCCCGCGACCGAAACATCGGTGAAAATCGTCGCGCTCGGGTTAAAGCTGCGGAGCACGAGCTTCAACAACCCTGACCCCGAGTCGGTTCCGCGAACGAGCCCTCCGGAGCGGCCGGACGGATGAGCAAAACTTCCGTCTGTAGAATCCTCGACCTCCTGCTGGAAGAAGCTGAGATCGCGCTCCATAATCTCATAGTCACCGGCAAACTCGTAGAAGACTGACGGGTCAAGAGTGATGACGTCCCCAGGCAACTGTGCCTTCAATGCCCGCATGGCACCATCGACACTCTCTGAGAACAAACTAAGAGTCACCTTCCAGGGTGGCAGATACGGTGATTGGTCAAGCCCCAGGTCACGGTAGATTTCATATTGCAGCAACCGCATCGCCTGGTCGTAAGTCATGCTGGCCAGGTCATAGCTGACCTTGATTCTCTTCAGGCGTGTGCCCGCCGTTCCAGGCGGCAGTATCTGCCCCTGGGCGAGCTGGTGCTGGAAGTGCGATATCTCGGGAGTGCGCTGGCTGAACCTCGACTGAATGTAGCCTATCGACCCACCGACGCTCGACGCCGCAACGCCGCCAGTGATCGTTACGTCCACTTCCGTAGTTGTTGGGGTGGCGCTCACTCCGTAGGCCGCGTTGAAGCTGGTATTTGCAACGCCGCCACAACTGATGATGTCACCCACCGCGCATGGGTTCGGAGCCGTTGTACGTATGGTCACCTGGGTGGCCGTGCGCGAGATGGTCGAGATTGCCGATACAGCGGGAAGCCCAAGCTCAAGAAACTTAGCCGAGTAACGATTAGCGGCCTGGCTAACCTGAGTATCATCTGCCTCAAATGATCCAGGCGCGAGATGCTGGGCAGAGACCAGGAAGGTCGAGGCGCGCGGCTGATCGATAAACATATAGATCTGAATGCCGTCATCGAACCAGTACCCACGGCAGCAGAGCATGACTTGTTCCAGCATGGCTCCCAATGTCGATCCGGCAGCAAATACATAGCTTCCTGAGAACCTGGGCAAACCATTCGCGAGCGTCTGATCGCAGTAAGCGGCGGCGGCGTAGATAGATAGCCAGTTGAATCGAGCGCTCTCAGCAGCCGTCAAAGCATCGGGAATTCCGCCCTGAGGGATAGCGTACTCCGGCTTGATCGCTCGGCGAAGGATAAGATCGACAGCATGCCAGATGGGGTTCGTCGTGTATTTGTAGCTGACGTAATTCCCGGCCGCATCAAATGTCCGGCACCGCATCCCGCGAAAGTCTCCCAGGGGAGCTAACTCGGAATCATCCGTTGTGGCAGCGGTCCAACCAATTGCATAGTATGCCCGCCGCGAGTAGCACAAGGGCGTGACGAGGCTACCTATATAGGTCCACAGCGGATCGATGGATTGAGTCGTACCGGACGAGCCTGCGGAACTTCCGATTGGCGCATCGCACCCCGAATGGAACCAGAAGGCGGAGAGGGTGGGAGTATTGGTCTTGTCGGATGGAATTACGCCTACCAGCGACGTGCCCATCGTGTTGCCGTTTGAGTCAAAGGCGAACTGCAAAGCGTCGTTGATCCAGAGCGCGTTCGGACCGTCGAGTTCTCCTTCGCCCAGGTCCCACATGCCTATCTGCAAGTTAGCTGGAAAGGTGCCAACCGGGACCGCAACCGTAGGAGCAACGGTGAAGTCGATCAGGCGCATTCCGGTCGCGCGGAACGGCCCGTATGCCAGCGGCCAGGGTGTGCCGATATTTGCAACGGAGATGTCGCCGGATGGCACTAGACGAGCCTCCTGTATTGCACCTGGTTGGCGCTGATGTTAGCCACGCTGGGAGTCTGCGGGAAAACCACCGTGTTCAGCACGCCGCCGAATAGATTGCGCTGGTGGCATGTGACATAGGTGTTAGAGCAAGGCGCTCCAAAGGCGGCATCGTTGCCTGGTGTCGATCCGCATTGAGGGCTTCCGAACCTCCACTGGCAGGTTTCCGAGTAGGAGTAAGGATTGCCGTCGTAATCGTTCGGATTGAGAAGCGGGTTTGCTCCGAACTGGCATTGACCTTCCGAGGTAGATACCACTGTCAGGCGACCGTGCTGCTCAAACTCAGCGCACTGCGCCAGCAGGTTCCACTCACGAAAAGCGAAGATCGCCCCCTCGAAGGTACGGGCGGTCAACAAGCCCGCCAGGTCGCGCTGCAGCGTGTTGCCGCTGATGTTCTGCACCGAGATCGTCGCCTGCGAAGACTGCATTGAACGCGACTGCTGAAAGCCGCTCGCGCTCAACAACCACGGGAAATAGTGGGTGTCGTAGTTTGCAGGGGGATTAGCCAGGCCCAAGGCCCATGCCGGGCGCGTCCCTGTGTAGACGGGAGTGACGTCCAGTTCCTTGCTCGCCCAGTGATAGCTGGTTCCATCAGTAGCCACAACATCCAGCAGGCACACCGGAGCAGGGCCAGTCTTTGAAGACATGATCTGGATCAACTCGGAGCCGTAGGGATATGGCATGGCTAGATCATCACCCAGAGCGCGTCCCAGAGAACGGTGTACCCGCTGCTCGCGGCATTCTTGGTATGCAGAGGTTGAAGCGAAAGAACGTGCTGGCCCGCAACCACGTTTTTCAGCGTAAAAAGAGCTGACGATGGTTTAGTCGCTGCCGAATAGAAGTCCACGGTCCCTATGACCGCGCCATCGAGAATCAACTGGGCCTGACCATACGCGGGTCCGGAAGGCGCCCAGAACTGAAAGCCGTATCCCAGGTACACATAGGTCGCGGTGTCGGTTATCGCGATGCCGGCGTTCTCAAAGTGGAAACCGGTCTTCGCGTTGGCGTCCGCAACCAGAACCCACGTTCCCGAGGCGGCCGCGACCATGCGATTTCCGAAGTCATTTACGGCCAGTTCCCAGATCGCATCCTGAGCCCAGTCACTCGGATAGTTGCGCATGGGGAGGCCTGGGATCTCGTCGAAGACGATCTGCTGGATGCTCCAATGGTTATGGGACAGTGGAGAAGGTTCAACCGGCGTTGAAAACCTGCCAACAAACTCGCGGCCTCCGCCCTCATGATCTATATAGGTGAAGAACCCCTTGCGATATTGCTCGTAGTAGCGCTTCAGCTTTCGGGCATCCGCAGCCAACTTGTCATTCCAACTGAAGACGAACTGGTGCAGAATGTCGGTCACGTCGCGCATATATGGAGCGCCGTGGTTTGCCTTTGCGCTAAGGTGCGAAATCGGGCGCTTCTTGGCAAACGCGTAGTTGGGATTCAGTGGGTGCGTCGGTGTCAGGTTAAGAACGTCGAGTTGCGACACTATCCCCTCCCCACGCCGCTGTACTGGCGTTGCGCCTGGTTGAGTGCGGCAATCAGATCGCGGCCGCCACCGGCTGCGGCCCAACGGGCAACGTCCTTCGAGTCAATCGCCTTGATGGTCAGGTTCACCGTTGCTCCGCTACCTCCGGAGGCTGGCATCATTGCTTGCGGAGTCCGTGAGTAGCTCACATTGCCCGCGTTGATCGCACTTAGCAGCGGCGCGTGAGCGCGGGCGGCCATAGGCTGTACAACGAATTCCTCGGCCAGCAGCTTGGCGAATCCCTCGCCAGGTCCAGTACCGAAGTCTCCAAAGTCACCCACCCAGCCACCGGTGTGGTATTGCGCCGCGCTCATCGTCACCAGGCTACGACCGCCCTTCTCCTGCTGTTGGAGAGTTGAGTTTGCAACCTCTATCTCTGGCTGAATATGGCTGCTGAAGTAGCTCCGCGCTCCGCTGCCCCATGAGGATGTCTGATCCTTGGCTGAGGTCAGCAACGCGGCGATTTCCTTCGAAGCAGAGTTGTACCCAGCACGGCCCGATTCGAAGTCCTGAATCTCCTTGGCGATGCCCGGTTGCACCGTATTCTTGTCGAAGTCCTCGGCCTTGCCTTTACCCTGATCGCCGAACACGCCGGCCAGCAGGCCAGCCACGCCGCCGATGATTCCACCAACCGCCATGCCCATCGGGCCAAACATTGAGCCGATCTCCACGCCGCCCATCGCTCCGGTCAACATGCCCGACGCGGGATCGGAGTTCTCATAGGCCGAATAGATGCCGATTCCTGCGGTCAGAGCACCGCCGGCCGCACCGGCCCACTTACCGACCGTCCCAGCCGTCGAACCGAAAGATTCAGCAGCCGTCATGGCCGGGGTTATTGAAGAACTCTCACCCGATCCGGCCGGCATCAGGCTCGACGCGTCAATAATACTGTTGCCGCCTGCATCCATCGAAGTTCCGGTACCGGAGAAACCAGACGCCATGCCGGTGGCATCGGGCATATCGCTGAAACTGCCACCAAGTGACCCCATGCCCGCGGTCCCACCGCTGAAGCTCGACGTGGCGGCCGCGGACTGCAACGCCGTAGCCGCGCTTAGCAGACCGTTCGCAGCCGCAAGTTGGATGTTGCCCGCGTCCATCAGCGTCGTGCCGGCAGTGTTGAGCATCATCCCCGAGTTTGTCGAAGTAGCGTGAGAGCCGCCGAAGACACTGCTGAGCTGGTCACCTGGATTCGTGCTCATGCTCATCTCGGGACCCATACCGAAAAGCCACTGAAGAATGCCGCTGCCTGCGCCCTTGTTTTTGAAATAGGCCATGAGGTCGGTGGCCATCATCTCTGCCGCCAAATCCATCGCCCGCTTCTCGATAAACTGTGCAGGGTTGCTGAACATTTGGCTGAGTCCGGATGCGAGCTTGTCGCGGGTCTCGGCAGCGTTCTTCTGCATCTGGGCATTCAGAAGGAGGTCGGATGCCAGCCGTTTGGAGTTCGCATCCTTTTCGATCATCACCGTGGCGTCAGCATTCCCCTTGACGTGAGAGAGTTGCTGGTCCTCGTATTCGTCGATAGCCCGAACCCGGTCCTGCCAGGCATCCTCAATTGCCATGTTCGATTGCTGCCATTCAGGCAGCATCAAGCGTGCGGCCTGTTCTTCCTCTTTGGCTATTTGCTGCATCGATCTGGCGTAGAGCTGCTCCATCTGGCTGGTAGCGTTTTGATGCACATTGACAGTTTCCGCTGCCGCATTTTGCTGACCCTTCTCTAGCAGTTCAGCGGAAATGCCTGCGGTCCTGGCGAGCTTGTCGTAATCCGCCTGAATGGTCGCAATTGTTCGGTCTGCCTCAGCCGCGATTCGCGCATATCCCTGCACTTGTTCGTCGTCCGACTTCTTCCCGATCTGCTGCATCTCCTGATCAAACAGCCGCTGCGCATCGGCTATGGTGGCGTCCTTCTTCTTCGCCTCATCGGCTTGCTTGCTTGTAAAGTCGGCTTCTTTCCGGTGGTACTCGGCATCGATGTCCGCCATAGCCCGCGTAGACGCCCCATGCTGCTCAACCCATTCGCTCTCAGCGTACTTCCGCTGTGCCTCCAGTAAATCAATTCCCGAAAGCTGAGACTCTAGCGCCTTTTCGTCCAGCGCACGAAGCGCGGCGTCTGTCTCTTTCCTTTTAGCCACCGCCTGCTGCTGATCGCTGGTTCCAGGCTTGTCAGCATCGATCTGTGCTCCCATCGCCTTCGTGACAGCATCGTATGCAGCCTTCTCTTCGCCCAAGGTATTTATGAGTGATCTGCCGAGTTCAACGCGTTTCTGCTGTTCGGGCAGAACACTCTTCATTCCCCCAATTGCCATGCCACTTTCGGCTGTGTGGGGAACCCCGCCAAGAGTGTCCAGCGAGGCGAGATAAATAGTTTGCTTCCAATATGACAAGATTTTCTCTTGCTCGGCCTGGTACAGTTTCAGCTTTGAAATGGTGGGGTCCAGGTCTTTAGGCATAACGCTTTCGCCGGTAATATTCTCGAAGTTCCCCTTCACCGCATCCGGAAGCTTTTTAAATTTGTCGTCCTGGTACTGCTTCGACAGGTCTATCGGCCGTTCCTGAAATACTCCCAACTTGTATTCATCCGCAGCTCGCGCTCCCTGAGTGATCCGGATATATTGTTCGGCAGCGTCAGATGCCTTCTGCATTGCAGACTGGGCCGAATC
>CAIKND010000202.1 GCA_903828675.1 uncultured Acidobacteriaceae bacterium
AATTATGCGCTGGCGTTCGAGCGCACGCAACTCTTTCTGTGCTTCTATAGACTGCGCGGAATGAAACCGCCTGTTGAAGTCAAGGCGGAACTTGACCGCGTCGCGAAGCTCAACGAACCGGAGCGAACTGAGGCGCTCGAAGCGTTCAATGACTTGCTGCTCGCAACGGCCACGATTGAACTGATGTCGAAATGCAACTCTGCGGCGGTCATTGCCGACCACTCCGACAATCAAATTGATCCGCGTGAGCAGATCGACACACTGCTCGATCACCTCGGACGAACGAGTCCTTGCTATAGGTTCTGGCGCCACTATACAGGTTCTGCTGATTCCGCTGAGCGGCGTCCCTGGGAGGAGTTCATCACCACATTTCATCGCCTGGATTTGTCCAAAAGCGCGAAGCGTGATGGAGAATATGCGGTGTTGATTGGGCGGTTGGGGCAGTTGCTCACGCACTATCGCGACAACAATATCCCGCTGCCGCCACTTTCGTTCGAGCGAATCTGGTTCCTCAACTGGTTGCGCGGACCGGAACGGAATCTCCAGGCGCGCGCCGTCGTGCAGGGATTGATTGAGGCCATAAAACCGTGCGCGTCCGCATAATTGGTCTTGGAACCAACTGGTGGGCCGCGCACTCGTGCGACCTGAACGATCCTTTCTGCTTCCGCCGGAACGCGGCATGGTTTAACTCGGCAGGGCTCAAGTATGGGCGCAGGCTACGGATGAGTTGGGCATTCCCCGGACAAATCCGCTTCAACCTGACGAGCAACTTCGATCCAGACCGTCCGCTGCGGTCGATCGGGAGGACATTCGAGTGCGCGGGGCCGAACTTCTTTGACGGCAGGATACATCTTCTATTTCGTCTTCCTGCCAACAACAATTCTCCCGATCGCTATCTGGTCACACTCAACGAGCGTACGCATGGGCACATTTCGTTCGCAACCAGCGCATGGAGATCAGACGGGGTTCAGCCCATCTCGGTCAGTGTTCGCGGCGCCCGGTACGAAGCGATGGTGCTGATCGGCGCCATGGATTGGATCGAAACGGACCTCGGGCGTTGGATTCTGTCGGCTGATGGCCGCCAGATAGAGCTTGAAACCGGAGTTGCGGAGCGCATCGCATGAGATACCGGCGCGGCTTTATCGCACTCTCGGACGATCGCGACATTCCGATGCTCCTCACGATTCGTAACGCCCGCGCCATCACCTGCGACCAGATCTGCACGCTATTGCTCAACAATGGACCGGAGACCTGCCGGCGTTCGGTGCTCTGGCGGCTCGATCGGTTAGAGCGAAACGGCCTCGTCGAGCGCATCGATTGTGGCCGGTTGCTCCCGGAGCCGGTCTTTGCAATTACACGCTCGGGACTCGAATTGCTTGAGTTGCGTGGCCATGCGCTCGTCTCTTTGCCATCGACGGCCAAGGATATTGTGCGCAGATCGCAGGTATTCCATTCGGTTGAACTGGCCGAAATCTGCGCGGCGCTGACCGCTGCCCATGTGCTGATATCGTGGCAATGGGAGCTGGAAGTCCTCTCGCAAAACCTCGTTTATGGCGGCGAATGCTCGAAAGACTTCGACGCTTTGGTCAAGGTTTCCGACGGCAATCGTATCACAGGTTTCGCAATCGAGTTCGAGAGAACGGCCAAAGGCACGGCCCGCTATGGCGATTTGCGCAAGGTTCTCGACGCTGCAAATGGCGTCGACACCATCCTCTATCTGACACCGGACCCGTCCATCCTCTACCTTCTCGCCGT
>CAIKND010000203.1 GCA_903828675.1 uncultured Acidobacteriaceae bacterium
GCAAAGAAAGCCGGCAAGTAATGAGCAAGATGCTCGACAACATGATCAACCTGCGCCTGGACAAGACGGCTGAAGCCCTGAAGGGGGCGCTCGACCAGGTGGCGCAGATTCGCAAGCACCCATCGGACATGCTCTACGCCTGCCAACTGATCGAGCAATGCACTGCCGCACAGAAGATGTCCCACCAGGTGCACGGTATCGTTTCCAGGCTTGACTCCGAGGCATACAAAGCGCGCAAGTCAGGCCCTCGCGAACTCTCCGCATTTCACGCCAAACAGGACAGCGAGAAGGGCGGCCGCTGATGTTCGTATGCCTCATGCAGTTGATGTGCGACGGCGAACTGTGCAGTACAACCTACCCGCCGAACGGGGGCGAGGACGCGACGCTGTTCACCCGCAGTGAATTACGGCACGGCGCGGCGCTCAAGGGTTGGGGCCGTGACAACCGCACACAGAGGGACTACTGCCCGATCTGCAAGATCGAGTGGCAGGCCGCTCGGAAAGGCACATCGAAATGACTCAATCCTCCCCTCCCGGAAAGCGCTGCACATCGTGCCTTTGCTGCGATGCCGTAATTGCCTTTGAAAGTGAATACCTTTGCGCGGCATGCGACGACGGCACGCATCCCCCGCCGGCCGAGCAGCAGCCGGCCCTGCAACCGATTCCTCCCCCAGAACCTCAATGCGCCCCGCAAGCGCCCGAACCGAAGAAGGAGGCTGCACCGATGGGAAACAAAACGACCGACCAAATGAAGCAGGCGATCCGCGACGCGGACCCTACGGAGACGAACGCATCCATCGCCAAGCGTATCGGCTTGAGCCAGGACCTGGTCTCCTACCATCGCAGGCGATTGGAGAAGGAAGCCAAGTCCGCAAAGACGAAGAAGTCAACCTCGCTTGCGCGAAGCGGCAAGCAGGGATGGGAACCCGTTCCTGAAACCGAACTACCTCTCGTACACGCGGTCACCATCAACCTTTCCGAAAAGACCCTCAACACCTGGTGGGTCTCCCAGCCCCTCAGCCGGAAAGCAGCCATCTTCGGAACGTTCTTTGAACTGCGCGTCGAAGGGAGCGTTCGATGAGCCGCTCATCTCTCACCGCCGCGCACAGCAGCGTTTACCGCAAGCTCACTTCCCTGGCAGACGCCTGGGGAGAAGGCGCGAAGGATTGGCAAGATCCCGAGGCGGCTTTGCAGCTCGCAACCGCAATTGAAGCGCGAGCGAACAACCTCATGATCGGTGTGGCCCTGCTCCGCCACGAAGCCAGGGTCGCTCTCGAAGCCCGGAAGAGAGCGACCGCATGATCCGCTCAACAAAGGTCATCTTCTGCGACGAAGAGCACGGCATCGGTGATGTGACATTCCCGGCGTTTTGTGACCTGGACGTCGTGGACTTTATTCGCACACCGACCGTAAGCGCTCTCCGCCGCGAAGCCAGGAAGGCGGGATGGCGGCGCATCAAAGGCTCTGACTATTGCGCCGAATGCGTTGAGCTGATGGATGAAAGAAAGGCCAAGTGACCCGCGTGACTGCGACCAACCACAAATCGGCAGCTTCCCAGATCGACAGGATCATCGCGGAGTCGAAGCGGATCACTGCCGATTTGATCTCACTCCGCGCGGAGATGAGAGAACTTCCCGCGACGGTCACGCTGACCCGGCAGTTCGATGTTGTTCACCAGCGCATCTTTCTGCTGAAAGAACAGGGCTGGGCATTGAACGACAGGCTGGAGCAGCTCAGCAAGGATACCCGCATCCCTGGAGTCGGCTAAATGGACACTCGCGTGGAGTTGAAGATTTGCGAGGCTTGCGGCTCTCTGTTTTACCGCGACAAGAAGCACCACAACACCTATTGCGCCGGGTGCGAAGCGTTGCTGAAGAACTTCCCGACTCCGGAGACGAGAAAGCTGAAGGGGCGGCCAGGGCGCAAAGGCAAGATGCTGGCTTGGATACACGAAGTGGAAGACGAGGGCAAGCAATGAACAACCAGGTCAAGCGCGCTGTGAGGCACCAGGTTGATCCGTACTTCTACCGGAAGCATACGCACGGAATGCTCCGGCGCTACCTATACTGCGCCACGCAGACAAGCCGCGTGGCTTCTTCGTTACGCGACACCCAGGGCCGGGGGTGGGTTTCGAGCAGGCCCATCCACACCTTCGAAGACGCCATCATTTTTGTCTACGACATGGAAAAGTGCCTGCGGTCTTTGCCCTCGCTCGACCGCGATATGTTGATCCGCCATGTTCTGCAGGAATACACGCAGCCGGAAGCGGCCGTGCTGCTGGGCATGAGCCCGCGCACCTTTGGCTACAAGTTTCCGAAAGCGCTCGACCTGCTCACTGAGAAGCTGTTCGACGCCGAGTTGCTGATTCTTCCCCACGAGGTGCTCTGATGCCCTGCGAAGTCATCCACGATGCCCAAGGCAATGTCTGGATTCTGTGCAGCCGCAAGCGCAGGCAGCAGTGCAAATTCTGCCGGCGCGGATACGTGAGCAAGTTGTGCGACTTCCCGGTGGCCACCGGAAAGACCTGCGACGCCGGGATGTGCGACGACTGCGCCACGCGCATCGGCCACGAAGTCGATTACTGCCCAAACCATCGCGGGCAGACACCGCCTCAACAGAACCTCTTTGGGGAACAGTCATGAACATGCTATTCGAGCTTCGCACCGATGAGGACATACGCCGCCAGGCCGTGTCGGAAAACGAGCGCCAGATCCACGACGCATTGATAGGCCGGGGACCGTGGCAGCTCACGGAGCGGCAGCGGCGCTTGCTGGAGTGCCTTCGCGGCCGGCAGGGACGCATTCAGGCCATCTCCATCGCGGAACTGGTGGAGCGGAACGGCAGCGCGCCCCGCCAGATCAAGGCAGATGTCCGCGAACTGGTGATCAACTTCCGGCTCGCGATTGTGGCCAGCCGCGACGGCGACACCGGCGGATACTACTTCGCCACCTCGGCCGACGAGCGCATTACGGGCAGCCAGGACTACCTGAAAGAAGCCCTGAAGCTACTGCACCGCGTCGCCATTCTCCGCAACGATCAGGACATGATGCACTTGCTCGGCCAGCGGCAGATTGAGGAAGGGAAATCGGTATGACCTGCTTGACCAAGGAAGAACTGGCGGAACTCGAAGCCGTCTATGCGTCCCGCAAGAGAGATGAAAGCGCACCTGAGCCGGTGCAGCGCCGTTCGCGCCAGATCCGGCTCTTGATTGACGAGGTACAGATGTGGCGCGAAAGCGCAGGAAGAGAAACCGAATGAAGCTCAGGGAATCAGACCCGCTCGTCATGCTTGCCGGATCGGTGCTCTTCATGTTTGCGCTGATTCTGGTCGCGTCCGGACTCATCGCCGCCCACCGCTGGAAATAGCCTTTTGGAACTTTACGCAATACGCAGAATCCGGAGATCCTAAAATGTTCGTTCGATCGGCACGGAAAGTCGAAGCAAAGTCCTCCGCCGCTACAGGCGCAAAACGATATTCGCCGAATGCCCGCATCTGCTGGGCAATCGGATGCACCCGCGAAACTCCAGGCACGCACCTGATGTGTCCCCAGCATTGGGATGAAGTTCCGGCCGAGCTTCGCGACCAGGTCGCAATGACACTCGCTTCCTGGCTGAGTGGGACGGACGACGTGCGGCCTTATCTGACCGCGCGGCTGGAGGCTCTTATCCATGTCGCCAAGCTCCACGGCTGCGACGCAACTGAACTTGAGGCAAAGCTGGCCCGTTCGAGCGCGAAAGATGAGGGCTCGCTATGAGGCCA
>CAIKND010000204.1 GCA_903828675.1 uncultured Acidobacteriaceae bacterium
CAAACCGGACGGCATGGCTTCATGCTATCCAACAGCCGCCCACTCATCGCGATAAAGCCGCGATGAATGGGGCACAGATCCTCATGCCTCAGACTGGTTCTTCCATACGGATGAGCGGGCCACCTGCCTCTTGCATCGTATCGATATCCCCGGTCCCCAAAAGCGAGGGACCGGGGGCACCCTCATCGTGGTTGGAAACCGTCACTGAGACCAGGGCCACCCGCCGCTCCAGTCGGGGGACATATAACGCCCCATTGCGCTTGAGTAGTAGCGCGCCTCGAAGTAGTCATTACCTGATTCGGCATCCCGTTCTTTGCCGGTGAACCTACAAGCCGGAAAGATGGTCGATCTCGTCTCCGCGTCGCGATTGCTCAGTTCTTAAACTGGTAACGCACACTCAATCGCCCAAGCACAGCTTTGCGTGTACCATTCTGCTGGAATGGTTTGAATCGCCACTTGGCGACGGATTCGAGAACTTGGCTATAGGCTAACGGGTTACCGCCGACAGCCCGTGAACATTGAACGCTGCCGTCTGCTCCGATGAGGAGCTCTATCTTCACAAATCCATTTGCCCGGCCCCGTCGGCAACAAATGTTCGGAACTTGGGTACGATCAACGAGCCTCCTCTCGAGGACGTCAGAACTCAACCATAGAGGGTTTCCCTTTTTGTTCATCGCAGCGTCAGCTTCTTTGAGGCAGGGCAATTTAGAGTCTGGAACAGAAGCTCCGGATTGGGGAGTCTCCCCTGAAGCGCGAAGAACGAACACTCCGCCCTCAAGGGAAACTGTCAGTAATACGGCTACGACGATAAAAATCCAGTCAATGTCGTTTTTATTCTTTGGCATTGCGTTCTGCCTCCGCCTCAGCTGCCTTTCTGACCTTCTCGAATTCCGGTTGCCCATCTTGTCCCTGAGGCAACTTGCGCCCGAAATCCATTAGTTCGACGTGTACGAGTTCATGCGCCATCGTAATAATGACATCTTCATCTGACATGTCTGCGCTTACGATAACGTCGGTGTAAGGCCCGGCGGAAAAGGGAATCCCCGAAAACTGCTTTCCACGGTACTCAGGAAGCGTAAACCCGTCCGCATAGTGGTCCCAGGGAGCGGTGACGTTCGAGAGTTGCGTTGATGGCCATGAAGTGTTGGTTTTGATCGTGAGTGGATCATTGCGGCCCAGTTTGTCAATTTGGGCGGTTGCTGAGTGATCGTTCGCGAGGTTCTGCAGTCTTTGGAAGTTCTTCGAGTCGCTGCGGTAGTCTTTATCGGCGGTTACACCAAACTGCCCTTTCTTGAAGCCATTCTTGCCATCACCAAGTACCAGATGAAGATGGTCCCGGTCGGCTTTCGGAACGGTTTTTTGAAGTTGTGAGAAACAACTCTGTGCAGTTCCGCCCGAGCATTTGCCCATTACGATGTCTTCGCCGTTAGGGTCGATGAACCGCAAAGGGTTATTCCGAGCATAGGCATAAAGATTCAGGCGTTGGGGGTCAACCATACGCTTAGGGTTTATCCAGACAGGATCAGGCGACATGAACCGGCCCATCGTAGACGCGTAGTACCTGGCCCCGAAGTAGTCGTTTCCTGATTCGGCATCTCGTTCTTTGCCGGTGAAAAGGGATTGCGGAAATTGCATGGTGGTTGCACAAACATGGGAGTCCGTCATAGATGTAGAGGCCTCCGTCGTAGGTGTGGCGCGGCAATCACTCGGCGCCCATCGTAACCGGCCCGGTTATCTTTACGGCGACTGGCCCCAGCAGGCCTGAGGGCATCAACGGCGAATCCGCTTTGAACTTTGTGATGTTGGTGTGCGTGAAGCGCTGGCTCTCGGGCAGGCTTTGGTCGCCGATGATGCGGTTGGGCCAGAGATTCGTCACTTGTATTTTGAGCGAATTGGTTCCGGCAACAGCCGCGGAGGTCACGTCGATCTGGAATGGCCTCTTCCACACTACGCCCAATTCCCTGCCGTTGACCGTGACTCTTGCGGTCTCGCGGACCTCGCCGAGGTCAAGCACGACGCGCGCCTGACGCGGCAGTTGAGCCGGCAGGTCGAAGGAGGCGGAATAGGTGGCGGTGCCGGAGAAATGACGAACGCCCTCCTGCTTCGATTCGCTCCAGGATTCCAGCTTGTCCATGCGAACCTCAGCCGGGGCTCCCCAGCCGGGTGTGAAGGCAAGCGTCCAGGGCTTCAGAAGCGGCAGGGTTACCGGCTCCGCCACCGAAGCCGCGTGGCGATGCCCCGCCGCGTCCAGCGCAACATAGTGCCCGCCCTGCTCTGCGCGCAGCGTGATGCGGCCGCCGCGCATCTCGATTGCAAACGGCGCGGTGTCGGCATCGAGCTTGGGGAACACTTCGCGCCCGTCGCGCTCGACCCGCACTACATGCGGCCCCGCGGTGCGGCGGAACGCGACGACGGTGGACCCGTAAGGCGCAAACCAGACGGGCAGATTGGTGCGGCCGTCTTTGGTCTCTGTGTAGACAGCCTGCGGAGTAACGGCGCCTGTCTCCGGCGTCCACATTTCAGGCGCGAGGCCATGAGTGCGGAAGCTCAAAACGGTGGCGACAGCGGAGAGCTTTTTGCTGCGCACGAAGTAGATTTCGGCGCTGCCGGAGCGGCGATGAACGAAGTCGAAGTCCTCATTGGGTGCGGGCCCGGCGCTGGTGAGGTCGGGCGCGATAGCGGCATCATCGAGGACTTGACGCGGGGACTCGCCGCATACAATTTCCCCGGCTCCGATTTTGCTGACGCCCTTGCCGGCGCCGGCGCATCCAGCCCAGAGACGGTCGGCAATCCGCACCACGTCCGCATCTGCCGCGTGGGGCGAGGGCAGGCCGGTAAGGCGGGTCGGCTTGCCACCGACAACGGTTGCTCCGGCGGTGACGAGCCGTTCAACGGCCTTGAGCGCGGGCAGGGAGATGTTGCGGAGCGGAGGCAATACAAGTTCGCGATATTCGGTGCCGTTGGCGAGGCGAATGCGGTGGTTGGCCACGGTGAGGCCGGTGGTGAGCACGTCTTCGTCGACCACGTCGTAATCGTAGCCGGGAAGCACTCCGGCCGGGTCAGACGCCTTGTACTGCACAAAGTTGGGCACCTGGTCGCCGTAGTAATACAGCACGTCTGACACGGGGACGCCCTGCTGCATGAGAAACTGCACGCGCCCGATGTAATCGAAGAGCGACTTGCCGTCTTTGAACCAGGTGACCTTGGGATTGAAGTGGGTTCCCGCGAAGTACTCCTGGCCGGGATATCCGGAGCTGACAGGGGAGGACGTGAAGGTGTGCCAGACGAGGAGGTTAAGGCCTTCGCAGACAGCCTGATCAAAGGCCGGCTTGAGATCCATGCCCGGCGACTCTTCCCACTGCGGGCCAATGCTGGTCATGCCTTCAGCGGCCACCAGCGTCTTGCCGTAGATGTGCGCCGCGCTGGACGCCTCTTTGACGAAGAACCTGTTGAGGTCGTCGCTGCGGTGAACCTTGGAAGGAGCCCAGTACTCGGTCTGCGGAAAAGTGCCCGCGCCCAACACGCGCAAGGAGTCCACGGGCGCACCGTGGGGGCCGCCGGACTCGGGATGATTGCCGAGCCCGTTTTTCGCGCCCAGTTCGCCAAAGACCTTGTAGTGGTTGCTCAGCACGAGGTCGCCGACGGTGCGGCGCAGGTCGTTGAGGAAGCGATTGCTGAGGTCGCGGCTGTTGGCGATGCGCCCGGTGACGATGGGCAGGTAGGGCAATGGATCGTAGCCGCGGCCGGCGATGAAGGCTTCACGGAAATGGCCGGTCCAATTGACTCCGCCGACCTCCCAACTGTCGGTGTAAATGTATTTGAGCGGATCGCCGAGGTAGGGCTTGGCGGCGGTCAGCAAAGGCTGCACATTTGTGTTCCAGTAAGAGGTGAGAGCATCGCGATCGAGGTAGTCGATGACCAGCCCTTGAAAGGCTCCGCTGCTGGTGGAGACCTTGGCATCGGAACTGGTGTAGCCGATGCGCAGCACCTCCCAGTCGCCGGGCGGCACATCCCACTCCAACTTGCCCTCGTGGGACATTTTCTTCGCGGTCAGGTCGATTTCCCGATTGATGTCAAAGTCCTGTTCGCCGGGCACGGAGGGAAAGTCGCCCAGGAAGGGCTTGGAGTCCGGGACGGAAAAGCCAGCCTCGACAAAGACAGCTTTCTCTTTCAGGTCGCGGATCGGCTTGCGTTCGTCCTGGCCCGCAAGGGCAGCACCATGGCGTAGCGGATAAGCCCGCACCGCAATGTCCTGGTAGAAGCCATTTTTGCTGGGCGGCAGATCCAACTGCAGAGGGCCTGCCTGCGGGCCATGCACCACCTTGCGCGTCCAGGTAAGCAGCTTGGCCGATTGCGCTCCGGTGACGGTGGGGCCACCGACGTTCCAACCACTCTGCGTGGTGAGGCTGATGCGCAAGCCGAGCCGCTTTGCTTCCTTCAGCGTGTGCAGGAACAACTGTTGCCAGGCGGCGCTGCCAAAAGTTGCCCCGGCGGGCACGAGCGTGTTTCCCTGCTGTTCGGAGCCGTTTGCATCCATGAGGATGGCGCCACCGTAGCCCTGACGGCGCATGGCCTCAAGATCGCTGGTAATGGTCGCAGCATCGGTGTGACCGTTGAGCCACCACCAATAGGCCAGAGGCTTGGCCGAGTCAGGCGGCACTAGAAACTGCGAAGCCAGCGTATCGGCGCGGGCGGCCGGCGCGGCCTGCGACGGGGCTTGTACGACACATAGCCCAAACGCCGCTGCGATAAGCAACCCACTCCGCCGGAGCCTTCCTTTGGAAGCAAACGTCAGTATTCTCATGGCTTGGCCGCGCTCCTGTCAGTTTCTTGATCAGGCCCGAATTATAGTGAGCCGTGAGAGGAGCGGCAAATCCAATAGGAATATATGCTCTGGTTGCGACTATGCGGAACGGGGCGTGGTTCAGCCAAGCGGCGAGCGCCAATTAGAGTAAAGGCAGTCAGCCATTCCGCTTTGTGTGCAAGATGACGAACGAGGACGTGACATTGGGCGCGACCGAAGACACAACCCGCGCAGGGCGGCCTGAGGGCGCTGGCGCTGCCAAGCCGCACAGGCTGGCAGGCGCGTCGCATGCGTGGCGGGCCCTGCGGCATCGCAACTTCCGGCTGTTCTTCGGCGGCCAGACGATTTCCCTGATCGGCACATGGATGACGCGGGTAGCGACGGGCTGGCTGGTTTACAGATTGACAGGCTCGGCCCTGTTGCTGGGTACGGTAAGTTTTGCGGGGCAGATTCCGACGTTTGTGCTGGCGCCCTTTGCCGGAGTGTGGGTGGACCGGCTCGACAGGCGGCAGGTGCTGGTGTGGACGCAGGGACTTTCGATGGTGCAATCGCTGGCGCTGGCCTGGATGACGCTTTCGGGCCGAATCACCATCCCCTTGCTGCTGGCGTTGAGTGTGATACAGGGCATGATCAACGCGTTCGATATGCCAGGGCGGCAGGCCTTTATGGTGAAGATGGTCGACGACCAGCGCGACCTGCAGAACGCCATCGCCATCAACTCCTCGATGGTAAACCTGGCACGCCTGATCGGGCCGTCGCTGGCCGGCATGCTGATAGCCGTGAGCAGCGAGGGCTGGTGCTTTCTGATCGACGGCATCAGTTACATGGCGGTGATCGCGTCGCTGCTGATGATGCGTCTGCATGTGCCGGTGGTGAAGCGCCTGTCCACGTCGACCTTTTCCGAGATGAAAGCCGGCTGGACTTACGTTTCTGAATTTCTGCCCATCCGCACCATCCTGATGCTGTTTGCCGCAGTGAGCCTGATGGGCATGCCGTTTGTGGTGCTGATGCCGATTTTTGCGGCCAGGGTGCTGCACGGCGGTCCGCACACACTGGGTTTCCTGATGGGATCGATGGGGGTGGGCGCGCTGGTCTCGGCACTATCGCTGGCGGCGCGCAAGACAGTACGTGGGTTGATTCGCATGATTCCCATTGCCACGGCGGTATTTGGGCTGGGGCTGATCGGGTTCGGGCTGTCGCACGTCTTCTGGCTTTCGATGATCACGGTGATGGTGGCGGGGATGGGCATGATGCAGGCCATGGCGGCCAGCAACACCGTGATTCAGACCTTGGTGAGCGAAGACAAGCGGGGACGCGTGATGAGCTACTACACCATGGCATTCATGGGCATGGCGCCGTTCGGCAGCCTGCTGGCCGGAACCATGGCGCATCAGGTGGGCGCACCGTGGACGGTGATCTTTAACGGAGCAGTTGTGCTTTTGGGGGCGGCCTGGTTCACATCGCAGTTGCCGGCGGTGCGGCGCGTCATTCGGCCAATTTATCAGGAGATGGGGATACTGCCGCCTGAAGATGAAATTCAGACCTGAGCGAAATCTCAGTTACCCTGCAGCCATGGCGGCTGCAGGGCAACTTTTTAACTAGGGAACCTCTGATCAAGTGCGATCTCCACAGCCAGTTTGCATAAACTTGTAGTTGGGTGGAGATCACGATGCGCCAGATAACATTTGCTTGCCAGCCGAGTTTTGAGAAGTTTGCCAGAGCCAGTCGCAGGGCGCAG
>CAIKND010000205.1 GCA_903828675.1 uncultured Acidobacteriaceae bacterium
CTGCGCCCTGCGACTGGCTCTGGCAAACTTCTCAAAACTCGGCTGGCAAGCAAATGTTATCTGGCGCATCGTGATCTCCACCCAACTACAAGTTTATGCAAACTGGCTGTGGAGATCGCACTTGATCAGAGGTTCCCTAGTCCGCGATATTTGAAACCGAAGTCTTCGCGGCGGTCGAGGCCACGTTCGCTGCCCACAGGTTGGCCGCATCGCAACTGCCCTGCAAGCCGGTAACCCGCAGATCGAACGTCACGCCCCCAATCATCCCAAAATACACGCACTGGTAATCCACGTATTCCTTCGATTGCGGAGGGTGGTGAGTTAAACGGCGCGTGATGCCGCTCCCCCATCCAAATTGCGTCACTTGCGGCGCTTCCGCTTCCGTATACGCGGGAGCAGCGCCGCTGGTCTCCTGGGCGATCTTCTGGTTCACCTGCTGCTTGTAAATGGGCTCCCTCATCTTCCAGAGGGGCGTATTCGTGTCAAACGCCTTCAAGTCGAAGGTATAGGTAAGCGTGTGGCCTTCGGGAAGAGCTTTCTCCACAGAAAACTCGGCCGCCGCCAGGGTGGGTGCGGCGGTGACCCGCTGGTAGACCACCTTCATTCCCTGCGGTTCCAGGGCGGCGAGCTTGGGAGGCAGAGTCTCTGCGGTTTTCACGGCCGGCGGCTGCGCAAAGGCTGCAACAGACGACAACAGAACCAGGGTGGCCACGTGCAAGGCGTTCATACTTGCGATCACCTCTATCGTTTCTTGAGACCCCGCCATACTACACCAGGCGAAGGCCGCCTGTGCACCGCTAATTGCGGAGAATACCTACTTGCCCTTGCGCCTTTTCCTCATCTGCACATAGCCCGCGATCACCGAGAACAGGAACAGGCACATCGCTTCCACTGAGCCGCCCATCTCCTGATGGGCCTCGGGAACGTAGGACAGTCGGGGCGGAACAGCGGTCATCTCGTGATAGGTGTGGAGTTGATCGGTTGCATCGGCCAGAACCTCCTGTATATTGCGCGTCTGCGAGCGCTTCCAGGTGCGGTTCATCTCCCTTTCGATCAGCCGGGCATACTTCAGCAGGCTCAGTGCCTGGGGGCCTGGCCGCTCCGGCCGCCTTTGCAGTTCCTTGATGGCAACACTCAGACGCGCCTGTAATGCTTCCAGCCGTTGCGTCTCGTTGAAGTAGGCGGGGTCGTCCACACCTTTTCCGCCATCGCTCAGGAAAGACGGGCTCTGGCGAAGTTCATTCTCGATATCCTCCAGCACTTGATTCAGGGCCGATAGAGCGCTCGCCATGTGAGTTCCTCCAAGTAATCCCGGCGAATCAGATGACAATTGAATGCGGAATTGCCTCTGACCAATAAACTCAGCGCAAGTATACTCTCGGTCGCGGGGTGCTCCACGTCCGCATTCTCTAACTTGGGCCAGGCCGAATTTTCCTCAGCCAGTTTTGCAGATAATTTCGGCACAATGGCGCACAATTCTTTTATGGGTTTCCTCAACTCAAATCGCCGACTGATCCGAAGGGCTGCCGCGGACCTGTCACGCGCCCCCACCCCCCTCCCTACCCTCCCCCCCTCCCAGCTCCAGTGAAGCTTCTCCGCTCTTAAAGTCATTGAACTTGGGTTCGACCAGAAACTCATTCCGGGTAACATCGTGCCATGCTTTTCAAAGGCGATAATGTGAGCGGGAATAGTCAGGAAACATCGCAAATCTCAACCCCTTCAACTCCGATTCAACCTCTTCGCGTCGCCGTGGTTGGCCTCGGCAGAATGGGCATGATCCATGCGCTGCACATGCATGAATTGGCGTCGGAGAACGGCCTCTGCAGCCTCGCGGCCGTCTCCACAATCGACAGGAACGCCGCCGACCGGTTTCTCTCACTAAGCGGTTCAGCGACGCCGGTTTTCGATGACATTGAGGCTCTGGCAAAATCGAATCTCTGCGACGTCGCCATCATTGCAACCAATACGGAGTTGCATCGCGAACACGCGCTGACAATGATTCAGGCCGGATGCCGCGTTTTCCTTGAAAAGCCTCTTACCGGAACATTGGAAGGCGATCGCGCATTTGCTGCGTTGCTGGAGCGCGCGCACCCAGATGCGGTCATGCTGGGCTTCCAGCGGCGTTTCGACGCTCCGCTGGGCTATGCGAAGCAACTTATCGATGAGGGCGTCATCGGTCGGATCTTCAAGATCTACTCCGCGCTCGAAGATTCAGGCCCCGCGCCCAACGGATTCCTGAGCCCAGGCATTCTGCCCGACATGGGAATTCATAACGTGGATGAAATCGTCTGGCTCACGGGCCGCAAGCCGGTATCGGCCCTCTCCATCGGCTCGCGCATCTTCAGCCACAGCCACACTACCGCTCATGAAGACTTCGACGACGCTCTGATGCTGCTCGATTTTGGAGACGAACTGATCGGGCAATTACAAGTCAGCCGCAATCACGTTTCCGGTTATCGCGGCGAGACAGTGATCTATGGCGAGCGCGGTCAGATTCGCATTGGACGCTTCAATCAGAACCAGCACGAAGTAATCGTCGAGGCGTATGGAATGCGCGAGGCATCGCAGCCCATCGCGCTCAAGAGCTTTGAAACCCGCCGCTACAGCCAGCCACTTCCTGAGTTCATTGATCGCTTCGGCGCTGCGTACAAGCAGGAACTCAAGGTCTTTCTCGAGTGCTGCCGCGACAGCGAACCGTTTCCCATCACGCATCGCGACGGCCTATGTGCGCAGGAGATTGTTGCAGCGGCCATGAAGGCATCCATTCGCAAGCAAGACATGGCTGCCATCGATTACGCAGAGCAGCGGCGCTGAGGAACCTCTGATTACGTCGATGTTTTGAAAGGGCACGACTTCAGAGCCTGCACTGAGCGAAGTCGAAGTGTGCCGCAAATGCTACAAAACGAACGTGGGCTTCAGCCCCTGAGGGAGCTTTGCCCAAATAGTGCCAAAAATGGCCTTCCTGCCCAAGAAGTCGAAAGTCTGCCTAAAAAGTCAGAACTCTGCCCAAGAATGCCTTCGGCCAGATCCTCCCGCCGCTGGATTGATGGTTAGTAAATGTTGATGAAATGGTAACTTCCGGGTTGGCGGTGATCCCGGCATATAGCGCATTCTGTCCCCCAACAGCTATCGTGGATCACAAATTCTCATGCCCACTTCGGAGTAATATCCGCAAATTTGGCTAAACCAGAAGTTCGGGTCAACGTTAGCCCTGCGGTAGTTGTTAAGCGCTTTTCGGAGAAATTCACGTGAGAGATGTGATCAAGAATTCCGATCTGTTGGCCTCGAAGGGTTCGTTGCCTTCAGCCTGGCGAGTGTTTTTCCTGCTTTCTTCCGCCTTATTTCTTGGTTCTGTATATCTGCAAGGCCAATGTCCCGATAATGGGCAAACCAAAGTCATCAAGCCCGATCAAGGCACTGGCTACTACTTTTACAGGTTCTTGGGCGATAGCAGTTTTCGCTATTTCCTGGATGGCAAAACCTTCTCATTTAACGACAAAGACGATCCCGGAAGGACCTTCATATTTATCGATAACATGGCCTACGAATCAATCCAGGTCGAAAGAGCCGATTTGGCAAAATACGTCAAAAGCTCAAAGCCCATAGACGTTCTTCGCGCTCAGGCAAAGAATGAACAAGACTACTTCAAAAAACTCGATTCTTCGATGGTGATCACGGATCTTGGACCAGCTATGAGGAAGAATCCGGATGGCAGCGACGACCGCTTATTCTATCTCTGGAAAAAGGAGAATTCTCCTGGGAAGAAAGCTGCAACGCAATATATGTGTTCGACACTGATCAAAGACGGAGTGGTCGTTTTATCTCTCTTGCTGAAGCCATCCGTTTCTGAAGACGACGTCTTTCTTCAGATCCAAAAATACACGTCTAAATTCGATTTGTTGTCGAGCAACCAATGTGCGACTGTACTTTCAATGCCAGCCGCGCCTTAATCGGTGGAATAAGACCTCATCGGAGGCTCCCTAAGTACTCCTCTTGAAGACCGCATAATACGGCTGGTTTGAGAATGTCGCGTTGAACGCGGGATGGAACCATGCCGCGCCGCTCCCAGCCTGTAACTCAAAGTAATACTGCAATGGAAACGCGGAGTCAGTGTAGCTGCCGGGAATCGCCCCACTATAGCCGTTGTGGTCGCGCTGCATCTCGATCCGCAACCACCGTTCTCCCTGGTTCACGTGCCGGTAGCAAAGATGGACTTGATTCGCCGCATTCTGAACTGGTACCGCCAGTGAAAGAGCCAATGGCTGCCCGGCCTTAAAACTGGCGGGTTGCGTATGAACACTGCGGCTGGCAACGCGATGCGGTTTGCCTTTCAGGGTTTGAATCGCCCGTTCTGCATCCTGCGCCGTGCCGGTGAGAACAGGCGGCGTTTTGAGCGCGTTCTCCACGGCTTCGATATCTCTGTCGATTGCGGACAGCCTGTCGTCCCAGTGCCCGCGGCGTCCGGGTACATTGCCGTAGGTAATGTTCGCTCGGTAGACTCCGCTGGCGCGGCTCGCCATCTTCGACCACGACTCCCGCGCCTTTCGATATTCAACGAGCGCCAGTCTGCCGGCTTCCGCGCTGCCCGTCTGCTGGTAGATCTCAAACAGAACCCCGCTGCGCAACTTGGCCGCAAAGAAGCCGCCCAGCCCATTCTGAATAAGTACGTCCTCTTCCATGCGCCGGAACTCAGGCGAGCGGTGCGACTTGGCCGTCGTGTGCGCGCTGTCCAGAGCTAGGCCCGCCGCTGCGGCCAGGTCTTCAAGCCATTGAGCCACTTCAACTGGAGAGTATTTCGGGTTTGGATGTCCTGCCAGTAACTCCCGCGCATACTCCGCGATGGTAGAAAAGATCTGCGGGTCGAGTGGGCTGACAGCGCCGAAGGTCTTGGGTGCGGGCGTGTCGCTGTATGGAAGCCGTTCCGTTCCTTGCACCATCGGCATATTTTCATATAACTCGGCCCAAAAAGAGTGATTGGACGCCGAGGGAAGATGCGCCGACGTCAGCAGGGGAAGAATGCGGCTGGCATTGGCTACCGCAGTCTCGACCGTAAGCGCGCCGGCCCCGAAATCTCGTCTGAGGAAGCGCCGCCAGGTTTCCGGATCGGCCTCGGGATCGTAAAGGCACCGGCCCCAGACACGATAGTAGTATTCGAACTTCTTCCAATCGGCCTTGGGGTTGAGCGATTCGTCCGCATAGGCACAGCGGCCGCCCGCAAGCCCGGAACCTTCGCGGCCCTTGAACGTCAATGGCTCCATCAGTTCGAGGCCGGCCGCGCCGCAGAAGTGCGCGGTGCGCCCATAGGCTGCGGCCATCGCCGGATCGGCAGAGAGCAGATGCCGCTGCGTCCCCGGCCATAAGCGAAATAGCAGTTGGTAGTGGCTGCCCTGCTCAAGAAAGTCGGCATACCCGTACCGGGTAAATGATCGCGATCCGCCACTCAGGCTGAACGGGCCGGGTTCCAGGTGGCCTGGTCGCGGTATCTCCAGCGCGCGGATGTCCGTTTGGTTATACCCGAGACTCTGATGTTCTGCGGAATACTTCGCGCCCAGCTTCACGGGCATGCCAGTGTCCACAGCCATATCGATCATGGTCTGATTCACGCCCTTGGAATGCATGTCGATCTCGATCGAGCGCCCGCAGTTTTGGATAGCACCAAACAGCGTCTTCCAAAACGGGTAACTGCCTTCCGGGATTCCGCTTTCGCCGTGTACGCGCAAGGTGAGCCCTTGAATCTCAGGGCACGCTTTCAAGAGGAGTGCCAGGGCATCGCGGCAATACGCGGCATGTGTCTCCGGCGTCAGCCCATCAATGCGGTGATAGGCGTTAGGGCTATCCGTCCACTGGTAGGCGTGGGTCCACAGGCCCAGCTGAAAATGCAGTCCCCGCGCGCCGGTCTCTGCAGCGATAAAGCGCAACATCTCGAAGTTTTTCCTGCGCTCTTCCGCACTAACGGGAACCGGGGTTGCCAGGACATCTCCATCGGGCGAGGCTAGTTGTATTGCCTGGACGTTATATCCGGGCACATCGACCAGGTAGGGATAAGGGAAATGGAAATAGTCCGATGTTACGCCCCTCGGAAAATCGTATTCAAGACCAAACCCCAGGCAGAAGCGGTTGAACCGGCTGGCAACCAGCGCATCCAGATAGCCCCGCCAGAAATTCTTGTCGTAATACCAGGCCTTGTCTTCTGTTTCGCTGCAGAAATAGCGTCCAACGCTGCGTACGCGGTTCGCGGGCTTCTCCTCAATCGTCGCGGTCAGATGCAATGCCGACATCGGGTCGGAACTAAACTCGACCCGCTCCGCCAGTTCGAGCAGTCCGTAGATGAAGCCTCTCTCGCCGATAGCTGAGACAAGGATCGTCACTGCATCCGCCCATCGCCCCGGCGTAAGGCGGAGGCTCTCGGGGCTTGCGGGTTTCGTGTTCGCATGCGGAAAGCCGCCGGCCATTTTTGAGCCCGCGCCCGCGATCAGCACACACAGCCCGGCGCCTTTTGCCTGATCCTCAGAGTGGACGATTTCGCAAAGCGCTCCTTTCGCCGCGAGGGCTTTCCTTAGCTGGCCCACGGCCCAATGCACCGGCTTTCCGCACGCAATGGGGTCGGCGGCATCGACCATAAGAGAAATCCGGCGGCCCGGTTCGGCCAGGGAGGTATGCGCGAGACTGGAGACCGTTATCGCACCGGCGAGTTTGAGGAACTCCCTGCGTTCGATTGCCGAAAGTGGATCAAATGTCATACTTGCAAGCTCCCTTTTCAACCGCCGTGTTTCAGGATGCCGGACGTTGGCCGTGTTCGCACAGGCGGAAGGATAGCAGAGTGCTCTTGAAGTTCGCCTTACGCGGCAGGCATCGCACCCGAAGACTTTTCCTTATGAATCGCGCGCCAAAACACTGCCCGTTTCTCCTGTCGTGGTTTCGATATATGATGATTCACACGACAGCGCTCCCCCGTTTAACTTATGCCGGAAATGGAGACGGAGAAAACATGGCGGACTTCAATATTGCTTTTGAGTGGACCATGAAGAACGAAGACTCGCAGATGGCCTGCGCCCAGGTGCCGGACGCCGCCCCTGCTGGTGTTGCCGGACCGTGCTATGCGATTAGCGGCATCAACTCCGGCGCCTGGCCCGTGGACTTCGCTGCCATCGCCGCGCTGCCCCAGTCGTCTCGCAAGCCCGCTGTAAAGGCCTTTTATCAGGCTCATTTCTGGAACCACTGGTACGATCAGCTCAACTCCGACGATCTTGCCAAGCGGGTGTTCGACTTCGCCGTCAATGGCGGGCCCGGAACCGCAGTCAGGACGCTGCAGCAGGCGGTGAATGCGCTGGGAGGCAACCTGACGCCTGATGGCGGCTGGGGCCCGCACACCCTTGCAGCCGCCAATGCCGCCGATCCCGACGCTCTGGTGAAGGCATTCATCGCGGCACGGGTAGCCCACTATCAAGCTATCGTGGCCTCAAATCCCGCCGATGCCCGCTACCTGAACGGCTGGCTTGCAAGAGCGCAAGGCTGACCCCGCAACCGCGAGGCTTTGGTCAAACCCGCCGCTGACTGGAACCGAGTGCTGAGACCACATTCATGGGGCTGTGCTTGCCCGCTCGCCCGGCCTTTCGCTCCTGTCCCTTATAGCAATTCCAGGATTGGTATGCCTCGTAGGCGATACGCAAAGTTGACGCGACCATCAGGGAGTGGCAACCTCGCATGAGTTTTGCCAGGGTACGGTAATCCTGGAATTGCTCTAAGCCCACCCATTGATATACTGGTTGATGTGACCACAACTGTCCTCGAATCCATCCCAAACGGTATCCCCGCCGGGACTTCCCCCAGCCAGAAGAGGGTGTTGTTGCTCAAGCCACGTGGCTTTTGCGCCGGCGTGGTGCGCGCGATCGACATCGTCAAGATCGCTCTTGAGACCTTCGGTGCGCCCATTTATGTGCGCCGCGAAATCGTCCATAACCGCTATGTCGTGAATGAACTAGCAGAAAAAGGCGCTATTTTCGTTCATGAAATCGACGACGTGCCTGACGGCCAGCGCGTCATCTACAGCGCCCACGGAGTGTCGCCCGCGGTTCGCGACCGCAGCAAGGGCCGCAACCTCAAGGTGATTGACGCCACCTGCCCACTGGTGACCAAGGTCCACATTGAGGCCGTCAAGTTTGCCCGGCAGGGCTACTCGCTGGTCCTGATCGGACACCGCGACCACGACGAAATCGAGGGTACGCTGGGCGAAGCCCCTGAAGTGACCCAGGTTGTCTCCAACGTTGCCGAGGTCGATGCCCTCAAAGTACCCGACCCGGATCATGTCGCGTATCTCACCCAGACCACGCTCAGCCTGGACGAGGCGCGCGACATCATCCACGCCCTCAAGATCAAGTTTCCAAATATTGTTGGCCCTCACTCGCAGGACATCTGCTATGCCACTGAGAACCGTCAGGTGGCGGTGCGCAACGTGGCCCACGACGCAGGTCTGGTGCTGGTGGTGGGCTCCACGAACAGCTCAAACTCCAACCGCCTTGTGGAGGTCTCCCGCAACCTTGGCACCATAGGCTATCTGATTGACAATTCTCAGGCTATCGACCCCGCCTGGTTGCAGAACGTGAACACTGTCGCGGTAACAGCAGGAGCCTCTGCGCCTGAAGTTCTGGTCGAGGACGTAGTTAATTATTTGCGTCAAAACGGTTTCACCAGCGTCGAAGAAGTGGAAGTCATGCCAGAAAATGTGCGTTTCGGCCTGCCGCCGGAGATTGTGCAAGCCATTGGCAGCGCGGGCGGAGCAGAGTCCGTGCCGGTCCGCTGATTGGTTTCCTTCTGGCTCCGGCAAGGCCACCAGGAAGGTGCGCTACATTCGGGTGCGCCGCGTGGCCGGAATCAAGGTAGATCTGAATGTTCCTTAGGGTAACCGAGGCGTTTTAAACCGCATGAGTCTAAAGCAAGCGAAGACACAAACCGCGGCGCCCAGATTTGGCAGGCTGGACGCGGACCTGGCTGATGTAGAGTCGTCCATCGTTCGCGCGCGCGACTTTCTTCTTTCCAAGCAGCATTCTGAAGGGTACTGGTGCGGCGAACTTGAAGCTGACGCCATGCTCGAGGCCGACTACATTTTTTTGCATACGCTGCTGGAAAGCGGTGATCCTGGCCGGCTCAAGCGGGCGTTTGCTGAGTTGATGCGCTACCAGAACGAGGATGGCAGTTGGAGCATTTACCCCGGTGGCCCCGGTAATATCTCGCTGTCGGTCAAGTGCTATTCCTCGGCGAAGATCATGGGCCTGACTGCGGACGACCCGCGCATGGTGAAGTGCCGCGAGTGGATTCTGGCGCATGGAGGGGTGGTGGCGTGCAACACCTTCACCAAAATGTACCTCTGCGCTCTGGGCGAATACGACTACGACGCGGTGCCTGCCATACCGCCGGAGATCGTTCTCTTTCCCAACTGGTTCTACTTCAATATCTACGAAATCTCCTCGTGGTCGCGTTCGATCCTGGTGCCCCTGGCGATTCTCTACGCGAAGAAGCCGTTCAAGAAACTCCCCGCAGAGCAGGGAATTGACGAGTTGTTTGTCGGCGGCCGGGCCAAGGCGAAACTCCGCCTGCACATGGATCGAAAGAAGATCTTCTCCTGGCGCAACTTCTTCATCATTGTGGACAGAATCCTGCATTGGGTTGAAGCCGTTCACCTCCGTCCGCTGCGCAAATTGGCGCTGAAGAAGGCGGAAAAATGGATGCTCGAGCGCCTGGAGATGACGGACGGGCTGGGCGCCATCTACCCGGCCATGTTGAACGCGATCATCGCCCTGCGTTGCCTGGGGTACTCGGAGGACGATCCCCAGGTGATCCGCGCCCGCGATGAATTTGAGAAGCTGGGTATCGAGGAGCCGGCCAACGATGTGATGCCCGAGCCGACCTTCCGCATGCAGCCCTGTGCATCGCCGGTTTGGGACACTGCGCAGGCCGTCTACGCCTTGGGCGAAGCGGGCGTATCTCGCTCCGATCCAAGCATGGTCAAGGCTGCCGACTGGCTGCTCTCCAAGGAAGTCAGGCATAAGGGCGACTGGGCCGTGAAGGTTCCCAACGTCGATCCGGGCGGATGGTACTTCGAGTTCAACAACGAATTCTACCCCGATACCGACGATACCGCTCAGGTGCTGCTGGCGCTCAATAAGGTGGATAATCCCCGCGAGCGCTATCAACACCAGGTTGCCGAACGGGCCATCGAGTGGGAGTTCGCCATGCAATGCCGCAATGGCGGCTGGGGCAGCTTCGACAAAGACAACACCAAGATGATCTTCCAGTACATCCCCTTCGCGGATCACAACGCGATGCTCGATCCGCCGACGGTCGATATCACCGGGCGCATCCTGGAGATGCTGGCGACCTACGGATACACGCGCGGCGACAAGCGCATCGAAAAGGCGATCAGGTTCATCTTCAAGGAGCAGGAGCCGGACGGAAGCTGGTTTGGCCGTTGGGGCGTCAACTACATTTACGGAACGTTTCTGGTTCTGCGCGGCCTTGACGCCATTGGCGTCGATCATCTCGAGCCGCAGATTCAACAGGGCGCCGAATGGATTCGCATGGTTCAGAATTCTGACGGCGGCTGGGGAGAAACGTGCGGAAGTTACGACGACCCGAATACGCGCGGCGTTGGGCCGAGCACCCCTTCGCAGACGGCCTGGGCGTTGCTTGGTCTGCTGGCTGCGGGCGACGACCGCTCTGATTCTCTTGCCAAGGGTGTTCGCTGGCTGCTTTCACGCCAACTGCCCGACGGCGGCTGGGACGAGTCAATGGGCGAGGGCGCAACGCGCCAGAGCATCATTACCGGAACGGGCTTCCCGAGAGTTTTTTACCTGGCGTATCACGGTTATCGCCAGTACTTCCCGCTTTTGGCTCTTACCGGCTATAAGCGGGCCATGGATCGCGCCGCCATCGGCGCTGGAGGTTAACTCAAATATGGCTATTCCTATCTCTCAGATGTGGACGGTTTCCACCTACGTCCTCAAGAAGAAGCTGACCGGCACAAAGCGCTATCCCCTGGTGCTGATGCTGGAGCCGCTCTTCCGCTGCAACCTGGCTTGTGCCGGGTGCGGCAAGGTGCAGTACCCGCCCCATATTTTGAAGAAGCAGCTCACGCCCGAGGAATGCTTCGCCGCAGTGGATGAGTGCGGCGCTCCCATGGTCTCACTGCCCGGCGGCGAGCCTCTGCTGCATCCGCAGATTGTCGAAATCGTCCAGGGCCTCATCGCGCGCAAGAAGTACATTTACCTCTGCACCAACGCGCTCGAACTCAAGCGCCGCCTGCCGGAGTTCACGCCTTCGAAATACCTCACCTTCTCGGTCCACCTTGACGGGCAGCGCGAGCATCACGACTACTCCGTATGCCGCGAAGGCGGCTACGACATCGCGGTCGAGGGCATCAAGGAGGCCGTTAAGCGCGGTTTCCGCGTCACCACCAACGCCACATTCTTTGACGGCACCGATCCCAACAGCGTGCGCAGCTTCTTTGATGAAGTTATGGGCATGGGCGTCGAAGGTGTCGTGCTTTCGCCCGGCTACAGCTACGACAAGGCGCCGGACCAGACAAAATTCATGGGACGCGCCCGCGTGCGGCGTCTTTTCCGCGCTATCCTGTCCAACCGCAAGCCTACCTGGAAGTTCAATATGTCACCCCTGTTTCTCGAGTTCCTGATGGGTGACCGCAACTACGATTGCATTCCGTGGGGAATGCCGGCTTATAACATCTTTGGCTGGCAGAAGCCCTGCTACCTGTTGCAGGAGGGCTATGCAGACAGCTACAAGGAACTGCTCGAAACCACAAATTGGGAAGAGTACGGAGTTCCCAGCGGTAATCCAAAGTGCGCCAACTGCATGGTGAGCTGCGGCTATGAAGCTCCTGCGGTCATCGACGGCTTTGGTTCGCTAAAGGGCTTCCTGGCCATGGTGCGCGGAACCTTCAATCGATATCCTGACAAGCATGCGCTGGATCTGCTCAACGAGCCTGTGGCCCACGGCCCTGCTGCTCTGGTTCAGATTGAGAGCCCAACCAATGAGCTCGAGGAGACCCACGTATGACAGCCGAAGTTCTCAAGTACACCCGCGAACAGGTGGAGGCACTGGAACTGGCGCCTGGCTCTCAGCATCAACAGCTTGAAGGCTGGGTGCCCACGTTGGCCAACGACGACGATCTGCGCCAGGCTCTCGAAAAAGCTCTCGACTATCGCGGCGACGTAACGCTCACTCTCAAGTCCGGCGAGCGCATCGAAGCGTATATCTTCAACCGCCAAACCGGTCCCACGCTGTCGGATTCCTGGGTGCAATACTTCACGCCCAAAGCTCCCGAAAAGCGCAAGGTCAGCTATGCCGAAATCGCACGCCTCGAATTCAGTGGCAAGGACCGCGCCGCCGGAAAGCACTGGGAAGACTGGGTGAAGAACTACAACGAGAAAAAGGCCGCGGGCGAAAAGAACATCGCGCTCGTGCCTGATGCGCTGGAATAGCGGGAAGCGGAGTTGGCACTTAGCTGGCGCCAACAGATTTGCAGGCCATCAAGTAGCCAGGGTGCTGGCCACATTTTGGCTTAGTCCCACATTCACGCCAGTAATCTGGCGGCTTGGCCGCGACCGCTGATGAGCAGGACAGCCTTCCTATCGAAGGAAACGAAAGTTTCGCCGCCAAGCCAGCTTCCTTCATGGGCAATTACGCCGTCGGCGAAGTCCCCGCCGCTCCTCAGGATTGCCAATCCCGCCTCAACGGCAGGACGGTCCAGTGCGACATTCGCGGAATCGCAGAGAGATTCGAGCGCAAGCGCAATCTCCTCCCTGCCAAACTTGTAGACGCTTTCGAGCACCCACACAAATTCACATAGGCTGGGCAGTGTAACGGCGACGATACTGGCATTCCTCAAAAGCTTGGCCGCTGTAACCGCTTGTTTCGGATCGTCGCGCACTGCCGCGCGAACCAGCACATTCGTATCGACAGTAATTTTCATCTCCTGCCAGCCCAACTTTGCGCCGTTGTCGCATTGATCTCCTCGATGCTCGCGACCTTCTTTGTCCGGCCGGCAAGGATGCCAATAAAGCCGTCAATCGATCCCGATGGCTTGGCAGCCTTTAATATGCCCCGTCCACCTGGCAGCAACTCCAGCGCGATTCTTTCTCCCGGCTTTACGCCAAGATGCTTCAGTACTTCTTTCTTGAACGTCACCTGTCCCCGCGCGGTAATCGTCAATGTAGCCATATCAATTTCTCGCTCTCACGCTCGTTTACAGTGTAATGCAATATTGCATTATTCGCATAGGGCGCAAATTATGTCTCTTCAAAAGCGTAAACTGAACTCTGATTTCTACGATGAAAGTCTTCCTGACAGGCGCCACCGGATTTGTAGGCCATCATGTGGCTAAGGCGCTGGCCGCCGAGGGCGCCAACCTGCGCCTGCTGGTCCGCAAGACCAGTAAGCTAGCCAATCTTGAGGGCATCGCCGGTGACACCCACGTCGGCGACCTCGCCCAACCAGAGACACTCGCTCCAGCGCTCAAAGACTGCGATGCGGTGGTCCACGTAGCTGCCGACTACCGCCTCTGGATTCCCGACCCGGCCGCCATGTACCACGCCAACGTCGACGGCACGCGCGAACTGCTGCGCCTGGCCCGGGAAGCTGGCGTTCCGCGCGTCGTTTACACCTCGAGCGTGGCTACCATGCACTTCCGTACCGACGGCATAGTCATTAACGAAGACACGCCGGTTTCGTTGCGTGACATGGTCGGTCACTACAAGCGGTCCAAGTTTCTCGCGGAGCAGGAAGCCATCAAGGCCGCTCAGGCTGGCCAGCAGGTCATCATCCTTAATCCGACTTCGCCCATCGGCTCCAATGACGCCAAGCCCACGCCCACAGGCCGCATCTTCCTGGATTTCCTGAACGGCAAATTCCCGGCCTACATGGATACCGGCCTGAACCTCGTGGATGTCTCCGAGGTCGCGCGTACCCACGTGGCGGCCCTGACCAAGGGCCAGCCGGGCCACCGGTATATCCTCGGCGGCGAAAACCTGACCCTCAAGCAGATCCTCGACAAGATGTCGGCCATTACCGGCATTCCCTCACCCACGGTCAAGATTCCCTTCGCAGTGGCAGCTACCTATGCGTTTTTCGAGGAGTGGATCACCGGCCGCATCGGTGGTCGTGAGCCTCGCGCCACGCTCGAAGAGGTGCGCATGGGCCGCAAAAAGATGTTTGCCTCCTCTGCCCACGCCCAGCAGGAACTGGATTTCCGCATCGTGCCTGTCTATCCCGCTATGCGCGCGGCGATCGAGTGGTTTCGCACCAACGGGTATGTGGCGGAGACCGGGTCGCAGGCCAAGGCATGACCAGAGTCGCCATCATCGCCGCCATGGCTGGCGAACTGAAGCCATTCCTCAATGCAAACGCCAAAGAGGGTTGGATCCATGAAAAGCGCGGCAATGTGGAGTTGTGGCGCCTGCGCTGGCCTCTCCATCAAGGCGAGTGGGTCGCCGCCTGCGCCGGAGCCGGCCAGCAAGCCGCAACGCGCGCCTTCGCTGAAATCGAGAAAGACGGAGCCATCGACCGGGTTTTTTCAGTTGGCTGGGCTGGAGCCCTGAGCGAGTCGCTCCTGTGCGGCAAGGCTTACAACGTTGCAGGAGTCATCGATGTTGGGACTGGGGAGCGTTTCTCCACATACCCGACGTCTGGCGATTTCTGGCTCGTCACCAGCCCCAAGGTAGCGAACGCAATCGAAAAGCAGCGTCTTGCTGCCGCCTACAATGCCAGCCTTATCGATATGGAGGCGGCAGCCATCGCCCGGCTGGCCGCAATGCGCGGAATCCCGTTCCAATGTATCAAGGGCGTCAGCGACGGATTCAGCGACAATCTGCCTGACTTCGATCGATTCATTTCACCCCAGGGGCAATTTCAACTGGCCCGCTTCGTTCTTTTTGTTATTCCAAGGCCCTGGCTCTGGCCCGCGCTCATCCGGATGGGCGAGAATAGTAAGAAGGCTGCCCAGGCCATAACGGACGCCCTGCTCGAAAATCTGGATCGACCCGGAGCTATCGCAAAACAGAATGGCAAGCCAAACCTCACAAACTAAAAGCCTCATTGAGCCCAGGATTCCCACCACCATGCGCGCCGTCGTCTACCGGGGCGTCAACGACTTGCGCATCGAGACCGTTCCCGTTCCTTCGATTGGCCCCGGCGAACTCCTTGTCAAAATTGCGACCTGCGGCATCTGCGGAACTGATCTGAAGAAGGTACATACCGGCTCCCACTCCGCGCCCCGCATCTTCGGCCATGAGATGGCCGGAACCATCGTCAAGGTTGGCGAAGGCGTCACCAGCCATGCTGTGGGCGAGCGGGTTATGGTCTTCCACCACGTTCCCTGCGGCGAGTGCTTCTATTGCCGCAAGCAGACTCCGGCGCAGTGCCTGGTCTACAAGCAGGTCGGCACGACTGCGGGCATGGAACCCTCCGGCGGCGGCTTTGCCGAGTACATCCGGGTGATGGACTTCGTCGTCAATCTTCGCGGCGTAGTGCGCATTCCTGACGAAGTGCCCTTTGAGCAGGCGGCCTTTATTGAGCCTGTCAATACCGTTCTAAAGGGCGTGAAGATGCTCAATCTCGCCGCCGACGATACGGTTTTGGTCATCGGCCAAGGCCCCATCGGCCTGATGCACGCCGCGCTCGCCCGGCGCACTGGCGCTCGCGTGCTTACCTCCGATATGTTCCCGGAACGCCACGCCATTGCCGCGCGGTTCGGCCTCACGGAGCCGATTCATGCTGGCACTGAAAACGTGGTCGAACGTGCCTTTGCCGCAACCGAGGGCCGTGGCGCCGACGCTGTCATTCTGGCAGTCGGAGGCAATGCCTTGATCCGCACCGCAATGGACGCAGCCCGCCCCGGCGGCAAGGTGATGCTCTTTGCCCAGACCCAGCACGGTGAAACCATAATCGACCCAGCGGCGGTTTGTATGGACGAGAAGACCCTGATCGGTTCATACTCGTCCTCGTTCACCATTCTCGATGAAGTTACGGACCTGGTTCTGGGCGGATACCGCAACGGCTTCGACCTTACGCAATTGATTTCTCATCGCTTTTCGCTGGAACAGGCCGTCGAAGCGATTGAAATCGCTTCGCATCCCCAGCCGGGCTCAATGAAGATTATGATTGAGCCTGCACCTGGAGCAGGCGCGCACTAGGAGGGACTTGATGGCGACAACCATGAAGGCTGCAATCCTCCACGGTCGAGAAGATATTCGCATCGAACGCGTTCCGGTTCCCGAGGCCGCGCCGGGCGAATTGATCGTCCGTGTGGGCGCTGCGCTTACATGTGGAACCGACCTCAAGGTCTTTCGCCGCGGCTATCATGCGCGCATGATCGTACCTCCCGCGCTTTTTGGTCACGAGTTGGCAGGCACGGTTGTCGAAGCAGGCGAGGGCGTAGCGAATTTCTCCACCGGCGATCGGGTGGTCGCGCTCAATTCCGCTCCCTGCGGCCAGTGTTATTTCTGCGAACGCGGCCAGGAAAATCTCTGCGACGATCTGCTCTTCAACAACGGCGCTTATGCCGAGTTCATTCGCATCCCCGCCCGCATCGTGGCAAAGAACACACTTATCGTCCCTGCGCATGTGCCCCTGGAGCACGCGGCCCTGACTGAACCTCTCGCCTGTGCGGTTCATGGCTTTGAGGATTCCCATCCGCGTTCCGGCGATACGGTGGCCGTGATCGGCGGCGGCCCGCTGGGACTCATGATTCTGCATGTTGCGGCATTGGCCGGCTACGAGGTTATCGCCATCGTCAAGCACGATGGCCAGGTGGAGGCCGCGCGGCAATTAGGCGCGGCGCATGTGGTGCAGACCTCAAGCATTCGCAGAGCCATCCGCGAAACCCGCGCTCTCACTCCCAAGGATCGCGGCGTCGACATCGCTATTGAAGCTGTCGGCGTACCGGAAGCCTGGCAGGAGGCGGTGGAACTGGTTCGCAAAGGCGGCACCGTGAACTTCTTCGGAGGCTGCGCGGCAGACACGCACGTCACTCTCGATACCAATCGGATTCACTACAGCGACATCACCCTGCGCGCCACCTTCCATCACACCCCGGCCATCTGCCGCAAAGCGCTCGAACTGATCGCTGGAGGCCGTTTCCAAGCGAGCGCTTTCATCACCGGCCACGCTCACCTCTACGAACTCAACCGCGTCTTTGAGAAGCTGATGAACCGTGGCAGCGATATCAAGACAGCCATTGTGCCCTGAGGCGACCCGATGACTGCGGAAACCTTGCAACCGGAGAAGGAAACGAAAGCGCTGTCCCAGGGCGAGCTACTTGCCCGTGGCTGGGGCGCGCTGCCCGCTTCCTACCGCATCCCTGACGTTGCGCCAACGCTTGATGAAGCGCGCGCGTGGTGCAAGCATCTCGCCGAGTCGCACTATGAAAATTTTCATGTAGCCTCGTGGTTTCTGCCCAAGGCACTGCGTCCTCACTTTCACTCCATCTATGCCTATTGCCGGGTCTCCGACGATCTGGGCGACGAGGTAGGCTCGACGGCCGAGGCGCTCGCACTGCTCGAATTGTGGGGCCGCGAACTCGATGCCTGCTATGAGGGCCGCGCGCGCCACCCGGTCTTTGTTGCCCTGAGCGAGACCATCCGCACCTGCTCGATTCCCAAGGAACCGTTCGCCGATCTGCTTAGGGCGTTCCGCCAGGACCAGACCGCCACCCGCTACGCTTCGATGCAGGACGTTCTGGAATATTGCCGTTACTCGGCCAATCCTGTCGGCCGCCTCGTTCTGTATGCCTGCGGCGAGGCAGACGAGGAGAAGTTCCGTCTCTCTGATGCCACTTGCTCCGCGCTGCAGCTTGCCAACTTTTGGCAGGATGTGCGCGTTGACTACGCCAAGGGCCGCGTTTACATTCCCCAAGACGACATGCGCGACTTTGACGTTACGGACGATACGATTGCGACTGGCGTTGCGTCGCTTGAGTTCCGCGCGCTGTTGCGTCATGAAGTCGACTACGCACGTTCCCTCTTCGAGCGGGGATTGCCGTTGATCAGCATGGTCAACCGCGATCTTGCCCTCGATCTTGACCTGTTCAGCCGCGGCGGCCTGGAGATTTTAAACGCCATCGAGCATCGCGACTACGACGTGCTCAGCGCACGGCCCGCCATTTCGAAGCGGACCAAACTTGCCCTGGCGCTGCGCGCTCTCAGCGGAAAAGGGTTACCGTTCCTGCGCCTCGGCCGCATCGGGCACAACCCTGAGAAGGCGGCTTGACGGACGAATCCACATCCAATGTTCTTTCGCTCGACAAGGCCTATGCCGCCTGCCGGGCGATAGCGCGGCGTGAAGCGAAGAACTTCTATTACGCATTTATCGCGCTGCCCGCTCCACGCCGCAACGCCATCTGCGCCGTCTACGCCTTCATGCGTCAGGCCGACGACCTGGCCGACGATGAGTGCTTCACTTGCACCGAGCGCCGCGTTCATCTCGACGCGTGGCTGTCCGCGTGGCGCGCAGTCTGTGAAGGCGGGACGGCAACCGACCCGGTTTTCCTCGCTGTCCGCGACGCTACCAGCCGTTTTTCGATTCCGCTGAGTCTTCTGGACGAGCTTGTGGCCGGTGTCACCATGGACCTGAATCCGGCAGGGAACGACGCGCCCGACACCTATACAACTTTTGCCGATCTCTATCGCTACTGCTATCTGGTGGCTTCGGTAGTTGGCCTGGTTTGCATCCGCATCTTCGGCTACAAGGACGCACGCGCGGAAAGGCTCGCCGAAGAGACGGGGATCGCTTTCCAACTCACCAACATTCTGCGCGATGTGGCCGAGGACGCCGCCCGCAATCGTGTCTATCTGCCTCTGGAAGACCTCGCAAATCATGGAGTTTCCCTCGACTCGCTGTTGCATCGCGTTCCAGGCGCGCCGCCAAATCGCCATGAGCGTGCACTACTCGCTGAGATCGCGCTGCGCGCAGAAAGCTATTACCACTCGGCTCAGGAACTGCTGCCCCTGATAGACCCTGAAAGCCGGCCCGCGCTGCTGGTGCTGGTTTCGATCTATCATGCATTGCTCAAGCGTATCGAGCGGGCAGACTACGATGTTTTTTCACGTCGCGCCTCCGTTCCTTTGCGGCAAAAGCTAGCGATTCTGGCCGTAGGCGTGGCGCGGATGGCCTGGGCGCGGCTGGTTGCCTGAGGCGGAGACGAAGAGATTGAGAGGTTTGCCACAGAACTCGCCAAAGACCGTCATCGTAATTGGCGCCGGTGTTGCAGGCATGAGCGCGGCCTGCGCGCTGGCCCAGGCCGGTTTGCATGTGCAACTGGTCGAGCGCCGTGGATATCTCGGCGGGAGGGCCAGTTCCTATCTGCATCCCGGTGTCAACGAGGTGATCGACAACTGTCAGCACGTCCTGTTCGGCTGCTGCACGAATCTCGTCGGCTTCTACAAGCGCATCGGCGTCGCGGAGCGCATCTGCTGGACCAGTAACATGACGATGATCGAGCCCGGAGGCCGCCGCTCTCCACTCGGTCCGTCGAGATTGGGTCCTCTGGGACTTCCGGCTCCTCTGCACGGCCTGCCGAATCTGATGGCCGCCCACGCATTTTCGCTTGCCGACAAGTTTGCTCTCGCTCGCGCCTTCACAGTTCTCATGCGCCCGGTTCCATCCGATTCGACGGAGTCTCTTGGCCACTGGCTCAGGCGTAACGGACAGACACAGGGCGCGCTCGACCGCTTCTGGCGTCTGGTCATCGCCAGTGCGCTGAATGCGGAGATCGACCAGATTGCGCTGCCATACGCCGCCAAGGTGGTTCGCGAACTGTTCATGAACTCGGCCTTCGCCGGCAGCATGGGCATGAGCACCGTTCCGCTGAGCGCACTCTATGAAGGCGTGCCTGCATTCCTTAAGCAGCGCGGCGGCAGCATGCATCTGAACACGCGCGTGGAGAGCGCATCCTGGAATGAGGCTCTTGCGGAGTGGACCGTATGCACGCGCACGGGCCAGCTGATTTCGGATTTCGTGGTTGTCGCGCTGCCGTTCGAGGCGGCAGAGGCACTGTTGCCCCACCTGCCCCCGGCCGAAGGCAGAGAGAAGCTGGCGCGGCAGCTTGAGCAGCACGAGCATTGGCCCATTTGCAGCGTGCATCTGTGGTTTGACCGTGAGATTACAGAGCTCGATCATGCCGTGCTTCTGGATCGCGAGATTCACTGGATGTATAACCAGTCGCGCCTGCAGACAGGTCGCGGCGGACATTACATCGAACTGGTGGTGAGCGCTACGCGGGCATTTGCGGCACTGCCCAGGGAAGAGGCAATCCGGCAGGCGCTTTCGGAACTGGCGGAATTCTTTCCGAGCGTGAATGAAGCTAAGCTGGAAAAGGTTGCGCTGGTGAAGGAAGTGCGCGCCACCTTCGGTGTGCCTCCTGGCATTGATGCGTCGCGCCCAACCGCCTTGTCTCCCTGGCCGGGGCTTTATCTGGCCGGAGACTGGACAGCCACTGGTTGGCCGTCAACGATGGAGAGCGCGGCGCGGTCAGGGCATTTAGCGGCTGAGGCGTTATGTCTGTCGATAGGAGAGGCGCGGGCTTTTCTTGATCCTGACCTGAAGCCCCAAGGCCTTATGCGTTTGATTCGCTGATGGCGCCCGGGCTTCCGCTCCGAAATCTGCCGCTGGGAATGACTGTGGCCGAGGTGGGATCGCCTTTCCAGACATAGATCCAGCATTGCAATGTGCCACTTGTTGCGAGAGCGACCGAATGCAGGACGCGGACGAAAAGGCTTGTATCCGGAGCGGCGGGATCGCATTCCTCATACCTATCGAGCTCGTCCAGGATCTGAGGTTCGTCAGGCAACTGAAAGACAGTGCCGGCGATGGTTTGCTGCGAGGAAGGATCGAGGATTGCGCCCGGATAGCCGCCAAGATCGTATAGAACACCGTATGCGAAGCCTTCGCCAATGGGCGTGAGTTTGGCGGCGAAGGGCGCAATTTCCGCAGGAGCATAGCGGGGATGCAGAGTGCCGTATGCAAAGAGAAATCTGCTCATTTTCAGTGCGCCAGTAAATACACGCCAATACAAACCAGCACTGCGGAGGCCCAACGCCGCCGGTCCACATTTTCCTTGAGAAAGATCTTCCCGGCTATCGCATTCGTTACCAACGTGAGCGAAGCCGACGCCGGGGCCACCAGGCTCAGGTTCAGATGATTCAGAGCGAACAGCAGGGCAAAGAATGCCAGCGCCAGAAAGCTTACCCCGGCAAAGAACAGCGGGCAGGTGACGACGGCGCGAATTGCGCCCTTCATTCCCGAATGAGCGCGAATCTCGTCCAGGTCGCCGATGGACTTCATGGCCGCGGCAGTGAGCACTTCTCCAGCCGTGGAAGAGAGCACGATGGAGGCAATCATGGCGGTGGTCGTCCACGGGCCGGGCTGAGCTGCAGAGAGGAGGATCATCATCGTGCCTATTCCTCCTGCGCTTGCATAGCGGGAGCGGCGGGCCTCTCGGTCAAGGACGGCCCTTGAGCCACAAACCCCACGCCCAGCGTGATGAGGACAATCCCTGCCCAGCGCTCCAATGAAATGGCTTCATTGAGCCAGAACCGCGAGAGCAGAGCCACAATGACGTTGCCGAAGGCGGTTGCAGGCAACACGAAGGTGAGATCGGCCCAGGACAGCGCCGTAAGGTAGCTGGCGAAGAAGCCGATGAGCAGCAGAATGCCGATGGCGATCCATGGCGTAAACACAGCCGCGATGAGTGTGGCGGGATGCGCCAGCGTGATGTCCGGAAGGCCGGTCATGCCGCGCGATAGGCAGGTATCGCCCAGAGGAGCGCTCACGGCAACCAGTCCCAGGATCAGGTATTGCCGCGGCAGAAGTTTTTGGTGAGCCATCAGGTTTCGCGGTTCCTTTTTCGCAAACAAGAGAATGAGGGCGGACGCAATGGCGCCGCCCTCAATTTAGAAACGCATCAGCGGGCGCTACACGCCGGCTTTTACAGGCGTGGGCGGGTCGGCCTGGTGGCTTCGCGCCGCCTTTACCATCTTGTTGCGTTGCGAGCGCAGTTTGAGGAACGACTTCGCCTCGACATAGAGCCGGGGCAGATCGCGGTTGACAACCGCTTTCCAGATGACGCGGAAGGCAGCCTTGGGGCGGAAATAGTACTCGTCGTAGAAGCGGTGCACCATCTCCAGAATGTAGTCTACGGGCAGGCCTGGATACTCGATGTGCGCCATCTGGTGGCCGCCTTCATCGCTCATCTCCGCCGCGTTCACGATGAAGCCGTTGACCTTGGCGTAATCGTAAAACTCGGTGCCGGGGAAGGCGTGGGCGATGGAGACCTGGATGGTTTCCACGTCGAGCGTCTTGGCGAAGTTGATGGTGTTGCGAATGGATTCCTTGGTCTCGCCGGGCAGGCCAAGAACAAAGTCGCCGTGGATGGCCAGGCCCAGAGTGTGGCAGTCCTTGGCAAAGGCGCGAGCGCGCTCTACGGTGGCGCCCTTCTTGATGTTCTTGAGAATTTGCGGGTCACCGGACTCAAAGCCCACGATCAACAGGCGGCATCCTGCGTCTCGCATTGCCTTGAGGGTTTCGTAGTCCGTGGTTACGCGCGAAGTGCAACTCCAGGTAAGACTCAGCGGCTTGAGCTTTTCACACAGCTCGACGGTACGCGCCTTCTGGATGTTGAACGTGTCGTCATCAAAGAAGAACTCCTTCACTTCAGGGAAGTTCTGCTTGGCCCAGGCCAACTCCGCCGCTACATCGTCTGTGGACCGCTTGCGCCATGCGTGGCCGCTCAGGGTTTGCGGCCAGAGGCAGAAAGTACACTGCGCCGGGCAGCCCCGCGTGGAGTAGAGCGCGATGAAGGGGTGCAGCAGGAAGGGCACGTTGTAGCGGGTGACATCCATGTCGCGCTTGTAGATTTTGGTAGCCCACGGCATCGCGTCCAGGTCTTCCACCTGCGGCCTGTCGGGGTTGTGAACGACCTTGCCGTCGAGCTTGTAGCTGATTCCAAGAATCTCGTTGAGGGGTTTGCCTTGGGCAAACTCGACCACGGAATAATCGAACTCGCGGCGGCAGATGAAGTCCAGAGCCGGGCACTCGTTGAGGGCACGGTCGGGATCGGTAGTTACCGGCGGGCCAACAAAGCAAATGCGAATAGCCGGATTGGCTTCCTTGATGGCCAGGGCGAGGTTTTGGTCACTCTTCCACCCGATCGTGGAGGTGAACAGCACCAGGAACTCGTAATCCTTGCAGATCTTGATGGTTTCAGTGGCGGAGACGTGATGCGGGGAAGCATCCAGCAACCGTGAACCTTCGAGAAGGCCGGCAGGGTAAGTCAACCACACCGGGTACCAGTAAGACTCAATCTCGCGCGTAGCTGGCCAGCGCGAACTCGCGCCGCCATCGAAATTCTCGAACGAGGGCGGGTTCAGGAAAAGCGTTTTCAGGGGCATAGGCATCCCCTTAATTCTAACATTCCGGCAGTTTTCCAGCGGGTTTTTGCTGGGCTATCTCTATTTGGAGTGTAGTTCGCTGAGCCAGTCGGCCATGTGGCCCAATGCGCGCAGCAGGCTCAGCCGGGCCTTGCTGAGGTCAAACCCCGCATCCAGCGCGTCTTCAAATTTCTGGCGCTCGTCGATGCGGGCCAGTTGTTCTGCCTTAGGAGAGAGCTGAGGCTGCGCTCCGGGCCCACTTCCAGCGCCGTTGCCCAGTTCCAGTTGCGCCAGTACGCTCTTCAACTGCTCGCCGGCAATCTGCTGCTTCAGGGTGGCAATCTCGGCCTGTGCGTCCAGTTCGCGAAGGCTTCCGGTCAACGTCGCAATCTGCACGTCGTTTTGCCGCCGGGCCTGCTCGGCTTCGACAGTTGCCCGCAGCGCATCTGCCGCCGATTCCCTGGCCTTGGCGCGCAAGGCTATATCGAAAATGGGAATCTGGATCGAAAGTCCAAAACCGAAGTTGTTGGGGGTGAAATTGTTGTAGTAGGTGCTGTAGCTATTCAGCTTGTTTGAATCGAGATTGTATTGGGCTCCGAATGTAACCAGCGGGCGGCGATCGGCCAGTGAGTCGCCTTTGGTCTGAAGCTGCTTTGATCGAGCCAGCAATCCCGCCTCTTGAACTGCGGCTGTCGCTTGCGGTTCTTGGTTCGCATTGACGGCTGGAATCTCGGGAATGCTTGCATGATCCGGGGTGATCGCGGCCGCCGGCAGGCCGGTGAGTGCGGCAAGCTGCTTAACCAGAGTGCCGATGCGCGACTCCATGTGGAGCCGTTTCAGCTTCAATTGCGCCCCGGTCAGCCGTGCCTGCAGCAAATCGCTTAGCGGGTCTACTGCGGCCTCGGTACGCTGCTGCTCGATTTCGACCAGGCGGCTGGCATGGGATTCCTCTTGCAGCGCAGCATCGAGTTCGCGTATCACCGTGTCTAATTCGATATAGATCGCAGAGGTGTCGAGCGCGACCTGTTCACGGGCATCCTTGAGCCCCATTTGAGCGGCCTGCAACCCTGCCCGCGCCGCCAGAATGTATTGACGCTGCGGGAAGCTCAACACCAGTGATTGTGTTGAAGCGTTGGCGATAGAGGGCTGTCCGGTCGGAAATCCGACAGAGTAGCCGATCGTGGAGCCGATGGAGAGGTTGGGAATGTAGGCATCCTGCGTCTGCGCAACCTTGGCCTCCGCCGTGTTCACGTCAGCCTGGGCCATTCTTACCGGAGAGCTGTTTTTCTGCGCCAGGTCCACGAGCGTGCCCAGCGAAATCTGGGCAGGCAAAAAGGCGGGGAGGACCGCAAAAGTCAGCCCGACAAGGGTGGGCGTCAAGGCGCTAAAAATGGTCGCCCTGGTGCTGCGCGGTTTGTTTTCGGTCTCTGCTTGCATTTTCCCCGTCAATGTCTTGATTCCTGTTCGGGCTTGTAATCGTGAGCCAAGGCCAATGCTGCTACCCGTTCCCGCTGTGCGCTCCCGGCTTCGCCCAGTTGTGCTTTCAGTCGCGCCAATCTGAAGTGCGCTTCGAATGCTGGCGCTTCCTCGGTCTTCGAGGAGCTGGCCAGATAATCCTCAAGCATCCGGGCGGCAAGTGCCGGGTCGCGGTTGGCCTCAGACAGCACCCCCGCTCCGTCATAGAGCGCTGCGCCTGCGTGCTTGTCGCGTTCGGCGGCATTTACGCAGTTGTGGATCGCCCACTCCATTTCTGCCCAGCGCTCCCGGTGCCGATAAAAACTTGCCAGGGTGGTCCAGTGAAGTGCGGGATGCGCGCTGGCCGCAATCGCATACTTGAACTCACGCTCGGCGGTGCCATAGTCCTTACGCCCCTCGGCGATGCGGGCTCTCAACTGGTGGGCGCGCCCAGCGTCCACTTTGTCAAGTTGCTTAGCCACTCCCTCAGCCTTATCGGTGCCACCCCCTACGATTCCAGGGGCCTCCTTGTAGAACTCTCCAAGGTCGGATAAAGCCTCGGCGTTGCGCGGATTAAGCCGTACCGCCTCTTCAAACTCCGCCCTCACCCGCTTAGCGAGTGAAAATGCGCTCAGAAACGAGGCGCGCCCTGCCTTCTCTCCCAGTGCACGGCCCAACCACAGGTGATAGTTGGAGTTTTGCCCATCGAGCCTTACCGCCTGTTCACATGTATGTACCGCTGCGTCCCATTGCCGCAGTGTGAATTGAACCCGACACTCGAGATTCTGCGCCTCGGCGATTTCCAACCCAGCCCTGGGAAGGGAATGAATCAGCCCCAGCGCCTTGTCCGCTTCACCTGCCTGCAAGGCGGCATTGGCTTGGGTCAGCGGGTCTCTGGGAATCTGCGCAAATGCCGCTGTCGCCAACGTCCCCGCCAGCAGACCTGCTCGCAGTCCCCAGACCGCCGTGTGCAGCCTTCTCACCGCAGAGCCTTGATCGGAACGCCCGCCTGAAGGGGCTGTCCGCTGGTTGTCCCGGTGGCTACTTCGTCGCCGTCCTGGAGCCCGCTGACAATCGCCACCTGGGTCAGGTTCACGATGCCCGTAACCACAGGCGTTCTAGCCAGACTGTTATCCACGACCTTGAAAACGTATGGCTTGCCGTTCTCAGAGCGCAGCGACTCGCGGGGCACGATCATGGCATTCGGGTCACTGGACAGGGTGACTGTTACATTGACATTGGTGTCAGGCAGCAATCCGCCGTCTGGGTCGTCAAGCGCTACCAGAACCTCGCCCACATTGCGCGTTCCAAAAGTAATTACGGTCGCAGGCGCACGGACAATGTGCCCGTGCCACTCCCGGCCTTGCCTGGCATCCCACTTGATAAGGATCTTTTGTCCCACAGCCAGACGGCCAATCTCCGGCTCGTCAAAATAAGCGCGCACACGCACGTGATCCAGGTCCGCCATCTCCAGCAGTATCCTGCCCTGTTCCGCGTAATCCCCGCGCGAAACACTGATGGTATATACGGTTCCCGCGACAGGGGCATGGATGGCTGTCTCCGCCACCACCTGCCGGGCTGCCCTCAGATTCGCTTCAGCATCGGCAAGCGCTGCCTGGGCCCGCGCCACCTCCGCCGATGAATAGCGGCTGGTTGCGCTCTCTTGCTGCGCATGCAAAGCGGCTTCAGTAGTGTCAAGCCGCTGGCGTGCCGCTGCCACTTCGCTTCCCGAGGCCGCACCGGTCGAATTGAGTTTGGTCAGCGCGTCCAGGTCGTGCTGGGCCTGATTGCGTTCCAATTTGCTGCGGGCGATATCCGCCGCTGCCATCTGGCGCTGTTCCTGGGTTCCGTTATGCGTTGCCGCATCCAGCGCCGCCTGGGCGGCCTTCACACCGCTCTGCGCCGACGCCTCATGGGCTCGTGCGCTAACGTCGTCCAAAACCATGAGCAGTTTGCCGGCAGCCACATGGTCTCCGGGCTGCACATACACTGCCTTCACCGTTGTCGACACAGGACTGTAAAACGGATAGTTCACCTCCGGCTCAACGTGGCCGTTGGTGCTCACCGTGTTTACCAGCGTCTCGTGCGCCACCCGCACCACCCGCACCGGAAGTTCGTCCCGGAGCAGGTAACGCGCGATGATGAACACGAGGACGACTACGACAGCCGAACCCCTCCAAAACCAGAGCCGGCTCGATTGATTTCTTGCTTCAGCCATTCAGGTAACCAGAGTCAGTATATAGGACTCAGAAACATGCGCTAGAGAAGCAGAAAAATGCAGCAGGTTACAGAATGAAGACAAACCGCCGAAATCGTACAATATACACATGGCTCTCGAACCCCGCTATTCCGACGAACATGCCAAGGCCGGCCTCGATTTTGCGTTTCCCGCTATCGAGACCTGGCAAAACCAGTTTCCCGGCTACGAAATCCTGATCGATGACCCCGAACTTACCTCCGTGTGCCCCAAAACCGGCCTGCCCGACTTCGGCATCCTCACCATCCGGTACATGCCTCGCGAGCGCTGTCTGGAACTGAAGTCGCTTAAGGAGTACCTCTTCAGCTACCGTAATCTTGGAATTTTTCAGGAAAATATCGTCAACCAGGTCCTGAATGACGTGGTGAAGGCGTGCGACCCTGTTTGGGCAATCGTTCACGGCGTGTTCCGCCCCCGCGGCGGCATTGGCACTACCGTAGAGGCTCGCTGGCCCCGGCCCACGGCATAATCGATATTGAATCCAGTGGGCTGGCATGAGTCCACTGTGATATTCGTTGTACCTCTGGCAGCCGCCAGCGAGATCAACTACACGTGACAACTACGTCCCGATCGCTTCGCGCCAGCTTGAGCCCAGCCCTGGGCACGTTCCTGCTGCTCATCGGGCTGAACCTGCTTAACTTCATTGACCGGTATATCCTGCCCGGCGCCCAGCCTCTCATCCAGGCGGACCTGCACGCCACCGATCAGCAGATGGGCGCGCTCACCACCGCGCTTTTTATCTTCTACATGCTGGCCGCGCCGCTCACTGGCTGGCTGGGCGACCGTTTCCCGCGCAAGCCGCTCATCATCACCGGCGCGGTTCTCTGGAGCCTTGCCACTCTCGGCACCGCGTGGGTCCACGACTACTGGACGCTCTATGCGCGCCACGCGCTGGTCGGAGTCGGAGAAGCCACCTTCGCGATCTTTGCCCCAGCGGTGCTGGCAGATTTCTATCCCGAACGCGACCGCAATCGAATCCTCTCCATCTTCTACCTGGCCATTCCCGTCGGCGCTGCACTGGGCTACGTTGCGGGAGGAGAATTGGGCACCCTCTGGGGCTGGCGCGCACCGTTTTTTATCTGCGCCGTCCCCGGACTGGTGATCGCGGCTCTTTACGGCTGGCTGGGCCGTGAGCCCGAACGGGGCTCTTCGGATCACGTTCGCCCCACCGCCGAGCGGGCCACTGCCCTGGGAATCCTCCGCAATCCGGCATTCCTGACCGCCACCATGGGGCTGGCCACGCTGACCTTTGCCATGGGCGGCATCTCATCCTGGGTGCCCACTTTTCTGCATCGCAATGCCGGGCTCTCGGTGGCAAATGCCAGCCTGACCGTTGGCGCCATCACCGTGATCGACGGCATCGCAGGAACCCTGGTGGGCGGCTGGATAGCCCAGATCTGGCTCCGCACCAACCACCGCGCCCTCTACCTGCTTTCGTTCTGGAGCGTCGTGCTCACCTTGCCCTGTGGCGCGCTCATCTTCTTCGGTCCCCCGGCCTGGGCCATACCTTCGCTGTTTGCGGCCGAATTCTTTCTCTTCCTCAACACCGGCCCTCTGAATGCCGCTATCGTCAACTCGGTCTCCGCTCCGGTTAGAGCAACGGCCATCTCCATCAACTTGTTCTGCATCCACTTTTTTGGAGACACCTTTTCTCCGCAGATCATCGGCGCCATCTCGGACCGCACAAACCTCCGTCTTGGCCTGGGAGCAACGCTGGTTTTCCTGGTCATCTCCGCCGTTATTTTGAGTATTGGCGCACGCTATGCTCCTCCGCTGGAAGAGCCTGCCCCGGCCTCGGTTTGATGGCGTAAACAGAGGACGAGTGCCGGCTGTCTGCGCGAGCCGTCTGTCAGCGATACTGGCAACATGGTTATGGCGCATGTTGCGGAGCAGGCATTTATAGTTGTCAGTTTTCTTTTGGCGTGCGCCTGGCTTTGGAAGGCCGTTGCCGCCCTGCGGGGAATGCCCACACTGCACGACCTTACCCGCATCGATGCGGGCACTTTGCCCAGCCTGCCTGCCGGTGACGCTCCGCATCTCACCGTCATTGTCCCAGCTTGCAATGAAGAGGAATCCATTCAGGAAACGCTTCGTTCGCTGCTCGCCTCAACAGGCCTGCGGCTCCAGATCATTGCCGTCGACGACCGCTCCACGGACCGTACCGGCGAGCGCATGGAAGCAGTTGCAAACGAGATCCTGGCTCGCGACAGCCTGCACAGCCTCCAAGTCATCCACCTAACTGAACTGCCTGCCGGCTGGCTGGGCAAACCGCACGCCATGGCTTTGGCGGCTCGGGAGGCCAAGTCCCCCTGGCTGCTTTTTACGGACGGAGATGCGGTTTTTCAACCCCGCGCGCTTGAGCTGGCGCTGCGCTTCGCGGTGGAGCAGAGTTCCGATCATCTTGTGCTGGCCCCCACCCTTTTGCTTCACTCAGTCGCAGAGGCAGCGGTGTACGGCGCATTTCTTACCGCCGGGCTGTGGGTCAGCCGGCTTTGGAAGGTCGCTGACGCCCGTGCGCCGGACTTTGTGGGAACGGGTGCCTTCAACCTCGTTCGCCGCGAGGCCTACGAACACCTGGGCGGCTTTGAGGCCCTGCGCATGGAGGTGATTGAGGATGCCCGACTGGGCTGGAGGTTCAAGCGCGCCGGTTTCAGGCAGCGCGTAGCTGTTGGTCCCGGTCTGGTAAAACTGCGCTGGATCTTTGGCGCTTTCGGGATCGTCGTCAATCTTGAAAAAAACGGCTTTGCGAGTTTCCGCTATCGCCCGGGGGTGGCTCTTCTGGCATGTGTGGGACTCACCGTGCAGGTGTTCTGGCCGCTCGCGGCGCTTGCAACCGGGGGCTGGGCCTCAGTGGCCGGGCTGCTCATCTATGTGTCCATCGCCCTTGTGTATGCTGCCAGCCACCGCATTGCACAGGTTTCGCCCTGGCTTGCCCTCTTCTATGCTCCGGCCACTGCTGTTTTGCTGTTTGCATTTATGCGTTCCATGGTATTGACGCTAGTGCGTAACGGCGTGGAGTGGCGCGGGACGCGCTATCCGCTGGACGAGCTTCGCAAGCACGCCGGACGAGGCTGGTAGCGCTGGCGGCGGAAGCAGCGCGGCTACTTGGTTGGCCGCGTTTCTTGCTCGCGTGAGTTCATAAAGGCACGCGCGCCGCCCTGCGAACGCAGGTTGGGATCGTAGACGGGCGGCCTGCTGGTCTCTCCATTGAAGCCGCGCACCAGTCGCGGGTTCGGCTTGAACTTCGGCGGACCGCCGGAGAACTGCCGTGAATGGCTCAGCATCATCCCCGCCCGCCCATGCATGGGCCGCACAATCCCGCGCACCCGCACATTCATGTCCTTGTACTTGCGCAGTTCACCCACATCGTCGCGATCCTCCTGCATGCTGACGATGGTGAACCGGCACGCTTCGTCGGGCGTCTGCGGCGCGCACACATCCAGAAACCGCGTCCCATTCGGCAACTCCACCACGTCATAGACGTGCGCAGTTACGCACACCTCTTTGTTGGTCAGCTTCGACGCTTCGTCGGCAGTAACGCATGCCTTTGAGTTACCGGCAAAGGCCAGTCCGGGCGCAGCTAATGTGAACAGCACGAGCCATTGCAAGATGCGGAGGGGCATGCAAAGTCCTTCTTGTGGAATTGCAGCAAGACTAACGCGAATCGGTCAGAAATGAAAGCACCGCTCAGATGGAAAATGATATACAATCTAGATGTATATCCGAGGAGGGGCAATGCAAGTCTCAAAGTGGGGAAACAGCCTTGCGGTCCGCTTGCCCGCATCCGTGGTGCAGGCTCTGGAACTGAAGGAAGGCGACGAGATCGAAATCGGCATAAAGGACAGCCGGAGCTTTGAGGTCGAGCGCGATTCTCGTAGGCTTGAGGCTATGGAGATGATCCGTAAGCTCCGTCGGCCTCTGCCTCCGGGCTACAAGTTCAACCGCGCGGAGTTGTATGACCGCGAAGTGCTTAAGACCTCCGAGATAGTTGGAGCATGAGCGCGCCCCCATTTTTCGACACCAATGTTCTGTTGTACGCCTTCACGCCCTCTGGCGATAAGACCATCGCAGCCGAGCGCATCCTGCTTCAAGGAGGCGTCGTCAGCGTTCAGGTTTTGAACGAACTCACCTCTGTTTCGTGCAGCAAATTCAAGATGAGTTGGAGCGAAGTAAAGCAGGTGATTCAGGGCACAACGATGCTATGCCCGAATCCGAAGGCGCTCACTTATGAGACCTACCTTGAAGCGCTGCGTATCAGTGAACGATATGGCTTTTCCATCTGGGATGGAATGATTCTTGCCTCAGCTTTGATTGCCGGCTGTACTACCCTGTATACCGAAGACCTTCAGCATGGGCAGATCGTCGAGGGCGTGCGCATCGAAAATCCGTTCCTCAATTAAGCGATGCCGTAAAGGTCGCAGGTCTCAAGGGCAAGACCGGGGCACCCGGTTGCAAATCGAAAAATGAGTCTGGCAAATCAGTCAGTCGTAATGGCAATCGAGATAGGAATCCATGGTGACCGAAACGGTCGTCTTCACTTCAACCGCCTTGCCGTTCAACAGGTAGGGCTTATATTTGTACTTTCGAACCGCATCGAGGACCGGCTTCCTGAGCATTGCTGGGCCTGAGAGAACCCTCGGATGAATAACATCCCCATTCTTATCAATCACAATTGCCAAAACGACAGTAGCGGTAACACGAGCAGCCATTGGGATACGTGGACAGATAATCTCGGCTTTGTGGATGAGTAGCTTTTCGGCGACTTGTGCCGAGATCTGAATCTCATATGGAGGAGGTGTGCCGGAATTGCCCTTCGTCTGCGCAAACAGACCGGATACAAGAATCGCGGAGAGAAGAACAAGACAAGCCGCCTTCATGGCAAGCGATCATACGCCCATCATCAGCCGAAAAGAAGAGCAATCCTGCCACCGCGCCCCAACTGATCACAGATCACTGTTCACTGTGAACTACGAACTGTGAACTGCCTCTCGCCCATAGTGGCTTTCCACGTAGCGGTCCAGAATCTCCTTGAACTCGGCCACAATGGTGTCGCCTTTGAGCGTAGTGTAGAGCTTTCCGTCCACATACACAGGCGCCTTGGGGTCTTCGAACGTGCCCGGCAGGCTGATGCCGAGGTTCGCGTGCTTCGACTCGCCGGGCCCGTTGACAATGCAGCCCATGACCGCCAGTTTGAGTTCTTCCACGCCGGGATACTGTTTGCGCCACTCCGGCATCGACGTGCGCAGGTAGGTCTGAATCTGCTCGGCCAGTTCTTGAAAATAGGTGCTGGTAGTGCGTCCGCATCCGGGGCAACTGGTCACTTGCGGCATGAAGCTGCGAATCGAGAGTGATTGCAAAATCTGCTGCGCGGCCAGCACTTCTTCAGTGCGGTCGCCGCCCGGCTTGGGCGTCAGACTCACGCGAATCGTGTCGCCGATTCCGGCCAGCAGCAGCGGCGCAAGGCCGGCCGTGGAGGCAATCAGCCCCTTGGCCCCCATGCCCGCTTCCGTGAGGCCCAGGTGCAGCACATAGTCGCAGCGCGAAGCCATGTTGGTATACACATCGATCAAGTCGCGTACTCCGCTCACCTTGGCGGAGAGGATGATCTGGTCGTGCCTCAGTCCGTAATGCTCGGCGTTCTTGGCTGACTCCAGAGCGCTGACGACCATGGCTTCCATCATCACTTCGCGCGCGGGCTTCGGCTCGGCCGTCTTGCTGTTTTCGTCCATCATCCGCGTCAGCAGAGACTGGTCCAGCGAACCCCAGTTCACGCCGATGCGCACCGGCTTCTGGTTCTCGACCGCGCACTCGATCATGATGCGGAAGTTGTCGTCGTTCTTGCGTCCCACGGAGACGTTGCCGGGATTGATTCTGTACTTGGCCAGAGTCCGCGCCGTCTCAGGGAACTGCTTGAGCAGGAGGTGTCCGTTGTAGTGAAAATCGCCCACAATCGGTACGCGGATGCCGCGCTTGTCCAGGCCTTCTACAATGGCGGGAACGGCCGCCGCGGCCTCTTCGTTGTTCACGGTTACGCGAACAATCTCTGACCCCGCGAGGGCCAGGGCCTCAACTTGCTCAATCGTGCCTGCAATGTCCGCGGTGTCGGTATTGGTCATTGACTGCACGACGACTGGGACCGCCCAGCCCACGCTAACCTGCCCTATTTTGACCGTGTCCGTTTTTCTGCGCTGAATCTCTGCCATACATCGATTTTACGCGTACCCCGGCTTGAGGCAAGGCCCAATTCATCTACCGGGCGAGGTCGGAAATACGATAATCTAGCTCGATGACGGATGGAACAAACGGCGCTGGTCCAACACTGCTGCTGCGCGGGCTCCGCAAGGCCTATGCCGATGTGCAGGCCGTGGATGGTGTCGATTTGGAAGTGGCGCGCGGCGAGTGCTTCGGGCTGCTCGGGCCGAATGGGGCAGGGAAGACAACGACCATCGAAATCTGCGAAGGGCTCACCGCGCCCGATGAAGGCACAGTCGAGTTGCTGGGTCTGAATTGGCGCACCGGGGCCCACGAACTCAGCCAGCGCATTGGCGTTCAGCTCCAGGAAACGCAATTCCCTGAAAAGCTTACGGTCGAAGAGACACTCAGCCTCTTTCGCAGCTTCTATCGCCGTGGGATCTCGGTCGAAGAGTCCGTCCGGACGGCGCAACTGGAAGAAAAGCGCCGCTCCCGCGTAGGTGGCCTCTCCGGCGGCCAGAAGCAGCGGCTGGCGATGGCCTGCGCGCTGGTCGGCGACCCGGAACTGCTTTTTCTCGATGAGCCCACCACCGGCCTCGACCCCCAGGCGCGCCGCCATCTTTGGGACCTGGTCGACGAACTCAAGCAGGCCGGGCGCACCATCATTCTGACGACGCACTACATGGAAGAGGCCGAGCGGCTCTGCGACCGCGTGGCCATTATGGATCATGGTCGAGTGATCGCTCTCGGCACTCCGCAGCAGCTTATCGCCACGGTGGGCGGGGAAGACATAGTCGAGTTCGCCGTAAATTCGAGCGAACCGGGCAGCCATCATCCCGTTCGCGGCGTAGTGGATACCGCACGCCTTACGGAGATCCCCGGTGTGCAGTCGCACCGCGTAGACGCCGCGCTCCACCAGCTATCGGTGACGGAGCTGCATACCTCCGTCCCGCGTATCTTTGCCGCTCTCCGCGCGCAGGGCCTGCATCTGAGCGAGTTCCGTACCCACTCGGCAACACTCGAAGACGTGTTCGTGCGCCTCACGGGGAGGAACCTTCGCGATGAGTAATCTCCAACTGAGCAGCCTGTATCAGCTCACCGCCACGCGCTTCCGCTTGCTTTCGCGGGAGCCCGAGGCCATCTTCTGGATTTTCATCTTCCCTATCCTGCTGGCCGTGGGACTTGGGATTGCCTTCCGCAACCGCCCCGCCGATGTGCTTCCGGTAGGCGCAACAACGCCGCAAATGGTGCGGGCGCTGGCCGCGGATAACGGCCTGAAAGCCGCGCTGCTGGATGAAGCCTCTGGCGCGCATGAACTGGCGACCGGGTCCATCCTGCTGCTCGCCGTACGGCAACCAGGCGGGGTCGCCTACCAGTTTGACGACACCAATCCCGATGCCCGTATCGCGCGGATGGTGGCGGATCGCGACCTGCAGGCAGCCGCCGGCCAGCGCGACGCGGTCCATGCCGAGAACCGGCTGGTGCATGAAACCGGCTCACGCTACATCGACTTCGTTATTCCCGGACTGCTGGCCATGAACCTGATGGGTTCGGCAATGTGGGGGCTGGGCTTTTCGATTGTCGAGGCCCGCCAGAAGAAACTGCTCAAGCGCCTGGTGGCCTCGCCCATGCCGCGCTGGCAATACCTCGCGTCGTTTCTGCTCTCCCGGCTCGCCATGCTGGTGGTTGAGGTGGTGGTGTTTTTGGGGTTTGCGCGGGTGGCGTTTGGCGTGCCTTTTCGAGGTTCGCTGATTCAGTTGGCGTTGCTCTGCGTGCTCACTTCGCTGGTTTTCTCCGCACTTGGCCTGCTGGTGGCCTCGCGGGCAAAGACCATGGAAGCTGTCTCCGGGCTGATGAACCTGGTCATGCTCCCCATGTGGATACTTTCGGGTGTCTTCTTCTCCGCAGCGCGCTTTCCGGCCGTGATTCAGCCCTTCGTCCGCGCACTGCCACTCACGGCCGCCATCGACGCCATGCGCGCCAATATGCTGCAAGGCACAGGCATGGCCCATCTTCTGGCCCCGGTGGCAATCCTGCTGGCGTGGTTTGTTCTTCCTTTTGCAGTTTCGCTGCGGATCTTCCGGTGGAGATAGCGATACGGCGTTCCGTATTTGCGCCAGAATCTGTCCATCAAATAGCGCGGTCGATCGAGTGCCCCTTAATGCGGCCGTCCCGGCAGCACAAAATGCTCCGCGCAACGCGGCTCGTAGAAATCGCCGGCCATGATGATCGGGCTATCATACGAAGCGGGTTTCCCTTCGATCAGCCGCTGCGGATAGAGCGCCTTGGCTCCGCAGGTGCAGTAGGCCACCAATTCGGTGATGTTGCCTGAGTAGGTGCGGACAAGCCAGGAAAGATCAAGCATTTCGCCGAAGGGCATGCCACGGAAATCGAGTTCCAGGCCCGACACCATGACGTCGTAGCCGGACTCCAGCAGCCTCCTGGTGAACGCGAAGAGATCCTGGACAAACTGGCCTTCGTCGATGGCGATACATTCGATGCGCTTGCCGATTTGCTGCTCTGTGGCCGCCATGACGGGCAGAACGGTCCAGGGATCCGAGGACCGGAATTCAACCGCTTCCATCTTTCCGCAGCCGTTGCGATTGCGGCTTTCCACCAGTCCGGCGGCCGCCTTGGTGTCGTCGCTAGGCTTGAGAAGCATGACGTATTGCTTGGCGTACTGGCGGCGGGTCTCGATCCTCCGTAGCAGTTCGGCGGTCTTGTTGCTGCGCATGGGCCCCACAATCAACTCCAGCTTGCCCAGTTCCAATTTGCCCGTCACGGTTGTCTCCAGTGTTTTCTGGTATCCGTTGTTGCCTAAACCACCTCATGACCGCCAAGTCTTGCAGAGCTATTCTGGCGGTGGAAAAACCGTCCCCAACTCAACCGGAGCCGCCGCTGCCTGACTCCGCCGCATTTCGTCGAAAGCGCCGGCAAGCCTGAGCCGGGTATCGCCCGTTAATATTGTCAATATGGAGCCCACTACCCCAATCCCCGCCGCTGCCGATACCGTCCCCGACACCATTCTCGACGGCAGCCGCTTCGTTCGCGCCTGTCTCCGCCGCCCCGTCGATCGCACCCCGGTCTGGTTTCTCCGCCAGGCTGGCCGCTATATGCAGGAGTACCGCGACGTCCGCAAGCACCACACGCTCGTCGAAATCTGCAAACAGCCCGAGATCGCCGCCGAGGTCACCATCACCGCCGCTGAAAAGCTGGGTGTAGACGCGGCCATTATCTTTGCCGACCTGCTGCTTCCGCTCGAGCCCATGGGCCTGCCTTTCGAATTCCAAGCCGGTGAGGGCCCCGTGGTCCATCATCCGGTTCGGACCGCTGAAGACGTTCTCGCCCTGCGCACCGACCGCGCTGAAGACCTGGTCTATGTGGCGCGCGCCATCGAGAAAGTGGCCGCGCACTTCCGTGACCGCCTCGGCATCATCGGCTTTTGTGGCGCGCCCTACACCTTGGCCAGCTACATGATCGAGGGCGGCGGCTCCAAAAATTACATCCACACCAAGCAGATGATGTATCGCGACCCGTTCTCGTGGCGCCTGCTGCTGGACAAGCTGGTCAAGGTGCTGGAAGACTACTGCCGCCTGCAGGTCCAGGCCGGCGCGGACGTCATACAGATCTTCGATAGCTGGGTCGGCTCGCTGGGCCTAGCCGATTATCGCGAGTACGCCTTTGAAGCTTCCAAGCGCCTGGTGCGCTCGGTTCAACAGATGGGCGTCCCGGTCATTTATTTCGGAGTGGAAACCGCCGGCCTGCTCTCAGAGATGGCCTCCACCGGAGCCGACGTCATCGGTCTCGACTGGCGGCAGCCGCTCGACGAAGGCTGGCGTTCGGTCGGCCACGGCCACGCCGTTCAAGGCAATCTTGACCCCATCACCTTGTTCGCTCCGCTGGAAGTGCTGGAACTGCGCGTCAAAGAGATTCTCCGCGCCGCCAACGGACGTCCCGGCCACATCTTCAATCTCGGACATGGAATTGTGCCCACCACCCCGGTAGAAAGCGTTCAGGCCGTTGTCAAAATGGTGCGCGAATTCCGCCTCGATCCGCCGGGCGTCTAAGTAATTCAACCGATTTCCTTCCCCACCCTTTTGCCCGTGCTTCCGGCGTGAGAGTGGGCGAGCCTAACCCTCCATCGACCCCCTTACTCTGGAGCTCAAGAATGCCTAAGCAAGCTGTCCTTCTCCTGGCTCACGGTACCCCTGAGACCGTCGAGCAGATTCCCGAATACCTGCGCAATGTGACCAGCGGCCGTTCGCTTCCTCAGGCTGTCATTGAAGAGATTCAGCACCGGTATTCGCTCATCGGCCACAGTCCGCTGACGGAGATTACAGCGGAGCAGGCGCGCCTGGTCGAGGAGCAACTGGCTGCCGGCGGCGACCGCGTCCCCGTTTACGTGGGTATGCGCAACTGGCGTCCCTACATCCCAGATGTGGTCCGCCAGATGCGCGCCGACGGCGTTGAAGAAGCGGCTGTCCTGTGTATGGCCCCCCAGAATTCCCGCACCAGCGTGGGTCTTTACCGGCGAGCAGTCGAGGCTGAGGCTGCCGGTCTGCGCATCGATTTCACTTCGGGCTGGGCACAGCATCCGCTGCTCGCCGAGGCCTTCGCCGAACGGCTTCGCCCGGCTCTGGACAAGCTCTCCGCTGAAACCGGCGCGCCCGTTCCGGTACTCTTTACGGCTCACAGCGTACCGTGCCGGACGATACAAACTCCCGTGGCAGGTGACGCACAACCGCGCCTCTGGCCCGGCGCGGAAGCCGACCCCTACGCCGAAGATGCCAAGCGTACCGCCGCACTGGTGGCCGCGCTGGTCCCGGAGATGCCAAAATGGTGGTTCGCGTTCCAGAGCCAGGGCGCATCCGGCGGTCCCTGGATAGGCCCCACTGTTGAAAGCACGCTCGATGCCATCGCCGCTGAAGGCGTCAAGGCGCTAATACTGCAGCCGATCGGTTTTCTTTGTGATCACGTCGAAATACTTTTTGATGTAGATATACTGTTTCGCGAATATGCTGCTAAACTCGGCGTTCAGCTGGAGCGCCCTGAGTCGTTGAACGATTCGCCCATCCTGGCCGGGGCGGTCGCGGATCTGGCACGGCAGGGGCTGGCGCGCCTGAGGGGCTGAACAGGGGTGGGATGGCAGCGCTCCTGGTTCCTCACAAATAGTATAAGATTGTCGATTATCAATAACGTTAAGGTTTCTGGAGTTTACCCTTTGACAAACATCTTCCATGGAATAGGATAGGTGGTCGAGCGTCTGCGACCGATTTGGTTTGTCGAGGTGGATGTTGGCAGAAGTTGAGCTTTCCAGGTCAGGCATAAGCGGCGGTGTCGATTTTGGATCCAATCGCTGAGACTTAGAACTTATCCGTAAATTGCGCATTCAGGTAGCGCCGGCCTCCAGGCCGGCTGTCGTGCGGGTTTCCTGACCCGCACATTGCTGATGGCGGCGTGGACGCCGCCAGTATAGCCGGTCTAGAGACCGGCGCTACTTATTTGCGGATAAGTTCTTAATGTTCTAAGGAGAGAACCGTGTCGTCCAGAGATTCACTGCATGCAACGGCTGAGCCGGCTGCATCTACCGAAATCAAAACACACGTTCC
>CAIKND010000206.1 GCA_903828675.1 uncultured Acidobacteriaceae bacterium
CTGTTTTCCGCCCTTCCCACAAGACCTTGAAAATCGATGAAACCGATTTTCACATTCCCACAGCCACGACGACGACTAGCTGAACAATTTTTCCACTTAAAAACCCGAAATACCTGTCCAAACAAGCGGAGCCACCGCATAGCTCACCAGGTTGGACATGGCGGCAGTGGTTTGTTTAACCGCGCCACCGAGGCATGGGAACATCACCATGTCATATTGGCTAAGGGTGGACGCGTTGTTTATCAGCGCATTTTCAGTGGGCGGAACCACAGGGGAGGGCAAAAGCACGGCTCCATTGCCCTGATAAAGATGAATACGCCCGTTGGGATTTGTGCCGCCATTGTCGTCGGTAAACTCTGAGTCGGCGATGCCCATTTCACGCAGCACGCACTCCAGCGAATCGGCGGAACCGGTGGCGATCGCGATCATCGGGATGTCGCCCTGCGTGTGATCGGCCGGCATCTGGAGGGTAAGCCCGCTCACCGCATCGGCCGCTACGTCCACAGGAAACTGACGCCGCCACTTGCCCGCCTGGATCACCAGGGTGTAGCTGGTGTTCTGGGGCACTTCGAGCAGACTGAACGTACCGTCCGGCCCGGTGTAGACGAAACTTGCCGCGTTGGGGGGGGTGGAGTTCGAAATGGTAAGGCACTGCACACCCGAAGGAAGCGGATCGGGCGTGGCGGTTGTCACATAGACCAGCACATTCGGCAACGGGAGAGGGTTGGTGGCTCGGGCGTCGAAGACTGTGCCGCTGATTGTCGTGGTCGGCGTAGACGGGGCCTGCGCCGGTGCAAAAGTGGCAAGGAAAGGCGAAATGAAGAGCAGCGCCGCAATCGCACTTTTGATTCTTTTGGAGTCATTGCAAATGAACGTATCAAGGCGGCGAAAAGAGCAAAGTAATGCCATCATGGCGAAGGTAATCCCTTTTCCACACATGCCAGTCTGCCTTATCGAAGTTTCAGGCCCCGCGCCGCCTTATTGCGCCGATTTTCTTCACTCCGGGCTTCCCTTCTGCTGATCGGCAATAATCGGACATTTCGCCGCGAAGGCCCTCTTTTTGTTAAAGAGACCCTCATGTGTACTTCCGAATATGGATAAGAAACCCGCAGTCATCATACACATTTAGCCTAAGCCGGTTACGCTTGGGCCGCCCTCTCGTTCTGAGCCAGGTGGTTGAGGGGCGCCTTTGCGGCCGTTTGAAACTGCGTCAAAGGCGGCTATTCTGGGGAGAGGCCAATGTGGTGAGTCTGAAGTTCTTCGCAGAACAAACGCAGATTCTTCGCTCACCACCCCCGAACTGAAAAGCGTTCGGGGCCCCGTTCGCTCAGAATGACCGCTTCTGTTTTGTCGTGATTTCAGAGACAGGACACTAGTGAACGAAATCCAGAACGCATCCGGGGGGAGCATGCAGATCAGAGATGCCGCGGAAGCCGACTTCGATCAGATCACGGCAATTTACAACGAGGTCCTCACCAACTCAACGGCAGTTTACAACGACCGCCCGACAACCACTTCAGACAGAATCGCATGGTGGAAGGATCGCCTGGAGCAGGTGTATCCCGTTCTCGTGGCTACAGATCGCAGCCGCGTTGTTGGCTTTGCGGCCTTCGGGAATTATCGCTCCTGGGCGGGCTACCGCTTCACCGTCGAGTGCACTGTACACATTCACTCCGGGCGGCGCGGCCAGGGCGTCGGAACCGCATTGCTGTCTGCCTTGATTGCACGCGCAAAAACATTGGGCAAGCACACCATGATCGCCGGAGTGGACTCGGAGAATATTGCCTCACTCCGGTTTTTCGAGCGCTGCGGCTTTGAGCGCGCGGGCTACCTGCGCGAGGTGGGGTACAAGTTCGGCCGCTACCTCGATCTCGTCTTTCTGCAATACTGGATTACACCGCATGCAGGGGAAGCCAGATAAATGCACCCCGCCTGGCGGCCACATCCTATGACGACCAAGGCAATTTTGAATGCAAGCCCCGCGCTCCGCGTGCGGCTGGCCACCCCTGCCGATCGGCCGCGGCTGGTCGAGCTCATCAACTCCGCATTTGCGATTGAGCGCTTTATTGAGGGCACGCGCACCAGCGACGATGACCTGACCGGCCTGATGGCGAAGGGGAGTTTCCTGATCGCGGAAGACAACGCGGGCCGCCTGCTGGCCTCGGTCTACGTGGAACGGCGGGGCGCACGCGGCTATCTCGGCATGCTGTCGGTTGCCCCCGCGCACCAAGGCAACGGCCTTTCCCGCCACGTAGTCGAAGCCGCCGAGGAGCACTTGCGCGAGCAGGGATGCGAGGCGGTAGACATCACCGTTTTGAGCCTGCGTCCGGAGTTGCTGCCCATCTATCGCAGGTTCGGCTACGAAGAGATCGGCACGGAGGAGTTCCGGCCTTCTCGCCCGCTCCGGCCCGGCGTTGAATGCCACTGCATCGTGATGTCAAAGAAGCTTTAGTGACCCGGCAAGAAAACAAGGTCATCCTTTTCCCACCCATTCCCGCAAAATACGCGGGAATGGATGGGGCACCCGCGTGGTGAGTCTGAAGTTCTTCGAAGAACAAACGCAGATTCTTCGCTCACCAGCCCCGAACTGAAAAACGTTCGGGCCCCGTTCGCTCCTAATGAACGATCCGGCTGAATGTTGTTCTGTCCCACCCATTCCGCAAAGAGCGCGGAATGGATGGGGCACGGGACTTAGTTGCGGGGTAGACGGCGACCGTTCATCCCCGGACGTAACGCGCTGCCGCGAGTAAAGCTGCTCAGAATGACAGCTCATTTTCGATGCGAACTTTGGACTCAGGACACTAGATATCCAGGTTCTTCACGTCGAGCGCATTGTCCTCAATAAATTTGCGCCGCTTCTCGACGTCTTCACCCATCAGCGTGGTAAAGATTTCGTTGGTTTCAACCAGGTCTTCAAGCTTTACCTGCAGCAGGGTGCGGTGTTCGGGATCCATAGTCGTCTCCCAAAGCTGCGTGGCGGTCATCTCGCCCAGCCCCTTGTAGCGCTGCACCTGGTAGTCCTTCTTGCCCTGCTCGACAATGTAGGCGAACAGCTCGCGGGCAGTCTGCTTCTCGACCGGCTCGCGGGGGATGCGGGAGCTGCGGCGCGCCTGTTTGGTCTCTGCCTGGGCTTCTGGTTGAGCTTCCGCATCGCCGGCCTCTTCCGCATCCTCGGCTGAGGCATCGGCTGCAACCGCACCCTTGGTGACGTACTCGATGAGGAAGGGCGGCTCCAGGAACTGCTTGATGAGGGTGTACTTTGACATCATCTGGCGGAACTCGGGGCTGGCGCACAGGGTCCAGTCGATGCAGCGGGTGGCGCCCTGCGCATCGGTGTAGCAGACCGACCAGGTATGGTGCTCTTCGTCCTCAACCGGGTCGTGCACTTTGAACTGGAACTCGTCGGCCAACTCACTCAGTTGAGCATGAAGCAGGGCGAGCTTCTCAGGTATGTCTTCGCCGTTCTTCGATGCGAAATCGGCGCGATGAATAAGTTCCGCGCGCGCCAGCATCTCCGTCAATTTTTCGTTGCGGATACGCTTGTCGACCCGTTCGACGAAACCAAGATACTCGTCAAGAACGCCCATGAAGCGGGTCAGATCAGCGCCCTCGATGCGGCTGGCTGCCTCGCCGTGGCGAACGAACATGCCCTCGGACGCGCGATTCACCATCACCTTTACAAACTCGCGCTCGTCCTTGATGTACTGCTCGAAACGGCCCTTTTTGATCTTGAACAGCGGCGGCTGCGCAATGTAAATGTTGTCGCGCTTGATCAGTTCCGTCATGTGGCGGAAGAAGAACGTCAGCAGCAGCGTGCGAATGTGGGAGCCGTCGACGTCGGCGTCTGTCATCAGGATGATTTTGCCGTAGCGGATCTTGGTGGCGTCGAAGTCGTCTTTGCCGATGCCGCAGCCGAGCGCGGTAATCATGGCGCGAATTTCTTCGTGGCCCAGCATCTTGTCGTAGCGCGCCTTCTCGACGTTCAGGATTTTGCCCTTGAGAGGCAGAATGGCCTGAAAACGGCGATCGCGGCCCTGCTTGGCTGTGCCGCCGGCGCTTTCGCCCTCGACCAGGTAAAGTTCGCAGCGGTCCGGATTGCGTTCAGAGCAGTCGGCCAGTTTGCCGGGTAGGCCGCCCCCGTCCAGGGCGCCTTTGCGGCGGGTCAGGTCTCGGGCCTTGCGGGCTGCCTCGCGGGCGCGTGCGGCTTCAATGGCCTTGTTAATAATGCGCTTGGCAACCTGCGGGTTCTGCTCGAGGAATCCGCCCAGCCGCTCGTTCACGAATGCCTGCACGGTGCCGGCGATGTCGGAGTTGAGCTTGCCCTTGGTTTGCCCTTCGAACTGCGGCTGCGGCAGCTTGACGCTGACCACGGCCACCAGGCCCTCGCGGACATCGTCGCCGCTCAGGTTCTCTTTCAGATCCTTGAACAGGCCCAACTGCTGGCCAATGGCATTCACGGTGCGGGTAAGCGAAGTGCGGAAGCCGGAAAGGTGCGAGCCGCCGTCAACGGTGTTGATGTTGTTTGCAAAGCTGAAGACGGTCTCGGAATAGCTGTCGTTGTACTGGAGGGCAATCTCGATCTCGACCCCGTCGCGCGAGGCTTCCATCATGATCGGCTTATCGTGGAGCACGGTCTTTCCGCGGTTCAGATGCTTGACGAACTCGGCGATGCCACCGGCGTATTTGAATTCCGCCCGGCGCGCTTCGCCTGTTTTGGCGTCTGCCGTGCGCTCATCGGTGAGCGTGATTTCCAGGCCCTTGTTCAGGAAGGCCATCTCGCGCAATCTCTGCGCCAGGGTGTCGTAGTTGAACTCGGTCGCGGTAAAAATGCTCTTGTCGGGCAAAAAGTGGACTTTGGTCCCGCGCCTCTTGCTGGTGCCCGCCTTGCGCAGTTCGCTTACCGGATCGCCGCAGCTGAAGTCCATCTCCCATGTGAAGCCGTCGCGCCAGATCTCCACATTGAACTCCTGCGAAAGTGCATTGACGCAACTGACGCCGACGCCATGGAGGCCGCCGGAGACTTTATACGTAGAGGCATCAAACTTGCCACCTGCATGCAAGATGGTCAGCACCACCTGCACCGCGGGCATCTGCTCGCCGCTGGCCAGAGTCTTCATATCCACTGGAATTCCGCGGCCATCGTCGATCACGGTGACCGAGTTGTCCACGTGCACAATCACGTCGATCTTGGTCGCGTAACCGGCCAGGGCCTCATCGACGGAGTTGTCCACCACCTCGTAGACCAGGTGATGCAGGCCCATTTCGCCGGTCGAGCCAATGTACATCGCGGGGCGCAGGCGCACCGCCTCCAGGCCTTCAAGAACCTTGATATTTTCGCTCGTGTAGCTGTCGTTATCGCCGTGCATCGGGAGGGTGTTCACTGCTTCAGTCGCCATAGGATTCCATTTGCGGTGCTTTGCTGCAAACCCCCACTGGGAGGGGCACTTCCGGAATGCAGTTCCGGCTGGAAATTCGGGGTTTAACCACCTGAAAAACGAGGGTCTTCAGGCCTATCTTCCTGTCTTGATTTTACCATGTCGGAGGGGTGCAAAAGGGGGTCGAAACAGGTGTGCGGAAGCCATTACGTTCAGAGCATCTCATGAGTGGGCCATGACCTTAGTAACCACACCCAGTACTAGTTGTTTATATCTTTGAAAAAACTGGACTTGCGGGCGCAATTGGGCTAGGATTTCAGTGTGCAGGGACGCTCTTATCCTGTCAATTCAAATTTATAAGGGGTTACCAACCATGAAACTCGCTATCCGCATCGCCGCCATGTCTCTCGTATTCGCCGGACTCACCGCCGCTTCCTTCTCTTCCAAGACTTCCTCGGCGCTCCCCAGCCATCTGTCGGCGACTGCCACCGGCCAGGGCACCAACCGCCTCCCGGTTCCGATTTGCGGTCCTTTCGCGCCCTGCAGCCGCTAAAGTACGCGCTGATAGCACAAAAGTGGCACAATCTAGCTCGTATTGCGGTTGAGTGTACGGGACTTTGGGGCTATGCTGAGATTGTTCTCTGGATAGTGATCAAGCCCTTATGTCGACGCAGCTTGCAATGACGGCAATGAGCATGGCAGAGTTTGGACTCTGGGCCACGCTTGGCTTCCTGTTCTGGAAGAAGGGGTTACAGCCCCGCTTCCCGGCCATGGGTGCCTATTTGGCGTTGCACATAGTCTCGACGCCCGCGCTGGGCGCAGTTCTGTATATCCAGGCCCAGCCTTGGGGCCGTGACTATTATTTTGTCTATTTCTTCGCATACTGGGCTGTGTATCTAGCCAGCGCCCTGCTTCTCTTCTTTATCTGCATGGAAGTCTTCCGTTCTGCGCTTTCAGCCTTTCCAGGGCTGATGAAATTCGGGATTCTCATATTCCGCTGGGCATTTCTGGTCTCGTTGCTCGTGACTTTTTCCATGACATCGTTCGTTCACCGGGGATTTCTCTTGATTCCGGATGTTGTCTTTGGGCTGTTGCGTTCAGTCAGCGTCCTTGAGCTCTGCCTGCTGGCCTTCCTCTGCCTGAGCATGAACGCGCTGCGCCTCTCAGTCCGGGATATGGCATTCGGAATCGCTTTCGGTTTTGGCCTGATGTGCGCGAATGACTTCATTACTTCGTCCTTGATGTCGTCCAAGACCACGCTCACGGCTCAGTTGCAGTTCGTCTATGAGGCAGTGATTTTGACGGCTCTGGGGGTATGGGTCACCTACTGCGCACTGCCGCAACGCGCGCGCAAGCCTGTGGTGATGCCCGCCAACTCCACCATCTACCGCTGGAACGAGATCGCTTCAGCCCTGGGGCACACGGGAACCCAGGTGGCCGTGCAACAGCAAGCCAACAGCTTCTTCCTTACCGACGTCGAGAAGGTAGTCGAAAAGGTGCTCAATAGAAATCTGAAGGGACGCGAATCGGAATCTTAACCACTACACAAAATAGAGAACTGTAGTTGGATATAGAGGATCAAAAAGGCCACGTCAATGACGTGGCCTTTTTGATCTTTTGATTGTCGAGTTTGAGTTGCTTACTCCGCTGCGACGGGCTCGATAGAAGCAAAGCGCCCGCGATTGCCGTGGTCGCTGAACTTGACCCGGCCGCTGATCTTGGCAAACAGCGTGTCATCGGAGCCGATGCCCACGTTTGTGCCTGGCTTGATGCGGGTGCCGCGCTGCCGCATGATGATGGAGCCGCCGGTTACCAGTTGACCGCCAAAGGCTTTTACGCCCAGCCGCTGTGCATTCGAATCGCGTCCGTTTGTGGAGCTGCCTCCACCCTTCTTATGTGCCATTGCCGAATCCCCTTCTGAATTCTGAGCGCTGCCCGGTTATTGTTTCTCGATCTAGACGGCGGCGGTATAGGTGACGCCGTCGGCCTCGATGGCCTTGATGCGAACTTCGGTAAAGTTCTGGCGATGTCCCTGCAGTTTCTTGTACTGCTTCTTCCGCTTCAAGTGGAAGACAAGAATCTTGGCGCGGCGGCCTTCGCCGAGCACCTCTGCGGTGACCTTCGCGGTCGAGGGCTTCACAACGGTTCCGGGCTCGCCGGAGACCGCGATGACATCGCTGAATTCGACGGTCTGATCTTCCGAGGGGACACTCTCAATCTTCACAACGTCGCCGGGAGCGACGCGGTACTGCTTGCCACCGGTGCGAATAACTGCGTACATAACAAATCCTCCAGCACGCTGGGTTTTCGAACCAGGTGCAAAAACTCAAATCCGTGTGCTCGATTACGGCAAACCCAGGACATCTCTTCCATCTCAGCCCTTTACCTCGTCGCCGCACTTTGATAATCGCGTCAACTTTGGTGCAGAGCCTTCGGGAGGACTTCTCCCTGGTTTTGCGGTGGGGCGGATACAGACAGTAACTGCATCGGGAAGCAGGCCGCACACTCGCCATACCGGCGGTGAACCCAATACAATCCCGCGCACCCGCGAAGGGGTGCATCGCCAAACTCTACGATTCTATCGTTAAATGGGGAATCTGGTCAATTACCCCCTCGGTGGCTGATGGCGCGAGCCGTGCGCAGCGGTTCCCCGCGCCACCGCCGCCGCTATACTTGCCCCATGCAGTCTGTAAGCGTGATCGTCACCGTTCTGAATGAGGCCGAAGATATCGGCAGAGTTGTCCCCAGCCTGCTCGAGCAGATTCCCCCGCCGGCCGAAGTGATCGTCGTGGATGGCGGCTCCACCGACGGTACATGGGAATGGCTGGTCGAGACCCAGGCTCTCGACCCGCGCCTGGTGGCCATCCGCGACGAAACCTGCAGCCTGAAGCACTCTGACGGGCCGGTCTCGCGGGGCCGGAATGTAGCCATTGCGGCTGCCAAGTCCGAACTGATTGCCTGCGCCGACGCGGGATGCACCTACGCGCCCGACTGGCTCAGAAACCTTACTGCCCCGCTGGTGGACGAAACGGCGCAATACGCACTGGGCGGCTCCTGCCTTGACCCGGAAGATCACACATTGTGGGACCTGGCGTCGGCGCCTTTTTTCAGCATCAAGCTTTGGCCCACGGAGCCCACAAAATCCTGCACCGCGCGTTCGATGGCGTTCACTAAAGATCTATGGCAGAGGATAGGCGGATTTCCCGAGGCTGTGCTGGTGGGCGAAGACACCCTTTTTGACTTCGATGCGCGGCGGCTGGCGGGCGCGGCCTTCGTTGACAACGCCAAGGCGCTCTATCACCCGCAGAACACCTTCCGGCTGGCCTGCCGCCAGATGGCCCGTTACGCGGTAAGCGACGGCATGGCGCGCGTCCGGGGAGCCCGCCTGTTTCGCAATGCGGCCCGCTGCGTGCTCGAGATGCTGGCGCTGGCATGCCTGGTCTGGAGCCTGGTTCCGCTGCTTGTGGTTCTGGTGCTCGAGTCGTGGTTTGCGTTTCATCGCGACTGGGAATATCTACGCCGCTTCGGAGCCAAAGCAGTGCTGGCGCGCTACGTATTTTCCGTCGCCGTGCCATGGGTTGTAGCCGTGAACCAGATCTACGGACTCTTCACCACCCAGAAGCAAACCAACCGCCAGAACGCATGACAGGTTTCAGGGATCAGGAACAGCAAAGCAGCTTACTGGTCACCGTCCACTGTCCACTGTCAACTGTGTTTCGGCAGCACGTAAAACAGAATCCCGAAGTAGTGAGCGATGCTCCCAGCCAGCACAAATATGTGCCAGGCGGCGTGAAAATAACGGCGGGAGTCGAGCGCGAAGAAGATGATCCCCAGTGTGTAGGCCAGCCCGCCCGCACCCAGCCACGCGATGCCGTGCCAGCCAATCACGTGCAGCAGCGGGCGCGCCGCGAAGACGATGAACCATCCCTGAAATAGGTAGACCAGCGCCGACAGCACCGCCAAACGGCCATGCGCAAACCGCTCCATCGCCACGCTCTTTGACACCACGCCAATCACCGCCAGCCCCCACACCACGCCGAAGATGACCCACCCCAGCGTCCCTCGCAGAGAGATCAGCGTGAAGGGCGTATAGGTACCCGCGATCAGCAGGTAGATGGACGAGTGGTCGAGTACGTGGAAGACATGCCGCGCCCGGGTGCGCATCAGGGAGTGATAGAGCGTCGAGCAGATGTACACAAAGACAAGTGTGCCGCCAAAAATCGAGCAGCTTACAATCTCCCATGCCGACCCGCGCGTGGACTGCACGATCAGATAGGCGGCTCCGGCAATGGCCAGCCCGGCCCCAATGCCGTGAGTAATGGCGTTGGCCAGAATGTCGCCCAGGTTGTAATGCGGATGCACAGTCTGATGATAGTCTGGCTGCCATCCTTCGCGCATCTCCCTCCCAAATAGGAACTTGCAAAGTAAATGGGAATCCATACGCCGCTCGCCTCTTGATTGCGGAACTTTCCGGTTGAAGGACGGCGAGCCTAGGCCTAGCTTGCATAGTGAGCCGGTACGCCTTGTGAACTGGCGGCCGCGAGGCAGGCCCGTGGTTGTCGATGCGCCAGATATGCAGCAAGGCGAACTGAACCGTCCGTTGGGCTCCAATGGCCCGCAAGGTTCACGAGACCTGCAAGGCTCACGAAACTTGACCGGACGATTGACCGAGGTGGCCCTCGCCTATCAGCAGGTGCTGGCCCGCGACCCCAAGAACCCCGAAGCCCTGGTCGGGATGAGCCTGGTGGCTCTCGCCAGCCTCCAAACCGAGGCAGCGGTCCAGATGGCCTCCGCAGCCGTGGCCGTCGCGCCAGAGATGGGCGCGGCCTGGGTGGCGCTTGGTCAGACTCTTAAAGCGGCCGCTCGAAGCGATGAGGCGGAGCAGGCATACCTCCAGGCGATCAGCCTCGATGGAATGGACGCGCTGGCCCACATGGGCCTTGGAGAATTGAAGATTGTCATGCGGCATCCTGAAGAGGCGGTCCGCCAGTTTGAGGTGGCGCTCCGGCGGCAGCCCGCTCTCATCCCCGCGCATCTGGGATTAGGCAATGCTCTGGCCTTGCTGGGGCGCAATGAACAAGCTTTGCAGTGCTACGAACAGGCGCTGGCGCTCGCGCCGGGGCTGCCTGAGGCGGAGTTTGCCGCCGGGTTTGCGCTGGCGCGGCTGGGCAGGGTGAAGGAGGCGGAAACCCGCTATCGGCGGGCCCTGGCGTCGCGGCCCGATTTCGCGGCGGTGTGGATGAATCTCGGCCATCTGCTCCGCGAGCAGGGGCGTGAGGCCTATGCCGAGGCGGCGCTCAAGCGTTCCGTCGAGCTGCGGCCCGATCTCATTGGGGGCTGGCTCGATCTGTCGGTGCTGGAGCGCGAGCGCAAGCGGCCTGCCGAGGCGGAAGCCTACCTGCGCAAGGCCTTCGCGCGAAATCCGGATCAAGTGGAAACGCAGGTGGCCTGGTGCCAGTTTCGGGCGGCTGAAAAAGACACAGCAGGCGCATGGGCGTGGCTCCGTTGGGCATTGGCGCGCGATGCGGATCATCCCGAGGCGGTGAACATGCTCGGCATTCTGCTTCACAACGAGGAACGGTTTAGCGAGGCTGTTCAGGCCTTTCAGCGTGCCCTGGCACTGGGCAGCAAGGCGTCGGCGTCCAACTGCGGCAATTCCCTGCTCGACCTGGGGCGCATGGATGAAGCTCTTGAGGCCCACGAAACCGCGGTGGCACTGGACCCCACCCATCCCGGCGCACTTTACAATTGTGCGCTCACGCGTCTTCGCCTCGGCCATTGGGAGCACGGCTGGACCGATTACGAAGCTCGCTGGCAGTTTCGCGAAGTACATCGCCGACCGAAGCTTTTCGACCGTCCCCGTTGGCGCGGAGAAGCGCTGGACGGCAAGCGCGTGCTGCTGCACGCCGAGCAGGGATTGGGGGACACCATTCAGTTCTGCCGTTACGCGGCCATGGTGGCGGCCCGCGGCGGCACGGTCCTCCTGCAGGTGCAGCAGCCGGTGGAGCGGCTCATGGGGTCGCTGGCGGTTGTGCGTGGCGGGCGGGCCGAGACTGCGCTGCTGGATGGTCAATCGCCCGAGTTCGACCTCGAATGCCCGCTCTTGAGCCTTCCGGCGGTGTTTCGGACGATGGTGGACACGGTCCCCTGGTCCGGCGCATACCTCGGCGCGGAGCCGGGGACGACACGGGAGAAACAGAAGCAGTTTCCCGGGAACTCCAGTGAATTCGGATGCGGATTACGCGTTGGCCTTGCCTGGGCAGGCAACCCGCATTACAAAGCGGACAGGCAACGGTCTGCAAACCTGCAGGCCTTTCTGCCGCTCCTTCGAACTCCCGGCTTCACGTGGATCTCGCTGCAAAAAGGCGATCCCGCCGCCCAGTTGGCAATGCTTCCCGGCGACGTGTTCGTGTGGGACGGGTCGAGCCGCGATCGCGATCTGGCTGAGACCGCAGCCCTCATCGCCACGCTGGACGCGGTCGTCACGACCGACACCTGCATCGCCCACCTGGCCGGAGCCATGGGCAAGCCGGTGTGGATTCTGCTGCCGCATCTGGGCGACTGGCGCTGGATGCAGGATCGGAACACCACGCCCTGGTATCCAACCGCCCATCTGCTGCGCCAGAGCACGCCGGGGGACTGGGCCGGCGTAGTCGAACTGGCAACCAGCGAACTGCTGAACTACAGCCGCACTCGGCGTTATAGCGCCGTTACGCAGCTTGGGCTTCCGGCAACACTGACCCGATGCCCAAGCCATACGCACGCTTCTTGTTCCTAGTTCGAATCAGGCTTGGCAACAGGCGTTGCGCTTGCTTGTTGTGTTCGCCTGTAAAGGGCCAGCAGCGGCTGGCGGTTCTGACGCAGATCCTTGCCGGTTGGCCGGGCGGGATAGGGCTTGTTCCCCATCAGGCCCTTCCACAAAATGCGGTTGTACGCCGCAAAATCGAACTCGTCTTCTGAAGTGAAGTCCATGCCCCTGGTAGCCCGGGCCCAGTATTGTCCCGAATGCGTTGACCTGGGCGCAACCATGCCGATCGGTGGGTTGAGCGGCAGATTGGTATTGGGCGCATACAGGCCGGCTGGAACCGTCGCCGCAAAGCTCCACGTATTCGGCGTCATGTTGAAGATGTCGGCCATCGGCTTTGCGACCGCGTCATTGATGCTCATCGCCGGCAGGCCAAGAACTTCTTCAATGGTACGCACAAAGTTGATGGTGTTATACGGAGTCGAAACCAGCGCCTGCTGCTTCACGTACGCGCCGGCTACAAAGGCGATGGTGCGATGTGAATCCATGTGGTCGCCCGAGTCCTGCGAGTCGTCTTCAATCACAAAAATGAGCGTGTTGTTCGCGTAGATACTTTTGGAGATTTTCTCGATCAGCATGCCCAGCGCATAGTCATTGTCGGACTGTTGCAGCTCCGGTGTATTCACCTTGAATCCGCCTGGGTCGGAGAAGTTCCCGGTGTGATCGTGCATCAGGCGCACCAGGCTCAAGGCCGGCAATCCGCCTGCCGCGTAGTTGGCATTGAATTCCCGCTCCCACTCCTTGTAACGGTAGTAATCCGGAAACTGGTTGTCGAAGCCGCGAAAGTACATATCGGTGAATGGGGTGAGAGAAACGCTGTTGGGGTGCGATACGACCGAATCGCTGGCGTTCAGATTTGCGTTCAGCGGCATGCAGGTTGCCCCTGTCGGCGCGGGGCATGCATACAGTACCGTATCGACGAAGAAGCCGTAATTGCGCACCGTCAGACCTGCGCGCAAGGCCGCGTCCCACAGGTAGCCCTTGCCCCGGTCCAGAACATTGTCCGGGCCGTCGGGCGCAGCGGTATTGGTTGTGCCAGCCAGGAGATTTCCATCGGCCAGGGTCAGCGGATTGGCTGCCACCCGGCCGGCTACCGTGGGGATGGCCACGTTCACATTGCGATTGTTGCCTTCGCTATCCAGACTCAGCCCGCGCGCCGCATAGGTGACGGGGAACTGCCGTTCGATCACATCAGGGGCCCGCGCCGATGTGGTCCACGGCCAGCCGTCATTGCTGGTCTCGGAGCTGGCCATGAAGTTGTCCAGGGTGACAAATGTTCGCGCCAGGTTATGCTGATTAGGCGTGATCGCCGCTCCAAACTCGGTGAGGGAAGGATCACCGTTGCCAACGTCCAGATCGCCCAGAACCTGGTCGTAGCCGCGGTTCTCCTTGATGATGAAAATCACGTGCTTGATGGCCTGGCGCACCGCGGTCATCACCGCCAGGTCGCTGGCGCTTTCAGTAGCGGATAGCCGATTGTTGGCCGCCGTCTGCGCCGTCAGCGTTGTCAGTTGCGCCGCCGTAGGCTGAGGAAAGCTCTGGAAGCCCGCCTTGATCAACTGCGGATTGTACAGCTGTGAAGAGAGGCAATTTTTGTGCGCTCCCGCAGCCCCTGAACCTAACGGAGGCGCGGAACTGTAGCACAAGCCCTGATTCGGGCCGGTCGGCGACTTACCGTTGACTACGTACACCCAATTGCCGTTGGGGCTGTTCACCGTGGATCCAAAGCTAACCGCATTCGGATACCACCCGGTCGGAATCAGGCCGGCAACCTGGTCCCCCTTGTCGGTCCCGTTCAGTTGCACCACTGCGATGGCATTCAGATTGCCGTTCGTCACATAGAGTTGAGTCTCGTCCGGCGAAAGCGTCACGCTGTTGGTATTGGCGCCTGTCAGTTTCTGGATGGGCGCGTAAGACTGCAACAACGCTGCGGGGGCCACTACCGGAATGGTCTCAAGAATCGGGGTCGTCCCGGTTTTCGCGCTGGCGCTCGAGATGTCGATCACGTCCACCGTATCCGACATGTCTTCAGCAACGTACAGGCGCGTCTGCGCCTTGTTCATGGCCATCTTGATCGGTTCACCCTTTACCGGGATGCGGCCGGTGACCTTCGCCGCCGAGCCCAGGCTCACCACATCTATTTCGCGGTCGCGGATGCTGGAAACATAAGCTATGGCATTTTCACCGGTCCCCTGAATTACCACCCAGAACGGATATTCGCCGCCCGCCGTTCCCATCGTGGTGGAAGTGCCGTCTCCGGGACGCAGGTCAATATCAGGTGTTACGCGGGTCCAGTTGTTCAGGCCGCCCGTGAACACCGTGAGGGAATCGTTGTAGTAGTTGGCCACCGCCAGGGTCAGGCCGTCGCTGGATACCGCAACGCCCGCCGCCATTGGCTGAACCGCGATCTGGTTGTTGACCGCCACAACTCCCGACGTAGCCGCATTCACATTCAAACCCAGGCCTGCGCCGTGGTTCATCACCAGTTCCGGCTGCTCCGTCCACGTGGTTCCGTCCGAGCCCAAGGCAAACATGTGCACGTTGTCGCCGGGACCGGAGAACACTGTGCCGGACCTTACTGGCGCCGGGCTCCCGTTTATGAATGGATAGTCGCCCATGCCGCCCGAAACATAGAACGCTTTTCCGGATGGATCGAAGGCAAGTCCGCTGTATGAGTTGGGGATGGTCACCACCTGCATTTTCACCGGGGCGCCCTTGGAGATGTCGTAGATAAACACGTACTCTTTCGAGTTCGCGTAGTCAAAGGCCGTGCTGTCGACGTTGATGTAGCCGCCGTAGGGTGTGCCGAGCGGATTGTAGATGCGGTTATACCCGCTGGTAAGAATCAGCAGCGTGTTGCCGTCCGGGCTCACCACTGTGCTCACCGCCTGGCCAGCCTGCCAGGCGGGATATTTGGTCAATCCCGGCACGAGTGGCTCGAACGTCGAATCGTAGGGCGCCAGCGGCGTAATCTGCTGGCCCACATTGGGCAACTGTTGCGCAGCGGGCGGCGGCGCCATCACCGCGATGCTCAGCACCGCCGTTGTGCTGCCGCCCGAGTTGGTCGCCTTGATCGTGTAACTGGCCGGAACCGCCACCACAGCCGGGCTGCCGCTGATGATGCCCGTTGTCGCGCTCAGGTTCAAGCCTGCAGGCAGTGTAGGCGTCGAGCCATAAGACACCACCGCTCCACCGCTGCTCGACGGGCTGTTCGGCGCAATCTGCACCCCTTCGGTGTAGACCGCCGTGCCTGTCGAGTAGCTCAGAGCCGTCGGCGGCTGGTCATTCACCGTAATGGTCAGCGCCGCCGTCGTTGTGCCGGCGGAGTCGGATGCTGTGACCGTGTAGCTGGCCGCCGCGGTAACCGTTGTCGGCGTTCCGCTGATCACGCCTGTCGTCGCGCTCAGGCTCAGCCCCGCGGGTAGCGATGGACTCACGCCATACGCGGTCACCGTTCCTCCGGTGCTGGTCGGGGTGTTCGGCGTTATCTGTACTCCCTTTATGTAGATCGCCGTGGGGCTCGAGTAGCTGAGCGATGTGGGCGCTTTGACGTGGTCGCACCCGCTCAAAAAAAGAGCGGCGGCTGTAAGAGAAAGGAAGAGGCCTTGTATCGATCGCATTGGAACTATACCTTTCGTCATTCCCGGTGCTCTGCGCTTCCTTGCGCAAGGTCTGTGTTTCGGGCGGCGAATAGGTCGAGAGATTTATCGCGGATTCGAGCCCATAATTGAGAGCATTTACCTCAATCCAGTAGGTGCCAGCGACAGTAAATACCCTTGCTTCAGAAACCTGCGCCGCAACCGAACTACCCACCGGGCGGCTTGCTTGATTCAGTAATTGGCGCACGGGGAAAACTCAGCACCGCCGCCGCGATTAATCCCCCTTTAATTCCAAAACGCACTTGCTCGCGAGGGAGCAACGATAGAGCTCACTCGAGTGGTCGGGCATCGCCACTGGCGCGTGCCCTGCCGCAGGCGATTGCCTCCGCAAACTACTGTAGAGGATATTAGGCCATTTGACCCATTAGTCACCAACTAACATATTACGCTCGTAACCTGAACTCGTCTGTGATACGGTGCCGAACGCAAATTGATCTATGGGTGTGGTTCTACATCCCGAAAATCTTCCACAATCACCATCCAGCCCCCGTCCAAATGAACTTCGGCAAAAAACCAGCAGCAGAAAAATTGAAAATATCTCTTGACTTCCATTGCTCTCTTTTATAGAGTTCTCTACATAAAGGAACGCTCTACGGCGATCCTACTTGCCCAAGGAGATCCAATATGACTGAAAAAATGCCCGAACAGGAGTTGAAAGACAGGCTCAACCTGATTGAAACCATGATCGCCGAAGGCCGGCGCAAAACCGAAAGCTGGGGATGGACTTTTGTTCTGTGGGGGGTGGCCTACTATGTCGCCATTGCCTGGTCCTCCTGTGGACACGCGAGGCTGGCCTGGCCGGTCACCATGATTGCGGCCTCGGTTCTGACCGGCGTGGTCGTTTCGGTGCGCTCGGGCAGGCAGCCGGAAACCACCATGGGACGCGCCATCGGTTCGCTGTGGGGCGCGATGGGCATTTCGATTTTCCTGCTGCTCATGAGCCTGGCCTGGAGCGGCCACTACGAGTCGCATACCTTTGTAGCGATCATCGGGGCAATGCTGGGCATGACCAATGCGGCGTCGAGCATGATTCTGAAGTGGAAGATGCAGTTCGGATGCGCGCTGGTCTGGTGGGCCGCGGCCGTTGCCGCCTGTTTTGGCACGGAAAGCCAGAGTTCGATTGCCTTTTTGGCGGCCATCTTCGTTTGCCAGATCGTCTTCGGCATCTACGGAATGGTTGTGGAGTCGCACAAGCGCAGTCGCCAGGGAGACAACCCGCGGGGAAGCAATCAAGGTGCCGCCCATGCCTGATGAATTGCCTGAACTGAATCCTGTGATTCACGGCAAGCTGCGGCTGGCCCTGCTCTCGCTCCTGGCCGGAGTTGAAGAAGCGGAGTTCACCTGGCTGCGCAACAGGACCGGGGCGACGGACGGAAACCTGGGAGCGCAGTTGGCCAAGCTGGAAGAAGCCGGATATGTAGTGGTGGAGAAGAAGTTTGTGCTGCGCAAACCGCAAACACTCTACCGCATGACCGAAGCCGGTCGCGCCGCGCTCACCGAATACGTGCGGGCGCTCAAGCAGTTATTGGGTGGAGCCATCGAAGTATAGGGCTTGTTATGAACATAGCTTGAGCATTCTGGCCAGATTGGGACGGCGAGGGATTGGGAGGGCCGTTCGAATCTCCTTGCCGGCCTGCGAAGTGTGCCGCCCAGGCAAAGCTCCGCTCCACGATCCGGGGGCGATGCAACTGCACGAAACCTCGCTTTGCCTCTGTGTGTTTGACCACTTTCAGTTGCACGCCGTAGTTTTCAGCCGCTTGGGCAGTGTGTTTACACGATCCCTTGTGGATTGTCACAACATACTGTGACGCGCGTCACAAGCCCCTGGATTTTGCCAGCATCTAACTGGCCATATAGAGACTACGGATGGGGCGCGCAGTGGTTGGCGGCCGCCCACTCCGAAGAGACGAACCAGCGATGCACGAGGGTTATTACCATTCAGAACATAGCGCACTAATGCGCATTCAGCCGCGCATGATAGGGACTCTCCTCATCGTTTTTCTGGTGCTTCCATCATCCCTGCAACTTGCCCAACGCCCAGCGCCGAGCGGTCCCCATCCCTGTTGCCTGCGAAAACACAAAATTTGTCTTTGCAGCATAGTTCTGACACCCGGTTTCTGGCCAATCCTCGCCGACTGCCCTCTTCGAGTTGGGGCATTCATTGCTCCAAACCTTCCCGGCCTTCAAACTGGGCGATTGGGTTTGATTCCCAGTATTGCGGAGCGATCTTCTCTGGGCGCACCATCGCCAGAAGCGCCGACCGAGTCCGCGTCTTCGCCCTGGCTCGAAAGAGGCCCTCCGGCGCGTTCCTGATCTCGACGATATGCTTGCATTTTCCCCTTGAGATGCATATGACTTCGTTCTTGAGATCGAGATTGCGGGCGCCACTTTAATGCTCCTTATCTTCCGCATCAAAATGAGAGGTCGGAATGCATTCACGAATTCTGCTTTTGTCTTCCCTTATTGCCTTAGGGCTTGTCATGTGCGGGTCCGCCCAAATCTCTCCTTCCGCTGAAAGGCAAGGCGATCAGGCGAGGGAGCTCAAAGCCGCCCGCTCTGAGCCCCCTATTCGCGTTTCGCTCAGAGGAAAGGTCTCAGACCCATCGGGCGCCGTTGTTTCCGGAGCCATCATAAAGGTGATCAACCGCAGCAACGGCGAAGTTATCTCCATCACCTCGGGAGACAGCGGCGAATTCAGCGCCCTGAACCTTTCGCCGGGCAGTTACAACATTGTCGCGAGTTACCCAGGTTTCACTCCGCTTTTGAAGACCGCGGTCACATTGCTTCCCCAACAATCGCTGGTCGTAGATTTCGTATTCCAACTCTCGGCGGTGAACGAGCAGGCGACCGTAACTGCGAAGGCCCCGGCAGGCGAAGGCGCCTTAGAGACGAGCCCGACTAATTCACACGAAGTGCTTGAAATCCGGGAAGTGCGCGAGAGTTCAGCCAAAGACATGGGAGAGGCAATCTCAAACCTCGAGGGCGTTTGGAAGGTGCGCAAGGCCGGTATCGCCAACGATGTGGTCATTCGAGGATTCCAGCAAAGCAACATCGACGTTCTGATCGACGGAATGCGAATATATGAGGCCTGTCCCAGCCAGATGGATCCCGCCGCATACCACGTCGACTTTGCAGAAATTGACAAGGTCGACGTAACCAAGGGTCCCTTCGATACGCGCAACCAGGGAAGCCTGGGAGGCACCGTCAACGTGATCAGCCGGCTGCCCGGATCTGGCACACTCATCACTCCGAACTTCGCCACTGGCTCTTTTGGTTTCTATAATCCGTCTTTCGTTACTTCGGGGTCAAAGCGATTCATGCACAGTCTCGGCGGGTATTCGTACAGACGCGGAGATCCATTCATTACCGGCTCCGGCCATGATTTCACTTACTACGCCAACTTCACGCCGGCCGGCGCGAAAAACCCCTCATTCGACAGCAGGACCGTATGGACACGCAACACTATCGACATTGCTCGCAACCAGAGCCTGACATTGTCCTATGGAAATCAGGCAGACGGTTTGACCCTCTATCCCACATTGAAAATGGATGCGCTTTACAACACCACCCACCGTATCAATGGAAACTGGAGTCTTAGCCAACTGAAAGGCGTTGTGAAGTCAGTCTACGCTCAAGCTTATTTTTCGCAGGTAGTTCAGTGGATGACAGACCAACTTCGCACAACCGCCGGGAGCGGCACGTCCGGCTACAGCATGGGCACGTTAGCCGGCACACGAGCATTGGGCGGCCGAGTTGAGGCTGAAATGCCAAACATGATCGTGGGAGTTGAACTCTACGATCGCGGTTGGAGCGGCTACAACTCTCAATTCCAGATGGCTACAAGCTCTTACAATGGCCAGAAGTCGCTTCCCGATGTCCGTATGATCGTCGCCGGTATTTACTCGCAATATAGCCACATTGTTGGCAAGGCGTTCATTACGACGGGCGGCCGGCTGGACACCGGCGCCAGTGACGCGCTGAGCAAGAGTGTCAACTCCGACCTTTATTGGGCCTACAACAGCACCCGCTCTACAAGCGCATTCGACGTGAATCCTTCCGGCAACGTGAAGGTGGCCTACCTGTTGCCGAAGGGAATAGAACTGTTTGCCGGTGTGGGAAGCAATGTGCGCTTGCCTGACCCGGAAGAGCGGTATTACGGGCTGAAATCGATGGGCAGAGACTGGGTGGGCAACCCGTTGCTAGTACCGACGCGTAATAACGAGGGGGACCTTGGGTTCACGTTCCGCTCGCGCAATTTTTCTCTGCGACCGACTGCCTTTTACTGTGCCTTGTCGAACTTTGTCGCCGTGACCAAGGAATTGAAAGTGAAAATGACGCCGGGAATCATGAATTCCTCGGCTCTTTCCTATCAAGGTGTCGATGCGAGGATCTACGGGGGCGAACTTTCCTACAGCCTGGAATTCACACGTTCACTTCTTCTCTCGGGCGGTCTGTCATACACGCGTGGCACCCAGTCAGCAAAGCCATTGGCCGGGATGCCTGCTGGCAATATGGCGGAAGTTCCGCCGCTTAAATCACGGGCATCCTTACGCTATGGCACTGGCTTGTTCTTTGGCGAGATCAACGGACTTGCCGGAGGCCGTCAGGACAAGATCGATGTGCCGCTTAATGAGCAACCGACTCCCGGATACGGGATTATCGGTGTGAAGGGCGGGCTTCACGCCAAGAACTGGAATCTGTCAGCCGGGGCGGACAACCTAACAAATCGCTTCTATTACGAGCACCTTTCCTTCGTTCGTGATCCGGACAGGCTTGGTGTCCGGATCCCCGAACCTGGAAGGGCCTTCTATTTGAATCTGTCTGTCAATATTTTTGACATAGTCCGCAATCACTGAGGATTTGGTTACCTTTGTGGAATGCGGTGCATTGACCTAGGGGACCTCTGATTCAGTTGACGTGCTGAAAGGGTACGATCTCAGCGGCGGGCAAATTCCGCAAAATCAGCGTGGGCTTCGGCGCCTGAGGGAATGCCCGGCGTGGAATAAGCAATATTCAGAGGTTCCCTGGGCCCCTTTATAGGTTGGAACTGCCGGATCATCCAGACAATAAAGCACGAACGGCCAAGGTCAACCCTCAGCCGTTCGTGCTTTTTGATCTTTCAGGGGAGCTGTCGCGGCTCCATGCAGCTATGCCTTCGACAGGACCAAGGCCTTCAGCCGCGCGTTCAGGCGGCTCTTGTAGCGCGATACGGTATTGTCGTGCAGAATACCCTTCTGAACGCTCTTGTCCAGCGTAGAAACGGTCTCCCGGTATTGCGCCTGGGCAGCGGGTACATCGCCCTTGGTCAGGGCCTCGCGCAGAGCCCGCAGGCTGGTGCGTACGCGGCTGCGGTTGGCGCGGTTCACTTCGGTGCGGGTAACGGTCTGGCGGGCGCGCTTCAGCGCCGATACATGATTTGCCATTGCTCTTCCTTAATCTCTTGGATAGTGCGGGTAAGAATGCAACTCGAGCCGCACCCCTCGCAGTCTCCTAGTCTACGGGAATCCGGCCCCTGCGGTCAATTCGCACACGCCAATTCCGTCTGAACGCCGTTCAAGGCCAACCACCTCCGGGTTGGGTACCTTGAAAGAGAGCCATGAAATCGCTTGAAAACTGGCTTCAACTCGCCTGTCGCTTTGAACCAAGCGCCCTACCGAGAAAATTCAGAGGAATATGGCCAATTTACAAGTTGCGTAATTTTCAATCGTTTAGCGTTGCGCTTAGCAACTTATCAGTCCGAATTGAGAGCGAAACACAACTAGAGCAAAATTGAGCAGAAGCAATTTTGAATTTGGTTGAATATAGAAAGGACTTGAGTGTAGTCGGACGCGAGAGTTGAAAGACTCCGCCGCTCCGCTGTTGGTATTTCCTGGTAAGCGACTCGGGACCTGCCTCGGTAGTTAGTCTGCGCGGAGTGCCCTATATTTGCATCTCTGAACCACTTCCTCTGATCTGTTTACCGCAGGCTACATCGCGCATCCAGTTCGCCTCGCAGGAGGTTCCATATTGACGACCGAGAAGAACCACTCCACATTTGACCTTGCTTCATTTCTCGCAAACGCCGGCCTCGGCCGAAGAATCGTTGAAATCAAGGAGAAAGAGAACTTCTTTACCCAGGGAGATCCGGCGGACGCCATCTACTATCTTCAACGCGGCCGGGCAAAGCTCACCGTTGTTTCGCAGCAGGGTAAAGAGGCCACGATCACCCTGATCTCCGCAGGCGAATTTGTAGGCGAGGCGGCGCTCGCGGCAGTGGCTGGAAAGCGATTGTCCACGGCCACCGCAATCAACGCATGCACGGCACTCAAGATCAGCCGGGAAGAGATGATCCGCGTCATGCATCAAGAGCATGAGTTCTCTGACCTGTTCTTGAAGTTTCTGCTTAACCGCAGCATGCGCACTCAGGCCGATCTTGTCGATCAGCTCTTCAATTCCAGCGAGAAGCGCCTCGCGCGAATCCTCCTGTTGATGGCCGAGTTTGGCAAGCCCGGCGAACCGGAGACCTCTATTCCTCCCATCACGCAGGAGACTCTTGCGGAGATGATCGGCACCACGCGGTCCCGCGTCAGCTTCTTCATGAATCGCTTTCGCGCCCTCGGCTTTATCAGTTACGACGGCCGCATCCAGGTGCATAAGTCGCTGCTCAATGTAGTCCTCCTCGATCAACTGCCCGAACACAACGCTGAGAAACCTCCCATCGGTGGCGATTTCTGAGCAAGTCCTGATCGGCGGTCAGCCCGCGCATGGCAATCATTGATTTGCCCGACAAAGCAAAGCCGGACTGTACTTCAGACCGGCTTTGCTTCTGGGGTGAGTTATGGATGATAAGGTTTCGCAGACCGCTTGGGGTTATCCACCTCCTGGCCCGTTGTGGCAGCTATAGCAACCGATCATGGTCCCCGCCGCGAACGTATGTCCCGCGAGAGTACGGTTGGTCTGGACCCGCGACAGAATCGTGCCTCGATAGTCGGTGCCGTGGCAGGCCTGGCATGAAGTTGTACCTCCTCCATCCGCCACGCCCTGATGCATGGTTACCCACGAAGTACCGATAGGGTGCAACCCGTGAGGGCCGCCGGTCGTAGCGGTAGGAACATTGGAGTGGCAGCTGGAGCACTCCGCCAGTGCGCCGGAATGGCCCTGGAACGCGATGCTCTGCACGTTGTCGTTCGAGATCGGAGTGGGGAACTCCGCGTGTGTTGAGCCGTGGCAGGACTCGCACTGCAAGCCGCCGTGACCGCTCGATAAACGGAACAGTGACTTGCCGTTGCTGGGAGTATTCGGGTTAGTGGCAAAGGTGTTATCTGCCGGAGTCCTCAGGGTAGTGCCGCTTGAGAATGCCGAGGTGTAGGCGAGCGTGGTGTTGGTTGCACTAGCCACTCCCGTATGGCAGGACTGGCAGTTCGGTTCGTCGAACCAGCCGGTTCGGGTGGCGGCACCGAGTGCTGTGAGGTTACCGTGGCAACTTTGGCACTCGATCGCATTGACACCAGTTGAGGTGAGGAGCGTGCCCATGGCGCCGCGCAGGCATTGCGTCTTTGGCCCAGGGTGGCAGTTGTAGCAGCCGGCACGCGTTGTATCGCTATCCATTGTGGCGCCGGTCGCCGGGTCGATCACATGAGCGTGGAAACCGTGGATGACCGTAGTGAACGCCGGAACACCTGTCACCCCAGCCATGCCCGTGAAAGCATTTGCATGGCATTGGTAGCAGAGCACCGGCCGCGTGGCCACCGTCGCCTCAAGGCCTGCGGGGTTATAGCCGACCTGGCTTGCGGCCGACTTGAAGAGGGCAAGGGCTGCAAATGCATCGTCGTGCTGGCGCAGAATGTTCAACTTCATGTCTTTCCCGGGATCGGAGTTGAAGACCCATCCAGCCGCCGGTTTGGCCGCCGCCACCGACCCTGAGGCATGGCAGGTTCCGCAGCCGACTTCGTCTGAGATTGGCAGTACGATGTCGGTGGTGGCAAGCACCGCGCCCGACGAGTTCTTAGCTGTGAGCCGCATCATCGGGAAGTAGTTGTTTGTTCCGTTGTCCGCGTAGTTCGTCATCGGAACACCAATCGCAGCCCAGGTGTTGTCGCTCGTACTAAAGGTCATCGTCCGCGGAGTATTAGCCGGACCCGGCATCAAGCTCCCGGCGAGCCCCTCATCGGGAGGCGGGTTGACCACCGGAAGCGTGTAGAAGTTCAGCAGCCCGACGTAGTCCCAGAAATTCGTCTTGCTGGCCGACGTTGTATTGAGTGTGTTGGTCAGTGGATCGGAGATGGCCTCATACGTGACCGTATAGCCGCCAGGCGTCGTTACCAATGCGCCTGAAGTGTCAATCAGGTGCGCGTGAATGTCATTGAACGGAGGCAGGAACGCCGCTACGCTAAAGTCCTTGCCATCGTCGCAGTGCATTCCAAGATCGTTCCAGCCAACCAGTTTGAATGGACCGCCTGTATTCGCGGAACCTACCGTGAAGCTCACGGTCACGGAGCGCGAAAGGCTGTTGCCGGTTACTGTAACCGTGCCACTGTAAGTACCCGCCGCCAGCCCGGTGACGTTTGCTGTTACTGACAGCGTGGCAGGAGTGGTGCCGGTGCCGGGCGAGACTGTGAGCCAGGAACCTCCGCTCGCACTTGCTTGAAATGCGGTGTTGGGACTAGCGCTGACAGCCACACTTTGGGAGGCAGGAGAAGCGCCGCCCGCCGTGGCCGAAAGTGACAGCGAAGTCGGACTCACGGTTAGTGTCCTGATTGCAGCGGAGACCGTAAAGGTCACCGTCACGGAACGCGAAAGACTGTTGCCGGTTACTGTTACAGTCCCGCTGTATGTCCCCGCCGCAAGCCCTGTTACGTTGGCGGAAACTGACAGCGTGGCAGGAGTGGTGCCGGTACCGGGCGAGACTGTGAGCCAGGAACCTCCGCTCGCACTTGCTGTAAATGTGGTGTTGGGAGTTGCGCTGACTGAGACACTTTGGGAGGCAGGAGAGGCGCCGCCCGCCGTGGCCGAAAGCGACAGCGAAGTGGGACTCACGGTTAGTGTCCTGACTGCAGCGGAGACCGTAAAGGTCACCGTCACGGAGCGCGAAAGGCCGTTGCCGGTTACTGTAACCGTGCCGCTGTATGTCCCCGCCGCCAACCCGGTAACGTTGGCATTTACTGACAGCGTTGCAGGTGTGGTGCCGGTGCCGGGCGAGACTGTGAGCCAGGAACCTCCGCTGGCGCTTGCTGTAAACGTGGAGTTTGGAGTTGCACTGACTGAGACATTTTGAGAGGCAGGAGAAGCGCCGCCCGCCGTGGCCGAGAACGACAGAGAAGTCGGACTCAGGGTCAACGTCCTGATTGGAGCAGAAACCGTGAATGTCACGGGGACGCTATAGGTACTTTCGTTAACCCGGAATCGAATGGAGCCACTGTAGGTCCCCACCGTCAGACCGGTAGGATTCGCATAAACAGTCAGGGTGCGGGGTGTTGTGAGGGTTCCAGAGGGTGAGACTGTGAGCCAGATGCGCCCTCCGCTGGTCCCAGACGCGCTGACCGAAAAGGTGGTCGTTCTGGCTGTGCTGACAGCCAGAGAACTGTGGACTGACGTCGTGCTTCCCGTCGTGGCGGCAAGCGAAATCGAAGTGGGCGAAAAGGTTAGAGGATTACCCCCATCTTGACCATGCACCAAAGGTGTCCAGAAGCCGCTGGGCACCAGGAGCGCGAAAGCGAACAATAATCGCATGCATTTCACTCAGATCCTCCCGACTGATCGAGTCGAATGGCCTGCCAAAAGCGACAGTCGGCACACGACTCCGGGTTTAAAAGACCAATTCAAGTTGGCGCAGCAAGCCCTTTGCAGACGCAGCAAGCCCTTTGCAGACGCAGCAAGTGGGTCTGCCAGCCAACAGAGAGCCCGCCCGCGAGGATTTGGAACCCACGCAGGGGACAGATGAACCGAGGCTTGTCTAAAGGTTCTTCAGCAGCAAACGACGAGCGGATTGCTGCCCAATCGGGTCTTCGTTAAGTGGAGTTGGAAACGTGCCATTCGTATTTGCGCCAGCGGGGCTGCACCTGAAATTCCTTATTGGTGCGTCTCGTCTATCCGCATGGAATGATCAATGCCGTTCCACTGCTATATCTGAGAATCTGGGGGTTTACTTACTTTCAATTAATCCTGCGGAGATTTTGGCCCCGCTTGTTCTGCTTGTCAAGGGTAAAGAAGAAGATCGAACAGTGCTCCTTGGCCGCTGGGCCGGCGAGAAAGCTAATCGGGAGGTGCCTTCCAAGGCACACGCCTGCACGGAATTTCTTGGCCTGCCGATTGACGGCCCGCTCCAGTCGCGCTACTCTCAAGCCCAGATAACGGATTTGGTAGCCTACGCCAACCCGCGGTCCCTTGAGGCAGCCCAGAGCTTATGCTCGTCTCTGTCCCATGCCTCCCAAACCCTCCCCAAGCCAGTTGCCTCGTCTCCCGCCGTTCTTTCTGCCACAAATTGCTCAAAATCAACGCGGACTTTAGCCCCGGAGATATATTCTTCAGGAGTTGCGGTCACGCATTCAACGTCACTCTTGCAACGCAATTCTGGAGGCCAGCGAACCCATTGAAGATCGCTCTGGAGATCACGCCCAACCTCGAGCCCCTGTTCGGGACCCGCGATGAAAACCTCAGGCTTATGGAAGACTCTCTCGGCGTCCGCATCGATCTGCGTTCCGACGCCGTGCACGTAGAAGGACCGGAAGCGGCTGTAACTCGAGTTCAGCGCATCTTTCAGGACTTCGAGGCTCTCCGCCGTCAGGGCGTCAATCCCCACAATGGCGAACTCAATGGATTGCTGCGCCTAGTCGTGGCCGATCCCGCCATAACCCTGCGCGCCCTGGCCGATTCCGGCAAGCAGCGGTCAGCGGGAGTAAAGCGCACTGTCCAGCCCCGCTCGATCAATCAGCGCAAATACGTTGAAGCCATCGAGCAGAACGACATGGTCTTCGGCGTCGGCCCCGCGGGCACCGGCAAAACCTATCTCGCCGTCGCCATGGCCGTGGCCGCCATCAACGCCAAGAAGGTCAGCCGCATCGTTCTGGTGCGTCCCGCGGTGGAGGCCGGCGAGCGGCTTGGCTTCCTGCCCGGCACCTTGCAGGATAAGGTCGACCCCTACCTGCGCCCACTTTACGATGCGCTCTATGACCTGCTCGAACCCGAGAAGGTCGACAAGATGCTCGAAAAGAACATCATCGAAGTCGCTCCGCTGGCCTTCATGCGCGGCCGGACCCTCAACGACGCGTTCATCATCATGGACGAGGCCCAGAACACCACCATCGAGCAGATGAAGATGTTCCTGACGCGCATGGGCAACAACTCCAAGGCGGTCATCACCGGCGACATCACGCAGATCGACCTGCCCAATCCGCGCAAGTCGGGGCTGCTGGACGCGATCAATATTCTGGACGGCGTCGAGGGGATCCACTTCTGCCACTTCGAAGACGTGGACGTGGTGCGCCACGCGCTGGTCCAGCGCATCGTCCGCGCCTATGAGTCCGTCAAGTCGCAGCAGCAGGAGCTGCCACTGGCCCTCGGTGAAGCCATCGAAGTGGGAACGCAAACCCGCGAGAACCGGCCCGCGACGCAGGCAGTCCACCCGGCAAAGCCACAATAATCCTGCGTATCGCGTAGAATTGAAAGTGAATCAGGGCCGTGAAAAGCGGCCCTGAGCACGATGATCATCTTAGATCCAGATCTGGACTCCGACCCCGCACCGCGCAACAACGTGGTGGCGCTTCTTGATGTTCGAACGCGAACAACGGTGCCCTGGCCGCTTAGGATTCCAACCAAACAGACACTGAATCGCTTCTTGACGGCCGCGCAAACGGCGGTGCGGCTGCGCGGCGAGGTAACGGTCCTGTTGACGACCGACCTGGCCATCCGCCGGCTGAACCGCCAATTCCGGGGCAAAAACAAAGCGACCGATGTCCTATCGTTTCCGGCCGAGGGATTAAGCGCGCAGGGGATGGCAGGGGATCTGGCCATCAGCGTGGAAACTGCCCTCCGCCAGGCCGCGGAGCAGGGTCACGCGCTGACCTGCGAGTTGAAGGTGCTGATTCTGCACGGTCTACTGCATCTCGCGGGCTACGACCATGAAAGCGACACAGGCAGGATGGCTCGGCGTGAGCGGCTGCTTCGAGACCGGCTCCGGCTGCCGCTTGGGCTGATCGAGCGGGCCGAGGTTTCGACACAGCAGACACTGACGAAGGCATTCCCTCGGGGGCTAAAGCCCAGAATTCAGACAGCAGATCTGTCGGCGCAGCTAAAGCCGCGCCCCTTCAAGTCATCAAAACGAGGTGCGGTTTCGCCCCCCAAGGCTAAGGTGAAGCGCCCATGACCCCGCTCGTCATCTCCTTGCTGTTCCTGCTGGCGGCGGTCGAAACCCTGGCCTCCTACATCAGCCGCGTCTACGCTGAGTTCGGCAAGATCCTCATCCGCGAAGTCCAGGAGAACCTTGACGCCTGGGAAGAAGAGATCGAACCCCAACTTGGCCTGAGCCGTCATCACGCCGCACTGTGCGCCAACGTGCTGCAGCAGCTGGCGCTCGGGATCATCGCTCTTGAGTTCGGCGCAGTCCTCTTCGATCGCGGCCCGCACTTCGCCCGGCCCACAGCGGCTGAGATCGCCCAGGCCGTTCTCGCGCTGTTGCTGGTAGTTCTATTCTGCAATCAGCTTCTGCCCTCGATCCTGTTCAACCGCACCCGTGGCCGCTGGGCCGCTCGCCTGGTGTGGCCCATTCGCCTGCTGCTCTGGCTCATGACGCCCATCACGGTTTTCGTCCGCTTCTTCTTCTCCGTCGCCTCACTGGCCGAGGAACCGGCCAGCCTTGAGGAAGAAACTGCCGTTGATGTTGAGGCGTTGCTCGAAGCCGGCGAAGAAGAAGGAATCCTGGAAGAGAGTGACCGCGACCTGGTTCGTTCCGCCGTCGAGTTCGGCGACAAGCTGGTGCGCGAAGTCATGACACCCCGCCCCGCAGTTTTTGCGGTGCCAGAGTCCATCACCCTCGAGCAGTTTCTCGAACTCCTGCGCGAGCATAACTTCTCGCGCGTTCCCGTTTTTTCAGGTTCGCTCGACAGTATCACCGGCATCGCCTTCGCCCACGATCTGCTGCAGATTGCCGACGAAGAGGCCCATACCCGCACAGTCGCCAGCATTCAGCATCCAGCTGTTTTCGTTCCGGAAACCAAGCGCGGTTACGAGTTGCTCCGCGAGATGCAGCGCGAAAAGCAGCACATGCGGATCGTGATCGACGAGTATGGGGGTGTCTCCGGCCTGGTGACGATTGAGGATTTACTCGAGCAGATTGTCGGCAATATCCGTGACGAACACGAGGTCGACACGCCGATCGAAGAGCCGCAGCGCGAGCCCAGCGGAGTCTGGCTCGTCCCCGGCAACTTCCCCGTCGATCAGCTAGCCGATCTGTTCGGCGAACCTTCCGGCTTTGGCGACCTTGGCGAGCAGTACGAAGCCACCACGCTGGGTGGCCTGGTGAGTGAGATCGAAGGCCGCATACCTCTGGTCGGCGAGGTTGTTCTGCTCGAGTCCATTGGCCTGCGGATGGAGATCGTGGCGTCCACGGACCGGCGTGTGGACCGGTTGCGGGTGTTTCCGCCGGCCGAGAAAGCGGATGCGGAACCCAGCTGAGTTGCGCTCATCGGTAGTTCACTGACCTCGCGTAGGCGAGAGGCCAAAAGACTTCCACTCCCGCCACTCCTGCGCGGTAATTTCCCAAATCTCCGAGGGCAGGCGTCCAGAAACGAAGTCCTTTTCTGCCACGCCGACCAGCCTCATGCCCTGTTTCTGCGAGATGCGGCGAGATGCGGCATTGGCAACCGCCTTGGCCACTCGCAGGACAGGAAACCAGAGCGACTCGAACCAGAAGTCGTTGGCCCAGACGCAGGCCTCGCTCATAAACCCCTGTCCCTGCCACGGCAGCCCCATCCAAAAGCCGCGATTGTCCGCATCGCCTCGGATCAGCGATATGAAGCCGATCATTTGGCCGGGCTCAGCGGCACGCCGGATCGTCCAGTGCCAGGCGTCCCCGCACTCCACCTGGGGCAGCGCGACATTCCGGCAGAACTCCAGCGCGCCGTCCGGTGGATAGGGCCACGGCACGCGGTTCAGCAGGTAGCGCACAACCTCCCACTGCGGAAAGAGCTCCTGAATCTGCTCCGCATCCGCCAGTTGCAGGGGCCGCAAAATCAACCGTGCAGTTCTGCCTTCGGGGATCATGCGGAGATGATACCAACGCCCGCGCCGTAAATCCGCGATAATAGAGATCAGGAGCGCCACTTTACTTTGAAATCTGGATTCGTCGCCATTCTCGGCCGGCCCAACGTCGGCAAAAGCACCCTCCTCAACGCCCTCACCGGCGAAAAGGTAGCCATAGTGACCGCCAAGCCGCAAACCACGCGCAATCGCATCATGGGCGTGGTCGAGGTGCCCGCGCACAAGGGCACCAATCCCGCCGCGCAGATCGTCTTTGTTGATACTCCCGGCGTTCACAAGCCCGGCTCGCAGCTCGACCGGCGCATGTTGCAGGAGGTCTACGAGGCCCTGGAATCGCGGGATGTTGTGCTGGTCTTGATGGATGCGACGCGCAGGGTGCAACTGGAGGCAATCGCGGAAAAGGCCGCTCCCGATACTGACGCGGAGCCCTCGGTTTCAGAAGAGTCCTCGGCGCCACAGATATCGAGTTTGGAAGCTGGGAAAACGGTCACCACAGTCGCCAAGAACACCCGCACCAATTGGGCCAGTGAAGACGAATTCCTCTTCGGGCTGATCCGCAAGGTAGATTGCCCGGTCTTCCTCGTCCTTACCAAAATTGACCTGGTGCAGAAGGACCTTCTGCTTCCACTCATCGACTCGCTCACGCGCCACTTCAACTTTGCCGAGATTATTCCGGTGAGCGCACGGAAGCGCGACGGACTGGACATTCTGGTGCGCAAGATCGTGCAGGCCCTGCCGACCGGCGAGCGCTTCTACCCGAAGGACCAGTACACCGACCAACCGCAGCGCTTCATGGTGGCCGAGTTGATTCGGGAGAGCATCCTGATTGAAACCGGCGAAGAGGTTCCTTACGCTTCTGCCGTGGTTATCGAGCAATACGAAGAGCCAGAACCGGCGGCGCCGCCGCGCAAGAAAGGCCAGGCGCCCGCGCGACTGCCGCTGACCCGAATTGCCGCCGCCATCTATTGCGAGCGCGATGGACAGAAGGCGATTTTGATCGGCAAAGGCGGATCGAAGTTGAAGGAGATTGGAACAGGGGCCCGCCGCCAGATTGAATCGCTGCTCGGCACACGAGTCTTTCTGCAACTCCACGTAATTGTCGAGCCCAATTGGCGCGAATCAAAGACTTTTATTGAATCGCTGGACTGGCGCAACCAGTTGGAACGGCTGGCCAATAGCCAGATCACGGAGAAGAACCCCGGCGAAGAAGAGCCGGACTAGTTTTAGAGGGGCGGACAGATAGCCTTCGCCCCGCGCTACTTCCCCGCCGCCTTCATTTTCAATTCCATGAACTTGCCTGCGCGCAGATGGTTTTCAATGTCTTCGAGCGAGTGGCCGGTTGTCTCGGGCACAAACCGCCAGACAAACAGGAAGCACAGGAAGTTCAGGCCGGCATAAACCCACATCGCCCCGCCCGTTCCCAGCAAAGCCACGGTGCTCAGCGCGGTTGACGTAATGATCAGGTTCGAACCCCAAAGCACGGCCGCATGCACGCTGCTGGCCTTGCCGCGAATGGCCAGCGGGAACATCTCCGAGCCCATGAGCCAGCCGATCACTTGCACGCCGCCTGCGTTAAAGACCATGTAGATCAGCAAACAGGCCACCAGGATCAAGGACCCCTGCGGAGTCTTGGCCATGCCCATGCGGAACATGATGCCCAGCACGATGAGGCTCACTACGGTTCCGGGGACCATGACCAGCGTTAGGCGTCTGCGGCCTACACGGTCCACAATCTGACGCCCGATGGCGGTCATGGTGACAAACACGATGGACACGCCCAGGCCGGTCATGAGCGCCGCCGACTTGCCGAAGCCCGCGCCGGACAACAGCGTTGGCGCGTAGTAGATCATGGTCTCCAGTCCGCCCAGTTGCGTAAATGCCGCCACGCCAAAGGCCGCCACAGCAGCGGGCCTGATCCACGGCTCGGCCAGCATGGACCAGCTCGCTTTTTTGCCACTGCCGCCCTCTTCAACCACTACGCGAATCTCGTCGAGTTCGTAGTTGATATCGTCTTCGTTGTCGCGCACCCGCGCCAGAACCTTGCGTGCCGCATCCATTGAGACGTTTTCCGCGAGCCAGCGCGGGCTCTCCGGCAGCCGCGTCATGCACAACAGCAGAATGATCGCCGGAACCACAGCCACGGCAATCATGGTGCGCCAGCTCCACACATCCTGGAGTGTGAAGCCCACGATGTTGGCGATCAGGATTCCGACGCCGATGGAGAGATTGAAGGAGATGACCAGCCGTCCGCGCAACTGCCGTGGCGCAAGTTCGGCGATGTACATGGGCGTGACCTGCGAGGAGCCACCGACGGCAAAGCCAAGCAGGATGCGCGAGAGAGCCAGCAGGTAGGGGCTGGGCGAGATGCTCGAACAGAGCGACCCCGCGCAGAAGACGCAGGCCACGGTCATGATGGTGCGCTTGCGGCCGATGCGTTCAGAGATGGTGCCGCAACTGAGCGCCCCGATGACCGCGCCGACGAGGATTGCCGAGGCAACAATCTCCTGCATCTGGTGGCCGAGGTGAAACTCGCTGGTAATAGGCAGCAGAGCGCCGGAGATGATGCCAGTGTCGTATCCGTAGAGAAAGCCCGCAATGGCCGTGACGCCGGTGATGACATAGAGGAAGGACGAGATCTTGGTTTGCGGTCGATTGGCGGCGCCAGCCATGCTGCTCTCCTGAGCATTGCGGGAATGCTCAATGGATCTTGAATGGAAGAAAACGATTAAGCGCCATCCTAACACCGACAGGCGAGCGGGTTATGGTTGCTCAGGAATGCTTGTCCCAGCCCTGCGGTGCTAACCTTCCCGTTGGAGCAAAAACAGGAGGAACTTGTGCGTATTACTTTGCGTCATTTTGCTGTTATTGGACTTGTGTTCGGATGCAGCCTTGGACTGACCGCTCAAACACCCGCGCCAGCCGCGGCATCGCCCGCAAAGGCGCCTGCTGCCGCAATCTCGGCAACTCAGCCAGAAGGCGTTACCAATCCCGTTGCTGACCCTAAAGCCGTGATTGTGGATGGTAACGCGCGATTTACAGTGCTGACACCTCAGCTCATTCGCATGGAGTGGGCGGCTGACGGCAAGTTTGAGGATCACGCTTCGTTTGTGTTTCTCAATCGGCGGTTGCCGGTACCGAAGTTTTCCGCCGGTCTGGACCTGAATATTCCGCGCGGGGCTCAGACAATTCCGACTCTTATCGAAACAGCGGCGTTGCAGATCAGGTACACGCAGACTGGCGATGGCCACTTCACACCCAATAGTCTCTCCGTCACACTAAAGAACGTCGACGGCAAAGAAGTAACATGGCATCCAGGAATGGCCGATCCGGACAATTTGCTGGGCACCACGCGCACCCTCGACGGCGCGCGGGGCGACAAGACGCGCGAGCCCATCGAGCCCGGACTCATCTCCCGCTCCGGCTGGGCGGTGGTGGACGACTCGACGCGCCCGCTGTTCGACTCCGCCGACTTCCGTTTTCTGCAAGGCGAAAAGAGCCCGTGGCCCTGGGCCATTGAGCGGCCCGCCGGAGATCGGCAGGATCTATACTTCTTCGGCTACGGCCACGACTACCGCAAGGCGCTGGGCGATTACGTGAAGGTCGCGGGGCGCATTCCGCTGCCGCCGCGCTTTGCATTCGGCGCGTGGTGGTCGCGGTATTGGGATTACACCGATCAGGAACTGGATGAACTGGTGAGCGGTTTCCGCGAGAACGATGTTCCGCTTGATGTCCTCGTGATTGACATGGGCTGGCATATCAGCCACGACCAGCTTCAGGCAGCGGGCGAGGTGGATCAGTCGAAACATGGGCTAGGCTGGACTGGCTACTCATGGAACAAGGTCCTCTTTCCCGACCCCGATCAGTTCCTCGCCAAGATTCACGCAGAGGGTTTGAAGGCCACGCTCAACATGCACCCCGCCTCCGGCATCGAGCCTTGGGAGACGGCCTATCCGGCGATGGCGAAGGCCATGGGCATCGATCCGGCGACGCGGAAATTTGTCCCCTTCGACATTACCGACAAGAGATTCGCAACCAACTATATGGCTCTGGCCCACCATCCGCTTGAAAAGCAGGGCATTGATTTCTGGTGGCTTGACTGGCAGCAGGAGCAGAAGACCAGCATGGCCGGCGTGATGCCCACATGGTGGCTCAACTACGTCCACTTTACCGACCAGCAACGCGAGGGCAAACGGCCCTTGCTGTTCCATCGCTGGGGCGGACTGGGCAACCACCGCTACCAGATCGGCTTCTCTGGAGATACGGTTTCAGTGTGGGAGTCCCTTGCCTTCCAACCCTGGTTCACGGCCACCGCGGCCAATGTGGGCTATGCCTACTGGAGCCACGACATCGGCGGCCACATGCCGGGCGCGGTCGATCCGGAACTCTATACGCGCTGGGTTCAGTTTGGCGCCTTCAGCCCCATTCTGCGCACGCACACCACCAAGAACCCTGACGCCGAGCGACGCATCTGGGTCTATCCAGAGCCCTACTCGTCGATTCTGCGCTCGACCTTCCAACTGCGTTACGCTCTGGAGCCCTACCTCTACACCGAAGCCCGCCGCACATACGACACCGGCGTTGCTTTTCTGCGCCCGTTGTATTACGACTGGCCGGACGCGAGCGCCGCCTACACGAGCAAGAGCGAATACGTCTTTGGCGAAGGGATGATTGCCGCTCCTGTGACCACGCCCTCGGACAAGACATCGGGCCTGGTTACCGAGAGTGTCTGGCTACCCAAAGGCGAATGGATTGAGTGGGCCACCGGCAAACACATTACCGGACCGGCTTCAGCGGAGCGCACCTTCTCCATTGAGCAGACGCCGGTTTATCTGAAGGCCGGAGCGATTGTGCCGATGCAGCCGCCGATGCTTTACACCGGGCAGAAGCCGGTCGACCCGCTCATCGTCAACGTGTGGCCGCTTGCGCCGGGCACGACCTCGAGCTATTCCGTCTATGAGGACTCCGGCGTCTCGGTTCAGTATCAGAACGGCGTTTTTGCCCGCACGCCGATCAAGGCGGCGCAAACCGCAGACACGCTGCGCGTGGAGATTGGCCCCGTTGCGGGCAGCTATCCCGGCATGCGGCAGTCTCGCGGCTATGAGCTGCGCCTGCCCGCCGACTGGCCGCCCGCCGCCGTTTCCGTGAACGGTGTCGCAATCAAGCAGGCTGGAGTGACGGGCAAAGGCGGCTGGGGCATTGACGGCAAGACCCTGACAACGATCATTCCGGCGCCCAGCGGGAGCGTTGCCGCCAAGGTTACGATTGAAGTGCGCCGCGCTGCCGGGCTCACTGCACGGCGCAGCGAGCTGGATGGATTTGCCGGCGCCATGACCCGCCTGCGCGGGGTCTACGACGCCTTGCAGCAGACTCCGCCGGTCGCCGTGCCGCCGGATATTCTGATCGACGCAATGCAGACCGGCGACCGGCTCAGTTACCACCCCGAGCACGCCGTCGAGGAGATCGCCCACTTCCACGAGACACTGCCGAAGGCCCGGGCCGCCGTTGACGCTATCGGCACAACCTTCACTCAGCGCCTGGGCGATATTTCCAGGCGTATCTCCGCAAACAACCTGACGGCCGCAGAATTGGAGGTTCAGAAACAGCGGCGCATGGATGCACTGACGCGCGCACAGAAGCTGATGGCGGAGGCGGGCAAGTAGCCGATCTGAAGCAATTGAGCGGCCTGATGAAGAATGTCATTTGAAGCCGCAGACGCGGTGAGGGCGCGACCAAGGTCGCGCCCAGACACATTGCAATGGAATAACTCTGCCTTGCCGAAGCGGGCTACGCCACTTGAGCGGCCTGTTGCATAAAGGCCGGCACCTCGTCCGCGCTCGGCCCCCAGCTTGCCGGCACCGCGACATTCAGCAAGCGCAAATGGACGCTGAATTGTCCACGGTGCTGGTACCAGTGGCTCAACATAACATCGCGCACAAACTCGCCGCGCGGCTGAGCCAGTACTTCATGCCCGCCCGCCAGCATCTGCCAGGTTTCCTTCATGGCTGCATCGTCAAGTTGCGGCAGCAGGCTCCGCACTATCTCGACACTCTCGTCGAGAGTCTTGAGGATCTCGTCGCCGCTAGCAGGCTGCGGAAATTCGAATGACTTGGGAGCTTCGGCCGGATTGCTTTGAACGAAGCGGGCGATTCCGCCGGGAACAGACGCAAGATGATAGGCGAGCTGCCCGGCGGTCAGGGATTTTGCGTGGGGCTTCCAGGTGAGCTTGTCTTCCGGTAGCCGCTCAAGAAACTTCCGTGTGACAGGCGCTTGCACTTCAAACTCCGCAAGCAACGATTGTGCGATGGTCATGGCGATCCTCCTGTGCGCCGGCTAAACCGGCGAGGTGTAGTGAATGAAAGTTTCATACAGTGAAGGTTTAGCGAACCACACTGGCCCCGAGTCATGCGGAGCCGCTCGTGAGGGCGGCGTCGAAGCGTTGACAGGGGAAGGTGCGGGCCGGGTATTCAGCCGCGAAAGAAATATCCTCCGGGATGCCGACGCCGTAGGAGGAAGCGGAAGGCAGCATCGGATGCGCCGATACCGCGAGGCGCAAACGAGTCCCGCGCGGTCACAGACCCCGAGCACGTACCGAAACATCTCGCACGGGAACCGGGAGATCCCGCGTTCGCCCAGAGCAGAGCACGCCCTGGGACGCATCGGGAAGTCTAAGGACACACGCCGATGATGAACGAACACGGGAAGTCGGACAGACCTGTAGTACCTGTGAAGTCCTCGAACAAGGCTGGGCAACCGGCGGCGGAGGGGATGGAGGGAAGAGGTTTGACCAAGGGGAATCCGCAACAGCAAAACGCGTCCCGGACTCAGAGCCGGACAGACGCGCCCAGTGCGCTGGAGCGGATACGTCAAGCAGCAAGCAAGGATAAGGAGATGCGGTTCACCGCGCTCTTTCACCACATCTATACACCGGAAGCGTTGCGTACGGCCTATCTCTGTTTGAAGAGAGAAGCCGCGCCCGGCGTGGACGGCGAGACGTGGCGGCACTACGGCGAGGACCTTGAGATCAACCTCCAGGACCTCTCCCATAGGCTGAAGCTGGGAGCGTACCGGGCCAAGCCGGTGCGTAGGGTGTACATCCCCAAGGCCGACGGGCGGTTGAGGCCGCTCGGAGTAACTGCGCTGGAGGACAAGATCGTTCAGCGTGCGGCGGTTGAGGTGATGAACGCTATTTACGAAACGGACTTCCTCGGATTTTCGTACAGGTTCCGTCCGAAGCGAAGCCAGCATAATGCGCTGGATGCGCTTTACACGGGACTGCTGACGAAGAAGGTGAACTGGGTGCTCGATCTGGACATACGCGGCTTCTTCGATGCGATTTCGCACGAATGGCTTGTAAGGTTCATCGAGCATCGCATCGCGGACCTGCGCGTCGTGCGGCTCATTCAGAAATGGCTGAACGCGGGCGTGCTGGAAGATGGGAAACGAATCCGCATGGAGGAAGGGACGCCTCAAGGCGGCAGCGCATCGCCGCTGCTGGCGAATATCTATCTCCATTACGTCTTCGATCTGTGGGCACAGGCATGGCGTCGAAAGCAGGCGCGCGGCGATGTGATCGTCGTGCGGTACGCGGACGACATCGTGGTTGGGTTCCAGAACGAAGCGGATGCCAAGCGGTTTCTGGCAGAACTTGCCGAGCGGTTTCGGAAGTTCAGCTTGGAACTGCATCCCGACAAAACGCGGCTTCTGGAGTTCGGACCGTACGCGGCTCGAAACCGAAAGCGGCGCGGAGAAGGGAAGCCGGAGACGTTCGATTTTCTCGGCTTCACGCATATCTGCGGGAAGAAGAGGAGCAACGGGTACTTCACGGTAATAAGGCAAACGATTCGTAAGCGGTTGCAAGCGAAGTTGAACGCGGTGAAAGCCGAGTTGCGATTGCGCATGCACGCTCCCATTCAGGACACAGGCAAGTGGTTGCGATCGGTTGTAGGTGGACATATCCGCTATTACGGTGTGCCCATGAACAGCGCAGCGTTGCATGTATTCCGTCATCAGGTAGGCTGGCTCTGGCATCGGGCGCTGTCGCGCCGTAGCCAGAATGGCCGTGTTCCCTGGAGCCGGATGCGGCGCTTGATCGACCACTGGTTTCCGCCTGCGCATGTGTATCATCCTTTTCCTCTGCGCCGCATGGGCGTCATCACCTGAGGTAAGAGCCGGATGCGGGAAATCCGCTCGTCCGGATCCGCGGAGGGGGTTATGAGCAATCATGATCCCTACTCCGACTGTGTTTGGTCGAGATGCGGGGAAGCTATTTGGCTTCAGCGCCCTTGCGGATGCGATCGAGTATGGACGCCCAGCCTTTGTCGACGCCTTGCCGGTGCTGCTCCTCGATGAAGCCGAGGGCGGTGTGCCGGAAGGTAATCAGGGTACCTCCATCCGCTTCAGACAGCCGGTATTGCACGTTTGACAGGAGTGGATAGGATGCGAAGAGCGGACCGGTAATCTCAAGCAGAGTTGGCCGCTTGATGGCCTGCACGAGCCCCCAGAGATGACCGTTGTCGTTGCCCAGGTCGCGGTACCAGCGGCCACCTGGCCAGGGCTCAATGACCATCGGCATGGGGTCGCCCGCGCCACGCTCGTTGTACGGGCCTATTTGTTCCAGCAGTGCGGCGAATGTGTCGTCGAGGGACGCGCGCACATGAATTTCCTGCTTGATCTCCAGGGTCATATTTTCGAGTCCTGGGGCTGTCTGAATCATGATTCCTCCTTGTGCTCAACTATGGGGATTTGATTTTGATTTGACCTCGTTCGCTTTCTCCTCTGCTCGTTCTTTCACTCGGCTTAACTGATGCTTCCAGAGCTGCTCGAACTCACTTGCCCACTCGTGCAGAGGCCGGATGGCAGCGGCATTGGTTCGGTAAAACCGCTGCCGTCCGTCGCAGCGTACCCGAACCAGGCCAACGCTTCGCAGCACGCCGAGGTGCTTTGAAACCGAGGGCTGATCGAGCTTGAGGGCGGTCACAATCTCCGCCACTGGCCGTTCATGCGCTGCGAGGTAGCTGAGTATCTGCCGCCGCCGGGGTTCGGCAACTGCATTGAAAGCGTCCGAGGTGGTTGCCGCGCGTGCCATGATCGAAAAATTACATTCTTATATGGGAATATGTCAAGTGCGATTCTTGATTATGGCTGGGTGGGGTTTGCGGTCGATTGCCGGGGCGGTTTAACATCCGGGCCATGAGGATGCCGATTCGACTTCTGTCTCTGGTCCTGCTGCTTGCGGTTGCACCGCTCTGGGCACAGGCTCCTGCCGCAACCACCGTGCCGCGCTCAAGACCTGGTTCGTCCGGCTTATTCCGCCGCGTACTACTTTCATCCAGGACATGACCGATAGCGAAAAGGCGCTGATGGAGCAGCATTTCGCCTACTGGCAGGGGCAATTCGCGAAGCGCGTTTGCCTTTTTGGCGGGCCGGTGCTCGATCCCAAAGGGCCGTACGGCGTTCTGGCCATTCAGGCTGCGACTGAGGAGGAGGCCCGCGCCATCGCCTCGGGCGACCCCACGGTAAAAGCCGGCCTCAATCGAATTGAGGTCGCCGAGATGCGCATCGCCTTTCTGCAAACGGCACACTAGAGCAACCAGTTACCGAGCAGTGCCCTGAGGACTGGCCCAATGCCTTCCGCATCGCACGGCTTTATCTGGCGGTCGAGTACATTCAAGCCAACCGCGCGCGGACTCGCGCGGTGCAGCGGGTGTCTGCGCTGTTTGAGATGGTGGACTTCATCGTCACGCCCTCGGCTGACGCGCAACTGGCCGCCTTCGCCAGCGCCTATCAGCAGGCGACTGGCTTCCACAAGCTGCACCCCAAACTGGACTGAGTTGCTTTCGCGGGATGTCAGAATTTGACAGGTTTAGGAGGGGGGGTGGGTAGGGAGGGAGGGTAGGGAGGGGGGTGGGGGTGTTCCTTGCCTGGGGTCGCTTCCGGCTCGAGCTTTGGCGGTTTCGGAGAGGTCGGGTTGTCCCTTTGTGCCCTGTTCTAACTTCATACTTCAATTGTGCGCCAATCGAGGGTAATTCTCTGCAAACTTTCTCGATGGGTTGATCGATGGAATCTGGTGCGAACGGCGGCAGGCAGGAGATAGGGAATAGAAGGGCGCGGGGTTTAGTTTGTTGCTTTCCCACCCTCGAATCAAAGGACGCTTCAAGGATGGGGCACCCTGACTGTGGTGCCGAGGTCAAGGGTGGGCTATCCGCCTTCGAAGTAGTCGTTGCCTGATTCGGCGTCACGCTCTTTGCCGGTGCAGTGGCATGGCGAAAAACACACGTGAGATGCACACACGGCGGGTTCCGTCATAGTCGCGCCCTCTGAATCGTACCGACATCACCGGTCCCCAACTGCGAGGGACCGGGGGCACCCTCATTGTGGTTTGGAAAGGTCACCGGGACCGGGGCCACCCGCCATTTCGGACCGAGTAGACGCCTGCCACTACAAAACCCAACGAGATTACGATGGCAAACCAATTGTGGTCTTCAAACCCCGACCGAAAGATGATTCCGCCAATCAACAAAAAAAACAATCCCACTATGCAAACCCCAAGGCGTTGGACCAGCGGAGCGTGAGGCGAAATATTCCAAAATGGATCTTCCACTCTCTTGCTTTTTAGGAGCTTTTCCGCAAGAGCTGCCCTTCTTTGTTCTGCCTCAAACTCGCGAGTTTCTCGCGCGTGGTTTCGACTTGTTTCTTTGCGTCTCATGGTCATTGTCCTGCAAGGCAGTGGGCGACATCACTCCCGTAAGCGGCAAAAACCGCTGCTGCATTCGTTGCCGCAGCTCCCTGTACGTTCGCGTTGGGTACCGTTGCAAGCGGGCTTGGCTTAAGCTTGTAAGCCCTATTTCCAACGTAAAAGGTCCGTGAGCCCGTCGTGGTTAGGTATGTCGCAGCAACGCCCTCGCCACCGTTGTCATCGGCGGGGCTCGATGTGGAGGATGGAACACCATTTTGCGCACTCCACACTTGCATCGCTGCGGCATGAATTTCCTGCGCCGCTGAAGGACTGCTAAGACAATCCGAGAGATCAGGCGGTGGTGGAGGTGGGGTAGGATGAAATGCACTGACTGATGCCTGCGGCAGGTTTGCCAAGTAGTTGTAATTCGGGTCTGGCTTCCAGAGGGTGATTCCGAATTGATTCGTTGCAATAGATTCTTGTGGGTAAGCATCCGAGGTGATTCCGGGAGCGAGCCAATTCTGAGCCAGATTCGAATTTGCCTGATTGCTCCAATCGCCGTAGTTAGACGTCCACTGACCGTTGGTAAGCATCGCATTCTCGAATAACTCCGGGTTGACCCAAGTTCCGCCCTGACCGGTGCACTTTTCCGAGCTCCCGGTGCCTTTGTCATCGGCGGAATCAAAGCTTCCATCATCCCAGACACACTCTTCTCCGCTAGGATCGGTATAGATCAGTGGGTTGTTGAGAACATATGCGTAGCGGTTCAATGACTGAGGATTGGTCAGGCTGCCCCCGAGGAGATCGGGCGACATGAACCGCCCCATCGTACTTGCGTAGTATCTGGCCCCGAAGTAGTCGTTTCCTGATTAGGTATCGCGTTCTTTGCCGGTGAAGTGGTATTGCGGAAATTGCGTGGTGGTTGCACAAACGGCGGAGTACGTCATAGATGTAGAAACTTCCGTCGTAGGTGAATCCCAGGAACTTGTCATTTGTACTGTCTCACGGGTGGCTTGTGTTCAGTGCCGGCTTGACGATGGCTTTGGGCCGGGCGGGGGCTGGCTGCGGAGGCAGAGCCGGTTTGACTTGCGGAGTGATCGTGGCTGGCTTGATTGGCGGCATGGCGGCGGGTGGGGCCGACGGTTTGGGGCCCGGCAAGGCGGCTGGGGCTGTGGGCGGCCTGGGCACGGTGATGGGCTTTGGCGGCGGGGTGGCGGTCCTGGGCTGGGGAGCGATGGATGCGGGTTTGGCGGGGGTGGCGGCGGCGGCTTGCAACAGGGGGCTGGGCTTTTCGTCGCCGGGGAACTGCTCGTTGGGCTTGGCGGCGATGGCGGCGCGCATCCAGGTGATCCAGATGGGGAGGGCGGCTTTTGCGCCGGTCTCCTTTTCGCCGAGGGGCTCGCGGGTGTCATAGCCGACCCAGACGCCACAGGTGATTGAAGGGGAGAAGCCGAGGAACCAGGCATCGGTGTAGTCGCTGGTGGTGCCGGTTTTGCCGCCGAGAGGATGGTTCAACTGCGCGGCGGCAGCGCCGGTGCCGTGCTGGGTGACGGCGCGGAGCAGGGTCATCATGGTGCGCGCGGTCTGCTGGTCGATGACTTCGTTGACGGAGGGCTTGTCTTCCCAGAGCGTGATGCCGTCGGCGTTGGAGACCTTGCGGATAAGGCGCGGGGTGACGCGGATGCCGTCGTTGGGGAAGACGGAGTAAGAGGCGACCTGCTCGTCGAGAGAGATTTCAACGGCGCCGAGGGCTACGGGGAGATAGGCGGGAATGGTGGTGGTGACGCCGAAGCGGTGGGCGAGGTCAATGACCTTGCGGATGCCGACGTGCGCGGCCAGCTTGAGGGCGGGGATGTTGCGCGACTCGGCGAAGGCCTCGATAAGGGTCATGCGGCCCTTGTAGTCGTTCTCGTAGTTGTGGGGGGTGTAGCTGCCAAAGCTGACCGGGCCATCGACGATGAAGTCGGTGGGTTTGGCTCCATCCTCAATGGCGGCGGTGTAGACGTAGGGCTTGAAGCTGGAGCCGGTTTGGCGCTGCGCCTGGGTGGCGCGGTTGAATTGGGAGAGTGCGTAGTCGCGCCCGCCAACCATGGAAAGGACGTCGCCGCTGGTGTTGTCAATGGCCATGAGAGCGCCCTGCGCACCGGAATCCTGCTCGAGAGTGGCGCGGCGGGCTGAGCCTTCCATGGCGGCGGTGAGGTGGATGTAGATGATGTCGCCGGGCTTGACGAGGGCATCGGCGAGCCGCTGGCCGGTCCACAGCCAGTCTTCAGGGAGGAGGACGACTTCTTCGGCGCCGATGCGGGCGTGAATCTCAAGGGGCAGGACGCGGGTGACGAGGGCGTGGACGTAGTCGCCGGGGAGGGATTGCACGGCCCAGTCGGGATGCTTGTAGTCCTGGAGCGAGACGCCGGTGGGGAGGACATTTTCGAGGCGGAATTTCCATCCACGGCGGCGCTCGTAGACGGCAAGGCCATCAGAGACGGCGCGGTTGGCGGTGAGTTGCAGGTCAAGGTCGAGCGTGGTGTCAATGCGGAGGCCGGCCTCGTGAACCTGCTCGGACCCGAAGCGCTTGTCTAGCTCGCGGCGCACTTCCTCCTGAAACCAGGGAGCGACAGAACCTTGCGGCTGGGCGACGTGGAGGCCGAGGGGGGCGCGGCGGGCCTGCTCGGCCTGGGCATGGGTGATGACGCCGTCGGACTCCATCTCAGAGAGCACCAGGTTGCGGCGGCGGAGGGCCTTGTCCGGATTGAGCAGGGGCGAGTAAGCGTACGGCCCCTTGGGCACGCCGGCGAGCAGAGCCGCCTCAGTGAGCGAGAGGTCTTTGGCGCGCTTGCCGAAGTAGAACTGGGAGGCGGCCTCAAAGCCGTACATGCCGCTGCCGAGATAGATCTGGTTGCCGTAGAGGGTGAAGATCTGCTGCTTGGTGAAGGCGCGCTCGATCTGTATGGCGAGATAGGCTTCCTGAAGCTTGCGGGAGGCGGTGCGGTCGGCGGAGAGGAAGAGGTTACGGGCCAACTGCATGGTGAGGGTGGAGGCGCCCTGGGAGCGGCCGTGGGTGCGGAGGTCGTGCCAGAGGGCGCCGCCGATGCGCAGGACGTTGACGCCCCAGTGGGACTCAAAGCTCTTGTCCTCGATGGAGAGGACGGCGGCGCGGAGGATGGGAGCGAAGTCGTCGTAGCCGACCACCTCGCGGCGTTCAAGGGCAAAGGAGCCGATGACGCGGCCTTTGCGGTCGTAGAGATCGGTGGTGGTGGAGGGGCGGTAGTGTTCGAGCTGGTCGATCTGGGGCAGGTTGGCGGAGTAGACGAGAGTGAGGCCAGCGAGGGAACCGGTGACGACCGCCAGCAGGAGCAGCACAACCAGCGCGGAGCGGCCGGCGAGCTTGCGGCGGCCGTGCGAGGGGACCAGCGGCCGAGGAATACGGCGGCTGCGGGTGAGGCCGCGCGGTTCGACACCCGGTTGGGGGGACTGATTGGGGGTGGCAGCCAAGTGGTTCAGGCCTCGTGGACATTTCTCAAAAGGCGCTGGTGAGAAAATGCTTCAGCCTTAGGCTAGCATTTCGGCGGTGCGTGCGGATGTGCGGAAGCGCAGGGTTGAACCACGGGGCGCAAGAGTGGGCTACGCGCATCCTGGCCGCGCCCTTTTTGAACAGGCGAAGGGTTTTCGACTCAGCGGATCTGACGTGGGGCGCCGGGATGGAGTTGCCATACCTCATAGATCTTATTGAAACCGTCTGCCGAGATCTGGGCATAGAGCTTCCACATACCGTTTGACTTGACTCCGATGATACTTGCCGCATGTCCCATGGCCAGATTCTCACGGCCAAATGTCTTCAAGGGCAGGCGGGGAAAACCCTCGAAGTGCCCGGTAGTCCGGACCGCCAATTGCAGGTCGCCGCCGGTGATTTCTGCTCCGTTAGGTGCAAGTCCCTTCGGCTGGATATGGACACAATAGAGTGCGCCGGCAACGGCAACCCATGTAAAACAACACCCGGACAATTGCCCTGTGGTCATGAAGTAAGCGCCAGCTCCGGCGATATAGTACTTCATGGCAGCGATGTTACCGTGCAAGTTTTTGGCGCCATAGATATCAGAGTTGTAGTTGACCATCGGCACACCACAGGTATCGAAGGCCGCGGAATTATCACCGGCGCCCTGTTGCCCATTTGGCTGCAGCTTGAATGAGGAAATGTTCTTTTTGGTAAAGCCGAGAGTTGTTCCGGGCCTGGTAGCTCCTTGATGGCCCAGTTTGCCGCCATCTTTCATTGAGGCCACTCTCGACACTCGATAGGACTTGATGGTCTCAGCATTCTCGGTGAATGGCGGTGGCCCACCGAACGACTTCACTGGGTAATATTTAAAGAAAGAGTCAGGATCGGAAAGCATCTTATCTTTCGCGCTATCGGACGTCATGCTAGCCTCCAGAACGGATTTTTCGACTACCCATAATACCTCCGATTCATATTGGCCGTGGAGCAATTCCAAGCCTACCGCATTTTGCCGGAGTTCATGGGAGGCAGACCAATCCGGGAGCCATAAGGGGGGACAGCCCGCTGGTCCTCGGGTGCCGCCCCGGCAGAGAAGCATTTAGTTGGGCGGAGATAGACCATGGAACTATGGTGCGCCAATGGGCCTTAATTATATGCAGTTAAAGTGGAGTCTAAGTAGCTTAAATTAAGCGACTTGAAAATAGGCCGTAACTGGGTATCCATCTCACCCAGGCAACACCAATCGGTTGAGGTGGCGAAGAAAGCGGGATTCTCGGTTGCTTTGTGTCATGGCACCACTTCAGGCGTGGCATAATGCCAACAAAAAAGAAGGCTTAAGCCACTGAAGGACGGTGCTTTCTCTTCGCGATACGACCGGCTTGGAGAATTCTGAACCCACAGTATCTAGTGGCCACCTGAGTCAACTGGATACCCAGTTATGCCTCATTTTCATCCTTTCTGTGTGCAGCAGGGCTCCATGCTCGACTGCAAAAAGGCGGTGGTTGGCTTCGTGGAGATGGAGTTCATGCTGTCCCCCCTTCCCATTGGAAAAACGGAAAGGATGGCACCCAAATGATTGTTCAAACTCGCATTGAAAACGCTCTAGCCGGCTAGGTTGCGTGGGCTATTCCTGTTCGACATCATTCGCGGCGATTTCGGAAGTGTCCGTCAATAAAGGCTGGGACCATTCCGGCGATCTCATCTCGCGAATCTCGACCTGCAGTTTCGATGTTTCCTCCAACTCCTCTTTGGAACTGGTCAATTCGCCGATCTGCCGTCCGTGGGAGAAAACGCCGCCCTTGCCTTCGATGGAGCCGAGGAACTTGTTGTAGCTATCGACGCTGGTTCTGAGCGAGTTGCCGAGCCTTTCAATATGCCCCTGGGCGACCACCAGCTTCTCGTAGATTCTTTGTCCGACTTCCTGGATGGTTTTCGCATTCTCGGTCACCTTGGATTGCTGCCATCCGAATTCGACAGCACGCAGCAGGGCGATCAAGGTTGTCGGAGTGGCCATGACGACATGGTTCTGGGCGCTGAATTCAATGAGCGAGGGGTCGGCCTCAAGCGCTGCGCTAAACAACGCTTCACTGGGCAGGAAGCAGACGACGAAGTCGGGGGCCTTCTCGAATTGCTTCCAATAGGCCTTGCCGGCCAACTCTTTGAGATGCGCTTTTACCCGCGCCGCGTGGGCCGCAAAACGGAGCGTCTGCGCGGCCGGCTCCGTTGCTCCGCTGGCATCAAGAAATGCATCGAGAGGGGTCTTGGCGTCGACGACGATCTCGCGTCCGTTGGGCAGTTGAATGGTCATATCCGGGCGGAGAATTTTGTCGTCTTCGTCGCGCGCGGTGACCTGCTCAGAGAATGAGCAGTACTGGACCATGCCCGCGTACTCGACGCAGCGCTTGAGTTGCAGTTCACCCCAGTTGCCGCGGGTTTTGGGCGCACGGAGCGCTGAGATCAATTGGGCGGTCTCGTTCTTCAGCGCATCGAGCGAAGCGGGGATAGACTTCTGAATATTCTCGACCAGGGTCTCCACTTTGGAATATGCGCCCGAGCGTTGCGCCTCCATGGCCTGGGCCTGCACATCGAGGGCTTTGAGCGCGGCTCCGAGCGGGTCAAGCATATTCTTGATCGCGAGTTCCTTGGCCTCGAGGGTCTGTTTGGCGACGGCGCTCTGGCCGCCCAACTCCTGTTTGGCCAGAGTGAGGAAGCTGTGGTTGTTGGCGCTGAGCGCCTTCGCCGCCAAATCTCCAAAGGCTTTTTCCAAATCCGCCTGCATCTGGACGTACTTGCTTTTCTCGGCGACGACGTTTGCCTCGGCAGTCCGGAGATCGCCGGTCAAGTGCGTAACGGAGTCCTGTAATTCCCTGGCGGCCTGGGCTTGTGCGGCTTTTTCAGCTTCAAGGCCCATCACTCGCTCGCGCAGCAGGCGGCTTTCGGCCTGGGCAGAGGCTTTTCCGAGCCAGTAGCCGAGCAGGACCCCGGCAAGTACCGCAATCGCTCCGACAATCAAAGTCTGCATTTTCTTCCCATTTCCTCTTCGCCGAATATACGCCCTTACCCTGTGTATTTCCCCCAAAATGCGGAGGGATTTCACCTGCAGGTTGTCTATGCGGTGGCGGGTGAGAGCGGTCTTTGCGGGTTGGGGCGGGTTTTCCATATACCCTTTCTGCTGCGCGGCTTTACACACCCAGACCTGCCCGGTAGACTTGAAGCTTCGGGACCATGCGCAACTTTTTTCGCGCGGTGGTTGTGCAACCATGCCGTGGGCCGTTATTGTAGGCAAGCGGAATGGGGGCGGACCACAAGCCCCGATAGACTTCTGAGTTCTGAATACAACGAGGAGAAGCACGCATGGCCGTTGAAGAGAAAGTCAAACAGATTATCGTCGAGCAGTTGCAGGTGGATGAAGCCGAAGTTACCCCCGGCGCGAGCTTCCAGGAAGACCTGGGCGCGGACTCGCTGGACGTGGTCGAACTGGTGATGCAGTTCGAAGAGGCCTTTGATCTGGAGATTCCCGACGAAGACGCCGAGAAGATCAAGACCGTGAAGGATGCGGTCGAATACATCGAGAAGAACGCGAAAGGCGGCAAGTAGCCCTTGACCCGCAGAGTTGTCATCACCGGCCTGGGGCTGGTGTGCGGTGTGGGCAACACCGCTCCCGAAGTTTGGCGGCAGCTTCTGGCCGGCGCCAGCGGTATGGGGCCGATTACGGCCTTCGATACCACTGGCTTCTCGACCACGTTTGCAGCCGAGGTGAAGAACTTCGACGCGCTGGAATTTGTGGACAAGAAAGAATCGCGCAAGATGGGGCGGTTCATCCACTTTGCCTTTGCGGCTACCCAGGAAGCCATGGCGCAGTCGGGTCTCCAGATCACCCCGGAGATTGCCGAACGCGTTGGTGTTTTCATAGGGTCCGGGATTGGCGGTTTTGAGATCATCGAGCGCGAGCACTCGAACCTGCTTGCAGGCGGCCCGCGCAAGATCTCTCCCTTCTTTATTCCTTCAGTGATCGTGAACATGGCGGCGGGACAGATAAGTATCCGTTACGGAGCGCAGGGCCCGATATCGGCCACCGCTACGGCCTGCGCCACCAGCGCCAACTCGATTGGCGACTCGGCGCGCATGATTATGCACGGCGATGCCGATGTGATGATCGCGGGCGGAGCGGAAGCATCGGTCACGGCGCTGTCGGTGGGCGGTTTTGCCGCGATGCGCGCGCTCTCGACTCGCAACGACGATCCGACCCGCGCCAGCAGGCCTTTTGACAAGGACCGCGACGGCTTTGTCATCGGCGAAGGCGCAGGCATCCTGATTCTTGAAGAGCTGGAGTTCGCGAAGGCACGCGGCGCAAAGATCCTGGCCGAGGTCATCGGCTATGGCATGAGCGCGGACGCCTATCACATTACCGGTATTGCTCCGGAAGGAGCGGGCGCACAGCGCGCCATGAGGGCCGCTCTGAAGGACGCAGGCCTTAAGCCGGAAGACGTAGGCTACGTGAACGCTCATGCGACTTCGACGCCGGCGGGCGACGGCAACGAATCGAAGGCGATTGAACTGGTGTTCGGCGAGCACGCGCTGAGCCACAAGCTGAAGATCTCAGGCACCAAGTCCATGACCGGGCACCTGCTGGGCGGCGCGGGAGGCCTTGAGGCCGGCATCACCGTACTGGCTTTGCAGAACCAGATGCTGCCGCCAACGATCAACCTGGACAATGTCGATCCGGAGTGCAAGCTGGACTATGTGCCGAATACGCCGATTGCCCATAGCTTCGACATCGGACTCTCGAATTCATTCGGGTTCGGCGGGATCAACGCGACCCTGATTATGCGGCGCTGGACGGAATAGTCCGACAATCACTTTAACGTCCATGCAAAGAGCGCGCATCCGACGGGATGCGCGCTCTTTGCATGTGGGGCAGGGAAGTGAGGCTCTTCAACTCCAGGGCCGCGACCGCGCAACAGAGATCCCGCGCACTTCTTTCCCCTCGATCCGCGATACGGCGCAGTAGAAGTGGTAGAGGTCACCCTTCCAGGCGATCAAGGAAGGCTTGTGCGCATACACGGAGTCCACAGAGCCAGCGGGTCCCACGTCCACCACCGCACCGGCGCACTTGGTGGCATGCTTCAGGTCGGGGCCAGTTGCGACCAGATCGCGAGCTACGCCCTTGGCGTCCAGTCCAAAATAGAAAAAAGCCCAGCGGTTGCCATCCTGAAGTACACATGGATCGCTTGCAAATTTCTCGTCCATCGATCCGGTGGACCCGTTTGGAATTACGGGATTCCCCTCGAACCGGGTCCAGTGGATGAGGTCTTTTGACGAAGCCACCCCGGTCTGTTCGTGCCACGGCCCCTCGGTCTGGTTCTTGGCGTTGTAGAAGAGGTAGTAGGTTCCGGCTTTCTCGACCAGGCAGGGCTTGTAAAGGCCGCCCCGTTCCCATGCGGTGCCGTCCTCTGGCCGCAGAATTGGTGGTCCGCAGACCCAGGTGCGTAGATCCTTGCTGCGCGCCAGGCCGATGACCGCCGCGCCCTGCTCGTAGCCCGCGCCCGGATACGCGTGATAAGCCCCGAGGAAATGCCCATCCACCTGCTTCAACTGCCCGGGCGAATAGAGATCGTTCTCGCGCAGGATCCAGTTCATTGCAGCGTTGTACTTGAGGATCGGCGAAGAGGGATCGCGCTTGAGAATGACGCCCTCTTTGGTCCAGTCGGTCAGGTTGGACGAAGAGGCGAGGCCGGTTTGGTAGCCGACTCCATCGAAGGCGACGAATGTCAGGTAGAAGCGGTCGTTGTGCGAGAAAACAAACGGACAATCGACGCTGATGCTGTCGTAGCTGCCCGGTTTGCTGGAGGCTCTCAGCACGAGTTTGCCCAGCTTATGCGGAGTGGCCAGCCGACCGCCGTCGCACTGCCCCCACAACTTCGCGCCTAGTGCAAGAGTTCCTAATGCGGCGAACTCCCGCCTGGTCAGATTGATCGACATGGATGCTTTCCTTCGCAATTGAGTTTTGGGAATTTTCGGCAAAAAGTGAACAGCGCGAATCCCATTGGGATTCGCGCTGACTATTCGATGCCGGCATTCACACCAGCGAGTGGCGGCAAGCGCATTGCTGACAAGTCGCGCAGGCTAACTCTTAACCCGTGACTGCCGCAATACCAACGCCGAAGAGCACAATAACAGCCCACCACCCGAACACAGCAATATAGCCTGATCCGCGCTTGACTCCGGCCACGGCCGCAGTCCCCATTCCGAGCAGGATTAGCGTCCAGATGGTCACAGCGTCCAGTGAGGTTGCCAGCGAGTACAGTGCCGGGTTGGTATCGGCCGGATTCAGAAATGCGCCCAAGTTCGTCGGAGCAAAATTCTTGATATTGAACGACTCGGGCGCCATTCCCGCGTAGATGACCACCGTCCCCAGCAAGGATTTAACGATCGACGGGAGGCTTGCGTAAAACCAGACAGCAAAAACGCCGCCAAACGTGGCTTTGCCGCCGAAGACGAAGTTAATTGTGCCCCAAAGCACCAGCGATATTACGGCAGCCATTACGATTACCATTACCGGACTGGCAATGAAGACGCCTTCGGTAATGTACATGGAAATTTTTGCGCCCATCTCGCGCTGTTCCGGCGGCGCCTGCGCCAGTTTTTCCGCCGTTTTGGGGTCCATTTTGATTTGATTATCGACTACCTGCTGCATGCCGATCTTGGTGTAGATAGCGGCAAACAGGACGTAGCCAACCAGCGCCATGATGATCAGCGGCATCCACCAGCTTTGGTTGCCGCGCTTGATGTCTTCAAAGGTTTTCGACGGCGCCATAAACGTGTTGGAAACGCGCTCCCACTGGGAAAGGCCGGGTGCCGGGCCGGCTGCAGCCTGTACTTCTAAGTCGCTCATGATTTCGCCTCTTGGAAAAGCCTTTGTGGCTTTGCCCGCGATTGTAACCTTGAAAGGCGTAAGAGACGAAATCAATTTCTGTTGGCCGCAACATTCCCGCCATCGAGCGGGGCGTCTACAGTCCGGCGACAGGCCTCTCGGCTGTATCTCTAGCCGCGGGAAGTTCCGTTTCTGGCGGGGAGGGCTTGCGGTGGCTTGAGGAGTCGCCGAGGGAAGGGCGTTGCACTGCTTTTGCCCGCGTGGCCTTGTGCGGGGCTGCTGGCGGGGCGTAGCTCTTGTACACCGTGATGTGGAAGCAGGACTGCTGGAATTCTTCTTCCACGTCGATTTTGCCAGCCTGCTGAAGGTCGAGCAGTCGCTGGCGCATCCAACTGAGTTCCTGACGGCTGAAATCGTCTTTGGCGATATCGACGGCAGCCCCGGTCATATGCGGGCTGACGACGTCACCCTCGGCCGGTGCGGCATTGCCGTTGGTGGTGATGAGCCGCTTTTGGTACTGGACTGTACGCACTGCCGAGCTTACCTGCAAGGGGCGGTGAAAGGCAGTTACGTGGGCGCGCGCGAGGTCGGCCAGGAAACGCGCCGTCCAGGGGCGGCAGTAGCGGCGGTGCGGAGGCAGGTTCGGGTTGACGGTGAGGGCCGCCGAGACCGGTACGGGTACGAGAAGCTTATGGGCGATGCGGCCGGTCAGGTCGAGCTCATCCTCAATTCGCTCCAACCCCTCGGCATCAAGGCGGGCGTTTTGCCGTTGCAGCGATTCCATCGTTCCCCGAAGGGATGGCGGTTTCCCGGCGCGCCTGACGCTGAGCGATACGGGCTCCGCAATAGCGGGTAGATCAGAGGCTGAGGTGGCCGCAGTTTCATCGACGGTATTGTCTATCGCCGACTGGCTGGGGGCGTCGTTTTCAGTTTTCTGGTTTGCGAGCTGCCTGCGTGCCGCGGCGAGGCCGGCCTTGTATCCCGCCTGGTAACCACTTGCGCAGAAGGCTCCAAGCGCCACCGCACGGGAAGCCTTAGCTTGGGTCGCGCGATGCGCGTTTGCCTGGTTGTGGGTTGGCCGATGGGAAGTACGCGTCCGCGCCGCAGAAATGCCACGCGCCGTCGCCGGCTGTGCCTGCGAACCGCTGACCGAAGAAGAAACTGCGACCAGCAATAATGCGGTAATCAGTGTCCTGCACATAGAGGAGAGTGCGGACAGTCGAGAGCAACTTCAGTGTACGGCGATCCGGCAATATGTCCGAGTGTCTAACCGGATGCGGACTCGTCTGATAACTGGACGCGCCGACTAAACGGCTATTCACTTGGGAGGATCCTCGGCTTTGGTGGGGAGGCAGTAGAAGTGAGCGCCGTCCCTACGGGACTCCGCAACGATTTTGGTTCGACCTACCCAGCGCTTAAGCGCTGGGCTAACTTGCACTGCGCCTACGGCGCGGGCGATGGGCTGCAGCCTGCGTGAAGCGCTACTACACAGGCCCCTTTGAAAGCCACCGATCAAAAGCCTCCGACTCTGCCGGAGGCCTTTTACTTGTGCGCCCAGCATGGGCGCACTCTTACGGGTGCAAGTCCCGTCACAAGCTGGTCACAGTGAGTGAAGTGAAGCGCAACTGCATGAGGGTGACCGATTGTGGGGAGGAAGCGTGGATCGAAGCTGCGGGCCGATGAAC
>CAIKND010000207.1 GCA_903828675.1 uncultured Acidobacteriaceae bacterium
CTGTTTTCCGCCCTTCCCACAAGACCTTGAAAATCGATGAAACCGATTTTCACATTCCCACAGCCACGACGACGACTAGCTGAACAATTTTTCCACTTAAAAACCCGAAATACCTGTCCAAACAAGCGGAGCCACCGCATACAAAGGCGCCGGGTACAGTGGAGGTGGCGTTGAGCTGCGTTGAGCTCAGGGCCGTGTTCCACGTAATGGCTGAAGGCGCTGCCCATGTAACAGCGGGCGTGGCCTGATTCACAACCAGGGAAACTGAAGATGTAGCCGCTGTGTAGTCGGTGGCGTCGGTTGGCGTAAAGGTGACAGAGAGGGTCCGCGTACCGACGCTGAGAACGGTTCCGGATGCAGGTGTGTAGGCAAAGGTGCCCGCCACTGTCGAACTGGCGCTCAACTGCGATGCGCCGAGCGATGTGCCATAGGTGATGGTGGAAGGTGCTGCCCATACCATTGCCGGCGTCGCCTTGTTCACGATCAGCGTTACATTTGTGGTGGAAGCGTTGTAGTCGGTGGCATCGGTTGGCGTAAAGGTGACCAAGAGCGTCTGCGACCCCGTTACCGGCACCGTCCCTGCCGCCGGACTGTACGCAAATGTTCCAGCCACAGTCGAAGTGGCGTTGAGTTGCGTTGCGCTCAGCGCGATTCCGTAGCTGATGGCCGTCGGCGTAGCCCAGGTCATGCTTGGCGTGACTTTGTTCACAACCAATACGACGAAAGTGGTAACGGTGTTGTAGTCCAGCTTGTCGGTTGGCGTGAAGGTGACCGATAGCGTCTGCGAGCCAGCGGATGGTACTACTCCTGCGGCGGGGCTGTATGCAAATGTTCCGGCGATTGTCGAAGTGGCGTTGAGTTGCAATGCGCTCAGTGCGGTTCCGTAAGTTATGGCCGCCGGCGTGGCCCAGGTGATGGCTGGCGTACCTTGGGTTCCCGATCCCTTCAAGGGGATGCTCTGGGTTGCGTAGGAAGGTGCGGGTGCGTTGAGCGAGTTGTCAGTGATCGTCAATGTGCCGCTGATGACCGCCGCCACTGAAGGTACAAAGTTGATCTGCAACTGGCAGGAAGCCTCTGCGGCAAGAGTGGCAGGCGCCGAGGAACTGACGCTAAGAATCGAGCACGTCGATGTACCGCTGCCGCTGAGCGTAAAGTTGGCCGCGATACTCGGGTTGTAGCCCGTGGCCGGAATGGGAAAGATAAGCGGGGCGTTGCCGATGTTCACCAGTGACTCCGCTTGAGGAGCACTGGTGGAACCAACACTCGTCGGCGAGAAGCTGCGGTTCGGTGGATCGGCAAGGTCCTCTTTCAATAACCGATTGTTGCCGGTATCAGCGACATAGACGTTGCCGCTGCCATCCACGGCCACGCCATAAGGATGCACAAGGGTGCTGCCGGCAGCGGTTGTCTGGTAGTAGCTGATGCCTGTGGGTGTTTCCTTTGCGATTCTCTGGTTGAACGTGTCGGCGATAAATATGGCCCCATTACCATCCACGGCGATTCCATATGGAAGAGAAAAGCCGCCGCCAACCCCGCTCTGGGTATAGACACCAGCCGAAAGGGTTTCTTTCACAACGCGGTTGTTGAGGGTGTCGGCAATATACACATTGCCGCTGCCATCAACCGCCACTCCGTATGGATACAGCAGGCCGGTGCCGATCGAACTCTGGTAATACTTTCCACCCAGAAGTGTTTCCTTCAGGATGCGGTTGTTGGTGGTATCCGTGATGTATACATTGCCGTTGCCGTCGACAGCGACGCCGTAAGGATAGGACAACCCCGTTGTAGGCAGAACGCTCTGGGTGTAAGTTACACCAGAGAGCGTCTCTACCAGCACGCGGTCATTGGCCGTGTCAGAGACATAGAGATTGCCTGCCCCATCTACCGCAACCCCGCCGGGCATATTGAAGCCGCTGCCAATCGTGCTCTGGGTATACACGCCTGCCGTGAGTGTCTCTTTCACAACCCGGTTGTTGCTGTAGTCAGCGAAATAGAGGTTGCCGCTGGCATCCACTGCCGGCCCATTGGGTGAATTGAGGCCTATGGATGCAATGGTGCTCTCTGTGCCAGGGATGAAGTTGATCTGGGGACCGACTCCGGTGCCGAAGATGTATGCAGAGGCAATCGGGATTCCCGTGGCATTCTGCAGAACTACGGATCCAAGGCGAGTTCCGGAGACTGTGGGTGTGAAGGTGGCGTTCACTGTACAGATGGCGCCTGCGGTGTATTTTGTGCCGGTAACGCAGGTACCCGTGCCGGCATTGGCAAATTCCAATCCCTTAGCGCCTTGCGAGAGAGCTACGATGGGACCGAGCGTATCAGCCGTATCGAAGATGAAACTCAAGGTCTGCGGCGCACTGGTGGAGCCAACATTCACCTGCCCGAAGTTCACGCCCGACAGCGTCTCCTTGATCACCCGGCCGTTGTCTGAGTCCGAGATGTATATGCTGCCGTTCAAGTCGATCGCTACCCCGCTGGGATAGTACATAGCGCTGGTTGGAATCGCAGTCTGCGTGTAGCTTCCGGACGACAGGGTCTCCATCAGGATCTTGTTGTGGTAGGTGTCAACTACGTAGAGGTTATTGTGCTGGTCGAGCGCAACGCCGAAGGGCATATCCAGCCCGGGAACATTCATCTGGCTCTGGGTATAAATACCGCCCAAGAGCGTTTCGATGAGAACGCGGCGGTTGTTGGTATCAGCAATAAAGAGGTTGCCACTTGGGTCCACTGCGACGCCGCCGGGGTTGCTCAGGCCCGTAATGAGGATGCTCCTGGTATAAACACCCGAGGACAAGGTCTCTTTTACCACCTGGTTGTTTCCGGAGTCTGCAATATAGAGGTTTCCGCTTAAATCGACGGCGAGCCCAAAAGGTCCGTTGAAGCCACTGTCAATGGTTTTCTGCGTATAGCTGCTTCCTGAAGATGTCAGCTTGATCGCCTGGTTCAGACCCGTATCAGTAACGTACAAGCTGCCGCTCGCATCAATGGTAATGCCCCACGGCTCTTTCCAACCTGAACCGATAGTGGTTTGGGTGTAGCCGGTTCCGTTCAGCGTCTCCTTCAATACCTGGTGGTTCCAGGTATCAGGAACATACACATTGCCGCTCGCATCCACCGCGACATTGTGGTTCGTACGCAGGCCGCTGGGGACGACAGTCGTTTCAGAGCCTCCGAAATGCGCGGTTTGCGCAACAGCAACGGAGCAGAAGGCAATGAAGGAAACTAGGGCCAAAGCCAGCTTTGATGCCGTCCACTTGTATCTTGGGTGAACGGCGACGCGTGGGATTGGCTTTGAATGGTAGCTAAACGTCCGGTCTGCAGCAGCTGAGAAGAACCAATTTCTGGAAGAAGCGAACAGTGAAGCAACGTGTATCAATCTCTCTCCATCTGAACTCAGGCGTAACTTTACTCGGAAACGGCTCCGGGGCAGGGTCGTATCACCTTGCTTAGCCTGGTTGTCCTACTCTTCTAGGCTGAGCCTGAAAGGAAGCGGTAACAATACGACTTTCTCCGTGAGGTGTGCCACTTTCAGACGGTCAATAGGTCCTTGGTAACTTCTAGATGGTTACCTCAGCTTTTGGAATATATGGTTTGGGCTCCTTGGGCTCAGATTAGTCGCATCTACACTGCGCTGGCTGTTCTCGGCCAGCCACCAACCGCTGTCCCAATGGTCGGCATTTCGGCGCACCTGCGCGTACTGGTCACAAGATCCCCCCCGCCACGCTACGTTATTCCTGCTGGTTGCGAGGGGTGCTTGAAACGGAGCTTGTCAACAGTCGCTCTAGTCCGTCCCAATCCGATTGAATCAGGATCCGCAAGTCTCATTTCGCCTAAAGTAAAGCGACCGCGTCCGCTATTGCTGGAGGCACATGTAATTAGAAGATTGGCGAGTGTCGGAATTGCTCCGTCTGCGGGTGGAGCAAGTGGATCTAGTCCTGAAGGTAATCCTCCTCGATCAAGGACGACAAAAAACAATGGCGGACGCGCAGTGTCTTCGAGCGCTACGCGATTGTGGACCGGACCGGCATCTCTGACCCAATGCGAAAACTAAAGCAGAGCGAAAAAGCCAGTCAATCCCAGTAAAGTCAAGAACCGTTCACGATGGCTGTTCCGCTGACGCAAACCCTGCAATAAGGACTAATGAGTAAATGCTCCCAACTTATAAATTTTCAATATCTTAGATTGGTGCCGGGAGGGGGGGTCGATTTCCAACGCCCCACTGAAAACAGGCAACTTACTGATTTTTAACGACGCTCAAAACGCACCAAACGGTCGAAACGCGGTTTCCACACACGTATTACACACACGAGGAATGCCCCGGCTCATCGCCGGGGCATTTTTAGGAAGTCATGTTGGCTCTGGTGAACCGATCAAGCTCGCTCTCGGCGATTCGGAAGCAGTCGTAAACCCGACGCCTCCTGTTCGACCGACCAGGGAACTTGAAAGCCCGCAGGAGCTTCCGCTGTATCCAGCGGCGCACCGTATCGCACGACACGCCACGCCTCGCAGCAACTTCCTTGACCGAGTACCACTTCTCATTGGAATCCATACCTGTCTCCAGACGTGAATTCCTCTTCCCTTGCGGGAAGAACTGAGAAGCCCAGTCTGTTCATCAGGGGATTCGGTTGGCTGTCATCTTTGGGAGCGACCGTCCCCTTAACCCGCTGAAAACAACTGAGTACCCCCTACCCAAAGGGTAGAGGTTGGCGCTATTATAGCCCAACTCTCATTTCTATGCGATACCGTTGTCTATCCTCAAAGGGTATCCGATTGTATCGCCGCCGATATTTCAGCGCACGATAGAACGCTTTTGTTTACTGGAGGATACGGGTATGACTGGTATGCCGCACCGTCCCTCGTCTAGCGACGGGCATCTTCTTCGTTTCGTCCCTTCGTTCCTCACCCTATTGGGCTGGCGCGAAGAAGATGCCCGTCGCTATCGCTCGCCCTATCGGGTACGCCTATCGGCTAGGACGGTGCGGCATGACTAGGTATTTCCCTATTCTGGTTCTTACGGCGCTTAGTGTCCTATCCGCCACTGCGCAGCAGACCCTTTACGATCTCTCTGGAAAGACTGGTCTTGGCAGTATCGAGGCTTCCGTCGCCAAAGACAATGATGTCGCCAAGATTACTTTTCCCAATGACTGGGCATCGTACACCATCCGATGCATTGCCTCTTGCACTAACGGAACTGTCGCGATCCGTCAGCCTGGATCGGCTCAATTCACTGAATATTATGCTCCTGGCAGTTTACTTTGGGCACACTTCGACTCAGCACCTCCGAATGGACAGCCTGTCAGTCATGATCTTCCCGCTACCGACCGCTCGATGTATTTGGCATTCAAATGCCCCTACGCTGCCTCCTACTCCAACTCCCCATGCCCGACAATTCAACTCGTTTTGGAATCCTCCATTGTCCCGGTAGATTCTTCCTCTGGGATAAAAACGACCCTCATCTGGACGGTCGTCATAATTTTCGGAATATGGCTCATCGTGAAATTCTTTCGCTGGTTAGGTAAGCAACCCATTCCCGCAGTATCCGAACCAACATCCGACCCCATACTCGCCCCTGCCTCACCCATCTCATCATTCGAAGAGTCCATCTCCACTTTCTCCGTTTTCAACCAGTCCTCTCACGCTTTAATGGACGTTCCACCGAATGGGAAAACACTCCTTATTCTCGGTCTTCCTGAAGACCACAACTCGGAGGAAAATCAAAACAAGATCGCTGAACAGGTCAGACAACTTCTCAGTAAAGCTCCTGGCGAAATCACTCCCTATCAGGTTCCACACCAAGAAACCTACGAACAGGCTATCCGAGGAGAACTTTCGGCATTTGTTGGTTCGATGGGTATCCCGACATATTTCTACGGGCTTGAGATTCTTCCCACTGATTCCATACCTCTCGGCCTTCGTCAGGATTGCGAAGAAGACGGACTGATTATCGATACAATCCCTTACTCCGAGAGGAAGCGCCACGTCTATGCAACGGGAATGTCTGGCAGTGGGAAAAGCACTCTTCTCAAGGCGCTCGCGTTGAAGGACATTCAACATCACAAAGGTATCGCCGTCATCGACCCCCACGGAGATCTCGCCGAAGACATCCTCAATATGATTCCAAAGGATCAAGCAGATCGAGCCATTTATATCAGCGCCGACAATGCCATTCCTATCAACTTCATGAGTTATGGAAAAGGGAACGACCGCGAGAGAGAAGCGCTTGTCGGAGATATTATCTTCCTCTTGCAACGTTTTCCCGGATGGGGACCGCGAATGGATTCCATCTTACGGGATGTCCTCTACACACTTTTAGAAGCTGGGGACACGTGTTTCCTTGATATTTACCATTTTCTTGTGGACAAAGCACGGCGCACCGAAATCCTCTCACGCGTGAAGAACCGCGACCTGTTGCGCACGTGGAACGAGAATTTTCCAAGCCGAGATGCCATCGAACCAATTCTTAATCGTATGAAAATATTCGTCCGCAGTGCGAGCTTCCAGACGTTTATGGGGGGTGGCCAGAACCAGCTCGACCTTTATGATGTCATGCAGGAAGGCAAAATCCTTTTAGTGAACCTCGCAACTGCCGGACGAGAATCAGGAGACCTTTTGGGTGCGCTCATCGTCTCCAAACTCCAGCAAGCGTGTGGGCGGCGTCAACCAATTCCCGTCAATCAACGTCGCCCCTTCTATATCTACACCGACGAATTCCAACGGTTCCAGACCACTTCCTTTGAATTCATTCTTTCGGAGACCAGGAAATATGAAGTCGGCCTTGTCATGGCAAATCAGTTTCCCGATCAACTCGAATCGATGATACTCTCCTCCGTCATCGGAAACGTTTCTACCATGTTTCTATTCCAGCTTGACCCAAAAGACGCCCGTCACTTCGTCGGCGGAATCACCATGCGTCCACCAAAACAAGAACTCATGTCAAAGATCAAATGGCATCCTGATTCCCTCACTATCGAAGACCTCGCTCGTTCGAAGCGGCCTGTTCCTCCTGAATTACTAAGAGATTTTCCAGTAGGATGCGCCCTTTACAAATCGGCAAATCGCGATGCCCACATCACCTGCATTTTTCCCAACGAGAATATAGGTGACCAGAATACCGGTGACCTCATCCGTCTCAATACCCTCGCACAATATGGCATGAAACGCATTGTGGACAACTCCTCTTGCGCTTCCCCGCAGGTACCCCATACTGAGGTTAATGACGACGAACCACAACCAGGAGCCGCGCCATCGGGTAACTAATGCGAAGCGCGCGGCGCTTGAACTTTTAGCTGAATATTTCTGTCTCAGGACGAATGACGTAGCCCAGCTCCTCAGAGACCGGACGCCGAACGAGAATGACAAGCGGAGCGTCCGGTACACTTTGGGGCTCTTGTACAAAGAAGGTCTGGTCAACCGGCTTCCCTATATTGAAATGGATCGTGATCGCGGCGTGGCCACTTTTGTGTATGGCCTATCAGACAAAGGCGTCAATTTCGTCCGCTCGATCTGGACACAAGCCAAGACCTTCGACGAACACTCCCAACGAACCCTTGACCATGAGCTTGAGATTTCGTTCTTCCATATCGCCATCAAAAGATTCTGCGCCATAAATCAATTGAAATTGTACTGGCAACAGTCCGACCTCAAACACACCATCTCGCCGGACGCGATGTTCGCCATCACTAATCCCGATAAGCCCGAAGGCAAAAACACTCTGTACTATTTCCTCGAACTCGAACGGGCTAAGATTGGGCATTACCTGAACGGTGAGCCGTCCATCATGCGCAAGCTCGCGAAGTATCACGCCTATTACGGGACTGATGCGTGCCAGAAGGAATGGACAAACTTTCGGCAGTTCAGGGTGATCGTAACCCAAAGGAACGATGAGCGCCGCGAGAATCTTCTGAAGCAGTTGAACAAAGAATTCAACCACAGAATGTTTTGGCTCGCGACCGAAGACGACTACAAGAAAGACCTCAGCGTTGCGATATTCAAAACACCGAAGGACCATGCGACCGCGTCGTATTCCATCCTCGACAATTTCAAGTAATCACGCATACTTAGAACAATCGCGTAGAAATGCGCGGGACTTTCCCGTTCTCCTCATCCTCTCGGCGCGTGATCCGCGTTTGATGGGGATGAGGACATCGGGCAATATTCATGACCCCCATCGGCATTGATTATCTCAATAGACAAGAGTTCGTCATCGACACGACCCGACACATCAACATCACGGGGATGTCAGGCATGGGAAAATCCACCCTCCTTCTCAACCTTTTCATTGACCACATCCGTCAAGGCAACGGCGGATTATTCATAGACCCCCACGGCGACACCGCCGATGCGATTGCCAAGCTCATCCCGAAATCGAGGATGAGAGATTTTGTGTGGATTGATCCCGATGCCTCACTTGTTCCGCCATTCAATCCACTTCACTTCAACAGCCAAGAGGAGTTGGAACTCGGCAAGGAGTCTCTCTTCACGACGTTCAAATCTCTCGCGGGTTCCGCATGGGGCGACGAGTCCGCTAGGGTCATCATCAACGCGATCGATGCGGTGTGTGAATACTTCCCGCAACCCACTCCCGTGCACATTTTCCGTTTCATGGCCGACGACAAGTTCCGGGAAAAGGTTCTGACCGCGACGGCGAATCCCTTCTTGAGAATGTTCAAGGAACAATACGATGAGAAGCTGCGCGACTCGGAACAGATGAGCAAGTTTAGCCCACCGATCAACAAGGTTGGAAAATTGCTCAGACCATCCATTATCCCCATCATCGGCCAGCCGAACTCGCTCGATTTCTTGGACATCATGAATTCAAAGAAGATTGTCGTTTGCAGATTTTCTAAAGGACGGCTCGGAGAAGAGATCGCACAGATCCTTGGTTCACTCGTTGTCTCGATGGTCTCTATCGCCGCTTTGAAAAGAGAAAAGCAGCGTAGCCGTCCACCGTTCATGTTAATAGCCGACGAGGTTCACAACTTCGTCCATGGCGGCAGATTCGGCACCCTATTGGCAGAAAGCCGCAAATACGGCATCACCCTCGTTCTGGCTTCACAGGGAATGTACCAGATCCCTTTCGCCGCCGACGTATTCTCGAACTGCCCGACGCAGATCACATTTAACGTCTCCGGTGAGGATGCCAAAGCCATTGAAGAGAACTGGAACGAACAATATGTCACTGCCCAGGCGATCACCGGCCTTCCGCGGTACATGTTCTTCTGCCGGACATTCGGAGAGAACGGTCCGACGGCCAAGAGAGTCATCGGCTACCCGAATATCGAGAAGAGCGGCGACGAGGCCAACCCTACGAAACTCATCAAGGCTTCCCTCCAGCGGTACGGCACTAAACGCAAAGACATTATTGAGAAGATCAATCGCTTCCTTGCGACTTCTGCGTAATGGGCGCGTGTACACATCTCCTCACGATTCCGATACTTGAGAAGTGGCAATTCCAGCCAATCACCGAGCACCCCTTATGGGAATCACGATATGCCACCGCGTGCGGAGGGACATTTGCGAGGCCGCGAGAATCAACTCGCGCCGCTTCTTGATGGATCAGGGTGCCACAATTGCGAAAGCGGGGAGAAGACAAACCTTTACCACCACAAACATGAACTACGAATTACGTGAACAGTTGTTGAAACCCTACTACGACGGGCGCAACTATGGCTGTCTGCGCTACTTCAGAAGCTTGCCAAGTAAAGTTCTCGAAGAGTTGATAAGCCACGATCTGGTTGATATGGAAGAGTGGAACTGCTGCGAAGGTGTAACGAAGCTATTCTTGCCGTTCCTTCAGCGGAATCCGCAATTCACAGTACATGGGTATGCGGTCCCAGAGGGCCGAGAGGATGTTCGTGTATCCATCGAAGGGGTTGAACGCTCTGCCACTTTGACCACAAACGAGATTATTGATTTTGCGACGACATTTCGTGGCGCTGATGAAATGGACTTGGCCATCGATTACGCTCGCTGTTGGTACGACTAAGCGCCTAAGAAGAGACGTTCCATGTGCACAAATTAACCCTTCTCCTCGCATCGCAACCTAGCAAAAATGATGACCGTCCAATAACGAGCCGCCGGACTTCCACTACAACTCATTGGCATTTTCAGCAATCCGAATCACCTGATGGAACGCATTGACTTCCTCCCTACGATTTCTGCGTAACTGGCGCTTGTACTTTGCACTCCGCGTCGTCCGCTCCGGCGCATTCCGGCGCATACTTCTACTTGTGACGTTTCCTCACCACCAACGAGCATCCCTCATGGGAATCACGATAAGCCACCGCGTGCGGAGGGACATTTGCGAGGCCGCGAGATTCAACTCGCGCCGCTTCTTGATGGGAGTGAAATGCCGCAGTTGCCAAAGCAGGGAAAAGCATAATCAATTCACACAATGGAATACTGTAGCGTTTGCCACCGCGAATGTCATGGTGGCTTTGAGGTGTCTTCAAGGGAATCAGCAGGTCAAGACCAGCCTTTCATGGTCATCATCGAAGGCACACCTGATCGAGACTTCAACGTTTGCGATCTGTGCAACATCACGATTTGCTTCGATTGTTCCATCGACAAAGACTCAGGATATTGCAACGACTGTCATGCAAAGGTCTATGGGAACACAGCCCATCAACCTGAGAACGACAAGTGAATCGCATATTCCTGTGCGTCTATGTCGATGCGTTCGAGGAGGAGAGACTCTTGTTTGTTGCGGACCAGAATTGCAACCGCGAGGCCGAGTTCAGAAAAGCGTACGCGGATATATACGGGACGGGATTTGAGGATACTGAAATCCTCCAGATTTCTCCTGTGAGCCGCCTGTACCACAACGGAGTCGAAAAGGACTATCGCATTCAGCTTGTCGAAAAATAAACCGCGTTTCCCTGCTACGCAACAGAGAGGATCGAAGATGACAGCACTTGAACAAGTCGCCCAACTCAAACAACAGGCAATCGAGTTGCTCCTCAACGAGCGGGAGCAGATCGATTCAGAATTGAACCAGCTCGGATACGGGCAAGAAAATGCCCCGTCCGGTAAGAGACGGGGCAGAAGATCGAAGGCGGTCATTGAGGCAGAAGACCTTGCGCTTGCCGCTTCCCATTCCTGAAGGACTCGATCAGCTTGGCCTTTACGCCGTTTCGAGTACGCTTCCAGTAGTCCACATCAACTTCCTTTTCGCGCCGTTTGAAAAGCTCATCGAACCAGGCGTCGATGCCCTGCATGTACTTGACGCTATCGCTGGACGCAGTAGGATTCTGGATAGTCCTTTGCATCTCTGTTTCAGGTTTAGGTTTCGACCCCTCGGCCATGCGTTGAGGGGTTTTTATTTGCCCAACACCGTACCAACCGGAAAGGCGCTCAGCGGCTTCCTTCATGCCGCATCCCTCCATCAAAGCGACGAGGTTGATGACGTCACCGCCCTTCTTCCTACCGTTATTCGCATTGCAGGTCTCGGAGAAGCAGCGCCAATAGTTCCCGTTGAGATTAATGGAGAAGCTCCGGGACCGGTCGCCTTGCTTGTGCGTTGGCAGCGGACAGGTACAGGTTGCATATTCTCCCTTGTGAGTGAGCTGCAGGTGGTATTGCCCGGTCGCCACATCAGTGACATGGATCTTCTTGATGGCTTCGAAATTCAGCATAGTGTTCTCCTCATGCGTGCTCCCTGCCATAGGCAGGAGCGCCGCTGGCAGTGAATCATGGGGATTGTGGAGATGGAACTAGGCCAGCTCAAGAGATGAGCCGGGCGGGATTCCAAAGGCGAGGGGCGTCAGGCCGACACGGGTGCCCAGTAGGTTTCATTATGGTAAGCAGGAAGCCTAATCCATCGCCAAACAGAGGGGCGACAGCGACTGTCCGTCTGCCCAGAGCATAGCGGACCCACGGAAAAATGCAACGCCGTGCGCCGAAGACACGTAGTTCGTCAGCTCCAACGATTCGAATCCAGTTGATTGGGCCTAAACCTGATTCTTGGACTCGAACAGCCTAGGGCGTCTTCGGAGAGCAATCCTTGTTGCCCCTTGTTCCAAACATGCATTGGGTTGTTGGTGTCAGTTGACGATCTACCACTGGAGACCGGCGAACACTGGCCGACTTCCCGTTACATCTCGGCGCCTCATTAAGCGCACGGGCAAAGTCGCGAGATGCCAGAATTCCTGCCGGCCATACCGGCGCGTTTCGGTGGTGATCTTCGGGGCCTGTAACCGCGACCCGGAAGCATCGACAGCGTGGCACGCAAGTCGCTCTGGCCAACGATGCCCACCCAAATGCTCGACGCGCTGCTGTTCATCTCCAAACAAAGCCCGGAACTCACGCATAGTCATCATCGGGATACTCACCGTGATGCTCAGGCCAAAGCCGAAGTAACAGCAGAACATATGGATGAATACTCTTCGTTGGCTACTTGTCATCTTGAGAGACTAGTCATCTTCATCGATCTGATCGAACACACTCCTCGGGACTGGTCGGCCCAAATGGCCAAATCTCACGGCACCCAACTCCGCGCTGTAATGCATTCGCTTCTTTTGGTCTTCATCCTCCTTCTCCTTTACCCGCATCAGCGACCTAAATATTGCGGCCTGTTCAATAGCCGACCTGCCAAGAAGCGTCACTGGGCCGTCTTCCAGACACGCTTTTGCCTCCCCGAACGGTGTCACCCGCAATTTCCTGCAGTTAGACCCAGCGCATCTAAATCCCCATGAAGGCATTGCCAGTACGCCAACCTTTAACCCAGATCTTGTAATGTAGTATTCGCAATTGGGATTGTCCCCTTTAACATTGCCAGATTCAACTCTTTCAATGTGGCCCGCCTGCCTGACAAGCTCCAGGATTTCATCTTCTTTAACATGCTCGGCTGCATACATCCTTTGTCCACCTATCGTGAGCATGGCAGGATTGTTTGGAGAGATAGCAATAAGCTTTAACGCAATCTTTCCATGCCTATGCCTGTGGATGACTTCGCAGTATTCCAACAATTCTGGGATATCGATCAAGTTCCGGCGCATGACAACCGCATTAATCTTGGTCACTCCTGGTAGTATCTCAACAGCTAAGCCTATTGACTGAAGAACATCTTGTAATGCATCCTTCGTTGTAATGTTCGTAAATCGTTGCTGACTTAGAGTGTCAAGGCTAATATTAACTCTTGATAAGCCCGCGCGAGCTGCGGCATGAATGATGCTATGCAACACGGTACCGTTGGTGGTCATTACCTGTTCAATGTACCCTTGTTGCTGGGTATCGCGGAGAATGTTTAGAATATCCCCGCGCAATGTGGGCTCTCCTCCGGTCCAGTGTATTCGCGTTATCCCTGCATTCAAAGCAGCTCCAGTGATCTGGGCAATGTCTGCTGTGCCCACTTCACTTCTAGCCTCCCTTCTCCGTTCAGGATTGCAATAACTGCAAGCCAAATTACAAGCCGACGTGGCAAAGAACCGTAGATGCCAACCAGCCGAATTGCCGCCACTCAATGGATCACCCTCAGCAATGGCTCGACATGTCCAGAGTCTCTCTCAATAGAAGATGTGGATCTCTTTTCGATGAGCTCAGCAATCATCGCTCTTTTCAACTCGATGGGAACGCCAGCTAGATACTTACCGTCGCATGTTCTTCCATTAGCATAGACCCGCAGTTTTGAGCAGCTTGGGCCGCCACACTTAAAATGAGTGGGAATTCCCGACACTCCTACTATCTGCCCAGTGCCAGCGATAGAATAATATTTCGCTGTTGGATTGTTTCCTCGAATGCCAGTATGTACAGCGAGGTTTCTTGTTCTGGACAAGCGTCTCATGATCTCCGGAACCGAGACATGCTGGGCCTGATATGCAGCCTCCGGTTTGAATCTCCACAACTCATGCAGTTTTAGTATTACCTTTGGTCCTAATCTACCTGCATATTCCAACAGCGCGTCTATCTCATCGATATTATCGTTTATGACTGCCACGTTTATCTTGGTCATCTCTAGCTTCATTGCAGCATGCTCAATGCTGTTCAGAACCTGGCCGAGTCTATCCATGCCTGTTATTGTCTGGAATCTGTTTCTGCTCAAGGAGTCAAGGCTAATATTGGCTCGATTTAGCCCAGCCGCAACTAATTCATCCAGCATCGAGTCCAGCAGCACGCCATTGCTTGTCAAGGCTTGCTCGGTAAACCCTATTCCCTTCGCGATGTTGGCAATGATCGGAAGGTTCGTTATGGTGCATTCCCCGCCAGTCCATTGCACCTTCTCAATTCCATTGTCGTAAGCTGCTTGGAGCAGATCGCGGAGTTCGTCGTCGCCCATGTCTTCCCCCGTTTTTCGAGGGTTGACTTCGTGATCGTTACAGTAGAAACAATGCAAATTACATTTCGCCGTTAGAGAAACCTTGATTGTCCAGCGTCCGTTCCTATCAACTGTCATCTTGAATCACCAGTCCAGTTTCACTATGTGCGAACGTCTAAACCCTACGTTTGGGATGCCCCTACTCGGAAGAAGAGTTGAAGAAAGTGCTTCTCGCTGGTAGTATAGCGCTGCTTTGGGCCGAACGGTTGGTGCATTAGGCGTGGTCCACATCGCAATTTCCGCAAGGGGGCAGTTTGGGGTGGACCAAGTCTCGATTCTGAAACCAGGGAGAGCACGAACCCCCACCGCGGAGGTCCGCCGAACCGCCCATCACGCCCTTACAAACCCCAAGGTATCCTGTTGACGAGAAATCGATTCCGTGAACGTGCCGCTTGCAGCTCGAAACGCGCTGGTTTCACGCCAAATCGACACGGATTACTACTTTAAAGTCGGCCAGTGTTCGCCGATCCGCCGCGGCAGGATCCTCGGTTGACGGCAAGAGCCCAATACACTCTTCGAACCCGGCTGCGGTCGATTGTCTGGGTGGTTGACAGCCTATCCGAAAGCTGACCCATTCCCAATGGGAGTAGCACTTGCGCTTTTGTGCGAATTCGCTATAGTCACTGGGTCACGAGCAGGGGGTATTTCCAGTACCGCACCGCTCCTGGCATTTCCAAGCGCAATCCATGGCTACAAAGGCAATCCGCAAGCGCGTTAACCAGGTTCGAAAAGGTCCCTTGTTCATGTGCACCTACAAAGGCTGTGGTTGGATAAGCGACCGCAACTCGCGGTATTGTGCCGATCATGACAAAAGGCGTCGCCCTGTGTCCGAATTTTCCAAGCGGCCCCTGTCACGCTCAAAGCCCCTCCGCTGATCCTCGACATCACGAACGTCCTGGCCGGTCCTTGCTGTTCAGCAGCAGGACCGACCAGGACGTTTGAACGCGTCCTCGCAGCACATTTCCAAATCAATGAAGGAGAAGTCATATGGAGCAACTGTACGCTCATGCGGGGGCGTCGAAGCTTTCGCGCGATCAACTCGGAACCATCTTGCCTCCGGAACCTACGGAGACATTCAAGCCAATCTCTCATGCAGAACTGATTCACAACGTGCTCGACGGACTTTCCTTCCGGCACATTAACGTGGTTCGCGACGAATATGCCGTCTCTGACGATGGCATGAAGCTCTTCGGCGTTCTCGATCTGGAGACCACCTTTGACGAGGCGCGTTTCTCGCTTGGAATCCGTAACGCGAACGACAAATCCATGCGGCTTGCACTCACTGTGGGTTTCCGGGTTTTTGTGTGCGACAACATGGCGTTCTACGGCGACTTCACGCCGGTGCTCGCCAAGCATTCGAAACATTTCAACCTGCAAGATGCGCTGGCCGTTGGCATCGACCGAATTCAACGCAATTTCGAGCCAATGCGCCGCCAGGTGGACTCTTGGAGGGGCCTCCAGCTCACCGACGACGCAGCGAAGCTGGTGATCTATCGGGCGTTCATCGAAGCCGACCTTGAAGCGCCGAAGCACCTTGCCCGGCTCGTCCACGAGCACTACTTCGAACCGAAGTATCCGGAGTTTTCACCGCGAACGTTCTGGAGCCTCTCAAACGCGTTTACATCCGCGTTCAAGGAACTCGACCCGGTGCCACAGTTCAGGGCGACCGCGAAACTCGGGGCCTTTTTGGCCTCAACAGGCTCAACCAATTGCGTGGCGCTGGCCAAAGCCAGTTGATCCCATTGAAGCGGGTACGACAGTCAGTGCCCGCCTCTTCAACCCATTCAGCAACGAAAGGAGAACCTCGTATGATCAACGCATCGGAGTACCGCGATCTTCCGCTCGAATGCCTTGCAGAATCAGCGAACAATCCCCGCCGCAGTTTCGATGAAGCAGCACTCAATGAGCTAGCCGACAGCATCCGGACACAGGGAATCCTCGCGCCCTTGGTTGTCCGCCCAGTTGGCCAACATTTTGAGATTGTCGCCGGGGCTAGGCGCCTCCGGGCCGCCCAGATTGTCGGGCTCGAAACCGCACCGGTTCGCATCGTTGAATTCACCGACGCCCAGGCTCTTGAGGTCAGCATCGTTGAGAACCTGCAACGGCGCGACGTACATCCACTCGACGAAGCGCAGGGCTTTGCCGCCCTGATGCAACTAGAAGATCCGCAGTACAGCATCGAACAGATCAGCGCCAAATGCGGTAAGAGTCCCGCATACATCGCAGCCTTATGTTGTTAACAACATAACTGAGCTTATGTGTTGGTTTAGTTTATGTGGCCTTCCATTCCTCTGCGCTGTTTTTGGGAGCATTTCGAAGAACGGAAGACCACATAAGCCGACTCATTTCACAGCGACCGCA
>CAIKND010000208.1 GCA_903828675.1 uncultured Acidobacteriaceae bacterium
AACTGGGGCGATGCGAACTTTGACCTCGTCTTTGCCGACCTGCGTACCGTAGAAGCTATTCAGTGCCTCTAAATCCCAACCGCCGGTCGTCACCACTGTCACATCAAAGTCCCACTTCAGCGCCTCGATCAGCCACATCACGCGAGCTTCTGATCCGCCGCGGCCCAGCCGCGGGTGCCCGATCACAACCTTGGGAGGTCGTACCGAGCCCACGGTTTGACAATCCGCTTCGCGAAGCTTCTCGCTGACAAGCGATGCTCTATCCTTGAAGGGGATTATGACCGAGATCAATGGTTGGTCTTGCATGAAATGCCTCTTCATTGCTTGCATGCTGACGCTGGTTCCCGAGTGAGACTCTTTATCAGACTTTAGTTGCCAAGAAGTCGAGGCCCCGGCCTCGCTGGGGTCTACTTATCCGCCCAATTGTAGGTGAGATTCCTAGTACGTAAGCCAATTGGCCTCGCCGGCACACCACCGACAATCGTAAATGGCTCAACATCCTTCGTCACAACAGTTCCAGCCGCAACTGCTGCGCCTTCACCGATATTGATTCCCGGCAGAATGAGTGCTCGAGCTCCTATAAACACGCGATCACCGATGGTTACCGGCGCTCCGACAGCCCGGAAATTGGGAGCGTCCAAGTCGTGCTCAAGCGTCAGGATGATGCTGTAGATTGAAATGCTTACATTGTCGCCGATAGTCAATGGACATCGCCCATCGAGAGTCACACCTAGGTTAATGATGGAACCTGCGCCGATTGTGATCCGCTGGGGACCGCCGAGCACCAGGCATCCAACTCCCACGGAAGACCATTTGCCGATCTTCATCCCAAATAGTCTATACACGGAAACCCGAGCCGTGCTGATCGGGAGATGACGTACAAGTTGCAATAGACCGTTCCTCATGCAACCCATTAACCACATGCATCTCCCTCGGAACAATAGCTGTCCCCCAGACGAATATTTCTGGAAAGGAGCTGGCGGAGGCGGACTCTTGTGTCTGTTCATTGCAACTCGTCCAGCATGACAGCGCCGTCTGGGGCGGAGCTAGCGCGATCCATGTCCCTGCGGATGACTTCTTTGGGGTAGCGCAAAGCGAGCGGCGCGAAACCTTTCAGGCACGTCGCGAATTGTTTGTCGGAGATCTTAGGCGTCAGCTTGTTCTTTGCTGCATATTTCTGTCTTTCATTTTGTCCAGGTCTTGCCACATTACGAGCGCTTCCGACCCGCTTCGGCTCATGCGGGGGCGGCCGAGGACGGCTTTGGGACGGCCGATGAAGCTGCTTGAGCCTTTGACAGGCCTTGCAAACGCAACTCCCGCAGTCAGGTCTTCCCGAAAACCGCGATGTCAAGTATCCGCGGCAACTGAGACGACATGTGTGGCGCATTCCCTATTGGCTTTGTTATCGAGCACGTCGGCCCATCATAGCTTCAAGTGTGCAGCGGCGGTCTTCGTCAAGGTTCTGCCAAAGTACGGCGGCAAAATCACAACCGACTGGATGTGGCTTTTCGTTCACGGCATACAATCGTGTCTGCCAATACGGCTTCGTATCAATACCCAGGAATTCGTAGCCGAGCCCCTATAATATGCGAACAGAATCCTGTTCCTGGAAAACTTGTCCGTCAAGATGGCACTCGAACAATATGACTGGCGGGCGCACTTCCGCAATCCATTCCCGCATTGACGCAAGAATGACAGCTTCATGTCCCTCCACGTCGATTTTGATGAGCGCGACTTTGGCACATCCAAGGGAGGAAACATATGCGCCGGCATTTTCGATTCGACAGCTGATCGCGCGCGAGGGGTCAAAGGAATCGAGCTTGGGTGGAGATAGAGTTGTCCTACCCATATTTCCCGGATCCAGAATCGTCATTGTTGCCGATCCGGTGTGATCCGAAAGCGCACATTCATGAACAACTGCATTCGAGTAACCGTTGATCAGAAGTGAGGCGCGGAGGCACGACGCGACAAGGGGTTGCGGTTCAAAAAGATGCACGGCTCCGGTGGGTCCAACGCATTTCGAGGCGAAGAGCCCAGTGACGCCAAAGTTGCCGCCGATATCCAGGACTGTGTCGCCTTTTTTCACAGCCGAGTTGATTACAGCGGTGATCCTCGGGTCATGTTCGCCCCATAGATACATGGATCGGCCGTTGTATTCGTTGGCGAACACTACGGCCTGGTCACCCCAGCGAAGCCTTGCGATTACCGGACCCTCTCCACATACCCACGCAGCAAACCGCGAATCGGCGATTCGATGGCCGACCTTTACGGTATTTAGCCTATGAACCACAGAGGCAAGAGCAACACGCGCTATTTCTCGCAGAAGCATAACAGCTACCGTTTTCCTTTCTACCAAAACCGACTGAAGACTCTAACGTAAATGCGATCGCGCACCGCTTTGCGATCTTCCCGGCTCAGAAACACAGCGGCTGCAGTGAATCCGGCAACAGCACAGATTGCCAAAGAGGAAATAACCCCACAAAGCCACGCCGGAGCAATGCTAAGGCTCGTTAGCCATGCGGGCAACGCCACGGAGAATGCGACAAGCACGGCAAAGGGGAGCAGAAGGCGCCCGACCATTGATCGCAATGTCAGGTGTGCTTCGTTACGCGCGTTGCGCACGGACAACGGCGTCATGATAGCAATCAGGGGAACAATGGTTGCTATCGGGATTGCCGAGGGGCCAAAGCGGCCGAGAAGCGCAATAGCCAGAATGAGGGAGATGACAGCGGTCGCAAGTTGGCCCAGCGACCAAGCATGGAATCGGTTCGTCGACCATCCCGCAATGGCCAATATCTGCAGAAAGCCTTCCAACATGAAGGTAATCAGAAGAAGATGCAACAACATCGGGTCCGGATGGATGCGACCGTGCGACCAGAACCGAATGAGCCAGACCCCTCCCGACCAAAGAACCGCGGTCAAGCTGACGGCGATGGTCACATCTACGCTGACCGCGATTCGAAAGAGCCTGCGCAGCGCATCCTTGCTTGGCTGTGCAGACGCTGCGCTGAATTCAGGGCGTAAAGGAGCTCGAAGCACCGTCAACGTTTGGCGGACCACGTTAGCGACGGTACGGGTGGTGGTGAAGAGGGCGACCGCCGGCCCCCCGAGTGCTCGACTAATGATAACGATTGGACCTTGGACGCTTAGAGCGGTAGCAATCATTGAGAGTCCGAACTGCCCGGTTGGCGCTGCAAGAGACCTAGCCGTACGCCAGTTTGCGTCTCGGATCTTCGGAAGCAGGCCCGCATCCTCCCTGCCTATGAACCATGCTGCGAAAAGGATCGTGAGCAAAGTCGTGACCGCAATCACAGCGGCGAGTGCTACAGGGTCGGCGCCTACGCTCAATGCAACAGCGGTGACGACAACTGAAAACATAGCAAAAGCGTTATAGAGCCATTGGTAGGTTGCGAATTTCCCGATTGCAGAGTACACCGCAATCAACTGGCGCCCCGGGATGTTGGCCAGGAGCGCAATGGAGAGGCCGCAGAACACGAAGCGGGCGTCGTGCTGATTAATGACGGTCAGGCCAAGCCATCGGTTCACGTGAAAGTAGAACAGGGATAACGCGATGACCAGGACACTGCCAATCCCCGCGATAAGAAGAGATGTGGCCCAAGCGGTGCCCTGCACTCGCTTGAAAGTATCCCAGTCTTTGCGGGCGAAGGCCATGGTCGCCTCATTGATTGCGGCCGCGGTAACTCCAAAGTCGAGGTTGCCGAGATACATCACCACGGAGTAAAGAGCCATCCACTCGCCGTAAACGGCTACAGACCAGAAGCGCAGATAAAGCGGGAGTAGGAGAAGGTTACTGACTATCCCCAGACCGTATGCAACTGCCCCGGCGCCCGTGCCATGCAGCATGCGTGCGACAATTCCGGCACGCTTCACCTTCATGGACGGATGATCCAGAACGATCATATCGGCGCTTTGAGCATCACTCTGGGATGAGTGGCGTTGTGCCATTCGATGTGTCTTTCCGTATGAGATCCATGCCTACGTGGAAGAGGAAGCGAGGGCCGTCGAACAAGTCCCGTCGCCAGAGCTTCTTGGGCTCTTTTAGGAAGCGGTAGACCCATTCGAAGCCCGCGTTGCCAATCCAAGTGGGGCAACGGGGAACGGTTCCGGCAACAAAGGCGAAAGCGGCGCCGACACCGATAGCAACCGGCACGTTGAGTTTCTTCAGCCGGTCGTGAATCCAGATATCCTGTTTCGGCATACCGAGCGCGACCCAGAGTACGTCAGGCTGTGCGGCATTGATCCGCTCAATGATTGCGGCTTCTTCTGATGAAGTAAGAGCGCGGAAGGGGGGGGAGTAGGCGCCGGCAATCCTGTGGCTTGGGTATTTACGCGCGACTGTCTCACACAACGCTGCCAGAGTCTGCTCCGTATCGCCGTAGAAGTAGCTACTGTATCCCTTCTTCTCCGCCCGCTCGAGGAACTCGATCAGAATTTCGGCGCCTGGCGCACGAACTGCTTGGCGGAAGCCATGCATCCTGGCCAACCAGACCGGTGCAATCCCGTCAGGCACCCAAAGCTCAGCACTATTGAGAATCGACCGAATGCGCGGGCTCTTGTGGGCCTCAAGCAGCCCGTGGAAACCGGTAACGATTACTTGGCGGCAACAGCCACCTCGCATACCTATCCAGCGCTCAATGTGGTCGACTGTCCGTGTGACAGAGACAAGGTGGACGCGCGAACCAAGGATGTGAACGGATGGTTCCTCGGTTGGAATGTATTGAGTAACATGAGCGTTCATCCTGTAGCTCTCACCTTGAGCGCAATGCCGCTGACCAGTCGTGTTGCGAGGCGCTTTCCACACTGAATTCCGGGGTGCTCCACGCAGTGGTAGAGTACAACCGATACGAGCACAGTAAGGAGTACGGATAAGAAAGCGCCAACAACTACATTTCCGGCGTGAAGTCTTGTAATGCAAAGCCACTGGATGGGAACGTGGCAAACGTAGATGCCATAAGAGTACTGCGCGACTCTCTTGGTGACCACGTTGAGCCAGCGACTTGTGATTTCCGAAAAGAACGGAAGGGCAAGCCCAGTGATGCCACAGAATACCCAATCACGAACAAGATCAAGGTATGGCGGCAAGTAGATACGGTGATCGTTCCTAAGCACACCGTGGAAAGCATCAGCGAGACCAGGGCCATAGACTCGCAAAGCATCTTCCACTCGATAAGAGAAGACGAGAGCCATGAGAACAAGCACCCAAAGCCAGCCTGGAAGTCCTGCCCCCCCCCCACGAGTCGCCAATAGACGCCAAGCAAACACGCCTGCGAGGAAGCAAGGGAAATATCGAAGGAGCAGAAAATCGGAGTCAAACGCAGGGCCTCGCAACCAATACTCCAGCCCTGCAATTGCAGCCGTCACCAGCCAAATCAGTAACGTAGATCGCAGCGACGTGAAGCATTGAATCAGAATGTAGAGAAGAGGCAGGACAGCATACATCTGTACTTCGAAGGGCAGGGAACAGAGAACGCAGTCAACTGATCCGCTGTGAGTGATGTTTTGAGTGAGCAGGATATTCGAGAGGAGTCCCGGCCAGCCAGGCCACACAAACCCCGTCCCCCAGGAAGTAGAGGGAACACGAAGTACTACAACGAGAAGGACTGTCAGGACACTCAAAGGGTAAATCCGGAATATCCTCCGAATCACAAATGAGGCATAAAGCCCTGTCCCGGAGAGGGCAAGGCGCTCCATGGAGAACATGAGCACCAGCGCGGTATGCACAAAGAAGAGAAGTACACCGAAGTGCCCAAGATCACCAAGGGCGCGCACCCTCATGGTAGCTGTCAAGTGGCCAACGAAGACGAGACCGACCCCGACGGTACGCAGCAAATTGAGGTTTGCTAGATCGCGAGTCGCCATAATCCCAGGCTTTGGACTCGAAGCGGGATCCGCGAGGTCTGCCGCGTACGCTTCGCGTGTTGTGGTCTCACTCATGAAATGCTCACTACATTATCTGCACACGCGGAGCATACCTCAACACCGTGAGTTGCCGTATCCTAAAGAGATTTGACTACGGTTAGAGTTATTCCTCTACTCTCTCTTTGCTCCCATATTGGTAGCGGCCGTAATGGTAATAGCCGTAATTTGAGTAACCATCTGCAGATGTGTTGCGACTAACTTGATTCAGGATCAACCCGATGATATTGACTCTAAGCCGATGCAAGACTGAGACTACAGCCAAGACCGCCTTGCGCTTGGTTTCTCCGGCCCGGGTAACAATGAGCACTCCATCTGCATCAGTAGCCATCTGCAGGCACTCCGCAAATCCCAGCAGCGGTGGCGAGTCCAGAATCACCAAGTCGTATTCTTTGGCAAATTCGTCTAACAAGGCGGAGAGCCGCGGCCCGATGAGATCGGCAGCACGATGAGACCCGGGCCCTGCGGGAAGCACACTCAGATTTGGCTTGCCGTCGATGGAGTGCACTACGTCCTGCCAGAGCAGTTCCCCTGTTAGCACATTAGAAAGTCCCTGCCGTGGAGTGAGGCCGAATTTCGTATGCACGCTGGGACGCCTCAGGTCGGCGTCTACAAGCAGCGTCTTCTTGCCCTGATCGGCATTTGCGATTGCAAGGTGGGCGGCTAAGGTTGTCTTGCCCTCGCTGGGAGTAGCACTGGTCAAAGCGATTGAGCGGAGCCGACCTTCAAAGTCGGACAGAAAGATAGTGTTGCGTATGGTTCGAACAGCCTCGTCGAAGTCGGACGTCGTTTTATCGTACCCCTTGCGGTTGAGGTTTGGAATGATCTTTTTTATACTGGCGTCGGCCTGTACCATTGCGATGGGCTTCGGAAGTTGAGCCGAAAAACTGTCTACGGGAAGGGTTCCAATGACGTCCACACCGAGGAGGCGGCTTGTTTCTTGTGGATCACGAAGCGTCGTATCCATTGAGTCTAGCAATACCACGGCGCCGATCGCCAACAAGGTTGAAGCAAACAACGCCAAGAAGAGATTCATTTTTATATCTGGATACACGGGCACCAAAGGCGGCCGAGCAGCATCCGCGATGCTGATATTGTTGTTTTGAAAGCCGCTATTTATGTTCGCTTCCCCGATCTTCTTGGTCAGCTCATCGTACAATGCCCTATCAGCATCAGCTTCTTGTTTCAGCTGACGGTACTGAAACGATCGCGAGTTGAGGTGATCCCACTCCGCCTTCGTATCTGCTACGGTTTTCTCGAGCATCTGCTCGCGACTTTGCGCCTGCCGATATTGCACTGCGACTCTTTCGGCAACCCTGGTGCGCGTCTCGTCGATCTGCCGTTCGATTTCGCCCAGTTCTGAGGCGGCTTTACGGTATTCTGGGTGCGTTGATCCATACGTTGATTTGACAAGGGCAAAGTGCTGGCGCGCCGTATTGAGAGCTTCGTTGAGCTTGACAAGTGATTCGCCTTGGGAGGATACCTGTGCGGCTTCAACAGAGCCGGATTTAATAGCTTCCAATCCTGCTTGCTTGCTGACTCGTTCGGCCTGAGCATTTGTGTACTCCGTGTTCAATTGCAAGAGCCGTGCTGAGACAATGTTAGATTTATCTTCCGGATCAATAACGTCAAGATCTTTCTCAAACTGCACCAAGGCAAGATTGGACTGTTCCATCTTGGCCTTCAATTGGTCGATCTGTTTCTCCATGAAAGACGACAAATTCTCCGAGGAGCTACTCCTGAGGTTAAAAGCGTGTGCGACATATGATTTCGCTATCGCATTGGACACATTTGCTGCAACTTGCGGGTCTGTAGATCTATAACTAATATTCAGTAGATTAGTCCCAGACGGGCGAGTCACCTTCAGGTGACTCAGTGAGATAGGTGCAGCTGCAATTGCCTGCACCTTCTGCGCGCTCAGTTGGTTTGACGGCCCTTCAAGGTTTTGCAAATGGTACTGCTCAGCCACAGGACGCAGAACTGAGTCCGACTGAATCAGTTTCATCTGCGTCATGAGGTACGTATCCGAATTGTTAGCAGCAGTGCGCGTAGAATCCTGGCCAACAACTCCCGACGGATCTTGGAAGTCAATGTCCACCGTGGCTGTCGACTCATAGATTGGCTGCAGACGCGCGGTGACTATAGCAGTCACAAAGACGCATGATGCAATAAAGACGACGATTTTCCAGAGATGCCGGCGGAGAATCCACAAGTAGTGTGTGAGAGGAACCGCAGGAGCCTCCGGTTCGAATTCCTGTGGCTGCGCAATTGGCGTATTGTACGTCATCGTCGGTAGACTTGTGGGCTGCGGAAGGGGAATGAATTCCGACAGTCTCTCTTGATCAGGCATAAATCCTCTTCCGTGACATACTACCTTGATATTTGAAACGCCAAGTAAGCAGCGCTGAGCCCGACCCCAGTAACTATCGCAATGGCTTTCGCACTAGTTCGCCGACCTGTCATAGTCGTAACGTACAGCATGTCGTTGGCATATAGTGGCACGTCTGGAGACTTACGAGCTAAAATCTCCTTCACCGAAACTGGAATCTCGTTCATGCGTCCACTGCTGTCATCGGTACGGTAGATATAGGCTATACTTCCGGAGAAGCTGGCTAACCCTTCCGAGAGGGCCAGGGCCTTAATTACGCTGCTCTCGGAACCATCCGTGATAGGGAACACGCCGGAATGCTTTACATTGCCAGCAACGAAGATCCGGCCTGCTGCGGGAACACGGATAGTATCTCCGCCGTTCAGTGCCAGGTTCGATGCCGGATCCTCCGCAGTTAGAAGAGAGCGCACTGGGATTCGCTGAGTTAGGGTAATCGCTTGGTTGTTCGTACCCGAAGGAGAATGGCTCACCAGGATTTCCGACCCGGCATTTTCTGCGAGCCCCCCTGCTCGGGAAATTGCATCGAGCAGTGACACTGTACCGATGGCCTGAAACGTCGTCGGAGTTCTGACTGCCCCGGCAACAGTGATTGTCCGGCTTCGGTACTCGACAACCGAGACCGTCACGATGGGGTCTACCAACACGTTCTCCTCAATCAGGATTTTAGAGATGGCAGTCTCAAGTTCTGCTGGATTGAGACCTGCCACCTGTATGCGCTGCCGGACAATTGGCAAATGAATAAAGCCATCTGGTTCCACCCGAACGGTGCGAGTCAGTTCGGGAGCATCATACACTGTGATTCCGACCAGATCGTTCGCTCCGAGCTTCTCCTTGGGAAGGTTAGAGTTTTCGCTAAATGAGGTAGCGCCAGCATCCGCACCTTTGGAATCTGTCTGGTGCTGTGCCAAAGCCGAACTAGCCACGGCAATTGCCAGAAGCAGAATTGTTATGCATCTCATAGACAGCTCCTGGATACTGATCTGCAGCATCCTATCAATTCCACAGCGCACTTTGCGCGAGCCTGATGGAAACCTTGCGATTTCATTCATCGTTACTTCCGGCCCTGGATGTCGCAACCTCTGCCGCAAGTTCCTCTACCTTTTTATTCAGATTCCTAATCTCGGTGCGAAAATCGTTTATATTGATGCCGCCCCCAGCGTCTCGATTCGAACCATTCAGAAGCACGCGCATGGCGTCGCGTGTCAGGTCTGATACACTGCGAGCGCCGGTCACGGTACAGATACGTTTGAGTGCCAAGTACTCTTCTTCGGAGAGACGGATGCTGATCATGCGATTGCGGGGTTTAAGAACGGTCATAATTGATTTGGCTTTCAGTCATCGACTCAGCGCCGAGCCACTTACTCATGGTGTCCACGCGAATGACATTCCGTAGAAGAAGCACTGGCAGGTCGAGAACTTAAGATGTGCCATGAGCAGGCTTCGCCCCTTTCTGCCCCACGGGGCTTGGGGGAGATCAGAGAAGGCTTGATTGCTCGCTGCTTTTGCTTAACGGTGTACTCCCTACTTCAAGCAGCAGGGTAACCAGAAGATTATCGCACGACGAGATTGCGGTTTCAATAAATATGTTAGGCAATTGTATGTCATTGGTTGATTCCAAAAGTAATCAAAGTGATTGAATTTCAGTCACAGGCGCAGTCTTGCGCTATCGATACATATCGCGCGGTGCAACATGAGTATGTCATTTGTATGACGCTAGTCATTTCGCGATTGGTTGTAGAGACAGGCACAATATGCTGAGGCTCTTGAGGTTGCACTTGGACCAGGATATGCGCTCTTGCGAAAATCGCCGTTCTAAAGCAGTGATCGACAATAGCATCTGTCGAACGCCGACGCTTGAGTGGCCGGCTATAAGGTGATCACCCAAGCTCAGATGATCGCTAACACGGCAGCCGCATCACGACCGGATTCATCGTAGATGCAACGATCATCCACGCACCGTCATCGACGAAGACCGACAAGAGGGAGCGCGCTCCGGATATCCATCTGACCAAGAAGGGAAACCAGTAGCACTTCGGAGCCAAGGCGCACATCTGTGTCGATTCCGCAAAGGCAATGACCCACTTATCGATGGCCCCGTAAGAGCCGCCGTACGCCTGTCTGAGGCTACATGAATATCCAGCGGACTAAATGACGCCAAGATAGCTACAAATTCAATCCATCTCGAAGGAAAACGACCAGAGAGTCTCCAGGTTTCTATAACTCGGCGACTTTCAGAGCTTCGTTAAGGGCTGGCTGGTCCTTTTGTCGTTTCGTATACAACGAATCCAACACCAGCAGCACCGGCAGCCACTGCCGAGGCAGCGAGTGCATGACTTCCAAGTGCCCCAAGTACACCGGCCGCAGCTGCACCATTAATATTTACCGACGTCACGGTGAGCTGCAGCTCACCTGATGCTGTCGGGGCAGGCTGAAGGATTGTACCAGTGACCACGACTTTATCATCCACGTACGACTTGAAATCCTTCCCCACCAGTTCATACTTGGAATCGTCACTCATTTCGAGGTCATAGTGTCCGTTGTGAGGGATTACAACTCCAACCGCCGTAATCTCAAATTTTTGGGGAGTCACGGTAGCAGACGGAGATCCTGAAGTTTGCGCAGCGTGAAGCGAGATCGCAGTGGCCTGCGAGACGCTGGCTAGAGCAATACCGTTGCCGTTCGCTACGCGGAACCCGCCGTTGAGAGCTGCCACGTCGATGGTGTTCTGGGTAGAACTCAAAGACACTATTCCAACTGCCCCCGATCCCCCAGGGGCTACACGCAGGCCTCTCGCATCGACACGGTATGGAGAACCAGATGCTTTCACCTGGCTGGCGCCTTCCATCAACTCCATGTGATCGCCGTACACCACTGCACGTGAATTGGGAGACAGCATGAGCTCGGTACCGTTGTTCAATCTCAAGGTTGCTGTGGCTTGACTTGTACCCACCGCAGTGCCATCGAAGAGAGTCCCGTTGCCCCAAACCTGGTAGCCGTCAACACGCACATCACCGCGGACGCTTACAGTACCAATCGCGCCCCCCCCCTTCGCGGCATATGCGCACGACAGGGAAAGTAGCAGAATCGAGAGAACAGAGAGTTTACGAATCATCACAGCACCAACGTAGTCGGATTTTTCGTGCTGTTATCTGAATACACCTGTCGGAAGCAAATTACAAGACAATTTCTAATGCAGACTTTTCTTGTCTCGTATTGCAACAGTTGATCAAAATTGAGCATCAAGTTTGGTGAAATTGAGCATCAAATTTGGGCGAATAGGTACCTCATTGTGGTACTTTTTTCACGGAAGTCCATTGCGCCTGTGTTCAATGAGTAGAATACCCGTGGTGGGTTGAAATCCTATGAGGCCCTATCGAGCTCTGATCATCGCAATCACTTGGCGAACTCTCGTGGCTGGGCTTTGCGTACTCGGCATCTGGCACTCCTGGGCTTTTGCGCGCGCGGATTTTCTTTTCCAGTTGAATACTGCGGAATCATTACGCAAGGCCATTCAAATTGAGCCAGATGCATGGAAGTACTATATGCGCCTTGCTCTACTGGACGACGAGCATGCGCCGCAATTGCTTGAGACGGCATTGAAGATTAACGCGTACGACGCACAGGCGGATATCGAACTGGGTTTACGGCTGGAGGCTGCAGGCGAATATTCCAAGGCAGAGAGACTGCTGCTTGATGCTTTTGCTATCGACCACACCTACCTGCCCCGCTGGAGCTTGGCCAACTTTTATCTTCGCCGTGAGAACCTGCCGGCTTTCTGGGCCTGGGCACGAAGAGCGGCCGAAATGCCATCTGACAGCGCCGGACCTCTCTTGGAATTGTGCTGGCGGGTATCGCCTGATCCGAACGAAATCACGGATAGGATTCTGAACGATGATCCAACGATTATAAGGCAGTATCTGGATTTTCTTTTCGCGAAGGATCAAATTGCGGCCGCCGGAACTATTGCACTACGCCTCATTCAGGTTGGTGATTCTACGACGGATGACTCGCGCCTGTTTTCGGCAATCGATCGCTTGATCGCAGCCAAGGAAGGGCATACAGCGAAGGCACTCTGGGACACCCTGATCGGGAAGCATTGGATCGTCGCCGATGCGACTTTTCCGAACAACGCCACCTTTGAGAGGGACCCGCTTCCGGTCAGGTTTGATTGGGCGCTACCCTCCTATCCCGGCCTTCACTCGTGGCCGGGACCATCGGGCCTTGAAATTGAGTTCTCGGGCAGCGAACCGGAAGATTGCACGATCGCCGAACAGGTTCTGGTTTTGCCTCCCGGCAACTACCACATGGTTTTTTCCTACCAAACAAACGGAATTCCCCCAGAAACAGGCGTCCGCTGGCAAATCCTTGAACCGGGCGCTGAAAATCCTCTAGCCGGCTCTAGCGATCTTTCCAGTGAAGCCGTTAACCACCAAGAGATGTCCTTTTCCGTTCCGCCAGAAGCATCTTTGATTCGTATTCGCCTTGGCTATCGGCGGGCTCTAGGCACTACCCGAATCACTGGCACGCTTCTGGTATCATCTATCAGGATTTTTCCCGACCCACGATGAACTGTCCGAAATGTAATGGTACCGAGATCCGCGTCTCCCGCCATGCGAAAGCGATGGACGTGTTTTATCGTACCCGCGGTCAGGAAGCGTACCGCTGCCGGAAGTGCCGTCACAGATTCTACGACGTGAAGTCTGCAGTAGCGAAAAACGCTGCGTCCACTCCATCCGGTGATAAGACTAAATCGCGTCAATCCAGTCGTTCCGGTCGTTCGAGTTTTTGGCGAGTGAGTTCTCGTCAACGAAAGCGCATATGGCAAAGAGTGACGCTCCTGGCGATCTTTGCTGCGGCTTTTCTGATCTTCTGGTTTTTTCTGCGCTACATTACAACCGAGCGGGTTCCGTCCGAGGGCACACCAACAGGTTTCATGCTTGGCCAATCGGTTGATCAGGTTGTTTGATCCTGAATTGCGAGCTCAGCCGCGTCAAGAATAGCCCGCCATCTCATCGCGCTGTGTCCCTATCGCTTGAATTCCAATACCTGAAGAGGATCATCCGTAACCTGCTGCGTCTCAGCGTTTCGGCTGTTCTGGTCCCAGGTCCTGGTCATGTAAAGAAGCGCCAGCATCGCAAAGAACCATCCTGAGACCGCCGGCCTTGGGAAGGGATAATCCACGCAGGCATTGAGCATCACTGCAATGATTCCAAGGCCCCAGGGGTGCCGGATTGCCGTCGGAACGGCAGCAGCGCAGGGGATGAGGATCAAGAGCAGGAAGGGGATCCCTCCATCAGCAGCAAATTCCGCCCAATCGTTATGGGCGTGGTTTGCGTAGAAGGGGAAGTCTTTGATTGAGTGCTGCTGATAGACTTCCGTAAACGTCCCCAATCCATACCCCATCCAAGGCCTGTGCTTTGCCATGTCAACGGCGGAGAGCATGAACTCACGCCTCCCCGCATATGGATCGCTCTCCTGAAAGCGCACCCATACTCGCTGCCAACCCACGGCTGACACGAAAATCGACGCCAATAACGGCACCATTATCAAGGCCAGCGCTGTTGAGCTAAAGAGTCGACGCTTCTTTTCGCGCATGAATTGAACCAATCCAATCGCAAGCATCACCAACAATTCAGCTGTACAAATAATTGAGCCAGAACGCGAGGCTGAGCCTATCACCGAAGCAAATAGCACGCCCCCAACAAGGGAAAATCCCCAACCGCCCCTTCCATCACGCAGCGCCCACCACAGGGCAATCGGGAGGGAAATCTCAATGAACTGCGTATAGTTGTTGCGGTATTGAAATGTCGCGAACACATCGGGGTAGCCTGAAGGAAAAAGCCATAACACACTGCCTTCAGAAGTGAAGAGTTGGAGCATGCAAAGCACGGCGAGCACGGTTGCAAAGCACAAAAATGCCATGAGAATAACTTCGCGGGCCGCACGGGTCCGAGCAACGACCTGGGCAAGGAAGAACACAGCGGCCAAAGCACCCCAACGTAGGGCGGCCTCGCGAGTCTCGAAGGTCGAAGCAGTAGTGTGCGCAATGATCTGAATCACTCCCCACACAGGAATGAAGTAAACCAACCATGGCGCCACACCGCTGGCCACGTTCTCCCCTGTCCCTCGGATACCACCGATCAGGTACACGGCGGTGAGGGCATAAACGCCGATTTGAAAGGACTGTTCGGGCCAGCCCTCCCGGACAAAAACCGTGGATGTACTGAAGATGAGCGACAAGATCAACGTCGATCCAGTCGCAATCCATGCCCATCGGTCCTTCATACGAACCGGGCTCCCTGATACTGCTGCGGCAAGTTCATGTATGGCTGACATTTCGCACCATTCTACTCCTGCCTGATCAACTCTCAAACGTTGAATCGCAAAGTGTTATTTAAGAGCCTTCTCAGGAATCTAGATCGATCTGAAAAGCCTAATGAGAACGGTCCGATTCCTCCCGTAATGGCTGAACAACACTCCCGCGTCTGATCCGGCACGGTAAATTGCCGATTCCTCCAGTAGTCGCGAGATCTATCGCGGCTGGAGGGCGAAATGAACCGAGCAGTTCTAGCAGCGCTTGCAATTTCCATCTCAGTCGGAAGCGTCCGTACCTATTCAGAGGAGGCCGCCATTGCGGCAGCCCAACTTCCTGAAGAACCCCAACCCCAGGTGCTTCTTGCAGCCATGACGCCTGCCGAAGCCTTACCCGCCAGCCCTATGCCATTCGCATACTCGTCATCGGCGATACATACAACTCCTCCCCCATCACCTGTTCGTTCGCGCGTATTTGATCGTCGATACGTCCTGTTGAACGTAGTGAATCTTGCGATGACAGTCCTTGACATTGGGATGTCCCAGAACTGCATAGCAGCCAAGAAATGCAGGGAATCCAATCCGATGATGCCCTCCTCGCGGTCCGGGCAGATCAGTGTCAGCGTAGCTCTCTTCACCTATTCCGCAGGAAGCAGCTATTTCTTGAAGAAGCGCAAGTCGCGGGTATGGTACGTGGCGCCTATCATGGGCATTGCCACGCATACAGTTGGTTTTGCATCTGGTATGTCCCATCGCTGATCTTGGACTTCTGAATCGACTCCGATTGGAATGATTCAACAAGCGACCGAAGCGGCAACCCCAAATGCTGACTGAGAACGCAAGGATCACCACCAGCGTCGGAATGTGGACTTGAGAACACTACGTTCTGCTTTTATGGCGTTAAGACTTTTCTTGGCATTTGGCTGTGGCGGTAGGGATTCGCCGAAAAACACAGCACGCGGATTGTGAATACACAGACGCTGTGCGACTTCTTCTCCGCATCGGGCCTTGATGACCTCAGCCGCATCCTTCATGGCCGGCGGGCGCCAGTCCATGCTGTGTGCGTCACTCGCAACCAGATGAACCCGGTTGCTCCGGATCTGGTCGAACGAGAAGGCCTCCGCCCGGCGACCGAAACGGCCAAGCAACGCGCCGGCTGTGATTTGGGTCAAGCATCCGATCCCAATCCATTCGTCCAGGCGGCTCGGTTCGCCGACCAATAGCGGGTTGCGTTCGGGGTGGGTGATGATCGGGATAAGACCGCTGGCGCTGAGCTGACGGAGCCCCTCGGAAATCGATTTGAACACGAAGAAATCCGGCAACTCGACCAACAAGTACCGCGTTCCGTTGATCGTGTACTTTCCATGGTTGTGAAGCGCGTCAACTATGTTCTCGTAGGAAAGGTGGAGATCACAACCCATCCCCAGGGTCAAGGTTCCCTTAAGTTGCTCATTTATAAGCGCCAACCGCTCCATGTTGATATCTGGATTGAAGCGAAATTCATAGTTACTGTGCGGCGTACAGACGATGTGCGTCACTCCCTCCGCGATCGACGCTTCGGCCAATGCAAGGGATTCAGAAACATCCCTCGGGCCGTCATCTACTCCGAACAGCAGGTGGTAATGAATCTCAAACATATCCCCAGCTCGCATTCATGGCTATTCCTATTCTCGTTTTACCCGTGGCATCGATTCGTCCGTCGCGGCTCGCGCGCCGCTTCCTGTCGTCTGTTTGTATGCATACCAAGAATGGAAGAGCTTTCTCGAGACTTCGGAAGCTACCTGCTCTTTCGGAAATGGTTCCATGCACTGAGAAGCCAACAACGCGCTGAAGAAACCAACTGGGGTTGGAATGCGATGCTCAGATTCCAGCAGCACGGTACCAAGCAACTGTCCGGCGCAGGCCCTCCTGAAGATCGATCGTGGGCTGGTAGCCTATCAGCTCCCGCGCAAGACAGATGTCGGCCAGCGAATGGCGAATATCGCCCGAACGGGGCGGAGCATATTCGGGCGTACCTTTGTATCCGGTGAGGCTCGAGAGTGTCTCGAAGATCTCATTCAAAGTCACCCGGCCTCCCGTGGCTAAGTTCATTACCTGACCGGCAATCTTATCCGCCGGCGCCGAGGCCGCGAGAAGATTGGCCAGGACCACATCTTCAATATAGGTGAAATCGCGACTCTGCTCTCCGTCGCCGAAGATGGTGATCTGCTCGCCAGCAAGCATTTTGCGGCAGAAGATTGCCATCACGCCAGAGTAATGCGAAGTTGGATCTTGATAGGGACCGAACACATTGAAATAACGCAGAACCACCGTTTCCAAACCGTAGATCCGCGCATAAACGCGCATGTAATTTTCGCCCGCAAGCTTTGCCGAGGCGTAGGGACTGATCGGGTTGGGAAGCATGGCCTCGTGCTTGGGAAGGGTCTCGGAATCACCATAAGCAGCCGAAGAACCCGCAAATACTACGCGGCGCACACCTGTCTCGCGTGCAGCTTCGAGCAGGTTCAGCGTGGCATCCACGCAAATAGCGTTTGCGGTAATGGGGTCAGCTACCGATTGCGGGACAGAAACCAGGGCAGCCTCGTGAAAGATAGTATCCACGCCCCGACAGACGCTAGCGCATGTTGCATACTTCCTCAAATCTCCTTCCCGAAACTCCATCTCCTCCAATCCAATCAGGTTTTGACGTTTTCCGCTTAGGAAGTTGTCGATACCGCGTACCGAGTCCCCACGCGCGATGAGCGCGGCGGCAATCGATCGGCCGATAAATCCTGCGGCTCCTGTCACGAGATACTTCGCCATGAATCCCTCCCGGGGAATGTGTGCATATTTTCTGTCGGCGTTGATCCTTGGATGAAATCTCCAGCTTCGTCCAGTGCTTTACAAGCCTCATACAACCCAGATTGCTCCCGTCACGAAAGGGGCGAAAGGCTATTCCGGCTACACCCAGACTACAACTCAAGCCTGTTCCCAGCGGCACCAAGACCCGCAGAACTGTGGTTTGCCTTCCTGGCTCAATTGCCCCCTTGCAACCCTTCGGGGCTTACAGTTGGTGTTTTTAACGCTCCCGTAGCTCGGTCAGACACTTCGCTATTCCAGTCAAAGAATTCAGCATATTCGGCAGCGATCCGCAGATCGAATACGCCGATGTCCACGAGTGGCACTTGCCGGTGCTCGTGTCGTCTCACGACCGTACTGTCTGCAGGTTCCAGCCGTTTGATTCGCCTTTGGGGATAGGTTTGAGCCCGGCAACGGGCTTGTTCAGTATCTCGATATCCCGGAGCTCAACCTCAAGCGAAAAGCACTGGCTGACTGCAGCCAGGGCGATGACCACCTTGCACTGCTGCCGCAAATCGGTGACAACCCCCTCCACACCCTCGAAGACACCACTTCGAATCCGCACAAATGTTCCAATCGGCACGCTCGATTGAGGCCGCAGAGAGCAACCAGTGTCGAGACCCTCTCGAATTCTCTCGAGTTCGGCATGACTCACCAAGCACCTGTCATCATCGCCTAAAGAGCGCACTACGCCGGGCGTGCTGATGACCACGATTCTCGATTCCGGCGAGTATCGTGTAAACACATATCCAGGAAAGAGCGGCCGATCCGTGATAACGCTTCGATCTGTCCACTTAACCCGTTCCCGATAGAGCGGCAAGTAGTGCTCCACGCCACGCACTGAAAGAGATTTTGCAACGCGCATTTCGAAGTTTGATCGAACATGGAGAACCTGCCACGGACTCTGTCCTGTGGCACGATTCTGGTCTGGGGTAGACCTCACTTGCGGGGACTGAGTCCCTCTTGCTGTGTCGTCACTCTGGGGGGGCATTGTGAACTCGCAGTCATGGGGTACAGAGAGATCATTTTAGCGGGAATGACCATGCCCCCGCAATCCGTCCCTACAGCAGAGCGACTAAACTGCGAAGGAAGAATGGTTTGCGGGGAAAAATCGTTCCGGATCTGGGCTCGTTGGTCAACGGAGCATGCATACAGGCATTGCCAAGGAAGTTCGTCCCTTCCATGTAACACGCCCGTCCGGGATGCCCGGTGTGCTCAGTAGCACATTGGGCTTAGGATATGCGCCCACTCGTAAAGCACTCGGGCAGCATTTCCAACTCCTGCCTCAAACGGATGTACAGCGCTCAAGCATCCAGCATCTGCATCCACAGTAGGCAACGCTCCCTCAGGGAAGGCAATTCGGGGCAGGCGAAGTAGATTTCCCGATTTTTGGCCATGAGGATTCGTACAGCCTGCAACTGGGCATCGCGTTCGCTGAAGGTCCCATGATCGAGCACGAATTCCTCTGTTAGGTATTCAATGGCGTGGCCAAGGACTCTCAGAGCTCGGCCCGCCTGGGGCGAGATGCTCCGCCTTCGCTGCGGTCGCTTTCCCTGCACCGCAATAGCCGGCACCACTCGTGTCTCACGCATTTCCATTGCAAAAGAAGCTGACATGCGGTTCATCCTCACATGCTTCTTCGGCGTTTGGAGCCGAAATAGCAGATGACCAAAGTTTGGCGTCCCGAAACGGAGCGCGGGCACAAATGGATGCCCAGAAAGGAACACCTATTCCGTTCAGCAGTCTCTGCATCACGGGCGGCGTTGGAACGAATCCGGGAGAGAAAGCTGAGCATTCACCAGCGGATGGTGCGAGAGGCGCTCAGCAGTGTCGTACTCGGAGTGTGCAAGCTACTACAGTGGCTGTTGCGAAAGCTCGAGGGAGCGTCCGCTTTTCACCTTCTCCGACATCCCCTAACGGCGAGCTGATTGGTTCGTGCTCAAGGGGCTTCATTGCATTCCGGGCAGAGTCCGTCAAGGCCCAGCAATGCCACGAATAGAGAAGCATGCTTGCCCGATTGGGTTAAATTCATCACCATTCCATGTCGGAGAGGGTGAAACCGCGCCCGGCCAAGTCGGCTCGACGGAGATCGTACTTTGCTTGAGCTTCTTGTAGCGTTAGAAAACGCTCCGACTCTTCCTCGTCCCAGACGGTTTCACCTGCTGCGTCGTCCCACCTGGTCCTGCCCTGATAAACGCAGTATCGCGGCTCCCAAAACGGATCGAACTCAAAGAGTTTCAGTTGATAGGACACTTGTTCCCCGAGCGGCCTATTCTCCAGGGCAGGATTGGATAGAACCTCTTCGATCATCGCTTCGAAACCTCACGCGCCGGTATATCCATCGCAACCCGGTTAGAATACGCCGAATCGACTATAACGGGCATGTGTCAAGCTAGCCGGCTTCATAGGTATCGATTCCGGCGCGATCTCGAGAAGCAATCGAAATGCAAACAAATAGCGAAGACACGTGACGGGTAACACAATTAACGGGTCACTATAGGCACCTTTAGTAATGATTTTTGGAATTTATCGTAAAGTTACTTTCATTTGTTGACATGGAACCGCCGATGCGATACACATCAAGAAAGCAATCTGTGGAAAAGCGGGCCTTTTTATCTTCTTCGCTGTTTGACGGGGCTTTTGAGACATTGAGAATTTCTTAAGATTAGCTCCCGTTTATGGTTTCAAAATTGCACTTCTTGATTCTGAATTGGAACCCGATTCGCGCATTCCATCCACAGGGGCCATTATGGCTAGTTTGATGCGGAATTTTGTATTTCTTACCCGCTGTATTCGTAATCTTCGTGGCGGCTCACAACCGATCCTGGCTGAAGCAAGCGACGGCAACGTTTACGTATGCAAGTTCTCCGATAACCTTCAGGGGCCCAATCTCCTTTTTAATGAAGCCGCTGGTACGGAGCTTTACTTTGCCTTGGGTCTCCCGGTAGCGCCATGGAGACCACTATGGGTCTCTGAGGAGTTCGTAGATCGAAATCCTGCCTGCTGGGTACAGACACCTGAGGGCTCACATCGGCGGAATAGCAGCCTCTGCTTCGGTACGCGTTACCTCGGTAACAGCCGCCAAGCCCTATACGAAATTCTGCCCGGAAGTTATTTTCAGCGTATCCAGAATGAAGCGGACTTTTGGCTGGCCTGGCTAATAGATGCCTGTGCGCACCATACCGATAACCGGCAGGCGCTGTTTCTGGAGCGGGAATCTCGCGAACTGGACGCTGTATTTATCGACTTTGGCTACATGTTTGGAGGCCCCTGCGGCCTTGAGGCGCCTCCATTCCGGGCTTCCCGGTACCGGGATGGGAGGATCTATCGACAGCCGAAGGCGAACCTCCTAATGACAATTCGCCGGACAGCCGATAATCTGGACAACAGGAATCTCTGGCGCAAGCTCGCCACGATCCCGGATGGCTGGAAGAGCCAATCGGCATCAGCAGCACTTTCAGCGTGTCTCAATCGGCTGGCAGACGCTGGGTATGTAAGAGAATGCTTGGATGTGATCGTTGAGTCCACGCACACATGTAGTCATGAAAGACTTGACCCCGGATATGCAAAATTCCCCCCATTATCGGTACTGCCTTCTGGTCTACAGACCAGGGAGCAGATCTACGGAGTCGTCGCGTGACGAGTTCGGCATGGTTTTGCTCATCGAGAATGATGAAGGCATGAGCGTCAGGGTAGATCCCAATTGGCGGAATCACGTGGAACCCGCCGACTTGGATTTCCTCGAAGAGTTGATAGGGGATTTCGCGCTGCGCGCGAAATCCGACCCAGAGAGTCTCTTTGCGCAGGCACAGGCACTTGGCGTGGGACCCCTGGTGACGCAGACGGTAGGTGTGTTTTCGGCCGAGGATCAAGACATCTTTGATCTGATGCAGCGATCGGTCGTCCTCTTTTGACATCCTCCCCTCCTTCGACCTATGGTCCCCATCCCATTACCTTGTCCAGCAAGCTGCCACAGATGGGCCAGAGTTAACTGCCCCAAGTGGGGGCTAAGATCACTTGCCAAACTCACTGCATGCCTCGGCCAAAGGGCAAGGCGGGGCAGGCCGGGGTAGCCATCCGGCGCAGGCTACTTGATCATGTAGCGTGCCCCTCGGCCTTTGCCCGCTTGCACGAGGTAATGCTGCTCGGCGAGCTTTTTCAGATGGACTTTGATCGTGTTGCGGTTGGCGCCAATAGAGTCCTCAATTTCCTTGACGGCGATCTCGCCGCGCGTCTTGACCAACTCCAGTATCTGGCGGGAAAGCGCCGGCAGGGATGCGCGTAGCGCTTGCTCTTCCTTTATCTTCGCGGCAAGATTGTCCTTTTGCTTAGCCATGGCTTTCAGGAAGAACACTAGCCAGGACTCCCAATTCTGCTCATCCTTGCGGATGGTTTGCTGGGTGCGGCGCAGTGCCAGGTAATAGCTGTCCTTGTTGCGTTCGATGACGCTTTCCATCGAGCTATAGGGGACATAGCCGTAGCCGGCGCGCAATAGCAGCAACGTCGTCAGAGCGCGCGAGAGCCTGCCGTTGCCGTCCTTGAACGGATGGATTGCCAGAAGCACGACAATGAAGATTCCGATCAGGATCAGGGGATGTTGGGTTTCCTCCTCGACGGACCTGTTGAACCAGTCAACTACCCCTCTCATCCAGCCGGGCGTTTCAAATGGCGTCGCAGTCTCAAAGACCACGCCAATGCTCTTGCCATATGGTGCGAAGGCCTCAACATGGTTGGGAACCTTTTTGTATTCGCCGCGATGGTCCTGATCCTTGGCGCTGTACTTGAGCAGTTCGCCATGTAGCTGCTTGATGTGGTTTTCGGTCACGCCGATGGACTCATACCCGTCGAAGATCATGTCCATGGCGTCGGCATATCCCGCCACTTCCTGCTCATCGCGGCTGGCAAACGACACAGTCCGCAGGCCGGAGAGCAGCTTCTCCACCTCTGCGTCGCTGAGTTTGGCGCCCTCGATGCGCGTGGACGAGCCCACGCTCTCAACCGTGGCGCTCCGCCGTAGGCTCGTCAGCTTTTCCGGGGCGAGGGTCTCAATGGCCTTCCAGCGCCCCTTGAACTCGTCGATTTCGGCGATGAGTTTTAAGATCTCCGGGGTGATCGTGATGTTTTTGATATCTGGCATAGGCGATACCCATTCTCACCCATTTTCACCCATTTCGCATTCGGACGCAAATGAAATATCCAAATACACCCATTATTATCCGTTCAGCCGAAGCGGACAGATCCTGCTTGCGTGGCCATCAGCAGATTCACCTTCCGGGACGAATCGATATGAGTCGGAGCCGGAAGGAAAGTCTGCTGCGGAAGATGTCTGTTGGCAGGTCAATGAGGACAAGTTCCTCGCTTGAAAATTCAGAGTTGGGTTCATCGCCTTCAAGTACTCGAACGCAACACTAGAACAGAGGAACGCTAGGACAACTCGTGGATCCACTGTGTCGGAAAAACCACCTGAACCTGCAACGTCGAAGAGACAACCCGAATCTAGAGTGCGAACAGCAAAGCTTGATGAACTGATAAAAGTCCAGGTAACTCCGCTACGAAACATGAAGGGAAGATTCTGAATATACCGAGACCAGTGCTTACCGCCGTTTCTCTCAACGGCGTAATCCTTGACCTCTCTGCCATCTTCCTCCCAATTGATGATGAAATCCCGATTGCCATACCATTTTCGAAAGCTTCCCCCTTTGTTGTACGGGAACCATTTTTGGCCGCGAAGGACGCAGTCACTGATCCTCGGGCAGTGAAAATCGATATTCTTGACGCTCACCTCACTCCATACCCGCAGGAAGCGACTATTGTCCCCAGTGTTCAAGCCGATAGCGGTTTGAACATGGTCTCCGAGCAGGTCTGCTCTCGCATAGATGTCTCTCATTTTGTCGGAGACCCAATAGGCGATGGGACTGCCGGGGATTTTTCTAAATCCTTCAGCCGATGCCCTGAAAGATCTATTGGACTTGATTCTTTCAAGAAATACGACTTCCTTATCAGCCGCCTGCTGTGCATCGTTGAGGTTAAAGAATATGCCTGGGGAAGACTGTAATGCGTTCGAAACTACAAAGGCGCAGGCCTGAGCAATCTTTGAATTCATCTCGGGGAAGCTGTTGTAGCCAATCTGAATAAGAGTTCTTATGCTTTTCGATCCGATGAGCGTCGCTCGCAGTTGCTCAAAAGACGAAAGGAACATCCAACTCTGCATTGTGACCAAGGCGGACAGCCCGCCCGACAGTGTCAATGAAAAGCTTCGCTCGATGAACATTGCAAACATATCTGATTTCGAGTCGCCGTAGCTAGCTCTAGCGAAGTCTTTTAGGACCCCATTCATCGCGCTCCCGCCCATGTAAGGTGGGTTGGCAACGACAATGTGATATCTCTGGGCAAGCATCTCCGCCTGTTCCAGGACAACTCGAATTTTCTTGTGCGTGTCATGCAAAAACAGATGACTGCCCAGTTCTTTCTTTTCAATGAAACCGCGCGCAAATCCAATCTGCTTTTCGTCCAGACAGGGCTGGATTAGTGAGCCGAACGTTGTTGCGTCCTCAAATTGATGGAGAAGCCCAATCATCGGGGCGTTAAAGAGATCGCCCAACCGAAGTGCCTCAATGTACCCGCGCAGTTCATTCTCAGCAAAATGCACATCGCGCAAGGCTATGACGCGGGGCGGTACAAGGTTGCCGGGCTGAAAGAATTGACTCGATTTCTCCCGGGCTTTGAATATGAGGGCCATTTCGGCGAGCTGCGCGGCACGTGGGCAAATATCCAGTCCGTGCAGGTTGTTCCGCAAGATGAGCGCTGGGATCTCGCTGGGCGCGTAGCCTTCTTCCTCGTATATGACGAACAGGAGATCGAAGGCATAGGTGAGCATGTGCCCGCTGCCGACAGCCGGATCGCAGATACGGATGTCCTCTGGCCGAGCGATGCGGAGAAAGTCGGTCTCCGGTTCCCTCTCTATGTAGTACGGCATCCATGACCGCAGGAGTGAATCGGGGCGGTTGAGGAGCCAAAGTCGGCCCAGTGAGTTTTCAACCAGGTAGCGGACGATCCAGTGCGGCGTAAAGAGCTGCGTGACGGCCGGAATATCGGCCGTTGGAACCGTAGCCTTCCGCGCCATGACTTGATCTTTCTTCTCGGAGATGTAGAACTGGTAGAGCCAGCCCAGCATCTCTACCTCGGCGCAATCCTCATCCGTAATCTCACTCCGAAATCCTTGCGCCACGGAGTGCTCCGTCAACAGATCGTCCGGCAGCAGCAGTTCCGTCTCGTCGTCCAGTCGCTCAAACAGGTCCGGCAGCAGCGCGTTATAAAACCGGCAGGCGGCCAGAACCAGATGACGATAGACTTCTCCCTGCGCGTCATTTGACGGAATGCGGCCATCGAGCAGCCCATTCAACCTGTCGAGGGACGTGTGCCGTTGAAGTTCTTCAGGGCAGTGCCCCGAACGCACCAGTTTGAGCAATTCAGGTTGCGTCTCTTCAGGAGTTGCTGGAGTGAGTACGCGGGCGCCAAAAGGATGCCATCCTCTTGCATCCAGAAACCGCAGCGCCGTGAGCCGGTTGAACCAGGTGTAGGCAACGCGTTCGATGAGGCCGGGCCGGTCTGCCTGTGCCAGCTCACGGAGGGCTCTCACCTGGGAAGCATAGGTATCCAGGTAGTCCGGAGTACGCGCCGTGAGCACATGATTCAGCTGCAGAGTGACCGCCTCAATGAGCTGGCGACGAACGGCGGGTGCAAAAGCTTTGAGTGCAGGTATATTCATTTTCCGGCGGGGTCCTCTGCTCGGGATGCATCGTATTCAAAGAGGAGCTGAGCAGCGTCATCTTTGAAGTACTCTTCGATTTTCTTCCGGAAGTGCTCGTCTTTGGTTATCGTCTCGTATTGCACGCCTTTGAAAATGCACGTAACGACCGGAGCAAATGAGTCTTTCACCTTTTCGAAAGCGTGGTCGACCTCTTCCGAGAGCCGCCGCAAAATCTCTCCGTCATTCATCGTCCCGTACACAGTGCGTGCCAACCAAGCAGGTGGAGGGGCAGCTTTTACCCTCGGATAAAGCGTATCGATCAGTTTCCCGCGGGTGATTTGGATCTTCGAGGTAATTGTCTCCCTGACCTTTGCAGCGTAGGTATCTACAAATGACTTTAGACGATCCACTCTTTTTTGGAAGTCAGCCTTACTGCGCTTCAGAATCAGGTTGCCGTAGGAGCTTGAACCGAGAGGAATGAAGAACTCATCACGAATCTTCTTGGCCTCTGCACCGAGCCACTTTTCAGTGACTTTGAACTTTCTCCCAGAATCAGCGGGATCAGCGATCTCAAATTCGAAGGGCGTGCCAGCCTCGAAAACACGGAAAGTATTCCGAAGGCGCTCCTGCAGATCTTCTTCAACAAGGCCCAGCAACTCGGCAGGCAGAGGAACCGTACGTGTGCTCAGGCGAAATCCTTCAAGGGAGAACTCGACGAATTCCAGCTTGTAGTTGAATACCCTTTCCAGCCTGACGAGATTGAAAAGCCTGGGCGGGTTCTCTTTCAAATCAGCCTTTGCTTTTTCGATCGCATTTTCGCTGGCGGTATTGAGTCCGACTTCCTGCACAAGCCCCAAGACTGATGTCTCGCTGGCGCCGCAAGCGAAAGCCAATCCCTGCGGACTAACGCTGGAAATGCGGATCGCGTTCGGCTTTTCCTCAGAATTTGAACCGGCCTCAATGAGTTGAGGCGTAGGTGAATAAACAAGCACATCAGAGTCTGCAACTACCAGCCCAATCCGGACACCCTTCTGAGTTTGGAGGGGACGGTCGCGAAGCGCGAGTGCCGAGGCCAATATCTCCAAAGCCTGAAGATCACCGTATCCAAGTCGGCATACTTCCGGATCCACGTCCAGAGTCACAGAAAGCTCCTGAGGCCAACCATCCGTAGCGATACGATCCGCCAGGGCAGAGGCGACTTCTTTTGATAGTCCCGGAGCCACAATAACAAGCCGCTCCCGAGCGGAGGAGATCATTGACAAGAGCGTCTCATCTGATGCGACCGTAAAAAGCCGTGCCATCGATTCCCCTTAGAGGGTAATGCGGTTGCCCTTATCGAGTTCGGCCTCAGCCGCTCTACGCAAGGCGTCGAGCCATTGATCCAATTCCACTTTGTTGGTGATGTAGAGGAGACTGCATTCGGGACGAAGGCTGGCTGCTGGCGTGTACTCTACCTTTTGTTCTGGCGGTGCCGGCTTCTCGATCGTACCCTCAGGAGCCTTAACCTTGGGCGTCAGCAACTGTGCGGCTAGAGCAAGCTGCGCGGGGTAATCCTGGTTGGTGAACCGTTGAACCCGATCACGGATTCCAGTGACGAAGCGAGCATTCCCAACTGCATTGCGTGCTGAGTGCGTGGCGGCAAGGACCTGTTCCTGGCGCGGCCCATCCATGGATTCGAATCCATCAAGAGTTTTAAGTTTGGCTTCGTGCGTGTCCAAGAGCGCGATGGCATGATCCCGCTCGGCCTTTAAGAGATCGGCAAGAAGACCACGAAGCTTTGCGACAGCGGCCTTAGCAAGAGGAAGCGCGCTTCCTCGATACGGGCTCATCGAGGCGGCGAGGTCGCGCAAGGGCTGTACTTGATCGGCCGGCAGCTCTGGGAAGTTGGCCTCCTCCTCTCGGAGGAATGAGATCGCGTCGTCATAGATTGCTCGCTGAGGGCCATTCATGAATGCCTTGATAGGGGAGATGAAATTCTCCTTCGCAGCAAGCAGACCATCTCGAAAATCGGCGAGGTGAGTGAGTAAATAACTGTAGTCCTTGTCCGAGAGTCCGCTGATCTGATCGACAATTGGCCGAAGCGATTCTAAGAAATGGTATCGATTAGCTTGGTTCACCAGGGGCTTGAGATCCCGAGCCTCGGCAGCGAACGCGTCGGCTGTAGCCTGGCCAACCGAACGCGCATCTTGCCCGCCATTCGGACGGTCAAAAAACTTGTCGTGGAAGCTCTTCAACGCGTTAACCTTGCTCGCATCGAATTGCTCCTGAAGTCGCACGCGAACGCTACCGTGCTGCCGAGTGCTTCGAAAAAGAGCCAAGGCGCTTCGAGCATCAAGCAGTTCAGTCGTCCGCAGTTCAACTTTGCCCATGCGGAACAGTCGGCTGATCAGCCAAAGCACGGCAAGCGGCGGCCACCCGTATGGGCGCTTGCTGAAACTCCGGATGATCTCCTCGACAGAGGTCCGTTCGCCGTTGCTTTGATTCCGCGCCACATAGGTCAAAATCTCCTGCTCTGGCTCGGAGAGCGTGAGAACCTCGCCGGAGAGGAGATCGTCTTGATCGAGGAGGGCCTTTGACAGGCTGTTATCGTCGTAGCTCCCCTTCAACATTTTTAGATTGGGGAAAGAGAATGAAATGAGTTCCTGGCAGGCCTTGGCAAATCGATTGCGTGCATCGCCGGCGCCAACGCTGTCGAGCCGCGCTCCATTCAGGTAAAGCGGGGCACTCCCGAGCAGATCATTTGCGAGCCCCTGCATCTTCGTGCGGCGCTCGCTGTTCTGCTGTGCACGCTGATCCAGAATGGCCTTGCGGGTCTCGTCCGCTCCACCGCTGTTCTGCTGAACGTACTTCTTCGTTCGGAGGTACAGCCAAGCCTCTTCAATCAAACGGGCACTAGCGGGAAGAATCGCCAGCAACTCGGTCTTACCGACATTCTGCGTGGCGAGCGTGCTGGGATCAGAATGGTGAAAGTGTTCGGTCGTAATCAGGTTGATGGCAACATCGGCGTCTTTGCCGATAAGCTGATCATCAAGTTTGCGGGCGTAAGGGTAGTCCTGACCATTCCCTTCATAACGGATTTTTGGATCCCTGAGCACATCCGTGAACAGAACTTGAGAGAGCAGATCCGTTACCTGGGAGTCATCAATCTCCGTGCTCTTGATTTCGGTTTCAATATCCTTCTCTTTGTCCGTCAAGAACTCGAACAGATCTCCATTGCGCTGAAGGTAGGACTGACCCTGTAGCCGTTCGAGTGCTTCAGCCACTGCCTTTTCGTGACCGCGAATATCAATATCAGCTCGGTCGATTAGCAGAATAGCGACATTCCGTGGAGTCGCTTTGAATTCACGAACCCATTTCAACAGAAATAAGGCCTTCAGGATGCGTATCTCAACACCCTCGCCCAATTGACGCTCCGCCATTTTAATTGTGGTCTGCATATCGCCACGGATCGAGGCGGCAATGCCGTCGTACATGAGATCGAATGTGGCTAGCAGGCCCACTTCTTCGTTTTGGAGAACCTTTGCTACCTCTTGAAATACAGCGAGCATTGAGCGCTCACCGACTGAGAGGTACTTTCCAGTGAAAGCGCCATGCGTCGAAAGCTGCTGGATCGCGCGTTGGAAGAGGTCAAAATGATACGGATGGAAAGGATAGAATCCGCAGAACTCATCGCTCCCCCGCCACCCTTTGAAACTGATCGACTGATCTCCGAATCGATAGAGGGTTTGAAGGTTGTCCTTTTCACGATCATAGATAGACGTAAGAACTTCCGGCTCTTCCTCCTTTTTGGCAAGAAGTCGCTTTTGGATCACTTCCCGCACGTCCGCACTAGCCAATGTAAGTTGTGTTCTAAACCGGCCCATAATCTTGCTGATATCCTGGCCGGTCATGCCCTTGTACGATCCAAGTACGCCTTCGAGATTGGCCTGTGAGGTTACAAAAAGCCAAGCTCTTCCATCACAGATCGTCGCCAAAGTTTCGGCTATGGTCTGGAGGTTGAGCATTCGATTTGGATCCTGCCCAACAAACTGGCCAACCTCATCTACAAAGAAGTTCAGTCTGAAGCCAGCAGGCTGTTTACTGATATAGTCCTTGACCATCTCTGCAAAGCTTTCGATTGAAACGCGGTAGTCCTGTCGAACCTGCTGCATCACATTGAGAGCTTCCGATTCGGTAACGCCAAAATGGGCAGCATAGGCTTTTCCAAAGGCGGCCTTTCTGGCGGTCGCGAGCGCTTCACGATCTTTGTCCCAATCGGTGGTGTTTACACGACGATATGTTTCCTTGAAAGGAGAGAACTCGCCGCGAACATCCAAATCATGCTCGAATCGAGCGATGTAACCCTGCTTCCCGAAATACCCCTGCAACTCGTTCAAGACTTTGACAAATACTTCAAGGATCGGGGCGGAGTGGTCCCCCCCAATCCCGTCGAACTTTTGGTCGATGTTGAACAGGATGCTCCTAGACGGAATCGAGACGGCTTTCCGAAGATTGGCCTGAACGATTTCGTCTTCAATCTTTGGAAGAAGAATGTCTGCGGGAAGTGTGCCGCTCGGAAGCGGACGCCCATCAAGGACGAGCGAAAGCATCTTCAAGAGATGTGATTTTCCTGAACCAAAAAAACCTGAGATCCAAACACCGTTCGTTCCAGGTTCCGTCAGATACCGGTCCGTGAATGAGCTGAGTCCCTTGGCAACCTCTCGCGTAACTACGTACTCCTCAACCTCGGTCTGGAGGTGACGAACATCGTCCGCTTTGATAACCCCATCAATCGGACGGTCTACAGGTTTCAAGAAAAGCTCATGGATCATCATGCCGGTCTACGTCCTGAAGTGGTCTAGATTGGTTGCGCGATAGTACGGATTGACAATGGTTGGGCTGGGAATCGATCCGAACAGCCTTAAAAGGGAGCCCCCATTTGTGTCTTGCTCGTATTGTCCAGGAAAGAAAATCACCACGGGATGCCGAACCATGACAGGTTGAAGTGACTCAAGGATTGTGTGAGTTCGCAAGAACGGAAATATGCGTCCCGAGCCCGTAATGAGAGTCAATTGAGTGTCAACATTCCCGATTGCGCGGGCTAGACGGGGAATCAGGTGAGCCTTCGGGTCCGAATAGTTGCGCAGCGTTTCTAGAACTTCCGCTTTTTCAAAGGTCGCCTCATCCCGCAGAAAATCCTCCAGGATATGACTCTCCTCCAATTCCTTAAGCACTAAGTCGAATAGATCTATCCTTTGCAGAGTTACCCCAAATGTCTGCAACCGCACGGCCAGGCTCTGAACCATTCGCCTGATTCTGTCTTCCTGCACCGGATCGTAGGTTTGGATGAATAGGGGGACTTCATTTGCTTGCCCACTCATAGAGAGGAAGCTGGGGTCGCGGAAGATTTGGAACAATCGCTCGGAAAGGTCGTTCAAATTCAGCAAATCAATGCCCCCCAATCTCAGTATCAGAGAAGAGGAACCCAGCCAGCCATCGGGGCCTGTCGGCCCTAATCGCGCGTAGGACTGCAGGGGATAAAACCGGATGCTGGATCGTTCCCAGCGCAGTTCCGACACCCAACAAGCCTGCCTCTGAGAGCATGAGCAGTAAAACCTGTCTTATTTTACTCCTTGAGGACGGTTTCAATAGATTTAAGCTGCTGTGAATCAACGATTTACTGTCCACGAACGCTTCGTAATCGGAGGGGCGCAACACCGGGTCACGCAGAGCTAGCTTTTCCCGAAGGACTTCGGTCGCAAAGTCGAATGCGAGCTGGGTGTGCTTCAGGGTGGCAACCCGTACACCCTGGCGAAGGAGATACACGGTATCGGCTTCGCCACGGCGGATCAGATAGCCCAAAGCGTCGGAATTCCCAAGGACTCCCAGAACCGGGCTCGGGCTGGGATCGACCACGTCCTCTTGGGGGCGACCTCCGAGGGGCATTGTGCCCTGCCGCTGGAGAAACTGAAGGCGGCGGCCGTAAAGCTGCTGGAATTGCCGGTGGAGACGATCGAGCGGGCCGTCTCGCAGATGCTGACCGGCGGCCTCCTCCTGCTGGAGGAGATCGACCGCGAACCGCTGATCTTTCTGCCGCACCTGAGGAAGGCGGAGGACGGCATTGCGAGGAAGATCAAACGGTTGGCCACGGCCGGGGTTGCCTACCCAAAGATCGACATTGAAAGGGCTGTCACATGGTGCGAGAAGAAGACCCGCAAGACGCTCGCTCCCAGCCAGCGCGAGGCGCTGAAGACAGCGCTGACCAGCCGGGCCGTCATCATTACCGGTGGTCCCGGCGTGGGTAAGACGACGCTTGTCAACTCGATCCTCCTGATCCTCCGGGCCAAGAAAGTGAAATGTCTTCTGTGTGCCCCCACCGGTAGGGCCGCGAAGCGGCTCACCGAAACGACCGGAATGACAGCGAAGACGATTCACCGTCTGTTGGAAGTCGATCCGGCCACGGGAAGGTTCTCGCGGAACGAAGACAAGCCGCTGGACTGCGACCTGCTGGTCGTCGATGAGACTTCGATGGTGGACGTGCTCTTGATGTACGCCCTGCTCCGCGCCCTTCCGGCGACTTCCGGACTGATCATGGTCGGCGACGTCGATCAGCTTCCCTCCGTTGGACCGGGGAACGCGTTGCGCGACCTGATCGACAGCGGTGTGGTACCCGTAGTTCGCCTGACCGAAGTGTTCCGGCAAGCCGCCAGCAGCAAGATCATTACCAGCGCCCACCTCATCCGCCAGGGGAAGATGCCGGAGCTGCGGAGAGCGGAGTCCGGCACTGACTTCTACTTCATCGAGCGGGATACGCCCGAGGAGATCGCCGCAACCCTGGTAAGGCTGGTTCAGGACAGAATCCCGAAGGGGCATCGGCTCGACCCGATCCGCGACATTCAGGTCCTGTGCCCGATGAATCGGGGATCGATCGGCGTCCGCGAGTTGAACACCGTGCTCCAGGGTGCTCTGAACCCTGTCCGGCCAGGTGAGCCCGCCGTGGAGCGATTTGGATGGCGGTTCCAGGTCAGGGACAAAGTCATTCAGACGGAGAACGACTACAAGAAGGAAGTGTTCAATGGCGACATAGGCGCCATCGAGAAAATCGATCCGGTTGAGCAGGAGCTCTCAATCCGGTTCGACGACAGGCTGGTGACGTACGACTTCGGGGAGCTGGATGAGGTCTCGTTGGCCTACGCGGTTACCATCCACAAGTCGCAGGGCTCGGAGTTCCCCGCGGTGGTCATGCCGGTGGCCATGCAGCACTACATGCTGCTCCAGCGCAACCTGATCTACACGGGAATCACACGCGCCAAGCAATTGCTCGTAGTTGTCGGCCAGAAGAAGGCCCTGGGCCTGGCTGTCAGGAACGACCAGTCGCGCAAGAGGTATTCCGGGCTTTTGGGTAGCTTGAAGGAATCCTGCCTGTAGTTCTGAGGCTGCCTGACGGTATGAATGGCCCTGGTTCGGCAGTGGAGACGTGTTGCATGCGCGCCGACGGACTATTCTGAACGTTCAGGTTCGAGACCCTGCATGCATGACGATCCACAACTCGACCGAGCCCGGCGACGGAGAATGCGCTACGCCGAACGCAAGCTCCGGGAGGCACAATCTCGACAGGCACGGACCGAGCGAAGCATCGTTTACTGGTCCCGAATACTCGCCGACCTCAGGCATGAGAGAACCCGTGCCATTCAGCCGCCGCTTTGGCCGGAAGACGAGACCAAAGCAGCAGAC
>CAIKND010000209.1 GCA_903828675.1 uncultured Acidobacteriaceae bacterium
ACTTAGAGGTCTCGGAATGTGGCAAATATCGGAATACCAAAACCCTCACTGAGGCATTACCGATCGCTCTGCGGGCTTTGTAGGGCGATTCAGTTTTTCAATCTGCGTGACGTCCGACGTTTTTCAACAAGTTCCTAGGTGGCCCCCGACGCAGGATTTGGCTGGAATCTGTTGCAAGACTCAAGTACGGCCGGAAGTGATTGGCTCAATACCGATTTGGGCCAGCGTTGTCGCCGCGGGGGCATCGTCGACCCCAGGTTCACAGTTGCTGCATTTGCCCATCGGCTAAAGTGAATTGCCTGCGGACAGGGGGACTGATGTGCCCGAATCGGCTTCGCTGGGCGGCTCAGGCGGCGAATTCTTCGATTGTCCCGCTCCGGCGCCTTTCACAATTCCCGTCTGGCCGGAGTTTAGAAATTCAGAATTATTATCAAACGTTTAACCGAGCCAAATGCTGGCCATACAATAGGTGAGGCCGCTTGTTTGCTGTTTCGAAGGTGGCGAAGAGTATCTGGAGACGGAGGAAGCCCGTGGGCACGCCAACACTTTCTGACATCGCCAAACGCGTGGGAGTTTCGGCAGCTGCGGTGTCAATCGCACTCAACAAGGGCGAGACGAACCGTGTCAGCGCCAAGACCCGCCAACGCATCCTCAAGGTCGCAGAGGAGTTGAGCTATTCTCCCAACGAACTGGCCAAGGCACTAGCGGAAAAAAGGACACGGCTCGTGGGCTTGGTCGTACCTATGCGCGACCCCATCTTTTTCAATCTATTCATTGCGCAAACTCTGTCCGGCATCCAAAGCACGCTCATGCGTCGCGGATACAACCTGCTGGTGTATTCTCCGGCAGGCAAGAACGGCGTCATGAAGCGCGACAAGATTTACGAAAGCAAATACACAGATGGAATCATATTCGTCAACACCCGATCATGCTCGGCCGCTACAGTAAACGAGACAATCCGTGATCTGCAGGCTGCGAAAGTAAAGTTTTCCATGATCAATTCCTACTATGGGCGCGCCCCGATCAACTACGTGGGAGTGGACGATGCGGCGATTGCAAGTGCAGCCGCGGACTACCTCGTCGCAAAGGGCCATAGGAGGATTGCATTCCTGAGTGGGGCGCATACGCTCCCGGCGCACATGCAATTGGTGAAGGGTCTTGACCGGGGACTGCAGAAGCATGGCCTTACCCTGCCACAGGAGTTCATCGGCTGTTCGGAATACGATCGCGATGGGGCCTTTGCCATCCTGGATCGCTGGTTTTCGCTTAAGAGCCATCGCCCTACCGCTATCCTCGCAGCCGACGATCAACTCCTGCTGCATTTATACGATTATGCCGATCTGCGGAAGATCTCCATTCCAGAGGATGTCTCGGTGCTGGCTCGGCGAAATATCGGCATTGAAGACCATATTCGCCCCAGGCCGACCTCATTCGTCATTCCCACATTTCAGATGGGGCAACTCGCGGCCGAACTGCTGATAGACACGATTGAAACACCGGGCTGCGAGCCCAGGAGGATTACGTTGCCCTTCGAACTTGTGGAGGGAACGACCGCATGACCGGTGGCGATTCCAGGTTGCTGCCGCAGTATCCTGCCGCTAGGCAAGGCTGGAAAGCAAGACCATGAGTCCGGTACTGGGCGCCGTTGTGCTGGCTCCCCACTGAACGCCCCTACACGCCTTGTCTATCCTCACGGCTGAGCTCGAAGTGCTCTTGTGGTTTGCCTATGCTACTGGCAATAAGCAACTTGCGCCTCACGCTCAGCGACCTTGGCAAGAGTGTGCCTGCCCACACCTCTCCAGACGAGGGGATGTGGAAAGGGCGTTGAATTAATCGCTTGACATAATCGCGTTAAGCGCAATACCATTTGCCCGCCTGAAAAGCAGCGCATTTGCAAGAAGCCAAAACATTTCACAGTGCTGCGTACAGTTCCAATGTCAAGGCGCGTTGTTACAAACAAAGTTAAACGATTGACATGACATTTCAGATCATGCAAACGTTGACAGATCAGTCCATGAAAGGAACTACCCATGAGCCCAGTGACGTCTCGTAGATCACGCATCCTGCGAATCTGCGCGAAAATCAACGGCATAATTATGCCCGTTCTCCTGTTGTTCGCTGTCTGCTTTGGAGCCAGCAGTATTGCCTCGGCTCAAACAGACGTTGGCTACATCCTCGGCACCGTCACCGATCAAACTGGGGCTGCGGTGTCCGGTGCGAACGTTACCATCACCTGGCAGAGCACGGGGCTGTCCCAGACCGCGCTCACCAACGGTACCGGGTTTTATACATCCCAGCCTTTGCAGGTGGGTCAATACACCGTTTCGGTTGCCATGCCTGGCTTTACGCCCACTGCCATCCGCAATCTGATCGTGGATGCAGCCTCGCACGTGCAGGCGAACGTGACGCTCCATGTTGGCGCCGCATCGGCCAACATCACGGTGCAAGATACTCCTCCAGTCATGGATACGACCGACGCACAGCTCGGCAATACCATTGACAACCGCTCTGCCCAGCAGCTCCCCGTGAACGGCCGCAGCGTCCTGGCTCTTGCCACACTGTCTCCCGGCGTGGAGTCGGCGGTCGGGGCCGTCAGTGAAGGCTTCCAGAACCGCGGCACCGCTGTCTCCGCCATCCGCATCGGCGGCGGCGCGGCCGGCATCAACGACAACATTCTTGACGGCGTTTCCAACATGCAGGACTGGTTGGGCGAAATCGCTATCAACCTGAAGTCCGACGCCATCCAGGAATTCAACATCATGTCCGGCATTATCCCGGCGCAATTCGGGTACACATCGGGCGGCGTTATCAACTCCGTTTCCCGCTCAGGTACCGATACTCTCCACGGAAGCGCCTACGAATTTGTGCGTAACGATGCCTTCGATGCCGAAGCATCCTTCCCGCGTCCGAAATATGGCAAACAGGAACTCCGCTTCAACAACTACGGCGGTACCCTGGGCGGACCGGTCATGCGCGACAAGATGTTCCTGTTCGGCAACTACGAGCAGTACAACTACATCAGCAAGACTCCAAGCTACTTCTCAGTGCCCACCGCCCAGGAATACAACGGTGACTTCAGCGATCTGGGCCAGCTTGTCAACGGCGTCTGCACCCCGGTCAGCATCTACGATGCCAACAATGTTGTTGGCGGCCAGCGGCAGCAGTTTGTAACCGGCGGCGTTGCCAATGTGATTCCCACAGGCCGCCTCGATCCGGTCGCTGTTGCATATCAAAAGCTGTTTTATCCCGCCCCGAACAATACATCGGGCGGATATAACTCCTGCTCGCATGCAAACAACTACCTTACTTCGCAACCTGTGCTCTCCAACGAGAGGATGGGCCTGGTGCGCTCAGACTACAAGCTCTCCGACAAGGACAATTTTGTCGCGCGCTATGCGTACTACCTGAACCACACCAACAACGGCGGCGGATTTAACAACGCCTACGCCTCTCGCAACGACACCCTGGAGACGCAAAGCGCCGTCCTCTCAGAGGTTCACGCGTTCAGGCCGAATCTGCTGAACAACGGCCGTTTCGGAATCATGATTGGCGACTTCCCATTCCTGGCAGTCACGGCAAACCAGGGCATCGCCGGCAAGATCGGCCTGCCTAACGACACTCCGATCGCAGCGCCGCAGATGAACAATGGCCTGCCCACACCAAACATTACCGTTGGATTCCGCTCCTCTGAAACCTTTGAACTGATTGACGACGTTACCTGGATCATGGGCAACCACACGCTCCATGTCGGTGGCAGCGCACGCTTTGCCGAGGGGTATAACAACCAGACGGGACAGTCACCTTCCGGAACCTTTGGCTTCAGCGCGGGAACAACACAACAGGGAAACGACACCACTGTGGTTTCGGGCTCGGGCAGCAACTATGCCTCTTACCTTCTGGGACAGGCAGTTAGCGGCACTCAGCTGGTGCAGCAAGGCAGCGCCTATCGCAGAATGTTGTATGCCGGTTATGTTCAGGACGACTGGCGCCTCACTCCTCGGCTCACCATCAACCTGGGCATGCGTTACGATCTCATGACGCAAGCGGTCGAGAAGCACGACGGAATCGAGAACTTCGACATTACCCAGAAGAATCCTTCGAACAGCCTGTTCACGGGATTGGTTCAATATGCCTCAACCAACGGATTCGGACGGAACTTCGTAAAGGAAAACTACGGAGACTACGGACCCCGTTTGGGCTTCGCCTATGCACTGGCAGACAACAAGACCATCATTCGCGGCGGCGCAGCCATTTACTATCCTTCGACTGCGGTTTACAGCTATGACCAGTCGTCTGGAAATAACAACGGCTACACTTCCATGACCACGTCGTGGAATGCCAACACCGCGCACGGCTATCTCTTCCAGCTCAGCAGCGGTCTCCCCGGTGCCTGGGGGATTCCTCTTGGCGCTAACGGCGGCCCAAATGCCTTCCTTGGCCAATCCGCAAACTACATCAATCCCGTCGCCAAGGATCCATCAGCACAGGTCTTCGGTTTGACCCTGTCGCGCGAATTCCCGTGGGGCATCGTTGCTGATGTCTCCTATGGCGGCAATCACGGAAACCACTTCGAGAACTTCTCCCCGAACCTCAACGCGCTTTCCCCGCAGTACTACAGTCTGGGTACGCTTGCGCTGTCCACCCAGGTTGCTAATCCCTATGCGGGCCTGGTCCCTGGATCTCTCGGCGCAGCCACACTCACACAGGCTCAGGTCCTCAAGCCGTTCCCCTACATGTCCGGCGTCAACATGCAGAATCCCCGCAACGGATACTACTGGTCCAATCTGGGGATGCTCTCGGTTCAACGCCGCGCGCAACACGGCCTGCAGGTCATGGGCGCCTACACCTTCGGCAAGATTCTGGATGCCGGAGTTCAGGGCGTAATGGATCTTTCCTCGGTCGGCACTGGCACAGCTGCCTCTCCGCAGAATCCGTTCAATCCACGGGCAGAATACTCGGTGGATAACATCGACGTCACCCATCGCGGAACTATCTCAGCCCTCTACGATATGCCGTTCGGAAAAGGGCAGCGCTTTCTAACGAGTCCCATGACGGATCGTATCGTAGGCGGATGGCAGCTCAACACCATCATCACGATGGAGTCGGGCCGCCCAATCGCCATCTCGGGCGCCTCCAACCAACTTGCGGGCCGTCCTAACTGGAACCCAAACGTCAGCGTCAAGGTGGCACACGCAAGCCGGTCCACACTCTACAAAACAGGCCAGCTCATGTGGTTCAATCCGCAGGCATTTGTCAATCCGCCGGACTACACCTACGGCAATGTGCCGCGTCGACTCGCCAACCTCCGCGCGCCAGGAACAGGGAATATTGATATCTCAATGTTCAAGACGACCCACATCACCGAGCGCATGACCTTCGAGTTCCGCGTCGAGGCCTACAATGCTCTTAATCATCCGAACCTGCCTGGACCAGGAACCGGCTTTAGTGCAGGAAAGCCGGCTGATCCGAACAATCCCTATGCTGAAGGCGGACTCAACACCAGCACCAGCTTCGGCATGATCACAAGTGGAGCGGTCTCTACTCGTAATGTCCAGCTCGGTGGCAAGATCGTCTTCTAAAAAACGATGACAGCTCCATCACCGCGATGGAGCCGTCATCTCAACCGACACAAGCTCATGTTGTGAACGGGCTGTTTCCAGGGCTTCGGCCCGCGAAGCAGCCCGTTCAGGTTTGAGATAGAGTTTTCTGAGTTCTCCTTGAAAGGAAAGTCAAGATGTCTGGACGGTGGCAAGGATGGAGCGCAGTTACGGCAATCGCGTTGTGCATGGCGGGCCATGCCCTCGCCGCAACCAGGATCAGCCTGGACGGCACTGGATGGACCTTAAAAAATACGCTTGAAGAAAAGGCCACCGAGATTGTCGTTCCCCACTGCTGGCCTGCTTCAGAAGAGTACCGGCGTTACATCGGTGTCGCCACTTATGAACGCGACTTCGATCTCCCCGCGGTCCAACCTGGCAAAGTAGTGCGGCTCCGTTTCGATGCCGTGTACGATGTTGCGAGCGTATGGTTGAACGGCCGCCGGCTCGGCATCCACGAGGGCGGATATACACCCTTCGAATTCGATGTGACAAAGGTTCTCAAGCCTGGCAAGAACCATCTTTTCATAGAGGTGAACAACACTCCTACGGTCTCCACCATTCCGGCAATCGCCACGTCGCACGGGTCGCGCGACTACCCGGCCTATGGCACCGCGGCCGGCGAGGGAATTGTGGGCTGGATGCCCTATGGCGGCATCGTGCGCCCCGTGAGCCTGCTCGTAACCGATGCGGTCTACTTGCTCCATATGAAAGTCGACGCCAAGCCCGACCTAGCTAGGCATGACGCAAGGATCACTATACATGCGTGGGTACGGAACGGCGGAGCCAAGGCGGCGGTTGCCGCTGTCAATGGCACAGTCGCCGGGCTCCCGGTCACGTTTCAAAATGCGAAAGTTGCCGCCGGAGGTGATGCCGAGGCCGTCTGGTCGGGTACATTGAAAGACGCACATTTGTGGGACGTGCGCGATCCGTTTCTCTACGATGCGTCGGTTGAGATTCCCGGCGACGAACTGAGCGCGAAGGTTGGAGTGCGTGAGATCCGCGTGCAGGGTACTGAACTCCTGTTGAATGGCAAGCCGGTTCACCTGTTTGGCGCCAATCGCGTCGGCGAAGATCCCAAGGAAGGCCTTCGGGAATCGGATGCAATCATCGAGCGCGATATGAGCGACATGCTCGCGGATAACATGCGCATGATGCGCATTGCCCACTATCCGCAGCCGCCCGCGCTACTCGATTTTGCTGACCGCCATGGCATGTTGATCATTCCCGAAGCCGGCAACTGGAACATGAGCTCCTGGCAGATGGCCGATCCGCAGATACGCGCGACATGGCAAAAGCAGATGAAGGAAATGATGCAGCAGGACTGGAATCACCCTTCCGTGATTGCCTGGAGCGTGGGTAACGAATACGAGTCATACACGAAGGGTGGCATCGACTGGACACGGGACATGCGCGCATTCACGTTGAGCCTTGATTCCACTCGCCTGATTACGTTCGCTTCGCGTTTTACTTTCGATCCTTCAGTGAAAACAGGAAATGATGAGGGAAGTCAGTATTCTGATTTTGTCTCGGTGAATTTTTACGGCAACTATGCGATGAGCTTCGACCACGTGCATGAGCTTTACCCTGACAAGCCGGTGTTTGTAACCGAGTTCGGAAAGATGGGCGAACCGGGCACGCACGATCCTGAACGTATCAAGGACATCACCGACGCGGTGAATGCAATGAAGGCGCGGACGTGGATGATCGGCGGCTCCTTGTGGACATGGGCGGACTATCGCTCGCTCCATCGCGGCACGCCCGCAAGCGGAATTAGATATTGGGGTGTAGTGAATCTCGATCGCGAGCATCGTGATTCCTGGCAGGTAGTGCATGACCTGTTCGACACAGATTATCTGCGAGGAAAATAGTCGTTCAGAGTTTGACCCATTGTGAAATTGGAGGAAGTGCAAGTGAGGAATTGGGCAATTGGATTCTCGACGGCGTTGGTGGCCGCTGTTCTCATCTCGTCCGCGACAGCTGCTTATGCCGCATCGCCCACGGATGGAGTCGTCCTCAAAGGCGGGGGCATCGTGTTCCGCATGAATCTGAACAACGGCCGCTACAGCTTCGACGTGGATAGCCGCGCCGTTGTTACTGCGGAAAGCGCCGCCGGTGTAATTCTCGCAGGAAGCCCCGTCAGCTTTGTGCGTGATGGCAAATGCGCAGCTTCAGAGTGCCATTTGGCCGGCACGAGCGCTGCCGGTGGCCGCATGAAACTTGTAGTCAAGTTGTTGCCGCATCGCGCGGAACTGATCGCAATGCCGCTTCACGTGGGTGACGAGTTGCGCTTCGTCACCGCGGGCGCGACGCCGGCTTATGGCCTTGGCGATCACGCTGCAGACACGCACTTCTCCACGCTAGACAACAAGCAATACAACGCCGACGTAACCGGCTTTGTCGACGACGAGTTTCTCTCCGGACAAGGCACAACGAGGCTGGTGAGCAACTTCATCATCTTCCCGCGCCAGCAGTTTGCGGAACTCCTTGTGGACCCCTCGATGAAGATCGTCCACTGTTCTGCCGCGCAAATTGTGCAGGGTGTTGTGCACGCCGGCGGGCCGGTGCACTTCTACTATTTCTTCGGCGATCCGCATCAGATTTATGCGCAGTATCTCGACGTTCGCAATGCCGAAGGCTATCGCGTCTTCAAGCCCAAGTACCAGGCTTTCGGCGTGGGCTGGGAAGCGTTCGGCGCCCTCGGTTGGAACACCAATCACCAAACGGTTCAGGAGAGCGTCGACCATTACATCGCCGACGGCTTCCCGCTAAAGTGGATTGTGATCGGCTCGGGCTTCTGGCCTTCCAAGCCGGATGAGATGCATGAGACTACAAGCTTCGGCCTGTGGGACCACGAAAAATATCCTGATCCGTCTGGGCTGATACGTCACTTTCGCGACGAGCACCTTGACGTCTTGCTGGGGCTGCGCATCACCTTCATCACCACCGGGCCATATTCTGCCGAGGGCGCAGCCAAGGGCTATTTTCTAATGAAGGACGGCAAGCCGCAGGAGTTCGACGGCAGCTTCTGGCCGAAGCTTCCCTATTTCCTGCTCGATGCGCACAACCCCGCGGCCCTCGATTGGTACATGGGCTTGGTCAAGCGCTGGCAGGACTTTGGGGTCAACGGCTGGAAGGAGGACTACTTTTACAAGAGCCTCGGATTGCGCGATGACAAGGTGGACCCCATAAATGACCGCCTGATGCAGCAGGGACAACTCGTCATCGAACGGAATGGCTATCTTTCATCGAACGGCGATCTGCAACGCATCAACGACTTCAACTATGAACAGAATCAGGACCGCGGACCTGTTAATGGTCTCTCGCTTGCGTATTCGGGTCTTCCGTTGGTCTACCCAGACATCGTCGGCGGCACCTTTGGCGAGAACCAATTTGCGACGGCCCGAACCCCAAAGATGGAAACCTACATGATGCGCAACGCGCAGTGGGCCGCCCTGCACAGCAGCATGAGCATGGGCGAGCCGCCGTGGACCTTTTCCCCGCAAGTCGCGAAGGTCATGCTGCAAGCGGCAAAGCTGCATGCGCAGCTCGCGCCATACATCTACAGCAACGCGCAGCGCTTTGCGCATGACGGCTATCCGTGGACCATGACGCCACTGCCCATCGCATTCCCCAACGACCCGAATGCGTATGGACGCGAGAACGCCACCGATCGCGGATACGAGTGGATGATCGGCGATGCCCTTCTGGCAGCGCCACTCTACGGCAACGACTACGCTACAGCCGCCTCGCGCGACATCTATCTTCCTGCCGGCGAGTGGATGGACTTTGATACGGGCAAGTTATACAGCGGCAATCAGACTCTCAAAAACTTCGAAATGCCCGTGGACAAGACGCCCTTGTTTGCAGGTGGCTCCGGCGTAACTCTCGAAGAGCGCGGCGGCAAGCTGCTGCTTTGCATCTATCCTGTGGCTACGCACGCATCGGCGGATATCACGCTCCCCGAGGGCGGGCAGCCCATTCACATTGAAGTAAACGGGCCGCCTGCGGGAACTCCCTGGACCGCTATCTCCGTCAAGGATCGTGAGGGACACACGATCGCGACGCAAATGTCGAAGCACGCATTCACCTTCAGTCCCAAGGCGGGCAACTCATATCGTATCTGCGCTCGGCCATAGCATGCAGGCTGTTCCCGCGTCTCTAGCTATGTACTAGGAGCATTCAAGAGAAGAGGAAAAGATGCTAAGTCGTTGGCAGAGCTGTTACGGAATCGCGGCAATCTCTTTGTGCCTGGCGGGCCCGGCATTTGGCGCAACTAAAGTCGATCTGGATGGAGCCGGCTGGACCTTTCGTACGGCTGTCGAAGCGCAGTCGCACGATGTAACTGTTCCGCACACGTGGATGGTGATGGGGGGCTTCAGGGACTACATCGGCGACGCGATCTATCAGCGCGACTTTGAGGCTCCTGCCATCCATCCGGGGCAGATCGTTCGCCTGCACTTTGATGGCGTGTACTACAAAGCGCACGTCTGGCTGAACGGCCATCAGGTTGGCATGCATGAAGGCGGCTACACTCAGTTCGAGTTTGAGGTCACTCCATTCTTGCGCTCTGGCCGCAACCATCTTCTCGTCGAGGTAGACAACACTCCCACCCTGACCTCCATCCCCGGAATCCCCGCCAGCGCTGACTCCGCCCCAAACCAGGCGTACGGAACGGCAGCCCGGTGCATCGATCCGTGGATGCCTTACGGAGGCATCACCCATTCTGTGAGCCTGCTCATCACGGATGCTGTTTATCTGCGCGGAATGAAGATCGATGCGCAGCCCAATCTCAAGACCCTGCAGGCCACCATCACGGTCCATGCCGCTCTTCACAACGGCGGCGACAAAGTGGCTTCAGTAACTCCGGCAGGCACCGTCGCAACGCTCCCTGTCCAATTCGGTTCGGTCACGATCCCTGCCGGCAGTGATGCCGAGGTCACATGGACAGGAGTGTTGGCGAGCGCGCATTTGTGGAGCGTGCGGGATCCGTTTCTTTACCATGCGATTCTTGCGCTGCCCGGCGATCAAATCGAGGCCAACATCGGTGTTCGAGACATTCGCGTGCAGGGCGCTGAGCTCCTGTTGAATGGCAAGCCGGTCCACCTCTTCGGGGGCCACCGCGTCAGCGAGGACCCCGATGAAGGTGCCAGCGAATCCGCTGCAATCGTTGTGCGCGATATGAGCGACATGCTGGCGGCCAACATGCGCATGATGCGCATTGCCCAATGGCCCCAGGTACCTGAAGTCCTCGAATTTGCTGACAAGCACGGCATGTTGATCATTGCCGAGTCGGGCAACTGGAACATGGGCGCGTGGCAAATGGCTGACCCAGGCATCCGCGCTCTCTGGCAGCAGCAGATGCGCGAGATGATGCAGCAGGATTGGAATCACCCTTCCGTGATTGCATGGAGCGTCGGCAACGAATACGACTCTGCATCGAGGGAGGGCATTGATTGGACGCGCGACATGCGCGCCTTCACACTGAAGCTCGACACTACGCGCCTGATCACATTCGCCAGCCGCTTCACGGCCTCCGCGTTGGTCCATAGCGGCGTCGATGAGGGCAGCCAGTATTCTGATTTCGTCTCCGCCAACATCTACGTCAAGAGCAATGCGGAGTACGCGCCGCGGCTCGACCGCGTTCATGAGCTCTGGCCCGACAAGCCGGTCTTTGTGACTGAGTTCGGTGAATGGGGAGAAGGCTCACCGCACGATACCAGGCGCATTGCCGCAATCACCGCCGCCGTCACGGCCATGAAGGCCCGCCCATGGGTGGTAGGCGGCGCAATTTGGTCCTGGGCAGACTATCGATCCCTCTACCAGGGAACCCCAGCGGATGGAATCCGCAAATGGGGCGTGGTCGACATTTACCGTGGCCATCGCGACAGTTGGGATGCAGTCCAAAAGCTATTCAAGACGGAGTTGCCTTAATTTGAGTCGCCGGAATCAAACCAGAACTCGCCGCAGGCTGAAACTTGGTGCGGGTTCAAAAACGTGCGGGGCTGTTTCTGACGTTCAAGCCCCGTCAGAGTTCACTGTTGATGCTGGAAAATCGCGAGGTGAAGAAAGTGCAAATTAGGAAGCCGATTCTTGCAATCATCTTCTTGTGCTGTGTCCCCATGGGCGCGCAGCAGGTCCTGGTTGAAGCTGAGTCGTTTGCAACCCCGGGCGGTTGGTCCATCGACTCACAGTACATGGACCAGATGGGATCGCCCTTTCTGCTTGCGCATGGTCTTGGTTCGCCCGTCGCCGACGCGCAGACCCAGGTCCAGCTTCCTGATGCGGGTCAATATCGCGTCTGGGTGCGCACGCGCGACTGGGTGGCGCACTGGAAAGTGCCTGGTGCCCCCGGCAGGTTCCAGCTCTCTATCAATGGCGTTCCGGTTGCCACGCAGTTCGGCACGGAAGGCGAGGCCTGGCACTGGCAGGATGGCGGCGTTGTGCAGATTACGACTACAAAAGTTGCTCTCTCCCTGCACGATCTGACTGGATTCGACGGCCGCTGCGATGCGGTGCTGTTTTCGAAGGACCTGGGCTGGAAACCGCCGGAGGGTGCGGCCTTGGAGCAGCTTCGCCGCAGCCAACTCCCCAATCAGGGACGAGCGCAAGAGGCCGGCAACTTCGACCTGGTGGTGGTTGGCGGCGGCATGGCCGGACTCACCACGGCCGTTGCAGCGGCTCGCCTGGGCTTGCAGGTGGCCTTCATTCAGGACCGGCCCGTGCTGGGCGGCAACAGCAGCTCGGAGATCCGCGTTTCACCGGCCGGCATCGCCATGCTCGGCACCAACATTGGATTGGGACAAATTGAGCACGAACTCGATCCCGGAGGCATGGGCGGCAACGCCAGGGAAGCTACTTACTATGCCGACCAGAAAAAGTTCTATGTCGTCGGTGCGGAGAAAAGCCTTCACCTGTTTCTGAACCAGCATGCGCTTCGTGTGGAGAAATCAGGCAACCGGATTACAGCCGTCATTGCGCGGAATGTGCAGACCAACGAGGACCTGCGCTTCGCCGCGCCCTTGTTTGCTGACTGCACAGGCGATGCCGATATCGGCTTCCTGGCTGGTGCGGATTTCCGCGTGGGCCGCGAAGGCAAGGACGAGACCGGCGAATCGCTCGCGCCCGGCAAGGCCGATCACCAGGTGCTTGGCTCCACGTTCATGTGGTATGCGGAGAAGGCTGACCAGCCGGCGCCGTTCCCTGAAACTCCCTGGGGAGTTCAGTTCAACGAAAGCAATGCGCAAAAGGTCACCAGGGCCGATTGGGACTGGGAACTGGGCATGAAGCAGGATCAGATTCAGGAAGGCGAGGCCATCCGCGACTACGATTACCGCGTCATCTACGGCAATTGGAGCTTCCTGAAGAATCGCTCGCAGGACCGCGCGGCCTACGAGCGCGAGCGCCTAAGTTGGGTGGCTTATATCGCGGGCAAGCGTGAGTCTCGCCGCCTGCTCGGCGACATTATCCTTCAAGAACAGGACATTCTGCAGGGCATACCTTATCCTGATGCCTCCGCTGTTACAACTTGGCCTATCGACCTGCATTACCCCAAGCCGGAGAACACCGCGCAATTTCCCGGTCAGGAGTTTCTGGCCATCAACATCGATACGCGTCACAAGCCTTACGCCATCCCCTACCGCTGCTTCTATTCGCGCAACATTGAGAACCTGTTCATGGCCGGGCGCGACGGCAGCTTCACCCACGTTGCCCTGGGCACGGTGCGCGTGCAGCGCACCACGGCCATGATGGGCGAAGTGGTGGGCATGGCGGCCTACCTCAGCCACAAGTACCAGGCCACTCCGCGCGAAGTCTACCAGGAGCATCTTGACGAGCTGAAAGCGCTGATGCAGAAAGGTGTCGGTGTCGAGCAGGGCATCCACGAAGCGCAGCAATTGCCCACCGGCTTCTCACGGTCCGCTGATGCGGCGACGTGGAAGCCGCCTCTCCCAGCGCTCCTTTCCGGCAAAACGCTGGTGCATCTTTCGTTCCATGCCGTGCCCGACCCGCAGGGCGATCCCGGCGCAACCATCAGGGTAATCCACGATGGGTCGATTGCCGTGCGCCCTTACAACATGACCGCGGCCAAAGACGAATGGCTCGATCTGGGCACATTTATGTTTGCCGGCGGCGGCCTGGATTGCGTTCGCCTGATGCACTTTGCCGGCGGTCGCACACCGCTGCCAGAAGATGTAAAGTTCGATGTGCTGCAAAAGGACGGCGTCACCTTACGCACCACTATCATCCTCAAAGCAGCCGCCGAGACAAGATGAAGCCAGACTCAAACTCACAGGAAGAAGTCACGTGGCATTTCAACTCTCCGCATTGCATACGCGCCCATCCTTCACCAGAAAGCCAGAAAAGGTAAAGGGTGGGTATTAGGTTTCAGGGCATATAGTTCGACATGGGATGCAGAGTCTTGCCAGATCCATTGACGCCCAGCATGATAATAACTATTGATTTGTAAGGATTTATGGTGGGCGCTGCAGGATTCGAACCTGCGACTTCCACCGTGTGAAGGTGGCACTCTACCGCTGAGTTAAGCGCCCGAAATTAAGGCTTGAGAAGGCCACGCCAGCGCGCCATCCCGTAGTTTAGAGTAACACCAGCAGGGCTTTACGGCCAACCCCGTGCCAACCCCTTCAAGCCGTAAGGGGAACCGCATAAACCTGCGCCAAACCACGAATGCGCTGGAGAACCCGATCAATCCGCCAACCAGGTGAATTCCCGTCCGAAGGAGAAGCGGCGTTGCGCCCTGTTCCCGGCTTTGGCGGGGTGAACTTGGGCCGGGTAGGCCATGCTGGCGCTGGGCCGGATGGCTCGGGCATGAAGCCGGTGTTGGCCAGGTCTGCCGGAACTGAGCCGGGCAAAAGCGCGGGTTCAGGCGGAAATTCCGGCCCGGAAGCTCCAATTCTGGCGCAACCTTCTGCCGGGAGTGGGGTTTCAGACGATATGGCAACCCTGGTCCTGGACAACACGGCCCTGGGAGCGGGCCCGGCGCAATGGTCGGACGCGAAGCCAGCCCCTGGTTCCAGCGCGCAGGCTCTTGATCCTGAGAGCGACGCGGCCATCATGCTGCGGGTTGCCGCGGGCGACGAGGCGAGTTTTAACTACCTGGCGGCGAAATACCACCGGCCCATGATTCACTTCCTGTTCCGGATGGTGCGCAACCAGGCCATTGCGGAAGAGTTGGCGCAAGAGGTCTTTCTGCGCGTTTACCGCGCCCGGGACAGCTATCGGGCCGAAGCCAGATTTACAACCTGGCTTTATCGAATTGCGACCAACCTGGCCGTGAACCACGCACGCGACACTAGGCACGAACGGACGGCGCAGACCGTCTACCTGGATGCGCCGGATCCAGAGACGGGGACGACCCCGGACGTGGCCGACGACGAACCGTCGGTGGAGCAGCACCTGATGCGCGATGAGCGCATGGCGGCCATTCGCACCCACGTGATGGCCCTGCCGGAGCGGCAGCGCATGGCGGTGCTGATGCACAAGTATCAGGGATTGGATTACAGGCAGATTGGGGAGGTGCTCAAACTGAGCGAGTCGGCGACCAAGTCGCTGCTCTTTCGCGCCTACCAGACGCTGCGGGACAAATTGAAGGAATTTGTGTAAGTGGAAAAAGAAGCCGGGCGACACCGGTATGAAGCGGGGGTGGTACCAATGAAGCAGATGAAGAACATGTGCACCGGGATGGACGCGAAGCTGGCAGAGATGCTGCTCGATCCATCCGCAGTGCCTGCCAAGGTTCAATCTCATGTTGCGGACTGTGGCAGTTGCCAGAGGGAGCTTGCGGAACTGAAAGCAACCATGAATCTGATGGATGCCTGGGAGGCGCCGGAGCCAAATCCCTACTTCCTTACCCGGCTGGACGCCAGCATGAGGGAAGAGCGCGAAGCGGCTCCCACAGGCTGGCTGGCTGGCGCCATTTCCAGACTGCGCGCCGGTTTTGCGTACGGGCCTCGGAGCCATGCCCGTCCGCTCGCGGCGATGGCGCTCACGGTGATGTTGCTGGTGGGCGGCGGAACCTATCTGGACGTGACCGATTGGAACCATCCCGCGCAGGCGCCCGAACAGGCCGTTGTGCATGATCTGCAGACGCTGGACAGCAACGCTCAACTGCTCGATCAGATGGAAACTCTTTCTGACAACGACAACGGCGACTAGCAGGTGTACTTTTCGGCAGGCGGCTGGGAGAGAGAATCGTGACTTGGGGATTCAATGCGCAAAGAATGCGCCACGCGGCTTTGGCCGTGGTGGTCCTCATCCTCTGTCTGCCTGTACTTTTAGCCCGTGGCCAGCAAGGCAACGGGCATCGCTCCGCACCCGCTCAGGCGCAGGCGCCGCGCTATTCCGCTCCCCAAGCACAATCGAGCAGACCCCAGAGTCGGCCCGAGCCCCGTTATTCTTCGCCACAGTCACAGCCGTATAGACCACAAAGCCGGCCAATTCCCCAATCGCAACCCATGACGCAGCGTCAGGCGCCCGGATACCCTGCAACTACATCCCGGCCCTCGTATCCCGGTAGCACGACGTACGCCCGTCCAGCTTATCCCGGCCCGGCATATTCCTCGCCCACGCGCCCCGGCTACGTCTATCCCGGCGCGGAGACCCCAGGGCATTTGGGTTCGTGGCTCAATCAGCACAAGAGCCTTCCCGTGCAGGAGCAGGAACGGATGCTGCGCACCGACCCCAGCTTCAATCGTCTTCCTGCCACAGATCAGCAGCGACTCGTGCAGCAATTGCGCCAGGTGGACCAGATGCCGGAGCAGCAGCGCGAACGCCGGCTCGCCAGGGCAGAAGCTTTGGAGCGCATGTCGCCTCAAGACCGGACGCGCGTCAATTCTTCAGGACGCCGATGGGCCGCTATGCCGCCCGATCGCCAGGCCCTCATGAAGCGCGCATTTCATGATCTCAGCGGAGTTCCCCCGGATCAGCGTTTGACGGTGCTCAACTCCAGCCGCTACCAGGGCGCCTTCAGTGCGGAGGAGCGCGATATACTCTCGGACTTTCTGCGTGTTGAGCCCTATTCGTCGCAGCGCTGATTGCGCAAGCTTGATTATGCAATAAAGCTTGGCCTGCTATGTTGATGCAGGTGATTGCTTAAGCGGGTTGCAGCTTGAAATATCGTATGCGTCGAAGTAATTGTTTATCTCAACCTATCATTCATCATTACTTAAGTTTTCAGATTCCCCTCAAGGCTAAGATCCGGAATCTCGCTATGCAACATTCACTTACGCTGAATGTGATCAATCTAGCCTGTTTGCGAGTCCGCTGAAATCAGTCGCGAGCTCAGGTCCATCATGTTCAAAATCGGAGCATCACTGGAAAGATCCTCGCCATTATGCTAGCCTCAAAGGCAAGATCGTACAGGCATCTCCATATTGAGCTTGTGAATCAGAGTCGCTTTGCAAGGGCACATTCCAGTACCCTTTTCATGCAATCCCCGCAGAGGAGAAGGAACAAAATGGCAGTTAAGAAAGCATTGGTATGCGGCGCAGGTGGATTCATCGGCAGCCATATGGTCAAGCGTTTACGCGCTGAGGGTTATTGGGTACGCGGAGCAGATCTCAAGAATCCTGAATTCTGCCCTTCGGAAGCGAACGACTTCGTAGTTGCTGATCTCCGCCTTCGCGAAAGCTGGGAAGCTATTCTTGATGAGGGCATGGATGAGGTATATCAGTTTGCCGCGGACATGGGCGGCGCAGGGTATGTATTTAGTGGGGCAAATGATGCCGCTATCATGCATAATTCGGCAATGATCAATCTGCAGATGGCTGACTTTGCCGTTCTGCGCAAAGTGAAGAAGATATTCTATTCATCTTCTGCATGTATGTACCCCGCTTACAATCAGGAAGATCCTGATAACCCCAAGTGCGCCGAAGAGACGGCCTATCCTGCATCCCCTGATAGTGAGTATGGTTGGGAAAAGCTATTCAGCGAGCGTCTGTATTTGGCATTCAATCGTAATTTTGGCGTCAATGTTCGCATCGCGCGTTTCCACAATATCTTCGGAATTGAGGGAACTTGGCAGGGTGGCAAGGAAAAGGCTCCTGCCGCGCTTATCCGCAAAGTAGCTGAGCAGTCCGACGGCGGGGAGATTGAAGTTTGGGGCGATGGCCTGCAAACCCGTTCCTTCCTTTACATCGACGAGTGCATTGAAGCCGTGCGCCGACTGATGGAGAGTTCCTTCCCTGGGCCGGTCAACATCGGTTCCGAGGAGATGGTCACCATCAATCACATGGCGGAGATGATCATGAAGATCGCCGGCAAGAAGCTCTCCATCAAGCATATTTCCGGACCGCTCGGCGTGCGTGGCAGAAACTCTGACAACAAATTGCTGCGCAGGGAACTCGGATGGGAGCCCAGCCAGAGTCTCTTCGATGGTCTTTCAAAAACCTATCCTTGGATCTATGGTCAGATGCAGGCCGAAACAAAGTAGCTTCGGAAACTCCATCGGCCGGCGAATGAATTTCGCCGTCCGTTCTGCGCTACTCAATCTGAGCTATGCGTCGCCGAGTCGACGAACCTGCGCTCTAAAGCATCGGGCGTTACCGCACCCAGAAAGAATGAAAATGCGGTATATTTTTGGACTGCTGTATTGAAAGGACTTAGCCGCTGTTTTCACTGCAGATTATTACCCTCCGATGGCGCACAATTGAAATAGGCAATCAAAACAGAGCGCGAAGGGATAATTCGTCGTGGCCAACACCATCCAGATTCCAGAGGTCGCGAACCCCAGGACGGGGCACCCCCCTCCCTACCACCCTCCTACCCACCCCCCCTCCCTGTGAAACTACGAAGCACATCCGGTCGCGCATACATTTCGAAATCCGGGCTCTTCTCACCTCTGGGGGGCGGAATTCATGTTGGACCAGATAACGGCGCACGGTATATAGGATGAGCGAAGCGCAGCCGGACTCTGCCTGTGCAGTTTCACGGTCGACCATGAACTTACCTGTTGACAAGCACCAATCAACTTGCGATTATGGCTCAATTCTGGATGGCACTTTCCCAAGATCCTAACCTGCCGATTCCAGCAAGACATCCCAAAGTATCGAGGTAACTCGACGATGGCCTCCACTGTGCCACAGCTGATTTCCATGTCCGGGCAGGAACTTGACGATCTCTTCTCCGCAAGCACTGCTGGCGATATTCCCAATGGAGAAGCCGTGGGAACCGCAATCATCGCTCCCGGCACAACCTACACTTCCGAGATTGCTTCCCTGATCAACACCTTTGTTTGGCAGGGAAAGAACTTCGACGCAGCGCACGGAACACTGAGGAATCGCATCCTTGCCTTCGGGTTAAACGCGATCGTCGCCGAAGTCTACAAATCCGCTAGCCTGTTCGATAACAAGGAATGCATCGTCTTGGACTACTCGAAGACCTCTCTCGTTGCTGAGCATATTCGCGACGAGATCCGCCTGATCGGTCCTGCCATGTACCTTGGCATCGTGTACTGGGACAAGACAAAGACGATTCATTTCGCGCTGCAGTTCCCTGCCGCATGAGGCGCATGCCCCAACCAGTTCCACCTGCCGTTGCGGGCAGGTGCTTTTGCATCGACTGATCCCTGGCTCCACGCCACGATGAATTGAACGTGCAGGCCAACTCCTGACCCGGTAAGACAGAGCAGGTTTTTCGAAGGGAGCCCATGAAGAGAATCCGAATTCCGTGGCTCGTGGACATTGCCATTTCAAAAGACGCCGCCGAGATTGAATCCCTCGCCCTGAACCCTGGCCTGGACCGCGATTACGCGGATCGGTCGCTGCCGGTGAACGGACGGATTCTGGGCCGGGTGCGCAAGGTGCTTGAACTGGACGGCAAGCCATTTCCCACCGTCGCCCCAAGAAGCGCGCCAGGCCGGGCCGAGTCTCAGGACGCTCTCTGGGCCCATCTGAGTGGACTCGCATCCGGGGTTGCGGCGGGGCCAGAGGAACTTGAGACTTTGGCCGCCTTTGTGCGAGGCACGGGAGCGACAGAGGATTGCGGGCCTCTTGTTCAGCAGGTGGTTGGCCGCCTTTTCAGGGCGGACTTCACAGCCACACCGGCCAGTTGGAGTGCGGCGCTGGTGCTGGACAAAGCGCCGCGCACCATGAATCCAGCGCTGCTGGCCTGGTGGGCGCTGACGGGGCGCGTTGAACAGGCAAAGCGTCTACTTGCAAATATGGTAGGTGGCGATCTGGCCGCGGTGCACGCCATCGGCATTGCGGTTCACAACCTGGTCAGCGGCCTGAATCTGATGCGGCAGTTGTTTAGCGACTCAACTGCCCGGACTGCCCTTTCCCCCGAAGTGGCTGGGAGCCGATGCCTGTTCGCGCCTTCCACGGTAATCCGCCAGCCCAACCCATCCGACAGCTCGAATCAGTCTGACCTGAAAGCCGCAACACTCGTGCTCCTGAGCCTCCGGACGGCGAATGAGCAGACGCCCAGCAGGGATGTGGCATTTCTGCGAAACACCTGGAGCCGCTGCCCCGCGGAGCAATGGGTTCCCGCCCTGCTTGAAGGGATCTGGCGGCGGGCTTCCAATCCCAAGTCGTGAAGTGCAACTCATCCCGGCAATGCGAGCGCCGAATTCTAGGGTGTTGATGATTGACTCTGCTGCTTCATCCACTCCGCAAGAGCCTTGATCCGCTGATCGGAAAGAGCCGCATCGGAGTGCGGATTGAGCGCGTGAGCACGAATTTCGGGGCCGAAGAGGACCGCGGAAGGATCGTCGATCAGCGCCTTTCTGATCCGCGGAATGAACACGTAACGGTAGAGCAGGCTGTCCGCCAATGAGAGCTTGGTGTCGTTATTGATTTCAGAAAAGAATTCATCGGCATTGAATCGAGGGTCCAAAGCGCAATTTCTGTAGAACGCCAGCAAGGGCTGAGTGTCTGTCGTTTGGCCCTTGGTGAAGGGCAAAATCGTTGGCGCTTCGTCTTTTTCATTCGCTTTCGACTTGGTGTGGCAGAGTGCGCAGTTGCCGGTCACGCGGATATAGCCAACTCGTTGTTTCACGAATCCCACAGGCATCTCTCTGCCTTCCTCCCAGGACATGCCGAGCGCCGCGTAACCGCCCGGGCCGGGCATGTGTTCAGGAAACAGCCTGGGCATGGCCAGCCACATCCAATAGGGCAAACCTGCGTTCTTGTCGTCCCCAACTGATCCGTAGAAATAGAAATCGCGCTGATTGCTCGTAATCCAGTTGGGCTGCGGCGCAACGCGGCAGAGCTTCCACCATGCCGAAATGCCAGGCAGCAGCACGAGCAGAACAATCGCAGTGAGGATTACTGTTACCCGCTTCTTCATGATCCAAACCTCGCAAGCTCAAAACGTCTTGAGGAATTCAATCAATGCCTGTTTTTCATCTTGGGGTAGCTTCGTACCATAGGCTTGGCCCTCGTGTCCCTGGTTGCCGTTGCCGGGTCGCGCCGTGTCGAAGCGGAAAAACTCGCGCCCATCCTGCGATGGAAGATCGGAAACAAAGCCGACGTTCCGCGGGTCGAAGACGTCGTTGCCGCGATAGAAAATTTTGGTTCGTCCAGAGGATGGCTCGAGCAACTCCCGCAAGTTGGGAACCGAGCCGTTGTGAAGATAAGGCCCGCGCAGCCATATTCCATCCAGTGGGGAGTTGGCGTAACCGTGGGTCTTGCGGAACGAGTGAAAGCGTTGAGGATACGGTGCGTCGAAGCCCCAGTCTTTCTCGTACCCTGCGTAGAGAGTGCTCTGGTTCACCGCCAAAAGCCAGGTATACGAATTGAGACGCGATGGGTCGGTGCCGATCTCTTCAATGGGGGTTACGGTGCCGACGCACTCGGCATCACGCTTTTCATAGTCGCATGCGGCCTCGGCAACCGCTGTTGCGCGGAAGGGTGGCTGCGGCGTTCCGTGGCAATGCGCGCAATATTCCTCATAGACCGGCTTACCCTTCGCTGCCAACTGCTTGTCGATGGGATAGGGATAGGCCGGCGGTTGCGCTGTTTCAAGGTATTTGGCCATCCGCAACACCCGGGCCGTATCGAGAATAGGCGGGTAAGCGCCCGTTCCAAATGCGGCCGAGAGATTGCGCTCGTCCACTGAAGTGTTGTTGCCGTCCCAGTGGAGATGCATGCTCTTCCGCGGCCCTTGATTCCAGACGGAAGGGAAGTCGCAGTTTCCCATCAACTCCTTCGGGTCCGCGTGATCCATGGGGAAGTTAAGCAGCGCCTTGGGGGCGTTGAACGTATCCACGCGTCCCGGTCCCCAGGTGCTGTTATCGATGAAACTGAGCCGCTGTCCCAACACCAATAGCTTGTCGCGCATCAGATAGATCGCGTAATAGCGCAGGATCAGCCTGTCGATGAAGTCCAGCTTTGGAACGACGCGATGAGGATCATTCTGCATTGCGTCTATCTGGTCGAGAAAGCGCTGCGGAGTAAACTTCTGGTCTTTCGGTATGGTGGTCAGGAACTTGCCCCATGCGCCCAGGTTGAACTGGTGGGCAGGCATCCCGGCCACCCACCGCTGCGGAGCGCCAGGGGCGTCCCTGTAGGTCCCCGTGTGGCACGCCGCGCAGTTGAGATACACCACGTCCAGTCCGCTTACGTTGCGCCTCGACATGCCCAGCGGCAGGGCGTAGCGCGGATCATCGCCCGGCTCGTAGATCATGCCGAACACGGCGTAACCCTGCCCCGGCTTTTTGTCGGGAAGGTACTCCGGAAATATCTCGGGAAGCGCCACCCAAATCCAGTAAGGAACTCCGTTCATCTTCTCGCCGCCGGTCGAGCCGCGCTCAAAGAACATCGCGTTGTCCGCATAGTCCACTGGAAGATCGCGCGTGAAGCGTTCGGCCAGGTAGAGCACAGAGGCCACAACGACCGCAGCTATCGCAAGCAGAGAGACACTCTTCCACCTTTTTCTTTTGCAGGATGGATCGCCGCTCGTCGGCGCATGCGCAACTGTGGCCTGCCCTTCCAGAGGAGGGGCGGGGATCTCGTTGAAGTAACTCAGGAGCCGACCGAATAGGTGATGCTGACGTTGATTGCGCTGCGCCACACTGCGAGAGCGGCTCTGGACGCTGGCTGGATACACGCACTTCCGCAGGTCGGTCAGGAAGCCGTGCGGCTGAAGGCCGCGGCCTGCAATCGGATCAAAATGCAGGGCCTCCTGGTCAATTTCAATCTCCTTCTCGAAACGGATCTCCGCAATTGGAACGAAGGGCTCGGTTGTGGACTGAACTCTCTGGACTTCGACGCGAACTGCCGCGTGCCGAGCCGAGGCTAAGGTGAGTCCCTGCTCTCTTTCGCTGCCGTTCTGCGGCGTCCCCAGATTCGCATCGCGCACAGGCGTCAGGCGCACCCATACTGCAAGTTGGTCTTCGCCAATCAGGTAGGGGACATCCGAATGATAGAGATTCTGAAAGTAATCGAATTTGTGCAGGCCATACATTTTGCCGCCGGTCGAGAGATTGACGAGGAGCTTCCAAAGCCGATCTCCGCCGGCGGTGGAAAGCAGATCGAGATCGTCCCCTGGGCGGCGCTCTAAACGGATTTCGTCCGGCTCCGACGCGGTGAAGAAGCGGCACGCAATGCTGGGCGCATCGGGAATCGCATCCGCCAGCCAGCGTGGCATCCCTCTCTTCATCACCCCCATCCCGATGCGTATCAGCACCGATCCGGCGAGGCGATCCGCGGCGACTGCAAGGCTCGCGTCGGCAGGATGCAGAGACAGCACAGAGCCCAGAAAGACCCGGCCGTCGGGATGGAAGGTGCGCGCATTGCGTATCACGCCGCTCACAAAGCCGAAGAAGCTAGATATAACCATCGCGATCAGCGGTACGCGGCCTTTGCTCGCGCCTTGTCGAATATCTTTGCGCCAGGCTGCCAGCGTCCAAAGAAAGCTCCAAAGACTCGCCGCTGCTAAAGTCAGCGCCAGACTCGCCGGCACAAGCGCCCCGCACCACACTGTTACAAGAACAACCGGCGCGAGGAATCGGGTCAGCAGGGATGCCAGCAGGAAGTCATTGGCATTCAGGCTTCCCGCCACCACGAACAAGCCGCCCAACCCGCCGACAAGGAGCCCCGCAAGTTGAAGATAGTTCGGCCCGGGAACGGAGGCCGCCGTGAGCCCGAAGATCGATTCGATAAAACGGGGCACAACGAGCGTTACCAGCCCGGCCGCAATGCCGAACCATCCTGACAACTCGATCGAACGGGCCGCGCGAGTCTGCCCCTCAAGCCCAGGGCACCCAATGTTCTGGCCGTGCAGAAAATCCGCTCGCCACGCCAGCGCAGTCCACAAGAACCCGCCGAAGTCGCTGATAGAAAATGCGACAGCCACCTGGGCGGGCAGAATTCCCCTGGTCCACAAGACGGCCATTATCACCGGCACCAGCGGCCGGTCCAGCAACGACGCTACAACGAAGCCTTCCGCATTCAATCGCCCGCTTAAGATATAGAGCAATCCAAGCGCGGCCACCAGAACGCCCACGATACGGAGGTAGCCTGCATCCTGCGTCGAGACGGCCGGCAATTGCAGCAGAGACGCCGCCATGAAGGGCGCAACCAGAATGATGCACCCGAGTCCTAGGTCAAGCCATCCAAAGTACTCGACGCTGCATGCGGAACGAGTTCTGTTTTCAGGTTTCAAAAGTCGGCGGAACATCGCCGCGAGCGCAGACATCGCCATGAATTGGCCTCACGTGTTTGGACGTCTTTCGGCTTTGGAGTCGGGGTGCCGTGCAAAACACTTTCTGCAAATCCCAGCCTGCTCTAGTGCCGCCAGAAGGCCGTCCGTTACATGAGCAATCCGGGAGATCCAGGCCATACGATCGGCCCGTTAGCATCAACGCACTCTCTGAAGTACGAGTGTTTCGATTGATGCCCGAATTGCACTGGAAAGGACACCCTGAGTTCAATGAGTCACATCTTGACTGACAGCATGCGGCAGGATTCTGGGGAAAATCGCAGTTGTCGTTAACCTGTGCGAGCCACAAAGCGCGTTCTTAATATGCTGATTTTCTGCGGACTTGTCAACAAAAAGAGAGTTCTTGCCCCCGGGTTCCTTGGCTTTGCCGAATGGCTCGATTGCGCTGCGGCGTTGCCGATGTTCAACGACTTTGCTGGATGCCAATTCTGTTGAAGTTCTCGGCATGACTACGTTGCAGATACTCCCGCGCGCTGAACTATCGAAACAGGTAAACGAGTTGGATGGCCAACGCGATCTTCAATGCACTGCCGGAGGAAACTCCGCCTCCGGCGGCAACCGCAGAGGCAGCGGTGCTGCCGTCCAACTCGGCGGTCAGCGGCAATCCTTATGCGCCTCCGCCCAGTCCCACCGCGCCTGCGCTCCTTGGCCAGTTGGCGAGTCTGGCCGATGCGCGACCTGGAGCCTTCGTAGCAGTCCCGGATAGAAGCATCGCGCCCGACCTGCGCACAACGGCAGCGGTTCCTGCGAGTCCTGGAGTGGGGGCAAATCTATCCGCGGGTGCGCCGTTCGGATTCTTGCAGGATGTGCGGCCGATCTTCTCCTCTCCGCGCGCAATTCCCGGGCCTGTTTCAGCCGATGCCGTGGCGGAAAAACCAGCCAATACAGAACAGGTCTCTTCAAACAATAGCAATCCATTCGCAACGCCTCTTGACCGGAACGCTCCGCAACTTCTTGGCACAGTAGCCCATGCACTGGACTATCGCGCGCCGGCTTCATATGATCCGCAAAACCAACCGCGGTCCATGCACTCATTCGATGCGGTGCCGGTCGTCGCTCCCGGCGCAGGGCAGCCGGAACTGTTGGGCGATCTCGGCCTCTCTTCGTTCGACTTCGACGTAGAGACAATTCGCCGCGACTTTCCCATCCTTCGCGAAGTTGTCAGCGGGCCCCCGTTGATCTGGCTGGACAACGGGGCAACGACGCAGAAGCCGAAGTCGGTCATCGACCGCATCAGCTACTTCTACCAGCATGAGAACTCCAATGCGCATCGGGCTGCGCATGAGTTGGCCCCGCGCGCAACAGGTGCCTACGGGTCGGCACGTGAGATCGCCTTTGTACGCGGAGCCACCGAGGCCATCAATCTGGTGGCGCAGAGTTGGGGACGCCGCAACATTCAAAAGGATGACGAGATTGTCGTTACCCGGATGGAGCATCACGCCAACATCGTTTCCTGGCAGATGCTCTGTGCGGAAAAAGGCGCACGGCTGCGCGTTGCGCCGGTGGACGACTCCGGGCAGGTGCTGCTTGACGAGTACGAGAAGCTGCTGGGGCCAAAGACCCGGCTGGTCTCGATCACCCATGTCTCCAACGCGCTGGGCACCATCCTGACGGTAAATGAGATGGTTGAGGCCGCGCATCGCCACGGTGCGCTCGTACTGGTGGATGGCGCGCAGGCCGTTTCGCACATGCGCGTGGATGTGCAGGCTATTGGCTGCGACTTCTATGTCTTTTCCGAACACAAGGTCTTCGCCCCGACAGGCATCTGCGTTGTGTACGGCGAATCGGAAGTACTGGAGAACATGCCGTCATGGAAAGGCGGCGGCAATATGATTCAGGACGCGACCTTCGAGAAGACGCTCTATCAGCCACCGCCACAGCGCTTTGAAGCCGGAACGGTGAACATCGCCGATGCGGTCGGCCTGGGCGCGGCGATCGATTACCTGGATCGTGTGGGCATCGCCAATGTCTCGCGCCACGAACAAATGCTGCTGACCTATGCGACGGATGCGTTGCAGCGCATTCCTGGACTGCACATTATCGGCACGGCCAGGGATAAGGCGGGCGTACTCTCCTTCGTGATGGATGGCTTCCGCACCGAGGAGGTCGGCGACTACCTTAACCGCAAGGGCATCGCCGTGCCCGGCGGTCACCACTGCGCACAGCCGATTCTGCGCCGGTTTGGATTGGAGGGCATGGTGCGCGCTACGCTGGCGCTCTACAACACCTGCGAGGAGATCGATGCGCTCGTCGCCGCACTGTGGGATTTGCGGCAAGGGCGCAATCCCGGAATCGCATAATTGAATGCAAGCAGCAGAAGGGCCAGTCTCAGCGATGAGACTGGCCCTTCTGCTGCTTGCATTGCGCTAATACTTCGGCAGCGAAGGATCGATTCTCTCTGCCCAGGCCAGGATTCCGCCTACCATATTCGATGCGCGATTAAAGCCTGACTGATGGAGGAACTCGACGGCTTTGGCGCTACGCGCGCCGCTCTTGCAATGTACCACGATTTCGCGCCTTGAATCCAGTTCGTGCACACGCCCGGGAAGATCTCCGAGCGGGATTAGGTAGCCTTTGATGTTACAGATCTGGTATTCATGCGGCTCGCGTACATCGAGCACGAAGATGTCTTCTCCGGCATCGATGCGGCGCTTGACTGCCTCGGGTTGCACCTCAGGAATCGTCTTCGTGGCTGCTGGAACGGACTCCTCCCCGCGCACGCCGCAGAACTGCTCGTAGTCGATTAGCTCCTTGATGGTGGGATTCGCGCCGCAGACTGGGCACTCGGGATTCTTGCGCACCTTCACCTCGCGGAAACGCATGGCCAGCGCATCAACCAGCACCAACCGCCCGACGAGAGATTCGCCCACGCCGAGAATGAGCTTGATGACTTCAGTAGCCTGAATGATTCCAAGCAACCCCGGAAGTACGCCCAGAACACCGCCTTCGGCGCAAGAGGGAACCAGTCCCGGTGGAGGCGGCTCGGGATAGATGCAGCGATAGCACGGACCATCCTTGGCGCCAAAGATGCTGGCCTGCCCTTCGAAGCGGAAGATGGAGGCATAGACATTGGGCTTGCCGCTGAGCACGCTGGCATCGTTGACTAGGTAGCGCGTGGCGAAATTGTCAGTGCCATCTGCAATGATATCGAAGCCGTCGAAGATTGGCAGCGCATTCTCGCTATTGAGATAGGTATCGAAGCGCTCGATGCGCACAAAGGGATTGATGGCCTTCAGCTTGTCGATGGCCGAGTCGAGCTTGAGACGGCCCACGTCGCTGGTGTGATGAAGCACCTGCCGTTGCAGGTTGGTGTAGTCAACTACGTCAAAATCCACCAGGCCGAGTGTGCCCACGCCAGCCGCTGCCAGATACAGCGCCAGCGGAGAACCAAGCCCTCCCGTGCCGACACACAGCACGTGCGCGGCCTTCAGCTTCTTCTGTCCCTCCATGGTGACTTCGGGCATGATAAGGTGGCGCGAGTAACGAAGAATCTCGTCGTTGCTCAGCGTTGCCTGGCTGATTTCATTCAATGGGGTCACTGATCGTCTCCAATACGATGTTACAAATCCATTTCCGCGCGGCGCCTCAGCGCCCTCCGGCAACTGACGGCACAATCGCAATCGTATCCGTTTCCTTCACCGGAGTTGCGTCCTTGCTCAAGTAGCGGATGTCCTCGTCGTTGAGGTAGACGTTGACGAAGGAGCTAAGTTTGCCGTCTTCAGAGAAGAGATGCCTGCGCAGGTCAGGATGCTGGGCGACAAGTGCGGTCAAAGCCTCGCCGACGGTCTGCGCATTCACTTCAATGATTGATTGATTTCCGGCGTAGGGACGGAGCGGTGTGGGGATCAGGACTTTGATCGGCATAGGTGTACCTTTCTTGATAGTTCTGCTGTTTTTGCTCGTGCGCTAATTGCTCACTTCGATAACTTCATTCTCGAAATCCTTGTCTTTTACCTGGTCCTGCAGCTGAAACGAATTGGTAAGCACGGCCCGGCCGTTTTCAACACTGGTAATCACATACGAGCAACCCGTCCAATGCGCTTCAGCAAGATCAGTTACGGACCACTGCGCGGGATGATCCGGATGGGAATGATAGAACCCCGCAATGTCGCTGCCTGCCAGCATCGCTTCGCGTTGAATGCGCACCAACTCCGATGGGTCGATGTGATAGCGATTTTGCGGTGAATCGGTGCGCGTGTTGCCGCATGGAACCACCGCCTTGACCGTCTTTCTGCCCGCACTGTCAAACTCGCCCACCAGCACGCCGCAACACTCGTACGGATAGGTCTGTTCGCCGTGACGCCTCAATTGGTCGAGCAGTGCGGCAGGAATCTTAAGCGCCATCGTGAAACGCTCCCTCTCTCTAACTGGACTCATCCCAGAAATGTTCGCTGAGGTACTTGTCACCGGAGTCGTGAAAGATGATGATGATCACTGACCCGGCAGCGGCATCTTGCGGCACTCGCAGCGCGCCCACAAGTGCAGCTGCCGCCGAAACACCTATCAACAGGCCCTCTTCGCGCGCCACCCGCCTGGCCATCGTGTAGGCCACTTCTGTTTCGATGCACAACTCCTCGTCTGCGATGCTGGCGTCATAGATCTTCGGAATGATTGAAGTTTCGATGTGCTTGGCTCCCTCGATGCCATGGAAGAGCGAGTCGGGCTGAAGTGAGATGCAGCGAATTCCAGGATTCAATTCCTTCAATCTGCGCGATGTTCCGACGAAAGTTCAGCTGGTCCCGAGCATGGCGACAAAGTGATCTGCTCGGGGATAATTGCCCGTTGAATAGCTGCTTTCACGGTGCTGATGGCGACGTCGTAGCGGCCGGGGCCTGAGGCTCGTAGAGCCGGTAGCGATTCTTGGAATGCTCGGCACCGGAATTCGCGCGAAGTTCGACGAGGCGCTTCAAAAGCGCAGGGACCTGATCTTTCTGGTCCGTTTTGCGCAAGGCTAGAATCAAGTGGTAAACGGCCTGCTGGTCAGTTGAATCTACAGCCAATGCGTCGCGGCTATGCTTGATCGCCAGGTCGTTTTGTCCATTTTGAAGATAGATTGAACCGAGCAGATCATGTGCAGCGACCAGTCGCGGATCGAGTTTCACTGCGCGGGTGGCAGCCGTCACTGTCTCTTCATACTCAGGGCTTCCCTCTCCCTTTCCCAGTCCCTGCAATGCTTCCGCAAGCAGGTATTGCGTATACGCGTCGTTGGGATGGGCTTTGGCGGCAGTACGAAACTCAGACAGCGCCTCCGCCGACCGCTGCTGCTGCGATTTCACAAGCCCTTCGACCACTCCAAGGAACGAGAGTCTTGGATCGATTCGACCCGCAATCTCGAAATCGTCAGCTGCGCGCGCGAATTCGCCGAATTGAGTTCGCAGTATTCCTCGAACTAGGTAGAGTCTCGGCTCCCTCGGCAACTGGGTGAGGCCGGCATTCACAATGTCAATGCCCACCTGCGGCGACGTGTGATCGAATGACATCAATGCGAACTGAAGGTAAGCATCTACATCCTTGGGGGCCGCTAGAATGAGTTTGTGCAGGAGTTCGACGGCGTGAGGAGTATCATCTTTCGACTCCAGAATCTCAACGGCAAGCATCGATGCGTCTTCATCCACCGACGCTGTCTCAACCAACGGTTGGAGGGTTACCAATGCTTCTTCTGCATGGTGGGCATTCCATTCCGCAAGTGCGAGATTATACCGGGCTTCCTTTCTTGTAGGGTCCAAAGCGAGTACTGATGCGAATACGGCAGCCGCATCATCATCCCGCTTCAACGCGGCAAGGCATGACCCGTATCCGGTGAGTGCCGTTGGCTGTTTGGCGATGACCCCGGCTGCTTCTTCAAAGTGCTTGACGGCATTAGTGCAATCCCCCTTTTTGTAATCAAGAACGCCAAGCATGCCGTGGGACGTAGGATCTTCTGGACGCTGAGCTAGCACCTTCAAAAGGTAAGGCCTCGCTGCGCCGCGTCCCATTTGAAACTCCGACTGGGCTGCTCCTTCAAGAGCCGGCAAATAGGCCGGCACGAGATTCAGCGCGCGCCGGTAAGCGGTTATGGCCGAGGCGAGATTCCCCGTGCCCGCCATTGCCATTCCGCGCAGAGTCCAGATTCTCACGTCGTCTGGATGCCTTACCAATGCCGCCTGACTCAACATTAGCGCCTGCTCGAATTTGCGGCTTTTGAGGGCGTCGGAGATCCTGCCGACCTCGTCCTGCGGATCTTGACGCTGCGCATGGCATGGTGGCACACATGCCATCAATAGACAAAAGCAGAACACACGACGACAGTTCCTACGCATCATCGATTACCGTAACTGGGATAGGAATTCCCGACCACCTTGAAACCAGCAAAATAGCTCATATCAATGCTCACAATGACTCACCGCACAAGCGACTCAGTCAGTTGCGGCGTAACATTGTCAAAGAATACTCCCTGCAATTGTGCCGGCGTCATTGCCGGAACTTCCAGGTTGATTGTATGCCGCTTGTCAGGCGTAATTCTTGATAGATCTGCGTAATAGCCAACAAACGAAGCCGCATGAGTCCGGCTTGAACTATACGCGGGCATGAATTCAAGTGGCTGGCTGTCAAGCCTCCCAGCCAACTTCATGCTGTCTTTTGCATCTGCGGCTTGCACAAAAAGCAGAAGTCGTTCTGGAACCAGCCACGTTGACTCGTATTCCTCTTTCGTCCATGGGATTGGCCATTCCAACTTATGGGCCGCCAACTGATCAAGCACACGCTGAGGCACTACAAATGTTCCCGTCAGGGAAGCGTCAGATCCTTGTGCGAGTGTGATTTCTTGAGCCTGCGCAAACCTGGCTCCTTCGAATCGCACCTCGCTTTCGACGTAGCGGCCCGACTGACTAAACCTCTGTCCACTGCCATTGACCGTAACCTTCAGGATCCTGGAGTGGTTCGGCAGGAGCACCCCAATCTTCTGGACTGTTCCCGGCTCGCCTGCGACGTGTGCAATCGACAACCTCCGTTCTTTCAGAATCACATGGGGCTGTGCGTCGGGACTCAGAGCCGCGGCGTTGAACACAGCAGGCGCCCCCCTCTGCTTCTCAGAACTCAATTCAAGTACCGTGGCACTTGTTCCGTCGAGTTGAAGCCGTACGATATCTCCGCGGCTCCACACACCCGAGCCAGGCTTTCCCAGCAGGCGCCCCTTCTGCGGATAGACTTCGCGCAACTGAAACCGTTCCCCTGCCGTAAGACCGATGGTGCCATCAAGAGTCAACTCTGCCGGCATCTGCTTGTAATTTGGATTAAAAAGAAACAGATACCCCCGGTCTCCTATGATTGCTGCCGTCCCGTCTACATGGCCCACTGCTGGCTGATCGAGAATGGTCCGTGTATGCCGCAGATACTCCTTCTTCTCCACAGTCCACTCGAGCCAGTCACGAATCCACGCCTTATCTTTCGGCGAGAAACTCTTTGCTTCTTCCAGGTCTCGCCCGGGAATCATGCTCACGACGTTATTCCAGCCGCCAACAGCGATGGAAGAGATAAACGAATACTGATAGGCAAGGTAGTCCCAGTCACGGGGCCGGTACCTTGAGTACATCATCTCCGTTTTAAGCCCTGAGCCGCTCGCATCTGGCAGGTTCCGTGAACGCTCGGTTTGATGCCCCGCATAGCCCGGGATGACCTCCGCTGGAGCAAACTGATAATTGCGATACCAGTAATCCACGAACCGCGTCCGGTTTGCCGAAACGCGATCGAAATGCAGGTCGGGATACGGTTTGAAACTCTCCGCCTGTTCGTCAGTTCCCGTCGGATGAGGATAGTTGCCCGCCAGCCAACTCCATGGTCCATACATCTGATAGCTCTGACGCCCATCAATCACAATATTCGGGACTGCCCTGCGCAATGTCTCCATGACTCTGCGCCATCCGTACCACTGCACATAACTGTTGCTACCGGGAAGATTGAGGAACGTATAGTCAAACGAATAGCCCGCAATCCCTGTCCTCTTCTGGAATCCAATCAGATTCCGGATCAAATAATCCTGGAACTCGCGCGACCCGAGAGTCGCATATCTGAAACGCGCCTCTCTATCGTTATCCGATCTTCTTACGATCCACGACGGATTTTCCTCAAACGGGATAGAAGGATAAACGTATGCGAGCAGACCTACATGTTTCTGTTTTGCATAGGACACCATCTCGGACACGCTATTAGGGATGGCATCCTTCTCAGGATCCCATTCGCCTTTCCGTATCTTCTGGCCAAGGTTAAGCCATAGCACGTACTCCCAGCTCCAGGAGTCTGTGCTCTGGGTGCGCTCTGCCAGTTGAGAGTTGCCCGGTCCATAGAGAAGCGTCTGGATTCCCAGATCAGAAGCGGCGTCGATGACCCGCTTATACTCGGCTTTGCCTTCTTCTGTACCTACGTCGATTTGATAGTCATTGAGTGTCCAACCCACCTCGACACTGATCGGATCTGGAGCAGGGCTTATCAGAAACTCGCGCACACACCCAGTGAAAGCAGAAACTTCGGCCTCATCCATACCATCATCCGGCATCACGGCAGGCGGAAGATGCCATTCCATCACCATTTCGCGGGACTTTCGCCGCCCAGTGAGCCGATAGGCATTCATGTTCGCCATATCACTCTTGAAGGTGCCCCAGGCCTGCTTCCACTGCATCACAGGTGCGTACGCGATTGCCACTGACTGCCCATGGCGCTCTACATCAAGGAAGGGGTTCTGAACTGTCAGCATTGCCCCAACACCTTCGGACAGACGAAGAAACTCCCCAAAATCTCTCCCAGGTAAAGACCTTCGGCTTTGTTCAATCGTGCGTCCCACTTGAGGCACATAAACCGATGGCACGAAATCTGAAATCACGTTGCCATCTACAGTCACATCCCAGGGAACCACCTTATCGATCGTAAACATCGGGCTCGCGGCACGTGATACTTCGATCTGCTTGCCAATGAAGCGCCAGCCAGAGCCCAATCGATAGACAACACGAACCTGATATCCCTGCAACTCGTAGGTGTATGTAATCTCGTTCACCGTCTTGCTGATGGCAGGCTGCACCTCTGTGCTGCGCAACGTGGCACCATCGATTACCATCGACCAGTTATCCCGTGCAATGGCGATCTTGGAGTGCGATTCGATATCCGCAATAGACAACAGGCCATTGGGACCAAACTCCGCAGTCGTAGTCGCATTCTTCAGTTCGATCCCAGCGGCAAAAGCGCAAAAAGGTAGAAAACCGGACAGAAGAACAACCGCAATCTGAAACAAACGTGTTCTGAACATAGATTCCTCGGGCACACATACATTGTATTGAGCAATTAGAAATGCGGATGGGCGATTGGCAGGCCGACTGCGATCCCGCTTCGAGGCAAGGACTTGCTCGAAAAGCTTGCGTTTTGGGTGCCGAGCGGGAAGGAATCGTTTGGTTTTCGCGGCTCCTTCCCGCTCCTGCATTGGCCAGGACTTAGAAAGTCAACCTGGCACCGAGTTGCATCTTGCGAGGAGGCTGGTTACTGGATGTGGTGCCGAAGGATGCGCTGGCATCTCCGACATTCGTATTCACCCCGTTGAGATTGACGCGGTTGAACGCGTTGAACATATCCAAACGGATTTCCAGGTTCAGGTGCTCCGCAAGAGACGTGGCCTTCCTCACAGTAACATCCGAATCGGCATAACCCGGGTTACGGAATTTCCCAAGCTTCTCGTTACCGTCGACTCCGGAAGCCTTAAAGGTTGGCTGCGCAAACTGGGAATGGGTAATGATACCCGAGTCCAGAATGCCGGTGTATTGATACGACTTTCGATCATGTTTCTGGTTATAGCTGGCCACGTCAGGTGCGCTCTGGTTGGAACCATCTGCAGAGAAGTTGCCGCTGGTGGGATCGAAGGCTATGTGCCCTGCGGCTAACTCGCTCTGGTAGTTCGCCAACGACGTGATCGAGGTTCCTGCGGTGTCTACCAGCTTCAAAACGTTCGAGTTGTAGACGCTGAAAGGATTGCCGGACTGCAGGATTGTGATTCCTGACAGATTAAAGCCGGAGGTCAGCCTTCGCAAGAAGCCATTAGCTTTCGTCATCCCAGGAAATTCGTAACTCCATCCCAAGGAGAAACGGTTAGGCACATCCCATGGCGACAAGCTATAGAACTGCTCGATGTTGTAGGATGTTCCACCAGTGGTGGTGAACCCGCTCGGATAGTTGCCGGCATTATCCATTGAGACGGATCGCGTATAGGACCCCGTCACGAAACCATGCTTGCCGAAGCGTCCGTTCACGGCCAAAATAAGGGCGTGGTAATTTTGCCGCGCTCCATTGTAGGCATAGGTGATGGAGCCAAAGCTGGGATTGAGGCGCTGTACAGATCCGGTTCCCGTCCATACCCCATTCTTGAACGCAGGATTTGCAATCTTGTCTCCCGGGACCAGATTCAAATTTGCGCCATAGCTGGTATTGCCCGTGTTGCCTCCAGCTACAACCAGATTGCTCGAATGGGTTCCGCTGTATCCTACGCTGGCCACAATACCCGAGGTCAACTGCCGTTGTATTCCCGCCGACCAGTTCAGGGTATTAGGAGCAGACAGATTCGTGCTCGTTCCGCCTACGCTGATCTGCGTTCCTGTAAGTCCACCATGCGCATCAAGTGCTCGCGCTGGGAACGCCGGATATGTAAAGCCGAACGGATACTTGTTCTGAGTGCCATAGCTGAAGACAGGTGCAGACGTGGACCCGTCGTTAAAGAAAGTGGGAATTACAAATCCAGGAGGATTTCCCTTCAATCCGTTCTCGGCATTTCCCAAGGTGAAATAGTCGTGGAAAAGACCAAATCCCCCGCGGACCACCCACTTGCCGTTTCCGAACGGATCGTATGCGACACCGACACGCGGGCTGAAGACATAGTTAATATCGTGCTGAAAGACATGGTCCTGTTTGGTCATTACGCCGTTTGCAACCTGCTGAGCAAAACTCGAGCCGGTGCCAAGGTGGAAGTTTGCCAGCACTGTTGCAGCTAACGCCGTGTATGGATTACCGAAATTGTCATACCGGATGCCATAGTTGACCGTCAGCTTGCGGCTTGCTTTCCAGGTATCCTCGGCAAAGGCTCCGAAGGTTGTTTCCTTGTAACCGTAGTTTCCAGCCAAGGGCTTCCCGCTCAGCGGATCATAAGCAAGCCCAGCTTCGGAATAGGGGTTATCGTTGATCAGATCGATCATATTGTTATATGAAAGACTGGCCTGCCCGTAAGCACCCGCGAACAGGGCAATGTCATCACCGCGCCACGCCTCGAAACCAGCCTTGAAGCTGTGCGAGCCGATGATGTGGGTCAAAACGTCACGCCAGTGGTAGCTGTGCTGGATATAGTCTCCATCGGCAAAACCGTTTCCCCATCCCCGGCCGAGGCCGGTAACGCCGACGATTGGGACACTGAAAAGTCCTGTGGACGGCGATATTCCTTCGATGCGGTTATATCCAAAAACAGCCTCGTTCAATGTTTTTGGGGTGAACGTATGAGTTTCGTTCACCTGGACAGAGGATGTGTAATAGTTGCTGGTGGTTGCAAACGCAGGACGCAGGTTCGGAGATTTACCCAGAATCGTATCCCGGAACCACTGACCATAGACACGATCGTTCTTGAAGTATTTGTCTATGCGAAGGTTGAACTGTTTTGCGTTCGTGGGACTGGAGGTGTTGAAATTGGCCGACTCGAAGACCGGGGTGGCGCAAGGAATGTTGTCATAAGCGGCAGTAAGATTTCCAAGTCCGCTCAGACAATTCGCCCGATCTGTGGTGGCAAGAACGCTGCTCCATAATTGTCCAGCGGTCGCAGCTGTCTTTGCGCCCGCCACATTAGCCACCGGATACTTGGTCATCAATTGAACTTCCGGACTGTTCGGCGTTACCGACTTGGCAAATGTCAGAAATTCCGGGGCCTCGTAACCCACAAGCGCACCGCCATTCGACGACAGTGCGAGATAAGGCTCGTAGCCAAAGAAGAAGAAGAACTCCTTATGGGGTATCACAGGGCCACCAACAGTGAATGACATATTGTTGGTGTGATAAGGCGCTACCCGTGTCGGCTTCTTAACGCCGAACTCGCCGCGGGCTGCCAAGCCTTGATACGTATAGTATTCGCTGGCCATCCCATGGAACTCGCTGGAGCCGGACTTGGTCGTCATGATTGTCTGAATTGAACTGGCGCGGCCATAATCGACGTTATAGGTATTGGTCTGAACAGCGACTTCCTGAGTGGCATCCGCGTTCGGCGTCAGATTTAGTACGCCAGGCCGAATGCTGCTGGTCACATCCATTCCATCCACAACGTACTGATTCCCGTTTGCGCCACGTCCGTTTGCACTGGCATCGATGGAGTTCTCGGGATTGAAGTTCGTCGCAGCACCGGAGCCTCGACCGGTCACTCCAGGGGCTACGATCATGATTGAGGTTGGGTTTCTGCCTGGCAGTGGCAGATCCTGAAGCGCTGCGGTCTCAATTGTCTCCTCGAAACGGCTGTCGGAAGTGTCGATCAGTGGTGCCTGCGTACTGACCGTGACATTGGTAGAAACCTGGCCGACCTGCAATCTGATCACAACGTTGCGGTTTTCGTTGGTCGTTAGCGTGAAGGTTATTGTCGCGGGGGCAAATCCCGCGGCAGATGCAGAGACCTCGTACGAGCCCGGCGCAAGGCTGACAAAGCGATAAGCACCAGTGGCGTCGCTCATTGCTTCCGATGAGACTTTTGTGGCGGCGTTGATCAAGGTTATCTTCGCCTTGGGGATCGCCGCGCCTGTCCCATCTTCCACGTTTCCCTGCACATTACCGTTGAATTGCGCGAGACAATTCGCTGCGGATAGAAGCATCAGCAACGCGAAGGACATAGCAAGGAGTTGGTTCAATCGTCTCATCCTAGTCTCCCTCAAATTGTGTTGTTAATCCTTGTGGCCGGCAATTGTCGCCCATCGCTCGGACTGCACCTGGCGATAACGTTACTAATATCTGATTACGTTTCCGAAAGATGAGGCGTTTTCAAAACGGACTGACGATACTCCATGAGGATGGGGCGCACATGAGTAAATGCGACCTGCAAGAAGTAGTACATTCGGACTACCGGGGCTTTCCGGCTGCTATAAAGGGCAATTCCTACGGCCGAAGCTAATCCCCGTTAAACCTATTTAGGCTGAGGATTTTCAGATACGATTGGAAGATCCTTACCGATTCAGGCAATCTCTCGATCATCGCTTCAGTTTCGGGGTCAGAGCTTACCACCACTTCTACGCCATCTATCATTCTCTGTATTGCGTCTTTTTCTGGAAATGAATTGGCCGTTGTAAAGCTGTCCACGGACGGACTTTGATAATTCAATTTGTGCGTCCTTTGCATTGCTGGAAGCGCGCATATCTGCTGTGAAAAATGGCGGCTAAGTTCTTTCTATTCAGGAATGTGAAATATGCGGCATTTTCATCCTTTTAGGGCGCGCAGACGCCCCATGCTGGACTGCAAATGCCTCTTGGCGCGTTAGCGCGCGGCTCCCATCTGAGGGGGCTCAGGATTGCATTGGAGGGGAATCGGCGGCCCACTAACTGAAAGCAGGCCGCCTGCGTGCAGGATCGTGCAGTATGCCACAATTCCTTCATTTCACCGTGACGGATCTCAATGTTACCGGTCCGATCAGGCCCGAAGGTTGGAGCGGCGAGTTCGCATTGTATGGTTTGTCGTCGGCGAAGGTGATCTTGACTGCGCGCGGTTGTTCATCGCCAATAAGCCGGTTGACCCAGGCATTCGTGACCTTGATAGAGAGTTCGTTTGCACCGGGCTTCACGGCTGCGGTTACGTCCAATCGATAGGGCGCATGCCAGACAAGGCCGAGCGGCTTGCCATTCACCGTGACCTCTGCAAGGTTCTTTACCTCACCCAGATCTATCCAAACGTGCGCACGGGTTTTGAGCCAGGTTGCTGGAACGTCGACGGTCTTGGTGTAGGTGCCCATCCCGGAGAAGTACTTCACACCTGGATACTGGTTCTCGCTCCATGACGAAAGCCGGTCGAGCGAGACGGAGGCTGGCGCTCCGCGCTCCGGCTGGAAGCTCACCTTCCACGGGCCCTCCACGGTTGCGAGCACCTTCTCGGCGCTTGCCGGCAGGGTGCGTGAGCTTTCGCTGGTAGGATCGCGGAAGACAATAAACACTGAACCCCATGATTCCAGATTGAGGGGCACCATGGTCCGGCCGTGAGCGATCTTGAACGACGCGGGTTCCGCCTTGCCCGTATCGGCGTGCCACAACTCCGGCGCCTTGCCGGCGACGCGGAATGTCGCGTCCACTTGTTCGCTGCGATCGATGCGGTTATCCACAAAGTAGAGCTCGCCATCGGCGAGTTTGCGATGGACAAAGAGCAATTTCGTGTCGGGTTCTGGCTTTGTGTAGTCGAAGTCGCGTGCGACATGCAGAGTGCTGAAAACATCGCCGAGAGTCTGACCGGCATAGACGGTGCCTTTGCTGACGTGGCGTACTCCGGCGCCATCGCCAAAGAGTTCGTCGCTCAACTTGCTGAATTCCGCCTGATCGTCTGCGAGGCTGGGATCGTCAATCGGCTTTGGACCGGCAACAACAGCTCCATCGGCGACCAGTTTGTGAATAGCGCGCAGCACGGGCAGGGACATATGACGGCTGTACGGGTCGAGCCCTAGTACGCGGTAGTTCGTGCCTCCCGGTGTAGTAATTCTGCCGTTGGCAACGCCAAGTTCGTGGATGAGGGCATCGGCGTTGACGTAGTCGAAACCAAAACCGGCAGGAACGTCGGGGGCTTTGTCGTGGAAGATCGCGGTAAGGTTGGAGTCTTCGCCGTAAAAATAGATGATGTCCGCGCCGAAGTGTCCTTGCTGAAGAAGGAAGCTGGTGCGGGAGAGATAGCTGGTCCAGGGAGCGGCCTGCTCGGCCCAGGTTTCGTTGCGGTTGAACCACTGGCCACACTCGCCGAGCGTCATGCCGGGTGCCTTGTTGATGAGCGGCTGGTGGGCCGAATCATGAATGACAAAGCGGTTGATGCCGTTGAGGAACTCCATGTCGGCGGTGGGCCTCAGAGTTGCCGGTGACCATGCCCATGCCGTAAGAGGATTGCATGTGGTGAGGGACTCCGCAGCGGCGATGTTCTGCCCGTAGATGTGAGCCACTGACGCCGATTCGCGATCATCGGCATTGAGGGTGTAATCCTGAGGGTTGAAGCCCTCCGGGTTGACCCCCGGTGTCTGAACCCACATTGCGCCCATAGGCACTTCAGCGAGTTTCTTTACTTCCATGCCATCGCCGACAAAGGCGCGCCCGGTTTCGTGCGATTCGCTGTAGTGGCCCATGCCCCACTCGTGCAGTGTGGCCTCCAACTGGCCATAGTGCTCGGTTGAGATCAGGTCGGCGATGGTTTTGCGGAAGTCCCAGAGAAATCTATCGCTGGCTTCGGAGTTTTCAACAATATACCCGGCGAGCACCGGTATCCAGGGCGCGGGGTCGTAGCCTCGCAGTCTTTTGAACTGCGCGATCATGTTGTCGGTCCAGTTTTGCGAGCCAGCTTCCCAGCTATCATTGACGACATACCTGAGACCCCTCTTGCCGATCAGGTCGGCGCCGACGGCTTGTTTGTAACTGTTGAGGTAGGTATCCATGTACTTCTTTACGTACCTGCGGTCCAACTTGTCGACTTCGAGGCCGGTAGCTTCGGCGGTGGCGGGGCCGTTAGTGTTTCCAACCAGGGAATACCCTAAGCGAAGAACGACCCAGTTGCCAGGTGGCGGCGTCCAGTCGAGCGAACCATCAGGACGCATCTTTGCAGTGAGGTCAACGACGTCCGACTTTGCAATTGCCTCAGCGGGAGCGACTGCGGGGGTCGCCAGGGGATAAAGATCCGGGTTTGTAACGAAGGCGGCTTTCTCTTCAAAACGATTGACACGCGCACCGGCGTGGAGGACGAGCTCGGCGATTTCGTAGTCGGTGGGAGGCGTACGGGTTCCCGCCAAAGGAATGTTGGCTGGCGTCGCAGCGGGCGGAGTGCGTATGAATGCGAGGCGAAAGAACTTTGCGGTCACCGCTGGAAAAGAGATTGTGCTTTCGGTAAAGCGGCCGACTGGAAGATCCGCTACGGGATGGAAGTTCTGGCCATCATCGCTAGCCAGCAACGTTTTGGCGGGTGCGCCAATACCGAACAGTGCTGTTGTAATCCTAAGAGGGTTCTTCACTACATATGTAATTGAACGTACGGTTGTGGGTGCGGCAAACTCAAATTGAATCCAGGAAGATTCGCCTACCGCAGGGATCGGCAGCTTGGTCGTTTTTTCCAGGTTGCCGTCGGTGAGCATCGCGGAATCTGGCGAGCCGCTGCTCGATGTGAACCTGGCGTGCTGCATGTCGAGAGGCACATCAACCGGTGGCTTGCGATAGGCAATGACTGCGGCGTCGGCATAATAGTGCGGAATCGGCCCCGCGCGCTGAGTCTCCAGGTTCTGAAACGCGCCCGTGTTCGATGGCGGATGAGCGAGTGTGCCGGTGAATGGCTTGCCGCCTTCCACGTAGGTTTCGCTCCAGACATATTTCTTCATGCCTTCGGCGGGCGCGACCCATGGGCCGCCCGATTCGCTCCAACCCGGCGAACCCGCGATGGCTTCTTCCATGCCCAACTGGTCGGCAAGGATCGTCGCGTATTTGAAGGCGTCCTTCCATTCCGGGGTCATGTAGACCAGGCGGTGGTCCACCACCTGCGGCGTCAACAATGAAGCGTCGAAGTTCTGGAACCCCGCCACGCCAACCCTGTGCATCCACGCGAGGTCCAGCTTGATGCCTTCTTCGGAGATGTTGCCATTCATCCAGTGCCACCAGACGCGAGGTTGAGCGCTTTGTGGCGGGTTTTCAAAACCGCTCTTGAGTGAGTCGAACTTGCTCTGCGCCCGAAGGATACCGAGGCAGAAGAACAGCAGGACTAGGGTTGCGGCAAATCTGTTGACTGGGAACTTCATTCCTTCTCCTTCTCTATTTTTGAGGGGCAGTAGCGTGAACAGGCTCTCCCTGGAAATCGGATGCGTTTGATCGAGACAGACAAACCGTTGCGAGATCTTCCATAAGTTCTTGCCGGTTGATCGGCCGATGTAGTCCAGAATTTGGAGCATGTTTGTTTCACGACAGCTCGGCGGCTGCTAATTCTACGCCCAGTAGATGCGATCGAGGCTGCGATATTGGATGGCTTCTGCAAGGTGGGAGATAGCGAGGCGCTCGACACCCTCTCGAGACGAGGGCGGGAATGTAGCGACTACCGGCCTGCATGGACTGATATCGGCTTAGTGACTAACTCCTTGTACGCCCGGACCAATGCTCCTCGAAGTAGCCCAAATGGACTATATCCCGTGAGCGCCTTGCCGGAATTCGGGGGCTTAGCGTACACTCCGTCCTGCTCGACGATGAATGGACGACGTCAATTCGGATACTCCAAGAGGAGGAGGCCCCCCTTTGGTTTGACTGGTCTGATTTGCTGTCTTTGCCTTTGGCCAACGGCTTGCCAATCACCTCATCAGGAGAGAATCGCCGTCATCCCGCAGGTTGACGGCGATGCTCTTTGGGAGCCCGCTCATGTCGGAGCTGAGGACGCAGCAGATCGGGTAGGGGTATCAGTTTATTGGAATGCACCCACAAATGCGGATGATGTTCAGGCGCAAATCAGGCTAGTCAATAAGATCGTGGACGGGAACTACCAAGGATTGGTTCTGGCTCCAGATCAGAGTCTGGCTCTTATTACGCCTGTGAATCGCGCTCTCGCGCTCGGTATCCCTACAGTGATCATTGGTTCCCCACTCGCAATTCCAGCCGGCGGGAGTCTTTTCTATATCCTCAACGATGACGCAGAGGGCGGCCAGATTGCCGCGCAGCGAGTCGCCGGCCTTTTGAAGGGCCATGGAACCGTGGCCCTTCTCGGTATCAATCCAAACATCGCCGGAATTATGATTCGTGCCCGGTCCTTTGAGCAGTTTCTTGCTCAGAATGACCCTGGGATCCATATCGTTGACAAGCGATTCGGGTCGTTTAACACTGCACACGAACGCCAGGCGGCTGTAGATTCGCTCAATGCCAATCCAGATCTTGATGTGGTTGTCGCGCTCACGGGGGACACGTTCGTTGGAATCTTTTCGGCGCTCGGAACCAGGCCAGAGAACCACTCCGTCAGAGTTGTTGCCTTTGATTCTCTCGGTTTGGGAGGCTTGAATTCGGAATGGTTGGACTCTGTGATTCAGGAGGATGCCAGGAGAATGGGGCAGCAGGCAGTCGAGCTGATTCACGCCCGGCTGCTCGGACAAGCAGTACCCACCATCGTACATCTTCATCCAAAGCTCATTACGCGCGAAGACATTGGCACGCCGGAGGTCCAGCGAATGACCTCCATGGATTGGACCCTTGGCCGCTGGCGCTGGAGTTCTAAGCAATGAGCCACCTGCCGTTTCATTCCTCCCGGGTCGTGCTTGGATCGCTTCTATGCCTCCTTCTGGTCCTGGGATGCTTTGCGCTGCGTGCCTACCTTCATAGTCCAAACCGCGGACTGCCCTATGGCGATTCCTTTGCCAAGGGCAACGCTGACGAGTGGAAGGCATTTGGTGGCACTTGGGAACTCGCGAACGGCTTAATGCGCAATGACTCCGATGAGCGAGGCGCCAAATTGATGACTGGATCACCTTACTGGCATAACTACTCCATTGAAGGCGATGTCAGTCTTCTGGGCCTCGATGGGGACGCGGGCCTCATAATCCGTTCGGGGAATGAAGAAGAGGGGGTCAACTCCTACAGCGGTTATTACGCTGGAATCCGCACGAGGGACAACGCACTGGTTCTCGGTCGAGCTGAGTACGGCTGGATGGAGGTCATCAAGCAAAATCGAAGACCAGGGGCCATCCGCCCTTTCCATTGGTATCATCTGAAATTACTTGCATACGATTGCCAGATTGTAGCCGCGGTTGGGTCGCCATCGCAGGCGAATCACTTTTCTCTTGGCATCGATGATCAGGACTGCGCCTATTCAGGCCGGGTTGGGCTTCGATCCTACCTTTCTGGCGGCACCTGGCGCAACATCGTAGTCCGCCCCGCCACGCATGACGATCTGGCCGAGATGCTTCGGGGGACGGGTCAGGGAACTCCTGAACTGACGGATCAGGTCGACGAAGGCTCTGCATTCTTACGAGAGCAACAACTCCCGGCAGACCAACAGAAGAGTACCCGCTTCGACAAAAAGATACAGACAATAGCGAGCCTGAGACTGGCTTCGTTCGCCAAGCCCGCTATCGCTACGATCAGAGGTGTGGTGGTACTGACCACGCCCATGCTTTTCGTTCAGGACTCCACGGGCGGCGTATACATTCCTCATCCTTCTTCATCTACGCTCAAGATCGGCGATGAAGTTGAAGTGACAGGCGAGGTGCATCCAGGCGACTTCAGTTCGACACTTGAACGTGCCTCCGTTCAAATGCTTTGGGCTCGCGCCCCCGTCGCGCCTGTTTCAGTAACAGTATCTGAAGCATCTACCGGAAAATATGACGCGACATTCATCGAGGTTCGCGGACGCCTCGCCGGCAAAAAGAAGGGACCAGATAATGCGCTGCTCCTTGATCTCGACTACGGGACGCAGTCATTCCGAGCCATCATGAATCCGGGCCGCGGCGACTATCTTTTCAACAAGCTTAAACTGGATAGCAGTCTCCGTCTGCGCGGCATCTGCGTCGTCGACTCGTTATTTACTCACAACCTCACTCCTTTCGCCTTGTTGCTGCGTTCCAATGAGGACCTTGAAGTCCTGGCCGGTCCGCCATGGTGGAGCACCGGGCACATCGTTGCAATTGTCTTTGCCGTGCTGTTGCTCGCGTTGATTATCAACTTCTTCTACCATCGCCTGGCACAGTGGCGCCTCCAGGGCGTGCTGGAGGAACGTGAGCGCATGGCACACGAAATGCATGACACATTGGCGCAAAGTTTTGCAGGAATTGGTTTTCAACTTCAGGCAATTCGGAACGGACTGAACGGAGAATCTTCCCCGTTGATTCAACAACTGGACCTCGCCAGAAACCTCGTTCGCCACAGCCACGAGGAGGCCAGACGGAGCATCGCAACGCTTCGGTCCGAGTCGCTTGGTTCACAGGATATTTCATCCGCTTTGCAGACTCTGGCGTTGCGGATGGTCGATGGCGGAACCGTCCAAGTAACCGCGGAGGAGACGGGCGATATCAGGCCAATTCCCCTCCGGATCGCAGATACCCTTTTCAGAATTGGACAGGAGGCTGTTGCAAACGCCGTCAGGCACTCACACCCAACCAAACTGACCATCCTCCTCGGCTACAACCAAGATTCGGTCAGTTTGCTGATCGAGGATAATGGTATCGGTTTTCTGCACGACGAAAGTCCAAAGGGCTTCGGCATCCGTGGGATGCGTAGACGGGCCCAAAGCATCTCCGCTACGTTCAGAATCGATACTAGGCAAGGTGAGGGTACGCGGATTCAGGCGACGGCTCCGTTGCCACCTCGCTTAACTGTTACATCATGGCCAAAGCTGTTATGGGAATTTGTAAAGGAGTACAGATTTGATGCCCGATCCCCGAAGCACGCCAGTTCGAATATTAATCGTAGATGATCACCCGGTCGTTTTGGCTGGGTTGACAAGTATGCTTGGCACGCAAGCGGGGATTGAGGTGGTGGGCTCTGCGGCCGGCGGCGAAGAGGCGCTGGACATACTTAGGCTCAAGCCCGCAGATCTGGTTCTGCTCGATCTGCGCATGCCTGGCATGAACGGGATTGACACTCTGCACGCCCTGAAACGCGCTAAGATCAATGTTCGTGTGATTATCCTCACTAGTTTTGAAACAGACGAAGATATCTACCGCGCAGTACAGGCAGGCGCTCAAGGCTATCTCCTGAAGGATGCTCCGCAATCGGACATGATCGAAGCAATATGGGCGGTCCACGCAGGTCGGCGCTACTTCCCTCGCCATATTGCCTCACGTCTGGCAGAGCGAATGATGCGTACGAGTCTTTCGGCAAGAGAGCTAGAGGTCCTCGTCCTGATCGCTCGTGGGCTTACGAACAAGGAGATTGGCAGCGCCCTCCAAATCAGCGGTAATACGGTCCGCAATCACGTCAACAGCATTATAGATAAGCTGGAAGTCGCAGATAGAACCGAGGCCGCCACCACTGCAATCCATCGAGGAATCATTGATATAGGTTAGTTAGTGCCATTCCAAAGACTGTTTAAGTCCACCTGTCGAATGTTGGGATCACGTCATGCCTATAGCAATTCCAGGATTGGTATAGCTCGAAGGCAAACCATAAAGTTGACGCGACCATCAGGGAGCGGCGACCTCGCCTGAATCCTGCCAGGGTACGGTAATCCTGGAACCGCTCAAAGGCTTCCAACCTTGTCTGAGCGTTGAAGGAGAGCGCTCTCGCAGTTGAGCGAACTGCGGAACCAGTGAACTTAACTGAGGCCTGCCCAGCACCAAAATGTCAATGATTGCTTCCAGCAGAGGAATTCTTCATGAGCAGGCTGCGAGTAGACCATGTGTACCATGCGAACGGATCGCAAGTTATATACGATGGCTGCAGTCCTTACACAGGAGTTGAAAGTGCTGCGATCATCGATGTCCTTTTCTACGCGACGTAGCTTTCTGAATCGGATCGGACTTGTTGGTCTGGCCCCCTTACTTCCCTTCGGTCGCCTGCCGTCGCCCCCCGGGAATGCAGTCCCTGCATCTGCGCAAGCTCCTTCCCCTACTAAGACGGTGGTCAAAGATCGGGCCCCTCTCACTTCAAGCGCATTCTATTCCCTATCACTAGGCTCGATCCGACCGCGCGGCTGGCTTAAGGATCAGCTTGAGATTCAGGCTAGTGGACTCAGCGGACACCTGGACGAAACCTGGGCCGATGTGGGACAGAATAGCGGTTGGCTCGGCGGCACTGGGGAGTCTTGGGAGCGCGGCCCTTACTTCCTCGATGGCCTTCTACCTCTCGCTTACCTGCTCGATGATCCCCGCCTCAAAGCCAAGGCACAGCCGTACATCGATTGGACACTCACGCACCAGACTCCCAACGGCATGATCGGGCCCGCGTCCAACAACGACTGGTGGCCGCGTATGGTCATGCTAAAAGTACTCACTCAATACCACGAAGCCACAGGCGATCCGCGCGTAATCCCGTTTATGGATAAGTACTTCCAGCATCAGCTCGCCGAGCTGCCATCGCGTCCGCTGCGCGACTGGGGAAAATTCCGCTGGCAAGACAACCTGCTTAGCGTTGTCTGGCTCTACAACCGCACCAGGTCCGCGTATCTGCTGGACCTCGCACGCTTGCTGCACACGCAGGGCTACGATTGGATGGCGCAATTCGAGAACTTCCAATATACCCAGCGCATCACTGCCGAGTTCCTGAAGCTCAACCAGGGCAACGGTCTCAAGGACCTCGCGCTCGCCACCCACGGCGTCAACAACGGACAGGCTATCAAGACCGGCCCCGTCTGGTCGCTCGTCTCCGGCTCTCCGGTCGATCGCTCCGCTGTCCTCAAAATGATCTCCGAACTGAACAAGTATCACGGCCTCCCTAACGGCATGTTCTCCTGCGACGAGCACCTTGCGGGCCTCGATCCCTCGCAGGGATCCGAGTTGTGCACCGTAGTCGAATACATGTTTTCGCTCGAGCGCGCACTCGCCATTGTAGGCGATCCCGCTCTCGGCGATCGTCTTGAACTGCTGGCTTTCAACGCTCTGCCCGGAACGCTTACCGACGACATGTGGGCACATCAGTATGATCAGGAGTCAAACCAGGTCGAGTGCAGCTTGCATCTCAAGCCCTGGAGCACGAATGGCCCGGAATCGAATCTATACGGCCTCGAACCCAACTTCGGCTGCTGCACCGCCAACTTCCATCAGGGCTGGCCGAAGTTTGCTGCAAGTCTCTTCCTGCTTTCGGGGTCACCAGAGAATGACGCAAGCGATGGCTTGGTCGCCGCGGTCTACGCGCCTTGTGAAGTACACACCGTTGTGCGCGGCACTCCAGTTCACGTGATTGAAGAGACGGATTATCCTTTCCGAGGCACAGTTCACCTGACTGTCAATCCTGCTTCACCGCTCAGCTTTCCGGTTCAGCTTCGGATCCCGGCGTGGGCCGAGGGCAGCACCATCAAGGTGAACGATCAGTTGCAACCGGCTCCCACCGCCGGCAGTTTTGCCCGAATTGAACGTGCATGGCGCGCAGGCGACCGGGTCGAAATTATCTTTAAAATGATTCCGCGCATTTCTCAATGGTTCCACAACTCTATAGCCGTGGAACGCGGTCCACTGGTATTCTCCTACGGCATCGGCGAGAGCTGGGTTAAGCTCCGCGACCGTGGCGTTGCGGCCGACTGGCAGGTCTTTCCGAGCACGGCGTGGAACTACGCGCTCAATATCGATGCCGCCTCACCCGCGAAGAGCATTATCGTCAACGAAGGTGAAGTTGGCCACGCGCCGTTCAGCCGCCGCAACGCTCCGGTACAGCTCAGTGTCAAGGCGCGAAAGCTAGTACCGTGGCGAGCGGAAGATGGCGTTGCCGGCCCCGTACCGCAAAGCCCAGTGGCGAGCGACGAGCCGGAAGAGACCATCACGCTGATCCCATACGCGGCCGCAAAGCTGCGCATCACTGCGTTTCCACAGTGCAAGAGCTGATCCATGACTTTATCCTAAGTGTGGATTTCTAGCACGCCATCAGCAGGACTTTCTCGCTAGTGCAGTTTGCGCCTAACGGCTGTTCAGTTTTGCCTCGCAGCGTGCGAGGGCTTTGCTGATCTCGGTGTCGTCCGGCACCACAGCGAGAATCTCTTTGCCGTAAGAAGCAGCAGACCTGCAATCCGAGGTCGCTATTGCAGAGTTGAACTGCTCGCGAAGACTTAATTCAATTCCCACATCGATCTCGGTCTGTGATGAGTCGGGATCGATCTCGTGCCCCCTCTGCAAGTATCTTGCCGCCTCAGAGGCGTTTCCTTGCCACAATAGTATTTCCCCGGTGTAGATATAGGCCTTGGCGTTGCCGGGGTCCAATTCGAGAACCTTCTTCCATACCTCAATGGCCGCATCCATCTGCCCCTTTGCGGTGAGCTCAGAAGCCTCGTCGATGAACCGGTAGGACTCGGCCGCTGGTACGTCGATCTTTACTATTCCATCCGGAGCGATATTTACAAACTCGGGGATGTTGACTGCTCGATTCGCCGCCGTCGCGTTGTCGATCAGGATCGCCGGGCTGGCATCTCCCTGGGCATCGAGGTGTGTCAGAAACATCTGGGTATAGGGCGACCGGCTCTTTGAGGAGAAGACCAGCCAACGGCCGTTGGGTGAAAAGCTGTGCCAGGAGTTCATCAGCGGCGTGTTGCAACGCAACCGCCTTGCCACGCCTCCTTCAGCCGGCACAATGTAGAGTTCGCTGTCTGGGCGCATCAACAGCGCATTACGGGCTTTCACAAAGACGATCCAGCGACCATCAGGTGAAACCTTGGGAAAGCTGTTGCTCATTCCGTTGTGAGAAGCGCCTTCGATCGGAACCGCATCACCGCCTTTGCCGTCATTGAAGGGAATCCGGTAGAGGTCGTACTGTATCCGGGTCTCATCCGGAGAGTTGGCGTGATCGGGAAGCTTCTGGCCTCCAGATGATGGATCTCTCGCGGTGGCCCTGGCAAAAACCACGTATTTGCCGTCAGGGCTCCAAACCGCGTCGGTATGCACGTATTGCGGATCATCTGCGCCGGGCAAGGGCTGCTTTTCACCCGTTGCGCGGTCGTACCAGTCGAGGGTGCCACGCGTCGGGTAGAAGACCTGCAGGAACCGGTAGTCGGTGAAATTTACTACGAAGTAGCTACTTGGGAGTTCCGCCTTTTTGTCCCGCAACATGGTCACGACGTATCTGCCGTCCGGTGAAACCTGGGACATGAAGCCTATTCTCGACGGCGAAGCCGTGCGATCCTTGATGGAACTCCACGAAATCACGTCCTGATTGCGGATGCTCATCTCCGGTTTGACTGAGGTGAGTGCGTAGAGCCCCTTGTCATTGGAGGGGCCGTCGAGATCCATGCCGAGCGTCTTGCCGTCGGCAGAGAACGAGTGGCAGTTGGCGCAGGTGTGCATGCCCGTCAGCAACAGACGGCTATTGGGCTCGGCGATGTTCCGCAGGCGCCAGGCAAGCAACGGCAGATCTTGCTTGGCTAGCGGCTGGATCACTCCCTTTTGCGTCTTCGAAGGGATCAAGGGCACGTCGCGGTAGAAGATTGGGGCTCCCACAGGATCTTTCGAAGTTTCGATAGTCACCATGCCGCGGGAAACTGGCTGGTCTGAATGGCCGCTCAGGAATCCGCTGATCGAGACGATGGCGGGATGTTCCTTGGAGTGCAGCTTGATTGCCTCCCAGGTTGCCGTATCCGGTATCCAGGTATGTGCCGCGGCTTGATCGGGCGTCAGTTTGGGCAGTTCGTTACTTGCGGAGACACAACGTCGGTCGATCTCGCCAATGCGCAGCCGTTCGCCCCCTGATTTTGTATGGATTTCGGTCGAGCCATCTGTGAACGCCACATCGATGGTCCAGATGGATGCGCCAATTGAGGCGTCACGCCAAAGGAACGTTGGACGGGAGATCTCGGGTGGAAAAATCGACCCTTGCTCCGGGTAGTCGACCGAAATCGCAGCCAGTTTCGTGCCATTCTCGGTTGGAAATGGAGAGGAATCTCCCGCGGCTGGATTCGCTTGTGATTGCGCGAACACCATGCCAGCCACGCTTGTATCCCGCGGCGCGGCAATCCACACTAGAACGGCAGTGGCTGCGGCCACAATTGAGACGCACAGAATTTGGGCTTCCATCTGTCTCATTGCGTCCCTCCCAACTCAGCCTAGCGCCCAACGGTCCGCCTAGGCAATCGCTTCACTCTGAGGAGATTCATCGGATCAGCAAGTTGTCGGTGGCATCGAGATAAATGGCTGCAAGAGGATCTCATGCGCCTTTGTTTACGACAACAGGCCTGGCCATGGTTTGATATCCGGCTCAGCCCTGGGGCCGGGAGGAAATCGCCAAGTAGAGGACGGTCTGCTAGCGCATGGAGAACTTTTCTGGATTCATTTGCGTATCTTCCGCAAAGGAATTCAACCCCCGAGGGCGTCCATGGAGAATTTGGCGTTGGATTTTCGGTTTGCTCTTCGGAGCCTGCTAAGGTCTCCCAGCTTTTCCCTGGTCGTGATCGTTTCAATTGCTTTGGGGTTTGCTGCAAATGCCACGGTCTTCAGTGTTGCAAATGGCCTGCTTTGGGGCGTGCTGCCCGTAAGGGATCCCGGACGGGTGGTGATGTTCTCGGAAGGGGATTCGTTTTCCTATCCAGACTACCTCGACTACAATGAGCAAACGAAAGAGGTTTTTGAAGGCGGCGTCACCGCGCACTTTCCCCTCATTCCAGCCAGCATTGGCGGCAAGCAAGATCCCGAACGCGTATGGGGCCAGGCAGTGAGCGGCAACTTCTTTACGGCAATCAATGTACCGATGGCGCTCGGCCGTCCCATTCTTCCTGGAGACGACGGGACGGCTGGCCGCGACCATGTGGCCGTACTGAGCAGTAACTTGTGGCGGCGGCGATTCGGCGGCGACGCAAGTATTCTCAATCACGAAGTCGCATTGAACGGGCACCAATTCACCGTGGTGGGAATCGCGCCAGTTGGTTTCTACGGCATTGATCGCGGGATCGATTCCGAGTTCTGGGTGCCGCTCTCGGTTGCAGAAGAAATCATGCCGGATCTCGCCGCGCCTGGAGGAATCAAGTCGAAGCGGGATTATCAGTGGTTGATGCTCGACGCCCGTCTCAAGCCGGGGATCAGCCGAGCCAAAGCATTGGTGCTGGTAAACGTCGTCAAAAAGCGCCTTGACGAAGCCTACCGCAAGGATGAAAAGAAGCATGAGAGCGTAACCCTGCAAACAGCAGGCGGCCTCATCGCAGGCTCTGCTACACCCGCATTCACCCTGATGGCAGTGCTCATGGTGGTGGTGGGGCTCGTCCTGCTGGTGGCCTGCGCGAATGTCGTGAACCTCCTGCTGGCACGCGCCGCAGGGCGTCAAAAGGAGATCGCCATTCGACTCGCCCTGGGCGCAGGACGCCGGCAGCTCATCCAACAACTGCTTATTGAGAGCTTCCTGCTGGCGCTATCCGGCGCGGTCGTGGGCTTTTTGCTGGCGGCGGGCGCCGCAAGAGCGATCTCCAATTTCCAACTCCCTTTGCCCTTCCCGGTGGTCTTCGACTTCAACGTCGATTGGCGCGTGGCTGCGTTCACATTGGGCTTATCGGTGGTTACGGCTCTCCTGTTCGGATTGGTTCCGGCTCTGCGCGCATCGCGCCCTGACCTGGTGGGTGCGCTCAAAGACGGTCCGGCCCTGTTCGGCCGCGTTGGACGTTCGGGCCTGCGCAATACGCTGGTCATCGTTCAGGTTGCACTGTCGCTTGTGCTACTTACTACCGCCGGACTTTTTCTCCGCAGCCTTGGAAATGCCTCTTCCATTGATATCGGGTTCAACCCAGGTAACATCCTGATCATGACCGTGGATCCCAAACTCCAGAACTACTCGCACGACCAGGGAGTGCAGTTCCTGTCCCGGTTACGCGAGCGGGTTGCCTTGCTCCCCGGTGTCCTCTCGGTCAGTTTTGTGGGAGTGGTGCCGTTGAGCCTTGGCGGCACCAGCAACAAGTTCGATGTGGATGCCAGTAAGGACCGCCCCCAAAAATCCGTCAATGCCAACGTGAACAACATTGGCGCCGGATATTTCCAGACCATGGGGATTCCCATGCTGCGCGGCCGGGACTTCCTGCCTCAAACCGACGACCAGCATGTCGCCATCATTAACGAGACTATGGCAGAGAATTTGTTTCCTGGCCAGGATCCGATCGGCCGACCCATGCGGCAGGACAAGGACGCCTATACGGTGATCGGCGTAGCGCGAGACTCGAAGTTGAGGACCATTGGGGAAAAGCCGTCTGAAGCCGCATACATCTTTCTCAACGCGGCGCCGGAGAAGGCCAACAGTTTTTTCGGAACCACAATCATGGTGAAGACGTTCGCAAATCCTCTGGGACTTGCAAAGCAGGTTCGCGAGCAGATCTCCGCACTTGATCCAAACATGGCCGTCTTTAACGCCGAAACAATGCAGGAGCACGTCGATAAGTCACTCTTGCTGCCGCGGATCTCGGCGCTACTACTTGGAATATTCGGTGCGGTCGGTCTCACGCTCGCAGCCATCGGACTCTACGGCGTTATGAGCTTCTCCGTCCGCCGCCGCACCCGCGAGATCGGCATCCGCATGGCGCTTGGCGCAAAGCGCGGCTCTGTCTTGAAGATGGTTCTTCGCCAGGGCCTCTTGTTAACGGGCTTGGGACTCGCGATCGGGCTTGTGTTTGCGTTAGTCATCGGCCGCTTTACCGCCAGCGTGCTCTATGGCACTAGCGGAGCAGATCCGCTCACATTCGCGATCGTCTCGGCTGTACTGCTAGTGGTCTCGACGGTGGCCATACTGGTTCCCGCAATGCGTGCAGCCCAGGTCGAACCAACCACCGCCCTTCGTTGCGAATAGAAAGAATGGTCCTGACTGCGTCGTGGTTTACCTGTTTGGGAAAAGTCTCAAGGGCGGCGCGCAACAGTCTGTTGCAAATATAGATTCGGTACATGCCGCGTTTCAGGATGCCTCTTCGTGCGCTGCGGAAACAGCGCCCGTTTGCCGGAAATAGCTTGCCGTCGCTTTGTGCTTGCCCCGCTCCACCTTCTGAAGATAATTGCTATGAATTGCTGAAGACGGAGAGTTACGTTGCAACTGGACTATTTCAAAATAGGTCCCTGTGACTGTTGCAGCCGCACAAAGCCGCTCATTGTATTAGGGGGCGAGACGGATCAAGATATTCCGGCGAAGACCTCCTCGCCGACTCTCTTTTGGCAGATATGCCAAAAGAGTGGCACGGGTAGAATACAGGTCAGAATCGACGCTTGCCGGCCCGTGCGTTTTGGTTAAGAACCTGAGAATGGTTAGAAGCAGTTTGTAGCGGCAGGCTCTACAGAACAGGAGTTCAAATGAAGCGCATTGTCTTGACGATGTTGGCTGTATTCTCGCTTGGTTATGCTTATGGTGCGCCGATTCTTCTCAATACCTCCGAAGTCAAGCCAGGGCCTATCTCCGTGTCATCATCGAGTCAGTCGCTCGAAGTTACCTGGAACGATGCGTCGCGCCATCAATGGCAAGCTGTCTTTTCTCTTGATTCGACAAAGCCGCTTATCTCCGTAATCTCTGTCGATGGCCGCAACATCGTCGTGCTGGCGAGGCCCTACTTTCGCTGCACCACCGGGAAACGCATCGGCGGATGGGACGCCTTCTTTGACTTTCCGCCTGCAAGTCCGATGGGGACACGTCAGTTTCGCCAGGAATTCCATCCTGCAACCGCAGTCGCGCGGACCGTGGGCAACCGAGTCGAAATCATCTTCGATGGGCTGAAACTCGGCATCTTCAGCGGATCGCTCAGGTACACATTCTACCCGGGCACTCCTCTCATTCAGCAGGCCGCCATTGTAAGCACCAAGGAGCCTGACACAGCGTATTACTACGACGCCGGCTTACAGATGACGGCCGAGCAGGATCGCACTGCCGGAGGGAACATGGCCTCCCGTATTTCTTATTACGACACAGATGGAAAGCTCGAGGAGATGACCCCTCCTTACAGTTCGGATCGTCACTCAATCGCCGTGCGCTATCGCGCCATTGCCGCGAAGATGGGTGCAGGAAGCATCGCCGTGTTTCCACCTCCGCACCGCTATCTCTTCGCGCGCGATTACACCACCAATCAGGGTTACCTCTGGTTCAGTTCCTGGCGCGGACAGGTTGGCCTCGGAATTCAGCAATACCCAGACGACAACACGCTCATCGATCCCTGGATGAACGCGCCTCCCGACTCCAGTCAGGAGATGAGCCTGTTCCTGTTGCCTGGCGCCGGAGATTCCAGTCAGACCCTGAAAAGTGTCTTGGCCTTTACGCACAACGATCGATTTGTTCACCTGGATGGCTTTATTACTTTTGAGCCGCACTGGCACGTTGCGTATACGGTCCAGGCCATGGAAAATGGGCCCGGTTGGAAGCCTCCTTTCAAAGCGGTCATGCAGTCCATCGGCCTGGACTCCGCCATGATCATGGATTTCCACGGCGATGGACATCCTGCTGACATGTCGGACCTCAGGCTCCATGAACTCGAGGAATATTACAAACTCTGCCGGACACTATCAGGGAGTGACTTCCTGCTTATCCCTGCCGAAGAAGCAAACGTGCACTTGGGCGGACATTGGGGGCTGGTATTTCCTCACCCGGTATTTTGGACGCAGGACCGCAAGCCGGATCAGGCCACCGTCACCTCAGACGAAAAGTACGGAAAGGCCTATCACGTTAACAACGCCGATGAGGCGTGGCGCATGATCAAGGCAGAGGGCGGGCTTGTCTACCAAACCCATCCGCGAACCAAGGGCTCAACAGGCTACCCAGACAAGATACTTGACACGCCCTACTTCAGAGACAGCAGCTATCTGGGCACAGGCTGGAAGGCAATGCCTTCTGATTTATCTTCTCCGAGGCTGGGCGAGCGCGCCTTTAAGACCATCGATGATCTGAACAACCTCGGTCTGCACAAGCGCATGGTCGGTGAAGTCGACGTCTTTCAGATCAGTTCCGCCGATGAGCTCTACGGACACATGAACATCAACTATCTACGCCTGCCGGAATTGCCTTCGTTCGATCACTACGATCGCATCCTGATGTCGGTAGCCAAGGGCGATGGCTTCATAAGCACCGGTGAACTGCTGCTGCCCGCGGCATCCATGACGCCGGAAGGCGATCGCAGAATCCAGATCAAAGCAAGAATATCCTCGACCTTCCCCTTGCGTCTCGCTGAATTGGTGTGGGGCGACAGTGCGACTACTCACACAAAAGTCATCAGCCTCGAATCTACACCGGCATTCGATGAGAATGATTATGTCTGGCTTGTCGAGACACCGGGGTGGACATGGGCTCGCTTCGCGGTCTGGGATGTTGCAGGAGACGGAGCGTTCACCAATCCGATTTGGCGGGATGGAAGGTGAGAAGCCATGGCGATACCCACGATTGAGGACATGCAGTGAGCTTCGAAAGCGAGTTATGGTCGACTTGTGTCAAGGGCGGAGTAAAACCAGGCCACTGGGGCGGAGCAAAAGTAGGCCATTAGATAGCTGTTCATTTGTTGTAGGTGTGCGGGGTAGAAGGGCCTCTGGACCGAACCGGAAGAGGCCCTTCTACCCCAATCGGCTGCATTGCGCAGCAGTCCGGCGATCTTGCCTGACGATCGCGGGATGAATCGGTGTTCCTGTCTCCCGCTCCAATACGATTACCGTCTCGCGCTCGTTCGTGATGCCGATGGCAGCTACGTCTCGGGGTTTCGCGCCAACCAGGCCAAGCGCTTCCGCGGCTCAAGAGAGTCGGCTTGTAAGGATTTCAGTATGGTCGTGCTCGACCCATCCCTGCTGGGGATAGAACTGCTCGAATTCGTGTTGTGCAGTGGCGGCAATCGTACCCGCCTCGTCAAAAAAATTGCGCGGGAACTTGTTGTTCCCTGATCAAGTGCAAGAACGTAGGGCATTTGGTCGGTCCACCTTTGCCACCAAGTCAAACACGTGAGACTTGTTCGAAGACTGGAGGCAAGGGCCGCAGTTTTGGACCGGTTTGCGACTGGCCGACAGGGCGAGAGCGAATCAAACCGGGTGAGGCCGACTCTGAAACCGGCTCGATGAAAGGGGCTGTGGATAGGCAGCTAGGCTGCCCAGCCGTCGATGATCATGAATCTGCAGCTGTCGTATATATTCTCTTGGTGCAGTCTATTCCGCTTGAGTTAACGGCAGTTCGTCAGCAAATTGAATTTGGGCAATGCCAGCCTGCAGGAATAGCCTCGGAATACATTGACCCTGATTCCTTCGGAGGAGCCAGACCATGAGTCTTCTGCCGGTATTCCTGAATCTCGATGGCCGACGCTGCCTGCTAGTGGGTGCGGGCACCGTCGCGTTGGACAAGATCAGCAGCTTGCTCCCGACCGGAGTCGAACTTTGCGTGATTGCCCCTGAAGCGCGACCAGAGGTCCGGAAGTTGGCCGCCGAGGGCAAACTCACATGGGTTGAGCGCTGCTTCGAGCCCCATGACCTCGACGGCTTCTTGCTGGTGATAGCAGCGACCGATGCGCCCGAGGTGAACGCCGCCATTCATCGGGGTGCGGTTGAGCGCAACATCGTGTGCAACAGCGTGGACGACATAGTGAACTGTGACTTCTTTTTCGGCTCGGTGGTGAGTCGCGGTAAGCTGCAAGTGGCTATTTCAACCGGTGGCGAGAGCCCGGCCCTGGCCCAGCGACTGCGCGGCGAGATCGACGCGCAACTGCCCGAAGATCTTGGCCCTTGGCTGGAGGATCTAGGTCAGCTCCGCCGCGAAGTTCTCGTCCGTCATCCTCGCGGGGATGCGCGCAAACTCCTTTTGCGCGAACTCGCTCAGCGTCCGGTCTGCGCACTGGAGACCTGCCCATCGCGCAAGAAGGCCCTGGCGCCGTTGGAGCTGGAAGTCCCCTTTGACGGCAGTGATCGATTGGAATAGATTGTTTCTACCTTTCAATTCTGTTGATTTTCGTTCTGGGGGTTCGTTTGCTCTCTGCCTGGAAGAGCCCGGCTATTCGCATTTTGATGGCCATGTGCTGCGCCGGGGTGGTTTGGCCGACTGCTCTTGCCCAGATGCCGGAGCCTCCGCCGCTGATGCTGGGTTCGGCGTGGTATCCGGAACAATGGCCGGAATCGCGCTGGAATGCAGATCTGGAGTTGATGCAGAAAGCGCACATGCACTTGGTGCGGGTGGCAGAGTTTTCCTGGAGCAGGCTGGAGCCGGAAGAAGGGAAGTACGATCTTGACTGGCTGGAGCGCGCGGTTGATGCGGCCGGCAAGCACGGTATCTACGTGGTGCTCGGGACGCCCACCTGTGCGCCGCCCCCTTGGCTTACGAAAAAGTATCCGGAGACCCTGCTCACCACGGAGGACGGCAAGCACCTCGAACATAGTACGCGGCAGGCGTTCAACTGGTCGAATCCAAAGTACAGAGAACTGGGGCGCGAGATTGTCAGACAGCTCGCGATCCGGTTTGGCCACAATCCGAATGTCATTGCCTGGCAAATCGACAATGAGTACAGGAGTCCTTCGTTCGATGCGGGAACGCGGACTGTTTTTCAGCAGTGGTTGAAGGGGCAATACAGAACGCTCGATAACCTGAACAGGCGGTGGTCCTCCGACTATTGGAGCCAGACCTACAACGCATGGGATCAGATTCCGATTCCGGCGAGCGGTGACAACCCCGGGTTGCGTCTGAAGTGGAATCAGTTTGTCAGCGATACATGGCGCAGCTACCAGAAGAACCAGATCGACGTGATCCGGCAGTGCGCGGAGCCTCGGCAGCGAATCACCACCAACACGATGGGCTGGTTCGATGGCTACGATCACTACGTGGTGAGCCGAGATCTGGATTTCTCTGCGTGGGACGATCCGATCGGCCAGCGGCCGTTCGAACCAATCCGCAATGGCGCGGCGCACGATCTGACGCGGGGATTCAAGGGCAAGAACTTCTGGGTGATTGAGACCACAGCGGGCCCAACCGGATGGGCGCCTGTGAACACCATGCTCGAAAAGGGCGAGATGCGGGCGGTGTTGTGGCACGATGTTGGCCATGGCGCGGACGCCATGAGCTATTGGCAGTGGCGGGATGCCCTGAATGGCCAGGAGCAGAACCACGGCGCCATTGTGGAGGTGAACGGTGAGCCGATGCCGCTCTACTCGGAAATGACACAAGTAGGTCGTGAATTTGATAAGGCCGGCCCCGTGCTGAAAGGAACGGTCGTCAGGTCGGAAATTGCGATTCTGCACTCGTATAACAGCAGATGGGTCTTGAACTGGCAGAAGCTGAATCGCTCTTACGATCCCATCGCCGAGTTGATGAGCTATTACGAGCCCCTGCACCGATTGGGCCACTCACTCGATATCGTGCAGCCCAGCGACGATCTTGCCCATTACAAGCTTGTGGTTGCTCCGGGGCTGTTTGTTCTGACGCAGGACGAGGCTGAGAATCTGATCCGCTATGTGAAGGCGGGCGGCCACCTCGTACTTGGGCAGCACTCTGCCATGAAGGATGGAGATAACTCGCGCTGGCCCCAGCGGCAGCCTGGTCCGCTGACGGAATTACTGGGTGGTGCGGTACAGCAGTTTTACGCAATCAAGGCTCCGGTAACGGTGACAGGCATCTGGGGTACGGGAACTGCTGACGGCTCAGTCGAGCAGCTGGTTGCGATTGCGCCCGAAGTGAAGGTGCTGATGCGCTACAGCAAGAGCGATGGATGGCTGGACGGACAGCCAGCCGCGATAACGCGCAGTGTGGGCCGTGGAAGTATTACATACATTGGTGCTGCACTCGATGACGCTTCAATGCGGCGTGCGGCCGAGTGGATGCTAAAGGCGAGTGGAGTTGGCCCGGAGTTGCCTGCTGTTCCTGAAGGAGTCGAGGTTTATCGGCGCGTTGGCATTGGAAAGGATGTCTTTATCTTTGAGAACCTTGCCTCCCATGCGGAGACGCTTCACCTTCCACATGAGATGACGAACGTGCTGGATGGAGGCAGAGCGGCAAATGTAACTCTAGCGCGATACGGTGTAGTTGTAATGGAAGACCAGACCGTTGTCGGCGGTAGGGAATCCACAACCAAAGGCGCGGCGAACTCGGCAGGGACAAGTGTGAAGATCACGACGGGCGCGAGCCACTCGCTACGTTAGCGTCCATAAGTCCCGCTCATCGCGCACACAACGCCGGGGGCGTACTTGAATTTTTGTTCAATGCAGTTGAGAGGAGAAGTCACAGTGCAATCAAGACGAGAGTTCCTTGGCAGTGCGGCAGCGGGGTTGGCCGCCATTAGTTTCGGACCACTGGCATCTGCCAGGAAGATGGACCGACCGCTCGGTGTCCAGCTTTACACGGTGCGGAGCCTGGCGGACGACCTGGCCGGGACGCTGAAGGCGATCCGCAAGATCGGCTATAGCGAAGTGGAAACTTATGTCGCGCAGTACAAGATGAGCGCAAAGGATCTTCGAGCCGCCATAGTTGACGCAGGTCTGTCGGTGCCGAGTGCGCACTTTGGATATGACGACTTCGATTCCCGGTTCGAATATTCGAAGGAACTCGGGGCGGAATGCATTGTTTGCTCCATGGTTCCATTGACGATCGCCAACTCCGCTGACGGGTACAAGCGTGGAGCTGATCAATACAATGAGTGGGGCGCCAAGGCGAAGTCGATGGGCATGAAATTCAGCTTCCACAATCACAACGTAGAGTTTAAAGAATACGGCGGTGCCACTGGCCTGGAGATACTGTTGAAGAATACGGACCCCTCGCTAGTGCAGTGGCAGATGGACTGCTACTGGGTGACGCAGGCCGGGCATGATCCGGTGGCGATGCTTCGTCAATATGGTCACCGCATTCAGTCGCTTCACGTGAAGGATCGCAAGCCGAATGCGCAAACCACGCTGGATACTGGAACCGGCTCAGAATACTTCACCGAAGTCGGCCTGGGCACACTGGACTGGAAGTCGATTCTCCGTATCACCGGCAATGACCATGTTCCGTACTTATTTGTAGAGCAGGACAAGACAGACCGGCCGCCCCTCGAAAGCCTGCAGATCAGCCACGACAATCTCGTGAAGCTCCTGAACCAGGGGTAAGCGCTTCCATTGGAAGTTGTGGACCGTCTTGGCGTTTCCGATTAAGCTCTCCTATTGAACTGAGTTTGGGCCCAGCATCAGGGAATGCGCACATCATGTTTCTACTTCGAACAGCAAGAGGGGCAGCTCGCATAGCGGACTGCCCCTTCCTTGTAAATGAGCCAGACGCCCCGGACTACGGAATGTAGTACTAGAACACCGTGAAGACCTCATTGTCGGTGCCCTCCGTACCGCCGCTGGGTTTGGCAGCACCTCTCTCCAGACCAGAGTTATAGCGCAAAGTAGCTGTACTGGATACCCTGAACACGTTTTCTAGAGGTGAATCCAACCGCTGCGGATTAATGCCAGCGATCCCACTGCGACGATGATCCAGAGAGAAACTCCCTGCAGGAGCGGCCGCACGCCAACCTCACGAATTGTCTTCCGCGAGAGTCCCGTCCCAATGAGATAGAGAGTGACCGTCAAGCCGATGATGCCAAGGTGCTTGAACACAGGATACGAAGGCTGAAGAATGTGCACGTAGGTATTGGCAACCGCGGCCAGGCAAAAGAAGAGAATGAACCAGGGCCACTGGATTCGCGCTTTGCTCTTGCTTGCCAATGCAGCCCCGATAGACACCGGCACAATCCAAAGAGCACGAGCCAGTTTCACGGTGGTCCCGATAGCAAGAGCCACCGCTCCGAACTTTGCCGTTGCGCCGACCACGGAACTTGTGTCGTGAATAGCCAATGCCGACCAGAGGCCAAACTCCGTTTGAGTCAGATGAAACGCCGTTCCAATCAGGGGGAAAGTGAGCAAGGCAACCGAGTTCAGCATGAAGACTGTTCCCAATGAGACCGCGATCTCTTCTTCGAGGGCTTCGGTGATTGGGGCGACTGCGGCAATGGCACTGCCCCCACAGATGGCGGTTCCTGCCGAGATCAGAAAGGAAACTCTCTTCTCGACGAGCAGGAGTCTTCCGAGTCCCCAACCCAGGAGCAAAGCTATGCTGATGCTGCCGGCGGTATAGATGAATCCGGACCGTCCCACACGGAGAACCTGCTGCAAGTCCATGCCAAATCCGAGTCCGACGACCGACGCCTGGAGCAAAAACTTGGAGAGCCTCCTGGACTCAAGTTGAAAGGGATGCGCGAAAGTGAATCCAAAGATGAGGCCGCCAACCAACGCCACGGGGGGTGATGCCAGACCGCTGGCAGCAAGGATCAATCCGATGAAGAATAGGCTCTTGGACACATGGTAAGTTTCACAGAGGTGCGCGATCACGTCCAAGCAGAAGTAATAATGCCCTATTTGCGCTTCTTATGGGTCGTGGAAGATTGCCCTGACATGGCCTGCCCCGACGCTCTCCGCGCGCCGGCACGCGAGAAGAGAAACCTGCGGAATTCCATGGCCAGTCCCGGCGGTTCGGGACCGGCTGCGGACGCGATAAGAAATTCGCGATTTATGTGCAGTCCTTCGACTTCGATAATTTTGAAACTGTTGCCCAGCCGCATATCCTTGGCAATCGCCCAGCGCGAAATGAATCCAACTCCCAAACCTGCTTCCACTGCGGACTTGATGGCTTCGGTCGAATCTAGTTCCATTACGATATGCAGCGAACTTTTCTTGACAGCCTTCCGTTGCAATTCCATCTCGATCACCCGGCGGCTGCCAGAGCCACGCTCGCGCATGAGCAATGGGATTGCGGCAATCTCAGAGTACGAGACTGAGGCGCGTTCTGCCCATTCGTGTGCGGTGGATGCGATCAGCACCAACTCATCTTCAAGAAACGGCTCAGTCTTGACGTCGCGGCTGCGCGCCGGGCCTTCGATCAATCCCAACGCTATATTCTGTTGCTTCACTGCAGCTACGATGTGCTCCGTGTTACCGCTGATCAGAGTTGGGTGAACCTGTGGATGTTCTCGGCAGAACTCGCCTAGCAGGCGCGGCAATACATACTGGGCGATGGTCGTGGAAGCGCCAAGAGCAAGTTGCCCGGCGTGGTCTCCACTGAGGGCTCCAATATCATGTTCTGCCTGGGCCAGAAGCGCGCTGGCCTGTTCGGCGTACTCAAGAAGCACCTTTCCTGCCGCTGTTAGCGTGATGTGCACTCCGGTCCGATCGAACAGTTGGACCCCTATATCTTCCTCAAGCGCCTTGATCTGAAGACTCACTGCGGGCTGAGTCAGGTAGAGCTCTTCCGCGGCCTTGCGAAAACTCAGCTGTTCCGCAACTGCCCGAAAAACGACCAAGCGGAAATTGTCCAAGCTAGCCATTGGATGATTAGAGCACCTCTGCCGGGGTGGCATGCAATCGGTTGCACATGCAGGTTCTGAATATGGAAACTTATGTCGCGAAGTAAAAGATGAGCGCAAAGGATCCGCGCACGGCTATCGAGGATGCCGGCCTGACGGTGCCCAGCACCCATTCTGGCTACAACGAATTCGAGGCCCGGCTCGACTATGCCAAGGAACTTCGGACGGAGTGCGCGGTTTGCTCGATGATCCCGCCATCGATTTCCTACTCTGTGGATGGAGACATGGGCACTGACGTATCTCTTACCTGTTTGCAGGGCAGGACAAGACAGACCGGCCGCCTCTTAAGAGTTGAAATCAGCTACTAGATCTCGGCAGGCTGATGGCGCAGAAGCAACCCTGCAGGTGGAAAGAGCAAGTCCTGCGAAGGCACAACCGCAGCAGGGCGCGCAGGACGAGTTCCGGATTGCGAGTAATCTTTGGCAATCGATTGACAGTGGCAGATGGGGTTGGATATAGTCTTCCAGACTCGCCCGGACAAGCCAATCGGTTGCCAACGATCAGCTGTCGTGAGTGCGGCTTCCAGCAAGAAAGGGCCGCCAATTCATTCGAGAGCCCCCAATGGGAGAAGATGTGCAAACGAAGCTGACCCCAGGAAAGCTCGCAGGACTGACCGCCGTCGCAGATGGCCGGGGTGTGATTGCCGCGGTAGCCATGGATCAACGGGGGCTACTGAAGAATATGCTGGCGCGGGAACTGGGAGTAAGCGAGCCGCCCGCAAAAATGATGTCTGAGTTCAAGCAGTTGGTGGCGAGGACGCTCACCAAACACGCTTCTTCGATCCTGCTGGATATTGAGTATGGCCTGGAGGCCACCAAAAACATCAACGGGAAGGGCCTGTTGCTGGCGTATGAACATGCGGGATACACCCCCGACCAACCGGAACGGCTTCCCTCGTTAATGGCAGGGTGGTCGGCCTTGCGCATCAAGGAAACCGGCGCAAGCGCAATTAAGATTCTTGTTTACTTCACGCCATTCGAGAAGGAGTGGGTGAACGAACAGAAGAAGGCCTGGGTGGAGCGGGTTGGTGCGGAGTGCCGCGCAGTCGACATGCCCCTGTTTCTGGAGTTCCTCGGGTATCCCGTGCATGGTGAGGATCAGGCGGGGATAGAGTACGCCAGCCGCAAGCCGGAGATCGTGCTGCATTCGATGAAAGAGTTCAGCAAGGACCGCTACGGTGCGGACGTTCTGAAGCTCGAGGTCCCCGTGCAAATGGCGTATGTCGAGGGCACGAAGGCATTCAAGGGCGAGAAACTGCACACGCGCCTGGAGGCGATGGAACTGATGCGCACGGCAGCCGCCCTGACAGACAAGCCAATGATCTATCTGTCGGCCGGGGTGAGCAGCGAGGTGTTCGTAGAGACTTTGGAACTGGTGGCGGAGAGCGGCGTGCAATTTCATGGTGTCCTGGCTGGCCGGGCGACGTGGCAGGATGGCGTGCCAGTGTATGCAAAACAGGGTCCGGCGGCACTTGAAGAGTGGCTAAACACCATTGGTGCGCAGAACGTGAAGAACGTCAATCGGGTGCTGAAGAGCGCGCGCCCGTGGTACGAAGCACGCAGGATGCAGGCGTAGCTTTTAGCCGCGGACAAACCGGTTGCCAAGAAAGCTGGAGGCTGCTCCGTGGGCATCGCCCGCAGAGCCGGGCCTGCCGCTATGTGTTGCTGGGGGACGCTTGCCAGAAGTCGAAGAGATACGCCGCGATGAGACCACAACTGCTCCGAATGGCCGGGTGAGCCGGCATCCTTGGATCGTTCTCAGTCTGCTTTTTTTCCTTACTGTCATAATCTTCGTTGCCCGCCAGACAATTTCTGTGCTGGCGCCGGTGCTGCGGACCGTTTTTGGTCTTACGAACCAGCAGTACGGACGTATCGTCTCCGCACTGGGGTTCGGCATGATGACTGGCGAATTCCCCATGGGCTACCTGATGGACAAGTTAGGTGCGCGCATGGGACTGTCGCTGGCCGTGCTTGGTTGGTCCGCAGCTACCGGATCGCAGGTACTAGCGGGCTCTGGCCTTCAGCTCGGTGTAACCCAATTCGCGAAGGGAACCTGCGAGTGCGGCGCGTATTCGGGTGGCATCAAGACGGTTAACCGGCTGTTTGCCAAGAAGGACCGGACGCTGGCTATCGGAATATTCAACGGAGGCAGCGTAATCGGCGCGACCATCGCTCCGCCACTGATCGTCTATCTGTTACAGCATTTCGGGTTTCGCGTGGCGTTCATGGTCCCCACACTGGCTGCGCTACTATGGATTCCGCTCTGGTGGGTGTTATATAAGAAGGATCCCAAAGTGGACGCCGCCGAGGGGCAGGGTGCCATTTCGATCCGTGCGATGCTAAGCCAGTCATCGACTTGGGCGGTCATGCTGTGCAGATTCTTCATCGGTCCGGTGATGCAGTTCTATTGGTATTGGATTCCGAGCTATCTGTTCAGCGCACGCCATTTGACGATGATCCAGATTGGCATTGTGGCCTGGATTCCGTTCCTGATGGGAGACGTGGGCGGCATAGCGGGCGGATGGGTTGCCGGCCTACTGATGCGCAGGGGCTTTACAGTGCGGAACTCGCGCCGCATTTCGATGTATGGCAGCGCGCTGCTCTGTCTTGCCAGTTTTGCAGTGCCTTTCATACACAACCTCGTCCCGGCGATGGTGATGATTTGCATTGCCATTGCCGCCGACAATTTCCTCTCTGCAAATATGTTTGCCACGGTAACCGATTTATTTCCGGATAGCCAGGTGGGACGCGCCGCTGGCCTGATGGGTCTTGCCGGAGGGTTGGGCGGGATGCTGTTTCCGCTGCTGACCGGATTTCTGGTCGATCGCGTATCGTACGCGCCGGTCTTCTTGCTCGTGGGTATCATGCCGCTGATTGGGACGCTCGCGGTGTTCGGGGTCGGCCGGAAGTATCGCACGCTGGACCAGCCTGCCATTGCGGTGGCAAAGGCATAGCAAGGAAGGATGAAAGTGGAAAAGAACTTCATGGACATGGATGTGGAGCGCACCGCGGAAGTCGCCTCGAAGCGCAAGCAAATTGCCGATTTCCTTTTGGCCAAGGGGATGGATGCCGTACTGATCTCGCGACACGAAAACATCGCCTGGGCTACGGCCGGCGTGGTGGATGTGCGCGTGGGCGTGCTGCGAGAATCCGGTGCGGCCAGCCTGCTGGTAACCCGGGAAGGCGGGGCATTCTATCTGACCACCAACAACGAAGCCGCTCGCATGGCGGAGGAAGAGTTTTTGGGGCTGGGGTACGAGCCGGTGGTCAACCCCTGGTTTGGTAACGATGTTCCCGCTTCTATTGGCAACATCGTCGGCTTCGGGAAAGTTGCAAGCGATATGCCGCAGTTTGGCTATGAAGTGCTGCCAATGCAGAGCCTGCGGTATGAACTCACAGAAGGTGAGATTGCCCGGTATCGGTGGCTGGGGAGTCATGCGGCAACAGTCGCGACTGCCGTATTGCGCCGTGCGCAGCCGGGGATGAGTGAGCGAACGTTCCAGGCGATGCTTGCAGAACAATTGCTCGGCCAAGGGATCATGCCGAGCACCTATCTGACGGCGGTCGATCGGCGGGCACTGGGCTATAGTCATGCCGTGCCGCGCGCCGGAGTTCTGGAGCGACTGGGCATGTTGGGATTCTGTGCCAGGCGCTGGGGTCTTTCGGTTTCAATGACTCGCTTTGTGCAGTTCGGTGCGGCGGTGGCGGAGTTTGACGAGCGGATGTCAGTTGTTGCGCAAGTCAATGCTCGGCTTCAGGGCGCCACTCGCGAAGGGACGACAAGCGATGAGCTTTTCCGGGTGGCCGAGGAGGCTTATGCGGCGCTGGGATGCGGTGGGGAAGAGAAGATGCACCACCAGGGCGGTGCAACGGGTTACCTCGAACGCGAGTGGGTAGCGCGCCCTGGGGGTGGAGAGCGCGTAACAAGCCAGCAGGCATTTGCCTGGAACCCAAACCTGAAGGGCGCCAAGGTGGAAGATACAGTTCTGCTGCATCATGGGGCGATCGAATTGCTGACGGCCACGCCGGAGCTGCCGGTTGTGAACACAGCCTGGGATGGGCGCAAATATCTTTCAGCGGGTGTGCTCAAGAGCTGAGTGTCATATCCGGCCTGCAGCAGTACTTTAAGTCAGGCGGTGTTATCACTCCGAGATGGAAGTGGTAGCACCGCCTCTTTACTTGAAGCGTCCTGGGTACTTTATGCGCCGCTTACAACTAGCGCCATTGCCAATCTATAAACCCAGGGTTCACGTCCGTCATGGCATTGACGATCAATTCGACTAGTCCCCCATAAAGAATGCGGTGCTTTTCCCAAATGCCCCAATACGTGAACAAGTCGCGCAACTGACCTTTGCAGTTGCTGCAGGGTGCGCAAACATATTTTGAGATCGCCGGATCAAGAGAGCCTGAGAATGCGTCCATGACCTGCTCCAGCTTTTTGCGGCCAGATACCTGTGACCGCCAATCGCCGAAGTTATTGGGACTCATAATTGCGAAACCGCTGCCTCCGCCGCAGCAGTAGTTATCGACACCGTGGGGCTCCATCTCGCGGAAGCGAGGAGCTATCATTCGCAGAATCTCCCTCTGCGGTTCGACGATGCCCATGAGCCGAACCATATTGCAGGGGTCGTGGAGTGTGATGGGGAAGTCATTCCGCGAGGAGTCCAACGAAAGCTTTCCGCTGAGCACAATGTCACGCAACAAAGTCATTGAGCTTACGACTGGGATATCGAGGTCGCCGAGGGCAATGCGATTTGCAATCACGCCCAGCGCCTTATGCGCATGCCCGCACTCTCCCACGACAATTGCCTTTACCTTCAGCTTTCGAGCAACCTCCAGATGCTTTAGCGCGACGCGGGAGAACTGCGCATCGTCGTACCAGAGGCCATAGTTGACGGCATCGTACCCGGAAAGCTCAGAGGATAAGGTCCACTTCACGCCAGCGGCGTTCAGGATGACGGAGAATGCGCCTGGATTCTCCGGCCATGCAAGCATCTCACCGGCATTGTGGATGACGAGGAAGTCGGCTCCTTCCACGTCCCAGGGCGTGTGGATCTCCAGCCCGGTCTTTTCACTCATTTCCTCATCAACGAAATTCATGTTGTCGAGCACTCCGGCCGGGTTCATGCCGGTGGTAGATCCGCTCTTCAACTGCAACATGGATCCCTTGTCGTGCAATTCTTTCGGACTTATTCCCATTTCCTGACTGAATATCTTCCGCAGCTCCCTGGCGACAAGCCCATTGTCCGCGCCGATGGGGCAAGCCTGCGCGCAACGGCGACAAAGGTTGCAGCGATACGAGAGTTCGGCGAGACGTGCGACGAGAGGCCAATTCAACTCGATGTTCCCATGCTGCCAGGCGCTGACCAGACCGCCGTGCTTTACATGCTTGAAGTAGAGGCGACGAAGAATCTCAGTGCGGAATGTGGGGCGATAGATCTCCTGGCGCCCACTGGATTCATAAATATGGCAGGAATTGGAGCATGTTTGACAGCCAGTGCAGTGCTCCATGGTCAAGAGCAGAGGCTGGAGAAATGTCCAGTTGTTTTCCTTGCTGAACAGTTTCTCCAGGCCGGAAAGGAATGAGGCGACAAGAACGTCCTCCTCCTCGCGCGACTTTGGCCTCGCGATGTTCAAGGCGCAGGCGCCATCGAGGCCGCATTCGCAGCGGTCGACGCTCTGAACGCCTAGAGGAGTAAGTGCAGGCCCCTGCCTCCCTTTATTGAGAGCAGCGGGCAGAGGTGTCAGGTCATTCTCATCCAGATCGGCTATTGGTTCACGGCCCGGACTCGATGCATCGCTGATTCGAGTGAAGTTGCTCATTGCTGGTTCCTCTCTGTGGCGATGGGGCTGGATGTCGCAACTTCGGCCCAACTCTTTGTTCCATTCTGGCCGATATGCAATGCCGACCAAGTGGGGTGATAGGCAAGGCACTCCGCGATATGGACTTCCATTGATTTGCTCTTCTGAGCGTCATCCCATCGCACCGAGTGATAGGTGAAGTACTTCGCAATGAAGTGGGCCATATGAGTGAAGGGAATATACCCGGTCATGGCTGATCCCAACAGTAGTCCCAGATTTAAAATCAAAGGCAAGCGCAGGGCCGAGTGCATTGCCAGGAGGCCGAAAACGGAGTCCTTAAGGGGCGGCATGGTGCCGCTTATGGCTCCAACAAGAATCAGCGAACAGGAAAGCGCGAAGCCTCCAACATTTACCAGATGGCTTGGAGCGGTGTAATTCCGTAGTTGCTTATCGAAAATTCTGCGCAGGAGCAGGCCAGCGCTGCCGCCAAGCGTCAGCGCCAGACCTGCCCATGCAAAGACACGCGTTGCGAGGAACAGTGCAGGAGCAAATGGATAATTTGCAAAAACAATTCCAGAGGCGGAGAAGAGACAGCCGGCAATGAGGAGGTAAAGCCCGATATGGAACGGGTAGGAGACCCACCATAGAGAGCGATTGAGCTTCCAGACACCGCGTAGCATGAAGATCTCAGCCAGCATGGCTTTAATTTCATTGAGCGGGTGCGCATGGCGAGGAGTCTTCCACCAATCCTCGTCTTCGAAGTAAGAACCGCCGTGTGCAGCCCGTTTTGCGCCTTCACCCGGCACTGGGTAAATCTCCCACCTTAAGTGGACGGGCATGCGAGAGTACTGGAATACACGCCACAGGCTTCCGGCGAGGAAGAAGGCCAATCCGGTATAAATGGCGAAAGACGTTATTAGAGTCATGAACACCTTTCAATGCAAAGCTGATTTAAGGCAGCACGGGCGCTGCCTTTGCATCTCCGAGCAATGATGAAAGCTGGTCCAACTCAGGAGATGAAAGGGCGCTGGCGCTTTGAATAGAGATCGCCGGTCGAGTTCGGAGTTCGGCCTTATGCTTTTGCGCAAGACGCAAGACGCAGATTGCCCACTCCGGCGATGCGGTCGCATGCAGGTGCGTGTAACCAGCCCAAATGTTGTTAAAGATCAACCCATCGCGTTTGTCATAGCATCCCGTGCCCCGGGTCACCTTGCAGGCCGCGAGGGGCATAACCAGTTGGGGAACAATACGCGAATAATGAAACTCGTGTCCCTTCAGGACTGCGCCTTCGGGGAAAAACGGATTAGGCTCGGTCACTGTCATCTCCACATAGCCGTGACCATGTGAAACGGCGTCGACATCCACATCGATCGGGATCACTCCAGACATGGTGTAGCGGTTTCCATTCCATTGAATGGACCGCGCCAAGAGCATGAGCCCGCCACACTCTGCATATATCGGCATCTTCTGTTCCGCAGCCGCATGGAGAGATCTGAGGAAGGAGGAGTTTGCGGCCAGCTCGCACGCATGAACCTCAGGAAATCCGCCTCCAATGTAGATTGCGTCAATGTCCTGCGGTAACTCAGCCGCCTCCAAAGCGGAGACAAACACAAGTTCGGCGCCGCCGGCGGCAAGTGCCTCAAGGTTCTCAGGGTAGTAGAAGTTGAATGCGGCATCGCGGACGACGGCAATGCGCACCGGGTTATTGCCTAATTGATGTTGGACTGACACATCACTGCATGCAGTTCCATCGGGAACATTCAATGGGCTGCAAGTGGTGGCCAGGCTCAGGATGCGTTGAATATCAAGATGGGCCGCAACAGCGTCCAACCTGCGGGGCAGATCATCCATGTTTTTATGATCAGATGGAGTGACAAGGCCCAAATGGCGATCAGGAAGAATTCCCCCTTTCATGGCGGGAATTGCACCCAGCACCGGCAGGCCGGTGGCTGACTCGATCGCAGTCTGGATCACCATTTCATGGCGCGAACCATTAACGCGATTGAGGATTATCCCAGCAAGCTGCAGATTGGGATCAAGATGTTGACATCCCAACACGAGTGCCGCCGCGGTGCGTGTCATCTTCGCGACATTTACTACCAGCAATACCGGCGCTTGGAGTGCTTTCGCCAGTTCGGCAGTGCTGTGCGTTCCGGCGGCGTCAGCGCCATCGAAGAGCCCGCGGTTGCCTTCAACCAGATTGAACCCCAGGCGGAGGCAGTGTTTATCAAACGACTGTGCAGCAGTCTCCATCCCCATCAACCAGGAGTCGAGGTTTCTAGCCGGCGAACCCGAAGCCCAGGAAAGCCACGCGGCGTCGACATAGTCCGGCCCCTTTTTGAACGCGCGCACGGCAAATCCATCCTGTCGCAATCGATAAAGAATCGCGAGGGCAACAATGGATTTGCCGGAGTCGCCGGAAAGTCCGGCGATCACCATGCGGGGCGAATTGGCGAGGAGTGTCATGGCGCGGGATTGCTTTCTATCAGCCTTGTTCGCTGCCTTCTTTGGGGGGAAGTTGAATGTAAGACCCGCCCAGGTAGCTGTAGACGCAACGCTCGGAATCGATGAGTTGACGGATTGCGAGTTTGCACAACTCCTTGGTGCAGGAATCTTCTCCGAATTTGGCGATGCAGTGCTTGATCAGGTCGCCTGCTTTCAGATTCTTCTTCCCGTAACATTCCGTTGCAAGTTGAAACATTTCTTCAGCTATCGTGTCTACCGTGATCTCAGCCATTTAAGTCTCCTTCTCCTCTTGCTTCATTGATTGCGGAGTGGCGTGTGCAACTCCGCAAGTGCAAAACGTGGTATTTCAGGCTGGGACAGCGCAGATCTGAAGCTCACGTTCGGCCGCCTTGAGCTTGTTGCGAAGTTGCACAACCTCACCGATGATAAGGGTGGCAGGCGCCTCAATCTTCTCCAGTGCCGCAATGGCGGCGATCGTGGCCAGGGTTCCGGTTATCACTTTTTCCCCCGGCCAGAAGGCCATTTGGACAATGGCTGCGGGAGTTCCGGGGGCACGGCCGGCATCAATCAAACGGGTACAGATGGTTCCAACAGTGTGCACGCCCATGAGAACGATGAGGGTGGGAACCCTGCTGAGCGCCGAGAAATCCAGTGCCTGCTCATTCTCATCTGTGGAGAAGTGGCCTGTCACGATTGCTACGCCGGAGGCGAAATCGCGATGGGTGACTGGAATGCCTGCGGTGAGGGGAGCAGACAACGCCGAGCACACGCCGGGAATTACATCAAAGGGAATACCATGATCCACAAGGTACTCCGCCTCTTCCGCACCGCGTCCGAACAGGAACGGATCTCCGCCTTTGAGCCGGATCACTGTTTTGCCTTCGAGCGCCTTCCGCACCAACAGCTGGTGAATCTCATCCTGCCGGGATTCGTGGCAGCCGACCGATTTTCCCATATAGAACCACTCAGCCAGCGGATTGCCGAGGGCCAGTACTTCCTCTTGAATCAAGCGGTCATAGACCACGACATCCGCACAACGGAGAAGGTTTACAGCCTTCACTGTCAGCAAATCCGGATGTCCGGGACCAGCTCCTACGATATAAACCTTACCTAACTTCATCATTACGCACACCTCACTGCACAGCAGCGCGAATAGTCACGGTGACCTTTAAGAACATGGTTAACATCAAGGCTCCCAAGGACCAAATCCCCAAGGCAATGGCCCATTCCGTGCATGTTGGGCGATACGCGGTGAGAACTCCAACGGGAGACGGTTGAAAGCCGCCGACAATCAACGCAAGCCCCTTTTCCATCCACAAGGAAACAAACACGGCGCCACAAGCCGTAATCAGCGCCACGCGCGACTTTCGCAAGGATGGAATGTAGAGAACGAATAGAGCACCGATCATTAGGAGCGATGAAAACCACATCCAGGCTGTCATCCCCCACAAGCCGTGGAGGGTGCCGTATTGATAGGTCAATGCCTCGCGATCATGAGGCATGCCACTGTAGAGGCCAGTGAAGATCTCCACCAACACCAGAAAAGTACTAACTGAGGCCGCGTAAGTCACGATGGTGGCGAGTTTGCCAATGACTTCCTCGCCCGGATCGTAGCCCGCTGACTTCTGCAATATAACGATCAACAGGATAAGCAGGGCTGGCCCAGCGGCGAACGCAGAGGCCAGGAAGCGCGGAGCCATGACCGCAGTCATCCATAACGGCCGCGCTGCAAGGCCGCTATAGAGAAACGCTGTGACGGTGTGGATGCTGATCGCCCACGGAATGGATAGGTATACGACAGGCTTGAGCCATGATGGAGAAGGCAGGCCACGTTGTTCAGCATTGAGCGTGTTATAGGCGATGACTGCGTTCAATAGGAGGTATCCGGAAAGGGAGACCATATCCCAGAACATGACAGAGTGCGGAGCGGGAAAGAGCAGGACATTGAGTACACGCTCCGGCTGTCCGAGGTCGACCAGGATAAAGAGCATGCACATAATAATGGAAGAGACGGCAAGAAGTTCACCAATTATTGCAACCCTGGCAAACTGTTTGGCGTTGTGCAGGTAATAGGGGATAACCACCATGACCGCGGAAGCTGCTACGCCTACGAAAAACGTAAATTGTCCGATGTAGAGTCCCCAACTAACCTCACGGCTCATTCCGGTAACACCGAGGCCGTAGCTTAGCTGGCGCATATACATCACTGCTCCAGTTGCGACGCAGACCAGGAGCAGAGATACCCAGTACCAGTACCGTTTGCTTCCGGTTAGTGCTTTTTCAATCATGATGCGTCTCCACGCTAGAGCAGGTAAAAGACAGCGGGTCCAGTACCCAGTTCCTGGTTTCTCTGCATGGCGTAACGCGACCGCAATACGGAGCGAATCTGAGATGCTGGATCGTTCAAATCTCCGAAGATCAAAGCGTGCTCACGGCAACCTTCAACGCACGCGGGACGCTGCCCTTTACCCAAGCGCTCCTCGCAGAAGTTACATTTCTCCACCACGCCCTTGGTGCGTGTGGGAAAGGCCGGGTTGATGTTCACAATATCGGGGCGCGGATCGGCAAAGTCGAAGCTTCGCGAGTCGTAGGGACAGGCTGCCATGCAGTACCGGCAGCCAATGCATCGGTGCCAATCCATCATCACAATGCCGTCGTCGCGCTTCCAGGTAGCTCCGGTGGGGCAAACGCGCGTACAGGGAGGGGTACCGCAATGGTTGCACAGGAGCATCAATGGATGACTGGTGAGGGCTGGATCGATCCATTGCGACTGCTGAGGAAAGACCGACTTATACTGCTCCTTCCAAATCCACTTAACTTCGTGTGACTTCTGGGGGACATCCGGGATGTTATGCGCTTCGTTGCAGGACTGAACGCATTGGTTGCATCCCTGATCCCAGCGGCACTTCTGGAAGTCGATCGCCATGGCCCAGCGCGGTGTGCTCGCGCCGGTAGAGTCATCGGCAGCAGCTTTCACAGTGGAAAGAGTCTTTGTGCCGGCAATCCCAGCGAGGGTTGCAGCGGCGGTAAGCAGGAACTCCTTGCGGGTGAGCTTCATTGGATACTCCGAGCGGCAAGTTGCGGATCGTTGTGGCACTGCCAGCAAGATGGGGTAGAGACGCCCGAATAGGCATGACAACGATCGCAAAACTCTGCCTTCGAGTGGCATTGTCCGAGACACGTGCCTGAAAGGCTGACATCGTAAACGCGCCCATCTGGGGAACGAAATTTGTGGACTCCCCGGCGGACGGCATCGTTGCGCCAGCTTGAGAGCAACTGCATATGAGAAGCGCGCATGAAGGAAGCTGGAGCAACACAGGCGGAAGCGTGCTGGGGTAACTGGAGTTGCGGAGCTGCGGCGCGAGTACCCGAAGCCGCAGCCCACCAGACCGGATAGGTAAACAGAGCCAGGAACAAAGCTAACCCAGTGCCGATCAGTACACGCTCACGCATGGGCCGCCTCCTGCTCAACAGCGGGAATAGGCTCACCGCGAAGGTCTGTGGCGCGCGTCTTCTCGCCCTTCATCACCAATGCATTGCCCAGCAATTCGTGGACTCCCGCCACTTCGACTCCGGGCACCCAGTAGTCGAGCAGAGTTGGCAAGGTAGCCTTGTCGATGGCGCAGATGCAGGCCAGGAGGTTCACTCCGTGAGTCTCCTTTACATGACGAACAGCAGTCGCCCTGGGAAATCCACCGCGTAGGCGCATTTCCATATTTTCGTCTGTTCCCAATCCAGAACCGCTGCCGCAGCAGAAGGTCTGCTCGCGAATGGTGTTTTCCGGCATCTCGTAGAAATGATTGCAGGCGTTCCGAATGATGTAGCGCGGCTCTTCGAGAAGCCCCATGGCGCGCGACGGGTTGCAGGAGTCGTGATAGGTAACTTTCCAGCGGTCGTTGCGCCGTGGATCCAGATTCAGCTTTCCTGCGTGAATCAGATCCGCAGTAAACTCGGCGATATGTACCGTCTTGGTGGAGCGGGCGTTGTCAAAGCGCGTCCCCGTTATTGGAGAAACTGGCACCTCAAGAAAACTGGCCGGGCCGTTCATGGTGTCCATGTATTGGTGAATGACGCGCCACATGTGACCACATTCGCCGCCGAGGATCCATTTCACTTTCAGACGCTTCGCTTCCTCATACATCTTCGCGTTCAACCGCTTCATAAGATCGTGGGAGCTGAAGAGGCCGAAGTTGCCGCCTTCGCTGGCATAAGCGCTGAAGGTGTAATCGAGTCCAATCTCGTGAAACAACGCCAGATAGCCGAGAAGAGTGTAGTAATGGGGTGTAGCGAAGTAGTCGGCGGAAGGCGCGACGAAAAGCACTTCGGCGCCTTTCTTTCCGATGGGAATGTCAACCCGGATTCCCGTGATCTCTTCCAGTTCGTCGGCCGCGAATTCTAGGTTATCTTTCAAGCTATGAGGCTGGATTCCGAGATGGTTTCCTACTCGGTAGCAATTGGCTGCCGGATCGAGGACCCAATTGATGTTACAACCAATAAGATTCAATAACTCCCTGCCAATCATGGTGATCTCGGCAGTATCGATACCGTATGGGCAGAAGACTGAACAACGGCGGCATTCGGTGCACTGGTAGAAGTAGTAGAACCACTCCTTTATTACTTCTTCCGTGAGATCTCTGGCACCGGCAAGGGAGCCGAAGATACGCCCGGTGAGGGTGAAGTACCTCCGATAGACGGAGCGTAGCAACTCCGCCCGGAGTACAGGCATGTTCTTTGGGTCTCCCGAACCGAGATAGAAATGGCATTTGTCAGAACAAGCCCCGCAGCGAACGCATATATCCATGAAGAGCCGGAAAGAGCGAAACTTTGCCAGCCTCTCTTTCATTCCGTCGAGGATGGTTTTCTTCCAATTCTCAGGAAGCTTCCAATCCAGATCCGACGGCTGCCATTGGCGCGGGTTGGGCATGCCAAGTTGGACGAGGTTCTGGGGGGTGGCGCTATAACACCAGCTGCCTTTGCGAAACTCCGGGCTGGTATCTGCCCAATCTCCCACCGGTGGTTGCAGGTCAATTTGAATAGGTGGCTTCGACATCGGTCTCCTCCAATGGGATTCCAGCTTCTTTCAGCTTGTCGCGATACTCTGCTTCCCACTCGGCGTACGTGTGCGTCACCACAGGTTGGTTCCAGGGGTTCACATGGCGGACGGCGCGGCTGTTATTTGCGAGATTGCGCGTTGGACTGAGCCAGACCCCAGCCATATGCATTAGTTTGCTGCTGGGAATATAAGCGACCAGGGCGCAAACCAGGAGGAGATGCGCAAAGAAGAGAGATCCCAAGTTGTGAGGCAGAACCGGTGAGAAGGTTGCCAGACCAAGACTGAACTGCTTGACCCCAGCAACATCCACGCGGCTCCAATGACGCATGAGCAGACCAGTTGCGGCAACGCCGGCGAGGAGCCAAAGGGCAAGATAGTCACTGAACAGCGAGATATAGCGAAGCACGGGATCCGCGAAACGCCGCCCGAGCAAGAAGGATAGACCTGCGAGGAGCACCAGGTCGCTGATGCAGACTCCCGGGATGCCAACTTGAAATAGGGTGTCAATCTTCTCCAGTAAGAGAACAGAAGCCGGGACCTGCTGAACAAACAGCCTCAGGTGGCGCAGGACAATCACCAGCAGGGCCCAATGGAATGCAATCGCGCCCATCCACAGCCAGCGGCTTTCAGTGAAGATGGCCCGAGTGTTGGCGACCTGACAGCGCGTATTACGGAACAGAGAGCGGAAGAAAAGTGTTTCTCCTCCCATGCGCATTGCCGCGCCCAATCCGCTGGAAGGATTATCAAGAGAATCCGGACGAATCCAGACAAGCGATTTCTGTTGCCCACACGTGGTGGGGATACAGAAAGGAACTGGAATCGACGCCCAGCGCAAAACCCGCAGACAGATTCCGGCAAGAAAAAAGGCGCAAGCTGCGTAGGAAACAGTAGCGGCCAGGGGCAGACGAAGCGAGGGTAAGTTGCTGAGAGCTGCGCCGGCGCAGGCCGGGATAACGGCTACGATCAGAGCGAAAACGGCTTTGTTTCTCACAGTGCCTGCCTCATCCAGGGCTGCATGCCCCGCAGGCGTTGCACTTCGCACGAGCGAGCACGCGCGATGTCGTTTCTGCAGAGAGCGTATTGCCGATTGGCAGACAGGGTGAGAATGTCGAGGCGCTGTTCCAGTTCGGGGAACAGCGCCTCGGCTTGCCGATCGCGAATCACATCGAGCAGTTGCCGGGTAAATACAAGTGCCTGTTCCGGCGTACAATCCTGCACCGCGCGCACGCGAACGATGGCATCCAGCGCAGGCGCGACTTGCTCCTCTTTCATGCCTCCAGCCAGCTCCTTGACCAGAATGGCCAGGGATTCGCGTAGAGTGGAGGCAACCGGATTGCGAAAGCGATCGCCAGTTTGCATCATGCTGCCGCGGGCGGTTTCCGGATAGATTTCAATCGCCTTCAGAAACCAGGAATCGGCAATTGCGTTGAGGGTGGACATGTCTCTCTCCGACTAGACGCAGCCAGTTGGCTTGGGAAGACCGGCGAGTTTACAGGCTCCTTTGGCGGGGCCTGAGGGAAACAGTTCGTAGATATAGTTCAGCTTGAAGCCGGTTTCCTTGCAGACCTTGCGGACCATGGGGGCAACTCCAAATTTCAGGTAGTAGTCCCTCAGGTAGTGAATGACTTTCCAGTGCTCGTCCGTAAGCAGGTTGATGTCTTCCGCCTTCGCGAAATCGGTGGCCACATTCCGATCCCAGACTTCCGGGTTTTGCAGGAAGCCATCCTCATCTACTTCGTACGTATGTCCGTTCACTTCAAATTCAGGCATGATAGCGGCTCACCTTTCCAGTTAGTTCGCTTGTATGTATCCGCAAGGACAGGCTTCCACGCACTTTCCACATCCGCTGCACAATTCCAAACGGATCTTGTAGTGCTCGCCCTTGGGTAACTTTTGAAAGCAGTTGCTGCTGCAATACATCCAGCAGGTTTCGCAATCCATGCATAGACCACAGGACATGCATCGGGCGGCTTCGGAGATCGCATCTTCATTGTCAAGGTAGACGGCGACTGCTGCGGGATTACCATCCGTTGGGGATGCCTCATGACGCTGCAAGGTCGGGTACCAGTCCAGTTTCATGCGGTCGGGTTTGATGGTTGTCTGAGCGATGCGCTGCGACAGGGGCTTTCCCTGTAGAGCTGCGTGAATATCTTCTGCTGCTCTTCTGCCTTGCGCAATTGCGGGAGTGACCATGTTTAAAGTGCGAGGAGTCAACTCCGCTGTTTCCGAAGGGATGTCGGGAGCCTCGGTGGGAAGTTCTCCACAGAAGTGGGTTCCGCCAGGGTCCTGACGAATTTGCATCTGGCCTGGCTTCTGCAGACCAATGGCGTAGATGACAGCCATGTGATCACGGGCCAAAGCCTCTTCAAGAATGTCTTGGCCGACAACGCAAGCTGGATGAAACTCAATGCCGAGGTCGAGAACATTCTGAATCTCTCCGTCGAGCACTTCGAGCGGAAGAGTCTCCCGCGAAATGAAGTTCCGCATCATGCCGCCCGGCATCGCCGCAGCGTCGAAGAGAGCGACGGTATAGCCAAGTTGCACGAGTGCGTATGCGCAACTTAGGCCACTAGGCCCCGCGCCCACAACGGCGATACTCCCGGCGCTCTGGTCAGCTGCCGGCCTGGTTAGCTTCAGTCGATGAGATAACCCGTAGTCGCCGACGAACCGTTCGAGCAACTGAACGGCAACAGGGGAATCTTTTGCTTTGCGATTGCAGGACATTTCGCAAGGATGCTGGCAAACGCGTCCACTAATGGCGGGAAAGGGATTTCGCTCGACGATCGCGTGCCATGCCAGCGTGAAGGCCTCGTCCTCGGTCCGCCCATAGGCACTATGCTGTGCCAAGGGAACCATCCAATCGCGGATATGATTGCCAATGGTGCAACCGGCGATGCAGGGAGCGTTCTTTTCAACATATGACGGCCGGTGGGAACTTACGCTTCCACCGGCCTTGGTGTCCCGAATGAGGGGCTTTTTGACTTCCTTGAATAAACCCATGGCTTTCGCCTTTCGCCCTTCTAGTACCGAATGTGAGTTGAACGAGCAAAAGTCAGTCCAGCGTTCTTGAAGTCATCGATGTGATAACGAGTGAACTCGATGCCGGTGAGCTCAAAGAATTTGGGCCATCCGATCCGTTCGATCCATTCGCCGACCCGCTCGTATTTCCTGGCGCTCTTGGCATACACCTCTACGATGTTAACTACCGCCTCGACAACTTCCGGCCACCGCGGGGGGTTGTTTGGGATGAACGGAATGGCGAGCTTTGAAAACTTCGGCTCGCTCCTGGCATTGCTGACCTTGCCTCCAACCCAAATGGAAATGCCATCGCATTCCGGATCGTTCATAGGCATGGCGGGGCACACCGTATAACAGTTGCCGCAGAACATGCACTGCTCCTCGACAACTTCTACAGATGCGTTCCCTCCCACAGTCGCTGAACGAATCGCACCGGTCGGACAAGAGGCGATCAGAGTGGGAACTTCGCAGACCTTGCGCAGCGCGTCATGCTGGATCTTGGGAGGGGTTCTGTGGACGCCGAGTATGGCGATATCGGAGCAATGCACGGCGCCGCACATGTTCAGGCAGCAGGCCAGCGCGATGCGCAACTTTGCAGGAAGGTCTTCATGCGTGAATCGATCATAGAGCGCATCCATGACGGCCTTCACAATACCCGATGCGTCTGTGGCAGCGGAGTGGCAATGAACCCATCCCTGGGTGTGAACGATGTTGCTGATGGAGTTGTTGGTGCCGCCAACCGGGAATCCAAGCGAGACTAACTCCGCCTTGAGCGGGGCGATGTTCTCTTCCTTCGCTAGCAGAAATTCAACGTTGTTTCTGCTGGTGAAACGAAGATACCCCTCGGAGAATTTGTCTGCGAGGTCGGCAAAATCCCTTAATGTCTTAACGCCAAGCAAGCGCGGCGACCCGGCGCGCACAGTGTAGATGCGCTCCCCGGACTCCGCCACATGACATAGAACGCCTGGCGCAAGATTCTCGTGCTGACGCCATTTTCCATAGTTCCGCTTGATGACAGGATGCAGGTACTTTTCGTAATGCGGAGGACCGATATCCGTGATCCGCTTGGCAGGGATAACTTCACTCATTTGGCACCTCCAATGTCGTGGGCGTAGATATAGGGGTTGTCGCGCGGTTCTGAAACCATCTGCGGCACAGGATCGAGGCCGATGCCATCGAGAAAATTCGCCAGTCCTAAACGCTGAATCATTTCTCCAACGCGTTCACGGTTGTTTCCGTATTCTCCCCAGAAGTCCCAGATGCGGGAGAGCAGTTCCTTGAGGGTATCGAGCAGTTCCTCTTTGCGGACGAACGGCACGAGCACCGAGGCCAGCAACGCGCCTTGGACAATTGGCGCCTTGGCCCCAACGAGGATGACGGCGCCTTGCTCCTTGCCAGGCCGCAGGGCCTTGTGAAGGACGTTGATGCAGTGCATGCAGCGGACACAATCCTCATTGCGGATAGTGAGATGTCTTCCGTCCCAACTCATTGCGCGGGTAGGGCAATGATCGCAAACGTCGCGCTGGATGTCGACTCCGCTAGCCGCATACTCGGCAACAGCCTCATCGTCCTGCTGAATCTCATCCTTCCAGGTTCCAATTACGGCAAGATCTGAGCGCGCGATGGAAGCAACACAATCGTTGGGGCAGCCGGAGCACTTGATTTTGAACTTGTATGGGAAGGCAGGGCGGTGCATCTCGTCTTGATAAGCCTGCGTCAGGTCGTAGCTGAGTTTCATGGTGTCGTAGCAGGACCATTCGCACCGTCCCTCACCGACGCAACAAGATGGAGTACGCATGGCCGAGCCGGATCCGCCCAGGTCGAAGCCCGCGGCAGTCAACTCATTGAATGCCGGCTCGAGTTCCTCGGTGGTGGTGCCGAGGAGGATGATATCCCCTGTCGCGCCGTGCATGTTGGTGAGTCCAGATCCATGGCGCTCCCATATGTCGCATATGGTTCGGATGGCATCGCTTGAATAGAACCAGCCAGCTGGTTGGTTTACACGCAGAGTATGGAAATGGCGAACCTCGGGGAACTTCTCCGGCAAGTCGCTGTAACGGCCGATGACGCCGCCACCGTAGCCGCGAACTCCTACAATGCCGCCATGCTTCCAATGTCCCTGCTTCTCTTTGTAGGAGAGTTCAAGCTGCTGCAACAAATCGGCGGACATTCCATTGGTTTCAGCGGCCGATTTGATCTCTTTCACAAAGCTTGGCCACGGACCCTCTTCCAAATCCTTCAATAAGGGCGTCTCGGGCTGCACGTCTAAATCGTCAGAACTAGCCACAATGCCTACCTTCCTTCCGCAATCAATTTGCCGTGCAGCGAGCCGCATGATTCCCGGCAGCCTGCACCAAACCGAAAACTATTAACGGCCTCGGTTATCGGCCTATTCCATCCTCGCAGCAGCTACGCAGGCTTTTTCGGATCGGAATATTTGTTTCATTATGTTATTAACATCGTCGTTCCGCGAGGGCGGCCGTGTCCAAGTCTAAATTCTTATTAGGTATAACCGGAGGTTATAACCTTTAAGCTAAGTCTGGTTATAAGAAACTATAAGTTGTGAGTTAGGTCACATCTTTCCTGTTCTCCGATAGGATTGGAAGCAAATGCCGAGGTCGGACGCCAATTCTTTGGGCTGTACGGACCCGTAGAAATGCGCTGATGCGACCATGAAATGCCTTCCGGGAAACATATCCGGGTATACGCTGCATTCAGATAGTCGAGGTGCTCAGGGATGCCTGCATTGATCCCGCCCGGTGTTCTCTTTGAAGGTCAGTCTTCGATGGGTAGCGCCAATTTCATGGGGTGCGCCAAGAGAAAGGCTCTAAATGTTCCGGCTAAGCCTACGGGCTTGGGACCGGTTGGATAGGAAAGGGAAAACATGCGAGAGAGCTTCAGGCCGCGGATTCGGGCAAGTTTTAAAGTGCCGAGTGAAAGCTGGTTTCGCACGGCCCAGCGTGAAACGAAAGTTATCCCAAGCCCTGCTTCAACGCCGCTAAGGAGTCCTTCGGTGGAGTCCAGTTCCATCCGGGTATTGAAATTCTTCCTGTTAAGTCCCGCACGAGCAAGGGCGTTTTCGACCACCCGACGCGAGCCTGAACCGAATTCCCTCATTAAAAGGGGGGCCTCTTTGAGCCGGGAAATATCGATATCGTGGTCAGCCCATTCGTGGCTTGCGGGTACCACAAGGACCATTTGATCTTCCATAAAGGGCTCAACATGAATGTCTTTGCGAAGGGCGGGGCCTTCAATGAGTGCGAGTTGAATGCGATGCGCCACGAGGGCTTCGAGCATCGCGTCCGTGTTCCCGCTCATGGCGGTTATGTTGACTCGCGGGTTCTCGCGGAGGAAACCTGCGACAAGGTTGGGCAGCAGATACTGGCCAATCGTTTGCGAGGCTCCAATCGCCAGCTGGCCACCCTGTGTGCCTGAAGCGCCGGTGACAGCGGAAAAGGCCTCATCGGAGAGCGCCTTCAGTCTTTCTGCAAAAGGAAGAAGCGCCTGCCCCCCCAAGGTCAGGACGATGCGGCCGCCCCTGCGGTCAAAAAGAGGGACGCCATATTCATCTTCCAGGGCTCTGATCTGCTGGGTTACGGCGGGCTGCGTGAGGAGTAGTTCCTCCGCAGCGCGGCTGAAGTTGAGGTGAGTTGCAACGACGCGAAAAACCTTGAGGCGAAAATTCTCCATATTGTCTCTTTGATTCCATATATACAACTTCCGTCCAGATTGAGAGTACCAGTAAACCGACTGAGAACACATTGGAGCTTTGTCTGGTTCAAAGGCCGCTGCCTGCAGTGTGACCGGCAGCCGGCCCATGTGAGCCTGGGCGCGTCCCTTCACAAGCCTGCAAACGGAAAATAGCCGGTTGTGAGGCTCCTCGTTTCAGAAGGACCGCACAACCGGCTAGTGTCGATGTAGGAGCAGAATTGCCGCTCCGATTTGCATCTCTTAGAACATGAGTTTCAAGGCAAACTGAAGTACGCGTTGGGTGCCGACAGGGGACGGGATATTGACACTGCCCGTGCTGCTGCTGGTAGCGGTGATTTGTCCAAAGGTTCCGGTTGAATTGACCGATGTTCCAGGGTTAGCGAGAAGAGTGTGATTGAAAAGGTTGAAGGCCTGCGCCTGGAATTGGGCGTGAACGCGGCGATCGGGCATGATCTCCTTGAAGAGCGATGCGTCGACGTTGTCAAAGCCGGGCCCGCGCAGCGAATTGCGGGGTACGTTACCGAAGGTGCCTGTGGCATTCTTTGTGAAGGCCGCCGGGTTGAACCACGCCTGGAGCTTTGAGGCCCCGGCGGGCCGTGTAGTTTTGACTCCCGGGACATAGTCCGCGTAGTCGTTGTTGATGCCGGAGAGCGAGTTGTTGACGCCGCTGGTAATGGTGAGGGGCAATCCGTCTTGCAAGGTGACGATGGAGTTGACCTGCCATCCATTGATGAATTGACCGGCCACATGGTTCACGTTGAACTTGGGCAGCAGATAGTTGACCGAAGCGGTGAAGCGAAGCGCTTGGTCGAAATCCGCAACGCCGCGAGAGCTGTTGAGGTTAAACGGATTTGGCGGGCCGGAGTTACCTTCCGTTCCGCTCGACGTATTGTCGATGGTCTTAATCCAAACGAAGTTGGAGAGCAAACTCAGGCCGTGACTGACCCGGCGCGTCACGTTGATTTGGAGGGAGTTGGTCATCTCATATTCGTAGGAGTCGGCAATTTCAACCGCTCCGAGGCCGGGGAACAACCGGGCGCCCGTTACGGCGTTAGTTGGATTGAACTGCCGCGATCCCATGATGTGCTCGGCGTGGTCGCCGACGTATGCGACGGACAGGGCGAAGTTGTGTCCCAGTTCCTGCTCGACGGTGAGGTTGTAGTCCTGCGTACTTTCGCCTTTGGCTGCAGGGTTCAACGCACCACCTGAAACCGGAGTGAGGAACGTGTAGCTGGAGAATTTGGATGGGTCAATATGGCCGCGCGGGAAGGGATTGCCGCCCGCGTAGTTGGCATAGATATTGTCCCACTGTGGGGGGTTGGTGATGTTGAGATAGAGGTCGACGGGCTGCATCAAGTCGGTGCGTTGATAGAGCAGGCCTTCCGGGAAGCCGTAAAAGATGCCATAGGCGCCGCGGACTACCGTTCTCCCTGTGCCGAGCACGTTGTAGGCAAATCCGACGCGCGGGGCAAAGTTTTTGTAGTTGGCGTTGTAGACCGTCGATTTCATTCCAGGATCGCCATTAAACATGAGGCCCTTGGGGGCTCCGGGAGCGACGGTGGACTGGAAGTTGGGGTTGGCCAGGTTGAAACCGACCAGGGTGCCGTTGAGGTCGATCGGAGGAATCCATGGATCCCAGCGGAGTCCGAGGTTGAGGGTCAGTTTGTTGGATATTTTCCAATCGTCCTGGAGGAAAACGGAGGGGCGAATTTCACGCAGGTAGAATTTGCGGCCGTTGTCCTGGTAGAAGGTGGATTCGTAGCCGGTGTAGAAGTCAGCGAATGAGTTGCCGCTGGCTGAGTATCCGGCTGGGTAGGTTGCACTGCCAGGCTTCTGCGTCCGAGCACCGTTGAAAGTGTTGTCGCCCGGGGTGAATGAGTAGTCATCGGCGTCGATACGGGTGCGCTCAAAGTTGCCGCCGAAGGACAACGTGTGCTTGTTCAGCAGCTTGACGATGTTCACAGTGAAATCGAACGTGGTCGAATCCTGGGTGAGTGCGCCGCCGGAGAAGATATTGATGTATCCCAGGTTGTCGCGCACGCCGGGGAATGGAACCAGGCTCTCATTGGGGCTGCCGTAGTTGATCGTTTGTCCCAGGTCCTTGTCGGTCTTGCGGCCTGGAGCCTCTGGAATCTGGGTGCGCGCGCCGCGGAAGAAGCCGGCATAGATTGAGCCTGTGAGAGTGCTGCTGAACACGTGCGCGTCGCTAAGCGTGAGCGTCTGATTGCGGAAATGGTTTGCCGCATAAAAGCCCAACGGGGCTGTGAAAGGCCGCTGGAAGTTGTCCTGGTTGTAGAAGTACCGCGCGCTGAAGTGGTCGTTTCCGCTAATCGCGTCGTCTATTTTGACTAGGTACTGCGTGTTGTCGATGTCGTTGTTAGTGCTGCTGGAAAGCGTGTTAAAGATGCCGAGGTTCGCACCGGTCGCCGGAGATGACAACGCCTCGGAAGCGGCGAGGTACTGCTTATTGACCGCGGCGGACAGCGGGTCCATAGGCGTGGTGATTTTGTTGGTAATGGTGCCCGTGCAAGCACCAGCTGTCATGGTTTGGCCATAGGGGCATCCGACCACCGGATCGTAAATGAGGACGGGCTTCGCAAGGCTCAAGAGAGCAGAGAAGTCGCCGGTCAGTTCGGCCGCAGTGGGCACCTGAATGGTGATAGGTGTGGGAGCTGAGCGCTGCTGCAGGTCTTCAGCGGAGAAGAAGAAGAACGCCTTCTTGCTTTTGAAGATGGGACCACCGACGGTGCCACCGAACTGATTGAGCTTGAAGGGCGGCTTCTTCTTTGTGGGCGACCAGAAGTAATTGCGCGCATTGAGTACCGTGTTGCGGAAGTACTCCCAAGATGAACCGTGAAGAGCGCTGGTTCCGGAGCGTGTGGAGAGCTGAATCAACGCTCCCGCTCCCGCATGCTCGGCGCTATAGTTCGACGCCTGGATGGTGAACTCTTGCAGGGCGTCGGGACTGGGCATGGTGGGCACCGAGTCAAAGAAGCGGTCGACGTAGATGGTCCCATCAAGGGTGTATGTGTTCTGTGTTGCGCGGAGGCCGTTGACTGAAAGGCCGGTATTGTCTTCCTGCCCGCTTTCAGTGCCGCTTGTGGTGAGCACCGCGCCCGCCGTTAGAGTGGTAAGTTGCAGTGGGTTGCGCCCGTTCAGTGGCAAGTCCTGCATCTGTTCCTGGGTGACCGACTGGGCCACATTCGAGCTGCTGGTTTCGATGGCCTGCGACTCCGAAGTGACAGTCACAACCTGGGTCTGCGATCCAACCGCCAAGGAGATTTGCAAATCGATCACTTGACCGGTTAGCAACCGTACGGCGGTGCGGCTCTGCGTCTCGAATCCAGGCGCGCCAATCTTCAGAGCGTAGGAGCCGATAGGCAGTTCCGGAAAGACAAAAAGGCCGCTTTCATTGGTTTCGACCGAACGGTTAATTCCGGTGTCGGCGTTGGTAACTGCGACGGTGGCGCCGCGTATCGCTGCCCCCATTGGATCAACTACTGTTCCACGGATGCTTCCAGTTGACTGCGCGAACAATTGAGGCGCCACACCAAGAGCCAGGAGTAGTGCGAAACTGAGGTACAGAAGTTTACGAAATACCCTTTGCATGATTTCCTTTCGAGTAATGAGTACATTTGCTAACGTCTCATTGGTTTGTTGCGATGTCTTCACAGATTGCGGGGGGTCTCCAACCCCGTTCAGGATGAGTTTTCTTCCACTACGCGGAGTGAAAGGCGGTTGTTCGGTTCCGGCTTTGAGAAAAGTGCCATTGACCGCAAACCTTTCGCCAAAAACCCATTGTGAAAACAGTTGAGTTAAATGGCCTGCTTCCAGCTGCAAAGCACAAAAACTACTTCACCTGAATGTTGCACTGCCACTGGGTTATTGCCGCACAACTGAAGAGAAGCACGGCGCGCTAAGCGAGTTCCATTGGAGTATTAAGCTTGTGCGACCAATAGGACTGCAACGCCATCTGGACAGGCAATGTCGCCGCCAGTCCTACCGCCAGGGGAGCGTTGAGCTTCTCTCCCTTGACGATCGCATCGATGAAGTTGCCGGTATGCGCCCGTTCCAGGTCCTGAGTGGAATCAACCTGCGATGGAGCGCCGTCGTTCGGGGTGAAAAGGTACCCCTCGCGGGTGATGTTGAGCGATCCTTTCGTTCCTTCAAAGAAGACAGATGGATGTTCGTTACGGATCGAAAGCACAGACGACTCGAAGTTGAGGTTCCAGTCTTTGTACTGGACGATAGCGCTGACGGAGTCCGGATTGTCGCGGCCATCGTGGATCTGATAATCGCCACCGAGCGCGGTAGCACTGACCGGCTGGTCATCGCCGAGCATCCACTGCGCCACGTCCGCCCAATGAGTGAGAATGTCCGCGAGCAGGCCGTTGCCGTACGCATGGTATGAGCGCCACGAACTGTAACGGGCAGTCTCGTAGGGTACCCGCGGGGCCGGACCGAGGAACAGGTCCCAGTTGAGTCCCGCTGGCTTAGGTTCGGGAGCGACATTGCGGCGCTGCCAGGGAAAGTTGTGCCACACTGCGCGTACGTAAATTACCTTACCGAGTTTCTGCGCGTCGAATATCTCCTGCTTGGCTCGCAGGTAGTGTGCCCCGCTGCGTTGCTGGGTTCCGCACTGCAGCAGGTTCTTGCTGCCGGCCGCTGCCTTCACCAACGATGCGCGCTCGCTCCATCGATGCAGCGTGGGCTTTTCGAGATAGACGTGCTTGTTAGCTGCCAAAGCGTCATTGGCGATTTGCACATGGAGGTGGTCGGGAGTGGCAATCAGGACTGCTTCAACGTCCTTCTTGCCCAGGATTTCCTGATATGCAACGGAAACAGTTGCCTGCGCGACACGATCTTTCAGATGGCCCTGGAAATCAGCCGCCTGCTTATCGTAGATATCTGCCAGCGCACGCACCTGGACTCTGGGATCCTGGACGAAGCCATGGGATACGATGGATCCGCGGCGCCCAAGGCCAATCACGCCCAAACCGACGCGATCATTGGCTCCCAGGATCGCGTCATAGGCGCAAGCGTTCATGGCGCGCGCAGTAACTGTGGCGGCCGCTCCGGTGTAGAGGAATTGACGGCGATTCATAGTGTGAATGCCTCCTTCATCGCTTTGAATGCAGGAGCAACCACTTCCGCGCCAGTCTTAGACAAGTCTTCGCGCTCCTCTTCGTTTTCAACCCACCCATTCCAGCCAACCTGCTTGATAGCGGCAGCAACCTGGGCCAACGGGAAGGAGCCCTGACCGAGGGAAATCAGGCGGCCATCCTTGAAGTCGCGGAGGTGGAAGCCGACGATACGATTCGAGTGCGCGTGGATGAACGCGGGAACGTTTCCTCCGCCGTGATAAGCATGTCCGGCATCAAGAACGAAAGAGACGAGCGAAGGATCGGTTTGCGCGTAGAGGGCTTCGATCTCTCCAAGTGTCGACTGGAATTCAGGCCAATGATTGTGATAGGCAGCTGTGATACCCAAGCTCTTGGCGAACCGACCGGCGGCATTGAGCGCGTCGATCTTGGCTTTGAGTTGTCCGGCATTTTCCACCGGCGCGCCGCTCAGCACAAGGTGCTTTGCGCCTAGCGAGGCACCGCCGCGAGCGATCGGCTCATACAGCGCTGGAGCAGCGATCCTGGAGGATGCGTCATACATCGGGGTTGGAAGGAAGACATGGATTCCAAAAAAGGTAAGGCCTGTGGCCTCGATGGCGAGGCGGGCTTTCTCTGGGGCGGCAAACTGCTCACTCACATTGCGGAAACTGGACTCAAAGCCCTGATAGCCAATCTTCTTGATCTGGTCCAGCGTGGCGAGAAAGGTCTCGAAGCGCTTCGGATCGATAGGGAAGGCGTTCAGTTGGACGCCAAAGCGGATTCCCGGAGTGGTGTGGACAGCTTGAGCAAGAGCACGTTGCAGGGCGAGCGGAGCGAAAGCCCCGCCGGCGGCGACGGCTCCCAAAGCTTTCAGGACATCTCTACGCGTCTTCTTTTCCATGGATATCTCCATTTTCATGAGTTTCTCCTATCAAAATGCAGACCGGAAAGCGGTTGATTGAGATCCCTTCCGTTCAGTTCTAAGGACCAACAGTCGATAATCGATTCCAATCGATTAATACCAAAAACAAAGCTTTCGGATCGGCAATTCGATCTGTTTCTGCCCGGTCACACATCCGAAAATCAGCAAATTTCTGAACGACGCGGATTATAGGCAGAGATGAGAATTACTGTCAATCTATTTCAATCGATTCCTTCAGAATGCGGGAAAGTGCGTATTTCGGATGAACGAATCGCGCGATTGATTCTGGTCCTTGTAGTTGCCTTGCGGCGCGTTGCGGTCGAGGGGTACCAGGCGCCCCGCCGCATCGGACCCAGGGCTGTCCAGGGCGGGCACGACCTTCTGTCGAGCGTTTAGAAAGCAGTGGAACTCCAGAGGAGATGGGCAGCGTGCAGGTCTGAGCAGTGACCCGCGCGTCGCGGTGGCCGAGAAGAACGAATACGCGTGTGGATCCTCCAGGCTGGGAAATGTGATCTCCTCGCTTTTGCAACCGGATCATCCAGATTCCAGCGGCGCACTGGACTTCGCGTCACGAACCGCTCGGGGCTGATTCTCGATAGGCTAATGCTGGATTGTGCTTAAAAGAAACTCGTGCAGTGGCAGGAATTCCACGATTGACTGGATGGAATTGAGATGGCTAGGTAACTAGCGACAGGGATGCATCTGCGCCGTATCGCTCCGCTCGGCAAGAAAGACCTGCGAGGAGCGGCAACTGCGCTTCCAAAGGGAAAGCATGACCCTAAAATGTCGGACCCCTGGTATTGTGTCAAGTGTTCTATACCGTGTGATCGCAAGTACAGATTGCAGTCTGCCTGAAGAGTTTCGTTCCGGCCCAGTTGGGTGGAGGATTCACAGTAAGGCACTTGGCCGCGGTTGCGCTCCGCGCTGCCGTGAGCTGTTTTAGGAAGCTCCTTGGCGGTGTGCGGCTGAGGTCCTTCGATCTTCTCGCTTGACGTGGGGAGTGAGTTTGGCGTGGAAGAGACCAAGTTTCGCACATGGCAGGATTTTGAAGAGCATCGAAGCTTATCGAAGGTTGGCCAGAACCTCACGAAGGCTGGGGGTGCGTTCGAATATTCGGATTCTTATCACGGGGTAGGTTGACAATCGTTTGCAATCGATTGTAGTATTCGGCTGCAATGAAGAGGGAGCAGAACCCGCCTTCCAGCCCTTTGAATAGGATTGGGCAGGAATGGGAGCCATCTCAATAGGTCTTAAGTCGATATTGCACACTCAAGCGGGGATTGACCGAATCCCCAGGAGGAATTATGCCGAAGAATCTGCTTGATCAGTTGCGCCAATACTCCGTAATCGTTGTGGACACCGGCGATGTCGAGGCGATGGAGAAGTTCAGGCCCCAGGACGCCACCACCAATCCCTCGCACATCACCACGGCGGCACAGATGCCGCAGTACCTGCCGATTCTGGATGGCGTGCTTTTGGAAGCGCGCAAGGAACTCGGGCAAGGCGCAACCGGTGCGGCTGTGGCTAACCTGGCTTTCCAGCGGCTTGCCATTGCATTCGGCAAGAAGATTCTTGAGGTCGTCCCGGGCCGCGTCTCCACAGAAGTCGATGCGCGCCTCTCCTTCGATACCCAGGGGACCATCGAGCAGGCCCGCAGCATTATTGCGCAATATGAATCTGCCGGCATCGGCCGCGATCGCATCCTCATCAAGATTGGGGCTACCTGGGAAGGCATCCGCGCCGCGGAAGTGCTTGAAAAGGAAGGCATCCACTGCAACCTTACGTTGATTTTTGGATTGCACCAGGCGATAGCGGCAGCAGATGCCGGCGTTACGCTTGTCTCTCCATTTTGTGGTCGCGTTCTGGACTGGTACAGGAAGGAGACCGGCAAGGAGTACTTTGGCGCCGAGGATCCAGGCGTCATGTCCGTTGCAGCCGTCTACAACTACTACAAGAAGTTCGGTTACAAGACCGAGGTAATGGGCGCGAGCTTCTGGAACGTTGGCCAGGTTGCGGAGTTGGTCGGCTGTGATCTGCTTACTATTGCCCCCAAGGTGCTGGTCCAACTTGAAGAGGCCGAGGGCGATCTGCCCCGCAAGCTCGATCCGGAATCCGCCAAGTTGATGCCTATTGAGAGAATCAATGTTGACGAGGCGACTTTCAATCGGATGCACGCAGCCAACCGCATGGCCACTGACAAGCTGAGAGAAGGAATTGAAGGCTTCAGTGCCGCACTGGTCACATTGGAAACGATGCTGGCCAACCGCCTCGCACTGCTGGAGTCCCCCGCTGTTGCGACCACCTAACTGTAGCTTCCACCCGCCAAGGGCAGCTGTCGCTGCTGCCCTTGGCCCAGGCACTGTGTGAACAAACAGCAGAAGAGATCTTAAATGGGCACTGGCAATCTGATGATCGTACAGGGAGGCGGCTCGACAGCTGTCTTTAATGCCAGTCTATCCAGTGCCATCGCGGAGGCGGTTTGCCAGAAGAAGATCGGGCGGGTATATGGCGCTCGCTTCGGCGTCAAGGGCCTGATTCGCGACGAGATTGTCGAACTCGGGCAGATGACGACTGCACAGCTTCATCTGCTGCGGAATAGCCCCGGCGCCTTGCTCGGCTCCTCCCGCTTCAAGCCAGATATGAATGAGCTGGATCGCATGGTGACCAATCTGCGCCGGCTCGATGTTCGATACATGATCTTCATAGGCGGCAACGGCACCATGCGCGGCGCGGAGTTGGCAAGCAGGCATTTTGGCCAAGCCGGCTTCGGAGTGCAAATCGTCGGTGTGCCAAAGACGGTAGACAACGACATTGCCGCGACCGACCGCTGCCCTGGGTATGCGAGCGCAGCCCGTTACGTTGCCCAGTCCACGCGCGACCTGGGCATGGACATCCGCTCACTGCCACAGCCGGTGACGATTCTTGAAGTGATCGGGCGAAGCATTGGTTGGCTGGCCGCCGCATCCACCCTTGCAAAAGATTCAGATGTGGACGCGCCGCATCTTGTCCACCTGCCTGAGATGCCATTCCACCCGGAAGAGTTCCTGACCAGGTTGGAAGCGATTGTGACCAAGCAGGGCTGGGCGGTTGCGGTTGTCTCCGAGGGCATACGCAACCCAGACGGGAGCCTGGTTTACGAATTGAACGATCCCATCCACCTGGACCCGCTCAATCGGCCGATGACCGGCGGCGTGGGACAGTTTCTGGCGGATATGGTGGGGGCAAGTCTGAAAATCCGCTGCCGAAGTGAAAAACCGGGGCTGTTAGCGCGGGTTTCGATGGCGCATATTTCACCCCGGGATCAAGAAGACGCCGAACTTGTGGGCCGCGAAGGAGTCCGAGCGCTGATGTCCGGCGAAACGGACAAAATGGTGGCCTTGCGCCCACTGAAAGACCCCGGCCCGACCGGGTGTGAACTTGTTCCGCTCAGCGCGATCGCGGGAGTGGAACGCACGGTGACGCAAGAGTGGCTAACCAATGGCCCTCTGGCGGTTGGACCCGAATTTCAAAACTACCTGCGGCCGCTGGTAGGGGAACTGTACCGATACTCGCCGGCGCCGCCACCGGCAATTCCAAGGATAGGAGCCTTCTGACTCATGCCGACTGCTATGGAGCGCAATGTAACCAGGAATCTGGGTGTCATGGTCTTTGGACGGAAGCGTCCAGGATTCGATCAGGAGTGGAGCCAGGCCATCTGGGAGCACAGCCTGAGCACGCTCAAAGCCATGGGCTTCACCTGCATCGGCGCCACCACGCGAGTGACCGATGAGGAAACGATTCACGCTGCGCTGGATGAGATCGAGCAGGCCAAGTGCGTTGCTCTGGTAATAGTTCAGCCCTCGATGTCCGACGGGCAGTTCGCATTTACCGTCGCCCAGCGGTGGCGGGACCCGGTTGTCTTGTGGACTACGCCGGAGCGTCCAGGGAATGGAAAGGTGAGTTCCTGCTCTCTAGTTGGAAACAACCTCTGGGCATCGATCCTCCGGCAGATGCACCACCCCTTCGAATTGGTTTACGGTGGTCCGGAAGACAAATCTGGAACCATGGAGAGCGACCTCTTCCGAGCGATTGCCCTGGCCAGCACGGTGTCTCGCCTGCGGCGCGCAAAAGTTGGAGTTGTTGGCACGCATGTGCCAGGCTTTATCGATCTTGCCGCCGATCCGTTCCTGATCCAACAGACATTCGGAATGCAATTCCATCCATTGAGTCTGCCGCAGTTTATCGAGCGGGTGGGCAATCTGGAAGAGGAAGCCGTCGGTAAAGACCTGATTGAAGTGCACAAGCTCGGACTTACGCCCACGAATCAGCACCCAGATGAGGAGTTGGCGGTAAACTCCCGCTATTTTCTCGCAATGAAGAACTTGATGCAGGAGATGAATCTGGATGCACTGGCACTTCAGTGCTGGCCTGAGTTGGCGGCCTTCCTCGGGCAGTGGCCGTACCTTGCGGTCACCAGGATGACGACGGCGGGGAAAGCGGTTGCTATCGAGGGCGATGTAGATGGCGCTATCGGGAGTTTGATGAGCTGCTTGCTCGGGTTCGGCCCTGGATTCCAGACAGACTGGCTGGAACACGATGCCTCGACTATTCACTTCTGGCATCCGGGCATGGCGCCGCTGGACATGTGCTACCCCCTCGGCGGCGCAGAGGCCCCCGCACTGGCGGAGCACTTCAACGTGGTCAAGCCGATGGTTGTCGAGGCCAAACTGCGAACCGGCGAGCCGGTAACTGTGTCGCGCCTGTGGCGCTGCGATAACCGCTATCATCTGACCGCCTTTGAAGGTCGTTCCATCGAGCCCAAGCGCCGGGTTACCGGCAATAGTCTGCTTATGGAGGTGAACGGAGAGCCGGTGCCGGAGCGGTTCGACAGGATGATTCATGTCGGTATGCCGCATCACTTCACGCTGCATTTCGGAAATTATGCCGAGACATTCCGTCGCCTGGCCCGGATGCTCGGCGTTGTGTGGCACGGCTAAAGGCAGAAGCATCGGACGCACACTACCCAGCGGGTGACCGCTGGCGCCGACCTGAAAATAAGTTACAATCGATTGAAACTGATAACGGTTCGTCAATCAAGGTCTGCGAGGAGTTCCTATGAAGGCTCGAGTTGCTCGGCATGAAGTTCGCGAAGAAATCCAGCGCCGGATACTTTCTGGTGAAAGCAAGCCGGGAGAGAGGCTAAGTCAGCAGAGCCTGGCACGTGAACTAGGTGTGGCGCAGGGCACTGTGCGCGAATCTCTTTTGGAGTTGCACTGGCTTGGGCTGGTCAAGTCGGTTGACCACATGGGAGTCTTTGTTGACAAGCTCGATGTGGTCACGGTTTGCGAGGCCTACCAGGTGCGCGAAGTGCTCGAAGGAATGGCCGCGCGGCTCGCCTGCAAGAATGCGGCTCGCGCAGATATCGACGAATTGCGTCGCAGGGCAGACACGATCTTTCACCTGGCGCAGGATAAGGACAACGAGACTGCTTCCCTGGATCGCAGTTTCCATCTTCATATCACCGAGTTGTCTCGGAACAGCACTCTGTTGCGTTTGTCGCAGGCTTATCGTGTGCTGGGAATGACGGTCCGTGCCTACCGCGATCCGGAGGTGATCTATGCCGAGCATCTACGCATAATCGAGGCCATCGCGCATGATTTTGCCGACGAAGCGGAGCGGCAAGCTCGCAGCCATGTAGTGGGTGCAAGAGAGTCGATTGAGGCACTGGCCAAAAAGGGAGACTTCGAGCCCGAGTGGGTCAAGTAGTTTTATTCAAATGCAGCGACAAGTGAACGGGAGAAGAAGTGGAAAACAGCGCAGGGGCGAAATACGGATCTTACCTGGAAGGTAAGTGGTTTTCGAGTGAAGAAGGATTCGAGGTGGTCAATCCAGCGACCGCCAAGCCAATAGCCAGAGTCACCACCATTGGCAAGGCGGACCTTAGCCGCGCCTTGAGCTTCGCGGAGGCGGCGAGACCGTCATGGAGTGCAATGACCGCCAAAGGCCGCGGACTTCTGCTGCACAAGGTGGCCGATGAACTGGTCCGCCGCAAAGCGGAAATAGCACGGACAATCACCCTTGAAAACGGGAAGCCGCTGGCGCAGAGCGAGGGCGAGGTCGGGATGACCGAGGATCACCTGCGCTGGTTTGCCGAGGAGGGGCGGCGCGCCTACGGCCGCATCATCCCGCCCCAGGTGAATGGCAAGCGGCACCTGGTGGTAAAAACCCCCATCGGCGTGGTGGCTACGATCGCACCCTGGAACTTTCCCCTGGTGCTTGCTGTGCGCAAGGTCGCACCGGCGATGGCCGCCGGTTGCCCCGTGATTCTGAGGCCCGCTTCTCAGACACCGCTCTCGGCGGTTCTGCTTGCTGAGTGCATGGAAGCCGCCGGAGTACCGGCTGGCGCCTTTCAGTTGGCGATTGGCGAAGCTTCGATGATTTCCGATGAGTTCCTCTCCAATCCGATATGCAAGAAGATCAGCTTCACCGGCTCAACGCGCGTGGGCCAGTTGTTGATAGAACGCGCCGCGAAGAATATCAAACCGCTCTGTCTTGAGTTGGGCGGCTTGGCGCCGTTGCTCGTGTTTGAAGATTGCGATTTGCAGATCGCGGTGCGAGAGACGATCATTGCCAAGTTCCGTAACAGCGGCCAGTCGTGCATCGCGGCAAACCGGATCTATGTTCAAAAGTCCATTTACAAGGAATTTGTGGAGCGTTTCTGCGCGGCGGTGGCCAAACTGAAGACCGGCCCTGGTCTTGAGCCCGGCATGGATGTGGGCCCACTGGTGAACCAGAGCGGCCTTGACGCAGCCCTGGCGCAGATTGAAGACGCCATTCGGTGCGGCGGAAGGGTAATTGCTGGGGGCGGTCGCATCAAGGAACTGCCTGGATTCTTCCTGCAGCCGACGGTGATCGAAGGAATGAGCGACGAAGCGGTCTGTATGCACGAAGAAACGTTCGCGCCGATTGCTCCGATAACGAGTTTCGATACCGAAGATGAGGCTATACGCCGCGCGAACGATACTCCCTTTGGCCTGAGCGCCTTTGCCATGACGCGTGACATGGGCCGTATCTTCCGCTTGAGCGAGCGGCTTGAAGCCGGGACAATCGGCATCAATGATGGAGCGCCCACGACCAGCAACTGCCCGTTTGGCGGAGTCAAGCAGAGCGGCTGGGGGCGCGAACTCGGGATGGAAGGTTTGGAAGCTTTTGTTGAGACCAAACATGTGTCAATCGGCGGAATCGACTAACTGAGTCTGCCCCAATGAAGAAAGAAGGAGAGACCTACCTATGATTCATTTTCTGATCCACGAAGCGTCGGACAATGTTGGTGTCGCGGTAGTCGAAGTCGCGACCGGCACAGACCTCATCGGAAGGGACCTGCACAGCAATGAGCAAATCACGGCCCGCGCCGAAGAAGCGATTCCCCTTGGTCACAAACTCGCACTGAAAGATTTTGCGGTAGGTGACAGTGTGATTAAGTACGGCAATGTAATTGGCCAGATCGTGCAGCCCGTGAAGACAGGGCACTTGGTTCACGTACACAATCTCAAGACGAAAAGGTGGGCATAAACATGGAAAAGCGGAAGATCTTTGGGTACAAACGCGAAAACGGCACGGTGGGCGTCCGCAATCATGTATTGATCCTGCCAGTTGATGATATTTCTAACTCGGCTTGTGAGGCCGTGGCAAACAACATCAAGGGAACGATGGCGATTCCTCACGCGTATGGCCGCCTGCAGTTTGGCGAGGACCTCGATCTGTTCTTCCGCACCATGATCGGAACAGGCAGCAACCCCAACGTCGCCGCTGTGGTCGTGATCGGAATCGAAGAGGGATGGACCAAGAAGATCGTCGACGGAATAGCCAAGACAGGCAAGCCCGTAAAGGGCTTTTCCATCGAGCGCAAGGGCGACATCAAGACCATCGCCGAAGCCTCGTGGGCGGCGAAGGAATTCGTTCAGTGGGCAACTGAGTTGCAGCGCACTGAGTGCGATCTGAGCGAACTCTATATCAGCGTGAAGTGTGGTGAGTCGGATACGACCAGCGGCCTTTCGAGCTGCCCCACGGTAGGAAATGTTGTAGACAAGCACTGCGCCTCGGGCGGCACGGCTTCCTTCGGCGAGACGACAGAACTGACTGGCGCCGAGCACGTTGTGGCCGCCAAGGCTGCTAATGAAGAAGTGCGCAAGCAGTTCATGGCGGCCTTTGATGACTACGCGAATCTGGTTCTCACGGAGAAGAAGGACGATCTCTCAGAATCCCAGCCGACCAAAGGGAACATTGCCGGCGGCCTCACGACCATCGAGGAGAAGGCTTTCGGCAACGTTGAGAAACTGGGCAAGAAGACCAAATTTGTCGGGTGCCTGAAACCGGCAGAGGCTCCGACTAGTCCGGGATTCTGGTACATGGATACCTCCAGCGCCGCAGCCGAAGCCGTGACACTATGGGCCGCCTCCGGCGCAGTCATCCACCTGTTCCCGACGGGGCAAGGCAACGTGATTGGCAATCCGATCGAGCCGGTCATCAAGCTCAGCGGAAATCCGAGGACAGTGGTTGAGATGGCGGAGCACATCGATCTGGATGTCTCCAAGATACTGCAGGGCGAGATGACACTTGATGAGGCTGGAGATTTGCTGATCGAATGCATCGTCCACACAGCCAACGGACGCGTCACAGCGGCTGAAGCTCTCGGCCATCGCGAGTTCTCGATGACCAAACTCTACAGAAGCGCGTAAGCGCTCCTGGCAACGATCCGGCGCTAGACCGCGCCAACTAGCTCCTTACCCTTTTGGCTTCATTTGCGCAGAGGGTAAGGAAGCTTGTTGCGCTCGAATGGCCCCGCAGACAACTGTATTTCGGTTAACCGGCACTTACGAGATGACGCTCCTTATGACAACCTTTCGGGCAGATGAATTACGAAACCTGACGGCGCGACTCGCCAATGCGGTCGGCGTACGGTCGGAGGACGCGGAGATCTTTGCGCGTGTTCTGGTCGATGCCGATCTTCAAGGTGTTTCTACGCATGGAATTTCCCGTTTGAGCATCTACCTGCAGCGCATCGACAAGGGGTTGATCGATCCGCGTGCTGATCTCCTTGTCAGACGAAACGGAGGCAGTGTACTTGCGTTGGATGCGGGTAATGGCCTGGGACAAGTCCAGGCTGTCAAAGCGCTAAGCCTACTTTTGCCATTGGCCCGCCAGAATGGTGTGGCGGCCGCAACGATTCAAAATTCCCAGCACTTTGGTGCATTGTCCTACTATTGCAATCGCGCGGCAGACGAAGGCATGGTCCTTCTCGCGATGACCAACTGCGAGCCTGCCATGTCGCCAGCGGGCGGATATGAAGCCTTTTTTGGCACTAATCCGATCGCCGCTTCCTTTCCAACGGGAAAGAACTTCCATGTAAAGATAGATCTTTCGACATCCATTGTGGCGCGGGGAAATATTATTGCCGCTGACAAAAAGAAGCAACCGATCCCGGAGGGCTGGGCATTGGACAAGAACGGCAATCCGACCACCGATGCTCATGAAGCTTTGCTGGGTACGGTGCTCACGATGGCCGGCCACAAGGGCTATGCTTTGGCCATGATGGTCGAAGCTTTCAGCAGCGTCTTGTCTGGCGCGGCGATTGGATCCTCGATCGGCTCGATGTACAAGGACCTGGACAGGAAGCAGGATGTCGGTCACTTCTTCTGTTTGTTTAATATCGCCGCATTCATCGATCTTGAAGAGTTCAAACGGCGAATGGATGAGACCATCGACCGGCTTAAGAGCAGCAAGAAATGTCCCGGCGTGGAGGAAATCCTGGTGCCTGGAGAGCGCTCATCGAGAAAATTTGCGGAGAACTCCGTTAAGGGAGTCAGTGTGGCTCCCGCAACGCTTGTCGAAATTGAACAGTGGTGCCAACGATTGAGCGTGCCGTTCGGCTGCGCTGAAATGAGTGTGTAAGTCATGCCAGATATTCTCATCTCTGAAAACATTATCGGCGCCGCAGTGGATGCCATGTCATCACGATTTGAGGTTGTGAGTCTTCCTGAACTATGGAAGAATCCGGCTGAACTGTTGCGGCGAGTGGGAGATTTCCGCGCACTGATCATTCGCAATCAAACCAATGTCAACGCGGCGGTTCTTGAGGCCGCGAAGAAACTCGTTGTCGTCGGCAGGGCGGGTGTCGGTCTCAACAATGTAGACGTGGCAGCCGCGACCCGCGCAGGCATTCTCATCACTTCCACGCCGGACCAGAATGCCATCAGCGTGGCGGAACTGGCGATCGGAATGATGATCTCGATGGCGCGCAAGATTTCCGCGGCCGACGAGGATACGAAGAAGGGCAACTGGAATCGGCAACGCTTCTTTGGGACCGAACTCTATGGCAAGACTATCGGCATTCTCGGCGCGGGTAAGATCGGCTTCCTCACCGCCAGCAGAGCGCAGGCCTTTGGCATGAAGGTGCTGGCCTACGATCCATTCATAAGCAAGGACAACATTCTGCTCAGTGAACTGAACGCCGAGCTCGTTTCCCTGGAAGACCTGCTCGAACGCTCAGACGTGGTTTCATGCCATCTGCCGGCCACTCCGCAGACTGCCGGACTACTCAATGCAAAATGCTTTGCGCGCATGAGACCAACAGCCACGCTGATCAACACTTCGCGCGGAGAGGTTGTTGTCGAAGCAGATCTTGTTGCGGCCCTCAAAACTGGCGCGATTGCCGCGGCTGCCCTGGACGTGCGGGCCAACGAACCACCCATGATGGGTGAACTGGAGGCGCTTCCCAACCTGATTCTAACGCCCCATGTAGGCGCGTTTACGCACGAAGCCCAGGACCGCGTAACCAAGGCTATCTGCGAGGATGTTTGCCGGGTGCTTGATGGCAAGGCTGCAATGAATGCCGTAAATCGAGTTTCGGCCGCCTGAAGATTCTTCACGGGGCGTTTGCGTACTCGAGTAGCCAGTGCGGGGGCAGACTCCGACGACCCATAAAACTACGCCCCTGTGAAATATGCGACTTTAGTTGCGAGTAAATGGTTAAACCAATCCTCCACCACACCCCTAAACACGAGCAGTATGCGGGTTACGGCGGCAAAGGCAGATATGTGTGCGATGAGTGGCTCAAAAGCTTTCAAGTGTTCTTGCGGAACATGGGGCCAAGACCGCAGGGGAAGACACTGGATCGCTATCCCGATCCGAATGGGCCATATGTGCCGGGAAATTGCAGGTGGGCTACACCAGAAGAGCAAGCCCAGAATCGCAACAAACTGACCTTGCCCTCAGAATGCGTATCTCTTAGCCGGCCGGGTTTTGAGGATATTTAATTCATCCTCGTGATCGTCGTGGCGGTGGGAATGTGGGAATCGGCTTCATCGATTTCCAAGGTTTGTGGGAAGGGCGGAAAACAG
>CAIKND010000210.1 GCA_903828675.1 uncultured Acidobacteriaceae bacterium
AATTACCCTTCCCCGGCGCACAATAATGGTATGGGAATTTCTCGACTCAAATCGCTGCCATTCCACCCCAAGGAATGCTGCACCAGGAGCCGGAGGAATGGGCATGCCCCCACCACCCCCCACCACCCCTCCCTACCCACCCCCCCTCCCGAGGGTCTTGCCGGAGGAATAGGAATCGAAGTGGAAAAGAATAGCGCTCAAACTCGCCGTTTTACACACGATGAAACGATGAACTGAGGCTAAGGCTCATCGGACACAACCTGCGTCCGCTTCGTCCGTCCCGCACCGCGAATACACCGAAGATCCACGCCGGGAGCCTACTGCAGGCCATCGCACACAATCGTCACTTCGAAGCCCGTGTCTTCGAAGAAATAGATATGCTTCAATTGAAACTCGGGAGCCTGAACATGCAGATTGTAATCCCGCCCTGTGATGACAGCCGGAACTGACAGTCCGCAGTTGGCGGCAAGTTCGGGAACCTTGCCCTTCCACGCCCCGGCCAGCATGTTGCAGATCTCGCCGATACCGTCCTTCACCGTATCGTCGACATCGGAGAACTCCATGCCCGTCATGTGCGCGGCGATCTTCATCGCCGCCGACCCGCCGCTCTTGAAGACACAGGCGCCGCTCAGCAGCCCGCCAAATCCCACCACCGCGGTCACCGACTCCGGTTCAGGCTCAATAGGCCCGGATCCGCGCTTGCAGTTCACTCCCAGCATCAACTGAAAGACCTCTTCCACGCTCGCATCCAGGTTCCGCGGATCGGAGACCAGTTGCACGGATTCACGCAACGATACTGCCATCGTTCGCTCCATTTCATTTGTGCCGCCAACCCGCCCTCGCGCGAGTGCGGCCGTTCGCACACCATTCAACAGCAAGATGCCGCCTCCCGGTTACGCCGCATGCACCAGCGGCAGTACCCGCTCCTTTACCTGCTCAGCCGTGAACGGCTTGCGGATGTATCCCTGCGCCCCGGCCAGAATGGCCTGCTTTACATGGTCCTCGCTCGACTCGGTGGTGATCATCACAACCGGGACGCCCGGCGCCAGATTCTGCGCGCGAATCTGGCGCAGAAACTCCAGCCCGTCCATGGAGGGCATGTTGATATCGGAAAGAATCAGATCTACCTTCTTGGCCTTCAAAAGATCCAGCCCCTCGGTGCCGCTGCCGGCCTCATGCACCACCAAAGAGTCCAGGCCCGCCTGGCGCAGCGCACGCTCCACAATCTTGCGCATCACCGAGGAATCGTCAACAATCAGCGCTCGAATTTCATTCATCCGCATGCTCCTCCGCTATGTTGCATATCGGCCCTGCTGGTGAATGCATGAGCCGGCATTCAAATCACCCCACGACTCTCATAACTCAACGAGCGCACACTGAACAGATCAGATCTTGGATTGAACCTGCATCCGGCAGCGGTCCCCTTTGAGGGCGCAGCCAAATCCTCAGCCACAGGCAATCATGCACCCTGATCAGACGGGATTCGACAGGCCGGCACTTCTCCAGGCGTTTCGTCAGCGCTTGCACTAGCGCCGGCTCCGAGATGGCTTCGATCAGCTCCACCGGCGGAAACTTCGCGCTCAACATGCGCGTGTGCGCAGGACGGAAGATCGATTCGCGCACCAATCCGCTTTCAACCCGCAGCCTCATCATCCGCTCCACAGCCAGGGCCAGTACCGGATCAAGACGGTCTTCAAAACCCAGATAGAGGATCTTCCCCACCGCCACGCGCAGCGGCAGCGCGCCAAAAGCATCTACAAAAAGCCTTGGGAGCAGCGCGGTTAGCCCCTCGGGATCATGAAACTCCAGTCCCAGCACCGGGGACCTCCATTGCAGCCCCAGCGCCCTCGTCACCTGCTGTTCACTTACCGCGCTCTGGCGAACTAGCCATTGGCCCAGCCGTCCGCATCCGGCCGCCTTCTGGGCCTCCAATGCGCGGCGCAGTTGGGCGCTAGTGATCCAGCCCTGTTCCATCATCGTCAGGCCCAATGGAATGCGGTGGCGATGGATCTCAGGCGCGCTGCCGCGCGCATCCATCTCGCGGCGCAACGCTACGTCAATCCGCGCCGCTGTGCAGGCCGCCGAGCAACTCCACCCGCCCTCGAAGACCGGCGCCGAGCGGCTGCGCCAAAGATGAAGCCAGCCAGAACGGCAATTGGCATTGGCGCAGGTTTCAAACAGCCCTGGCCTTACTCCTGCCGCCACGCGGCCCCGGCGGTGGGAACCGGCTTCTACGGGCAGCGACTCTGCCGCCTCAGCTAAATTCAGGGCGGCCTCGCTGTACCTCTGCGTCTCCCCTGAAGGGTACCGGCTCAGAACAGGCATCGAATACTCTCCAGGCGTCTTCTGGGCGTGGCCACCTCGGTCACCCGCAGACCGAAGTTGCCGTTGACCAGCACCACCTCGCCGCGAGCTACAATCTTGTCCCCGACAATCAGATCAACCGGGTCAGACACGTGCCGGTCAAGTTGCACAACATCTCCAGGCCCCAGATCGAGAATCTCGGACAGCGGCATCTCTCGACAGCCAAAGCGCAGTGAGGCTTCCAACTCAACATCAAGCAGAAGATCCAGCCCTGGACTCAGGGCCGCCGCAGGGCTGGTCGGAAGAACGGATGGCACGCTTGGCTCGGGCTCAATCGCGGGCGCCGGAGCGCGCACTTCATCTCGAACCAGAATTGTCCAGGCCGCATCGCCTGACTTCAACTCGAAGGCGGCGGAGATCTTGCTTTCTCCCGAGGTTTCCTCGAACAGAGCTACCTTGCACTTTGTTCCGGTTTTTGAAAGCAGTTCCCCGGCCGCAGCATCGGCCACCTCGCGTAGGAGCTCACCCCAGCCGGCCCTCTGGTCAATGCCTTCACCGAGCAGTGGCGACTCCAGTATCGAGCCGTCAATCACCACGGCAAAGCGCCCCTGCGCATCTCCTGATACGGTCGCGGCGAATCCGAAAGAACCCGCCGCAAGCGGCTTGGGCAGTGACTCCGTCAGTCTCGGTTCCCCCGCAAGTGCCTGCGCAAACAGATCCGCGGCCACACCCGCCCAGCAATCGAAGTAAGTCTTCATCTGTCGCCCTCGTCGATCAGACGCTCGATACGCGCAGCGCGGTGTGGTCCCTGCCTGATGGCCTGTGCCTCCGACAGCGCTTGACCGCCCACTCTCCATTCGGGAAGCGCATTGGCGGGCAAATCCAGGCGCAGAATGCTTCCAGGCTCCAGATTTTCCAATACCCTGGCCGCGAGGCGCACCGTAGGCAGTTGCAGGGAACAGCCAAAACGTATCCGGCGAGCCGTTACCCCCATGCGTGCGCGGGCGTCACCGGCATGACGGCGGCGACGTCCCCAGTCCGAGGTCAACCGGCGCAGAATGGTATTGGCCACTACCGCCGGAAAGGCCAGGTTAAGCAGTCCCGAGCTGTGCGGCATGCGAATTTCAAAACTCAAACAGAGCGTCTTCTCGGTGACCGCAATGATGCGCGCGACTTGAGTCTGCATCTGGCGCCGCTCAAAGTTGAAACTGAGTCCCACCGGCTGCCAGGCCGCGGTCAGTTCTCTGCAGATGATCTCGACTACAGATCCGAGGATCGACTCTTCGATGTCGGTCAGTTCGCGTAGCGGTCCGTCTTTGCCCTCGCCGCCCAGCAAAAGGTCAATGATCGGAGGCGCCAAGCCAAGGTCAAGCTGGAGTACAGACAAGGCGCCCAAGGGCTCCAGACGCACCGACGCCACATAGCTGATCTCGGGAATACGGAGAAGGAATTCATTGAACTGGATCTGCTCGGCCGAGACCAGGTTGACCTGAAATCTGGTTCGCAGCCAGGCCGCCAGATTATGAGTCAGATTGCGGGCGAACAGATCGTTGAGCATACTGATGGCGCGTAGTTGGTCCGTCGAGATCTGTCCTGCCGAGGAGAAATTGTAGGGCACCACCCTGGCTCGCACCTCGGACCGGGCAGCTTCTGGTGTTGAACTTCTTGCGGCCTCAAAAAGGCGGTCGATCTCGTCCTGCTTGAGTGTCTTCTCTATCAACTCTCACTCCCTGTGCACTTGTAGTCTCAACCATCATTTGCTTTCATTTGCATGGCTTCCGTTCAGCCAGGCCCACGCCTCTGCCGCTCCGGCCTCTTGCGGGCACCAGCCCGATCAAAGGCCCCGCGGGCCGCCAGATCCTTGAGCGCGCCGCGCAGATGCACCACCGCCGATGCGTGCACCTGAGATACCCGGGATTCCACTACTCCCATAGCCAGGCCAATTTCTCGCATGGTCATCTCTTCGTAGTAATACAGAGTCATCACCAGCCTTTCACGGTCAGGCAGGTCAGCGATGGCCTCGGCGAGCCGCCCTTCGAGCTCGCCCCGCAAGCAGCGAAAGAGAGGGTCTTCCTCGGGGCGCCCTGGCACATAGGCAAGTTCCTCTTCGCCCGAATCCTCATTGCGCTCCATGTGCAGCGTGCCGATCTCGAGCCCCTTTAGGTCCCCCAGCAGTTGCTGGTATTGCTCCAGGCCCAGGCCCATTTCCGAGGCTACTTCGACCTCACCCGCCGCATGGCCCAGCCGCGCCGTCACCGCGCGAATCGCTTCCTCAACCGCCCGGCCCTTGCGGCGCAACTCGCGCGGACTCCAGTCCAGCGTCCTCAGGCTGTCCAGAATCGCGCCCCGAATACGGAACTGCGCATAGCTGCGAAACTGAACCTTCTTATCGGGATCGAACTTGGCGAATGCATCCATAAGCCCCACCACTCCGGCGGAGACCAGATCCTCGATGTCTACGTGCTGAGGGAGTCGCTCGTGTATGCGGCGGGCCAGAAAGCGCACGATCGGCAGATGCTCCAGCAGCACTCGCTCCTGTTCGCCATTAAGCATCGGCACGGTTCCGGCAACAGGCGGATATCCGCCCCGCGCCGCTCCCCGCCGCAGTATCCCCAAATCTCCCGCTGCAACCGCCTCTTCCATTTCCATTCCTGCCCTCTTTACCGAATCTGAAACTCCTGTATGTCCTACCCATGCTCTGCTACGGGCTCTTACTGTTCCCATCGGTCCCTTATCGCACGGTTCCCACCGGGTGCAATCGGATCTCGGGAGGAATCTCCCCGGCGGCAACTACTGCCAGGCGGGGTAGTATCGGCTCGAGCCAGCGCTTGACGTGGTAGCGGGCAGGACTAGGACATAGAAGCACGGGCAAGGCCGCGGCCGAGGCTGCCCCGATAAGTTGCCTCAAAGAATCGGCCAAACGCCGCACAACTGGAGTTCCGTGACCCGCTCCAGTTGCAAGCAGCCGATTGCCGGTCTCGGGCGCCAGCGCGGAGAGGATCTCCTCCTCGAGCGCAGGGTCCAGTAGCAGAACCGGCAGTTGCCCATCGCCATCGAGCAACGGCCGGATCAGCCGCCGCCCCAACGCCTGACGCGCTGTTTCCACAAGGGCCACAAGGCTCTTGTTCACTTGCGCCATCTCAAGCAACGCCTCCAGAATTGCACCCAAGTCCCGGATCGAAACCCGCTCTCGGAGAAGTTGTTCGAGGACCCGCCCGACCTCCCCCAATGTCAGTAGTTTGGGCACCAATTCTTCGAGCAGCTTGGGGTGGCTTTCATTCAAGGAGTCCATAAGCCGCTTGGACTCTGCCCGGCCAAGCAATTCCCAGGCGTGCTGTCGTACCAACTCGCCCAGATGAGTGGTGATGACCGTAACTGCATCCACCACCGAGTAACCAGCGGCGATGGCCTGATCCTCCAGTGCCGGAACAATCCAGATTGCCGGAACTCCGAAGGCTGGCTCACGAGCCTCTTTGCCCGCCAGCGGACGGCGGCCAGGATCTCCCGACACGGCCAGTAGCTGGGAACCTTCGGTCTGCCAACGCCCTATCTCGATCCCGCGCAACGAAAACAGATACTCACGCGGCTTGAGGCGAAGGTTGTCAGAAATATGCACGGGTGGGACCAGAAAGCCCATCTCCGAAGAAAGGTGGCGCCGCAGCGACCGGACCCTGTTCAGCAGTTGCCCGCCCTGCTTCTCGTCCACCAATGGAATCAATTGAAATCCGATCTCGAGGGTCAGGTCCTCAAGGCGCAGCAGCGCTGTCAGATCGGAAGCCTGCCCAGGCTCTGCCTTCTTTTTTTCGCCCGCGGCCGGTTCGGCTGCTGGCGCCATCAGAGCACTTTGAGACAGCCGCCGCCCTCCCCAGAAAAGAGCCGCGGACACAGAAAGAAAGGCTAGCTTGGGCAGCCCTGGAATGAGGCACATTGCCCCGGAAACCAAGCTGGCCAAGTAGAGCGTTGCGGGCCGGGCTAGCAGCTGCTGGCGAATCTCGGTGCCCAGCATCCCGGCGGAGTTGGCGCGGGTCAGTGTGATGCCTCCGGCTACTGAAACCAGCAAAGAAGGGATCAGGGTGACGAGTCCGTCGCCCACCGTCAGCACGGTATAGGTGCGCGCGGCTTCTCCCAGTTCGATCCCCTGCTGCAGAGTGCCAATCAGCAGGCCCGCGACGATGTTGATGCCCGTAATCAGAATCGTCGCCAGCGAATCGCGCTGGTTGAAGCGCGCCGCGCCGTCCATTGCGCCATAAAATTCAGCTTCGCGCGCAATCGCCTGGCGGCGTTTCCGTGCCTCGGCCTCGTCGATCAGGCCCGCATTCATGTCGGCGTCAATTGCCATCTGCTTGCCCGGCAGGGCGTCCAGCGTGAACCGCGCCGTCACCTCGGCGGTACGCACTGCTCCATGTGAAACAACCAGAAATTGAATAGCTACCAAGGCAAGAAACAGCACAAAGCCGACTACATAATTGCCACCCACCACGAACTGGCCGAAGGCCTCGATGACCTGGCCGGCGGCCGAGGTGCCTTCGGAGCCATGGAGCAGGATACGGCGGCTAGACGCGATATTCAGGGCCAGGCGAAACAGTGTCAGCAACAAAAGCAAGGTCGGAAACACCGATAGTTCGACCGCGCGCCGGATCTGCATCGCAGATAGGAACACGATGATTGAAGCAGCCATCGAGAGCGCCAGCAGAAAATCCAGCGCCGCCGCCGGCAGCGGCACCAACATGACGAAGATCACGCTGATAGCCGCCAAGGGCAGAACGTACTCACGGAGTCGATGCCATATCGACTCTGGCGGCACTGAGCCCGCCACCAGTGCTGTCGTGCTCATCGCGGACCTCCGTCAAGCCCTCGGTCGAAGATTGAACCACTGTCTTGCGCTCGCCACGGCTGGGTTGCTGCGTGGGCTTGCTGAGCGGCGCGAGCTGCTGTCTCCCTTGCCCGGCGTTCTCGCAGTTCTGCCTCCACGCGTTGCCGGTAGAGGTAGGCCAGAATGGCGGCCACCGCAGCATAGAGGTCGACCGGTATTGGCTGACCAACTTCTACCGAGCGGTACAGGGATCGGGCCAGCGGCGGATTTTCAATAATCGGCACCCCAGCCCAGCGCGCCTCAGCCTTGATCTCCTCGGCGAGAAGGTTCCTTCCCTTGGCCATGACCTTGGGAGCCTCCATGGTGCTGAAGTCAAAGCCAAGGGCAACAGCGTAGTGGGTTGGATTGGTTAAAACCACGGCGGCCTTGGAGACGTCGTCCTTCACCCGGCGGCGCCGCATCTGACGCTGCAGGCCGCGGATTCGGTTACGGATCTGCGGGCTGCCCTCTGTCTCCTTGAACTCATCACGCATATCCTGTTTGCTCATCTTCAGCCGGGACTCCCGACTCTGCCACTCGACCAGGTAGTCGATCGCAGACCAGCCGAAGAGCAGCCAGGCCGCGGCCAACAGCAGACCGTATATGTCTGATCCCAGCAGTTCCAGCCGAGCCGTCGAGAAGGGCGGAATGGATAGCTGCCTGGCAATACGCTGAACGGCAAAGACCGCGAGCAATGTGGCTGGGAAAAGTGACTTTGCCAGTCTGGCTGCGGCGCGAAGCGAAAACAGGTTCTTGATATTGGAGATCGGGTTGATTCGGTCGAGTTTGAAGCCAACCGCCTCGACGTGGAAGTTGACCCCGCCGGTCTGCATGACGCCGACACCGAGCGCCGTGATCGCTACGGCTGCCATCACCACAGCCGGCGGTCCCAGTACGGCCATCGTCAATCGCCGCATGGTTGAGAACGTCGGCCCCATTTGAGCTGGCTCCCAGCAAGCAGAGGCCCCCAGGGCAAGAAAGGAGGCGAAGGTGCCACGCCAGACCTCTAGTGTCCGGCCACTGAGTGCGCCAAGGGCGATCACTCCCGCCAAGGTTCCAGCGGCGGCCGTCAGTTCACGGCTATGCAGCATATCGCCTTCGCGGCGAGCCTTGTCGCGGCGATGTTGCGTGGCCTGTTCTGTGCGCTCTCCAGGCATCGGCTATCGCCCCATGCCTGGGAGCGCGCCTTGCGAGGGGTACGCAATCAGCCGTTCTGCCAGGTCGAGCAAGCCCGCGAAGCGGGCTTCGATAAAGCGTGGCCACAGAGCCAGAGAGCCGGTCATGATCACAAAGCCTGTCAGGGTTTTTAGAGGCACTGTAAGGTTCATTACAGGCAATTGCGGGCTTAGTTTGCCCATCAACGCGACAGCAATCTCAACCAGCATGGTGGCGGCCAGTACAGGAGCTGCAAGTTCCACAGCTGCAAGGAAGATCCCCCCAGAGGCTCGCACAATTGCCAAACCTGTCGCTGGCGCCATTGCATATTGACCCAGGGGAGCGACTCGGAAGCTCCGCACCAATGAGGCCAGCATGATCCGGTCCAGGCCTGCCCCGATCACTACCAGCGTACCCATCAGTTGAAACAACTCGCCCAGAAGCGGGGTTTGAATGGACGAAGCCGGGTCCAGGAGATTCACCAGCGAAAAGCTGAACTGCAAGCCGGCAATCTGACCGGCAAACAGCAGCATCTCGTTCAACAGCGTGAGCGTAAGGCCGTAGACTAGACCTATTGCGAGTTCCCCCAGCAGCGCCGAAAAACCGATCGATACCCGGGCGCCGGGCAGTGCAGCAACCGTCGGAGCCAGGAGATATGCCACCGCCCCCACAAAGACTGCCTTCGTCCGAAGAGGCAGCGCCGTCGAAGAAAAGAACGGGGCAAAGACCACCATCCCACTCACTCGCACCAGCGCCAGCGTCATTGCGCTTAGAAAGCTCGTCCACTCCGGCATCGCAAGTCCTCTTCTTAACCTATGTAGCGGTGCAGATCGGTGAGCAACAGCCTCGTGTAGGCGGCCATCCTCTCCAGAAACCAAGGCATTCCAACCAGGAGAATCATTGCTACGGCTATCAGCCTGGGAACGCTGGTCAAGGACTGCTCCTGCAGACTGGTCAGGGTCTGAACCAGGCTCAACAGAAAGCTCAACAGTGCCGAGGCTATCAGCAACGGCGCCGCCAAGATCATGGCCTCTTTCATCAGTTGACGCAGCAGTTCGGCAACCATATCGGGCGTCATACTTCTCCCCTCAAAAACTCTTCAATAGCGAGTTCGCCAGCAAGTTCCAGCCGTCCACCATCACGAACAGAAGAATCTTCAACGGCGTTGAAACCACCACCGGCGGCAGTTGAAACATACCGATCGAGGTGGTAATCGAGGCGGTGACCATGTCGATCAGAAGGAATGGCAGAAACAGCACGGCGCCAATCGCGAACCCGGCCTTTAGCTCAGAGAGGATGTAGGCCGGAACCACCACCCGCATCGGAAGGTCGTCGGCCGTATTGGGACGTGGAATCTGGCCGGCCGCCGTAAACAGGGCGAGGTCTTTCTCCCGGGCATAGCGCAGCATGAAATGCTTCACTGGCTGCGCTCCTCTATCGACGGCTTCCATGCCGGTAATCTGGCCGGCCCGGTAGGGCTCAATGGACTGTTGGTCTACCAGATTGAACACCGGAGTCATAAGGAACCAGGTCATCATCAGGGCCAGTCCCATCAGGGTCGGATTCGAAGGAGCAGTTTGCGTTCCCAGTGCCTGACGCAGAAAGTGGAACACCACCAGTAAGCGAACCATGGGGGTCATGGCCATCAGAATTGCCGGCAGAAGCGTTATAAGCGTCAGGACAAAGAGAATGGTCCACGGCGTCGAATCGGAAGGATGCAGACGCGCATTGAGTTCGGGCAGGATGGACACCGGGGCCGCAGTCGCAATGCGCGTTGCAGCCCACAGGCCTACCATGAAACCCTCGCCGCGCGAGATGCCGCATTGCGGTTACCCGGGCTTGACGCTTGATCCAGAGCATAAAAAGCCGGACCACCCTCTGCCGAAGTTGCCACCAGAAACCGTCTTCCTTCAGCTTCAACCAAGGCAAGCGTCTGGCGGGGAGCCAGCGTAATGCGTTCCACAAGCGCCAGTCGAGGCGCATTGCAGCGCCTGCTCCGCAGCCTTTCCAGCAGCCAACTGGCCAACCCTGTCGCTGGCTGTGTATGCAGCCCAGTTTTCCCGTGCTCCTCCTGCTTCATTCTCCGGTCCTTCCCTGTATTCGCTAATCCAATTGCCGCCGTGTCAGGCCAATCTGGTGATCCGCACCGCCAGTTGCAAATCGATCACCTCGAACTCGCTCCAGGCCAGTTGCACGTCCCCTGAGGCAAGCGGGACATCGTCTCCGTTGCCCCAGCGCGACTCGATCAGATGTCCTGGTTCCAGCGCCAGCAAGTTGCGCACTCGGAACTCCCGCACCGGAACAGCCACATCCAGTTGCACCGGAAGCCGTGCGGCGGGTGCACTCAGCGCGAACGGATCGGCCTCTTCCCGTTGTTGCGGAGAACGAGTAGCCAACGCTTGCGCATTGGCGAGTTCATTGGTGCACTTGGTCGCCGCATCATTCGTGTGTTCGCTCTCTGGCGCCGGTAGTGGATGTGCTGTTGCCATTTGCTTAGGAAGCATGCAGAAAGGTGACCAGAAGCTGGACATAATGATTGGGAAAAACTAATAGATCCAGCGACCTCTCCGCAGTTCGAGACGCCCGAAACCTCAAAGCCCATCGCTGCTACACTGAAAGAGGTCGGTAATTTGCGATTCTCCAGCTCAAACCAGCCGGAAATCGCCCCTAATCGAGGTCGAAGACGATGCCGGAACAGAATGAAAACAAGAGTTTTGCTTCAACCAGTCTGCGCCTGAAAGTAGGCTTGGCAGAGATGCTTAAGGGCGGCGTCATCATGGACGTGATGAACGTAGAGCAGGCGCGCATTGCCGAGCAATCGGGCGCCGCCGCAGTCATGGCCTTGGAACGCGTGCCGGCCATGATCCGCGCCGAGGGTGGGGTAGCACGCATGGCCAAGCCCAGCCTCATCAAACAGATCATTCAGGCCGTCTCCATACCCGTCATGGCCAAGGCTCGCATCGGCCACTTTGCCGAAGCCCAGATTCTCCAGGAACTGGGTGTCGACTTCATCGACGAGAGTGAGGTCCTCACCCCGGCCGACGAAGCCCATCACATCGACAAGCACGCCTTTACGACCCCTTTTGTCTGCGGGGCGCGTAACCTGGGCGAAGCCCTCCGGCGCATCGCCGAGGGAGCCGCCATGATCCGCACCAAGGGCGAGGCTGGAACGGGCGACGTAGTCCATGCAGTGCAGCATATGCGTCAGATCACCAGCGAAATGCGTGCCCTCACCGTGCTCACCGAGCAGGAACTCTACGCAGCCGCCAAGAATCACCAGGCGCCTTACGAACTGATCCGCATGGTTGCGCAAACCGGCAAGTTGCCGGTCCCGAACTTCTCAGCCGGTGGTATCGCCACGCCCGCGGACGCGGCTCTGATGATGCAATTGGGCGCCGAGGCCATCTTTGTCGGATCGGGAATTTTCATGAAAGAGCGTGCCACCCCGCTCGATGTCGAAAATGACCCGAAGGAACGCGAAGAGGCCGTCTCCCGCGCCAAGGCAATCGTCATCGCCACCACGCATTACAATGACCCGAAAGTGCTGGCTGAAGTCAGCGAGCAAGTTACCGGCACTATGAAGGGGCTGGCCGCCGCCGGCCTTGAAGAGTCGCAGCTCCTGCAAACTCGCGGCTGGTAGCTTGGCAAATGCAAAGGAGCACCCGGGGTTGACCGAAAACCGCTCTCTGCCGCGAATCGGCGTATTAGCGATTCAAGGCGACTACGCCGCCCATGCCGCGGCGCTCGCAGATGCGGGTGCTGATCCCCTCGAAGTCCGTCAGCCAGACCAACTCAAGGGCCTGGCGGGACTGATTCTGCCCGGCGGTGAATCGACCACTATCCTCAAGTTTCTCGATAAACTCAACTTTTTTGAGATCTTGCAGGAATTTTGCAGCGTAAACCCCGTCTTTGGTACTTGCGCCGGGGCAATACTACTGGCACGTGAGGTTCGCAATCCCGCTCAGCGCAGCCTGGGTGTCCTGGATGCTGTCGTCGAGCGAAATGCCTACGGGCGCCAGGTCGACTCCAGCATCCTGACGGCTGAAACCGCGCTGCCCGGCGGCCCGCTTGAGATGGTCTTCATACGCGCTCCGCGCATTGTAAACACGGGATCGACTGTCAAGGTGCTTGCTGTCCGGGACGGTTCTCCCGTTCTGGTCAGGCAGGGATCGGTTCTGGCGGCCACGTTCCATCCGGAACTCTCCCCTGACCGGAGGGTGCACCAGTTATTTGTTCAGATCGTGAATGCCGCGCACTCTCAAAAAGCACATGAACTCGAGGTCAGGTTCTAAGCCTTTACTGAATGCGGCCAAACCACAGGATTGACGCCTCTACTTCAGAATCTGGATGCGTCTAAACGAAAGTGGGAGTAATCTCATTTTCACAGAGGCCTGTTATGCCTTCCATTTTTACGCCTTCCCCCGCAGAAACAGAGCGCAAAGAGCCTGGATTTGGCGGCAGGCCACCCGTTACCCGTCGCCCAACAGGTGGTGGAGGCGGTGGCGGAGACGATGACTGGAAGAGTCCTCGACGGAGTCCGCGCGATCGTCTTCACCGCTTTAGAGCGTTCCTGCTTTGTGCGCTCGCCGGCGACATGGTTTTCTTTGTTGTACTGGTGGCGCTCTTCTATGCGCGTCAAGCTGGCACCTACATGGACCCTCGTACCCTTCGTCAGGTTGCAGACTGGCATCCCGTGTTGCTGCCGCCAATTCTTTATCTCAACACTGCGGCTCTGCTCTTGAGCTGCCTGCCCATGGAACTGGCCCGAAGGCATATTTTCAGTGAAATTGATGTAATGGAAGAATGGCTGGGGCTGGGCCAGCCGGCGATTCGCCGAACGCTGCCCTGGCTAGCTGCGACCTTTGGGCTTGGGGTGCTCTTTCTCGCCGGACAAATCATGGCCTGGAAGCAGTTGACGGCGCAGGGCTTTGAGTTCGACCGAACGGCAACTCCCGCGAGTTACTTCTTCTACGTCATCTCCGGTATGCATGCAGCTCATCTGGTTCTCGGTATTCTGGCGTTGCTGCTTTGCCTTACGGCTCTTGGCTTTCTAAAGCACGTCGAGTCGCGCCAGATAGCTGTGGACATCACTGCCTGGTTCTGGCACACAATGGGATTCACCTGGGCGCTGCTGTTCGCAGTCCTGGTATATGGGCAATAAGCTAATGAATTGAGCCAGTTGCAGTTTCAATCATGCCTGACCCGTTTGCGCTGGTTGTCGTGCCTGCAGAAAATTGGGAGAGCGGTCGCATTTGTGCAGCCGCCTCTTGCAGGGACAAATCAGAACAAGGGAAGGTGAAGCAGCATACGGAAGCGCTCGCTCAGGCTCGGCACTTCAGGGCACGAATAGTAGATTTGACGATTCACAGCCATAAGTAACTGCACCGCTTCAAGCTGCTCGTTATCTGCGGAAAACGAGCCACCATTATGTACGAATTCGTCAGTCAAATACTCAATAGCATGGCCCAATTTCTCCAAGGCGTGTCCAGCCTCGGGGCTAATACGACGCCGACGGTTGACACGGACCGTGTCCATGCTGGCAGGAGGCGCAGATACCGCTAAGGGGAAAGCAGTTGTGGAAGCAGCCATAGTCTTTATCCTCAATTCCTTCTTCGGCCCATTGGGCATTCTTTTCAGATGACTAACGTACCGATTCCCGAAATAGACCTATTATGGCTGTGTACAAGAATGGAATTTCAGCTCTTAATCATTAGCTTGACCCCAAGCCCCTCTCTTTGACTAACAGCAAATAGGTACTCGAAGCAAGGCGAAATATGCAAAAAGAACTGAATTTTAATCTGGTTGTTTCGCCCGAAGCCGCGGCCACTGGAGGAGACGGCGCTTAAAGTCCACAGTTTCAGAAACTCACGAGAAATAGGGGGGGTAGGAGGGAGGGTATAGGGGAGGGGGCCCAAGCGTGCATCGGGAATCCGGGTCGATGGTGGAGACACGGGCGCAATTTGGACGTTGGTTTTCATGATCTCGCGACCAGGCGGAGGTCAGGAAGTCCCTGCCCGTTCTTTCCATTTCAATTGTGCGCCAAAGCAAGGTAATTATCCGCAATGTCCCCACGGGCATTTTTAGACCCGCGCTGGATGAAAAGCAGAGCCTAGCAGGATGCGATGAAGTCTCCGTTTTCCGAAGTTCCAAGGCGAAATCCGGGGCGTCCAGTGGCTAGGGCATTGCGCGCGATACCAAGCCGAACGATGGCAGCGAGGCTAACACTCCCTCTTCCCGGCTCCCGGCACCCGGATGCTATTCACTCCCCGCCTTGACGGGATGAGGCTGAAAACCTAATCTCAATCCAGCACCTTTTTTGGTCCGAGATGAGAATTGCCCCACGGGTCGGGTGCCATCTTAATTTGATTTTTTCAGGACAGGGTGGCGATGGTCCCCTACTACTGGCAGTATCTCCCGCTGTTGATGCAGATCCTGGCCGCATTTTTGCTTGGGCTGGGGATGGTGACGGCCTCCTGGTTTGTGGGCCGGCACCGCAACACTCGCGTCAAACTGGACGCTTATGAGTGCGGCATCCAAGCTGTTGGAGACGCCCGCAGCCGCTTCAGCGTGCGGTTTTACCTTGTGGCCGTGCTTTTCATCCTGTTCGACGTGGAAACAGTCTTCATGATGCCTTGGGCGGTGATCTATCGAAAGCTGCCTCAGATCACCGGCTCTCGTCTCTTCGGTTTCTGGGAGATGCTCGTGTACCTTGGCTTTGTGGCCGTTGGCCTCTACTATATAGTTCGCAAGGGCGTCCTTAACTGGAGCCAGGACAAGGCGGACCTTTGAGATGACCAACGAGGCTCGAAACAAAACTTTGCCCAATAAAGCGGCGGTACTTGAGGAACTTGGCGGGCACCCAGCCGTCAAAGCGATTCTGGCGTGGAATTCCGAGGCTCTTACCGATGCCAGGTTCGACCGCAACGAACTCACCTTGAGCTTTGAACCGGAGCAGATCTGCGCAGCCGCCAGAGCGGTTCAGGCCGCCGGCTACAACTTCTTCGAGGACATGACGGCGGTCGACTGGTTCCCCGCCTCGCCGCGGTTCCAATTGAGCTACCACATTCTGTCGCACCAATATAAGGAGTACATCCGGTTGCGGGTGCTGCTGAAGGGCGACGAACCCTCCATCGAATCCCTTACCCCGGTGTGGCCCTCGGCCAACTTTTATGAGCGCGAGGTCTTTGACCTGTTCGGAATTCGCTTTGATGGCCATCCCAACCTTCGCCGCATCATGATGCCCGACGATTGGCAGGGGCATCCTTTGCGCAAGGATTATCCGGTGGAGGGGTACCGCTAATGACCGATCTTGCAGGCATGCCTACCCTTGAAGCCGCACAAGGGGCCAAAGACCAGCATATGGTCATCAATATGGGCCCTCAGCACCCTGCCACGCATGGCGTGTTGCGCCTTGTGCTGGAAATCGACGGAGAGATTGTTGTCCGGATCTATCCGGAGATCGGCTATCTGCATACCGGGATCGAGAAGACCTGCGAGGCCAAGTTCTACCAGCAGGTGGTGCCGCTGACGGACCGGATCAACTATCTTGATCCGCTTTCAAATAATCTTTGCTATTGCCTGGCCGTGGAAAAGCTTCTGGGGCTAGAGATGCCGGAGAAAGCGCAGTGGCTTCGGGTGCTTCTGGCGGAGTTGAGCCGCCTGAACTCCCACCTTATCTGGCTGGGCACGCACGCCATGGATATTGGCGCGCTGACCGTATTTCTTTACACGTTTCGCGAACGCGAAGAGATCCTCAGGATTCTCGAAGGCCTGGCCGGCCAGCGGATGATGACCAGCTATATCCGCGTTGGCGGCGTTTCCATGGAGCCTCCGCTGGACTTCTTCGACCGCGTGCAGGCTTTTATTCGCAGCTTCCCGGAGAAGATCGACGAGTACTCGAACCTGCTGACCGGCAACCCGATCTTCAGAAACCGTCTGAAGGGCGTGGGCTATCTCTCGGCAGCGGACGCGATCGCGCTGGGCGTAACCGGCCCGCCGATGCGCGCATCGGGCGTGGACTTTGATCTTCGCCGCGATATGCCTTACTCGAGCTATGAGAAGTTCCAGTTCAATGTGCCCACCTCGACGGATGGCGATTGCTGGGCGCGGTACGAAGTTCGGCTCATCGAGATGCGCGAGAGCGTGAAGATTATCCAGCAGGCGCTGGATGGCATGCCGGAAGGGCCGGTCAAGGCAGACGCGCCGAAGATCGTGCTGCCGGACCGCGAGAAGATGAAGACGCAGATGGAAGCTTTGATCCATCACTTCAAGATTGTGACGGAAGGCTTCGCGGTTCCACCCGGCGAGGTTTATCAGGGGATTGAAGCGGGCCACGGACAGACCGGGTACTATGTGGTTTCAGACGGAACGGCCAAGCCTTACCGGGTACACATGAGATATCCCTCCTTTGCGACCTTGCAGGCGCTTGAGACGATGTGCAAGGGAAGAATGCTGGCCGATCTGGTGGCGGTAATCGGGTCCATCGATATTGTTCTGGGAGAGATTGACCGTTGAGTAATGTGGGCCTTGATGTTCCCCGAGAACTCTGGGCTGAGCTTTGGGTATCTCTGGGCTCGCTGTTGAGCAGCTATACGGCATTGCACGGATTGAACGGCAACCGCCAAGCAGCGGTTGAGTTGGACGAGACAAGTATTGTGGCGCGGTATGGGGGAAAGAGGTTGGCTCTGGGACGCGAGGGTGCAATCGTGAAGTGGGCGCGCGAGGATGGAAGCAACGGAACGCTGGAACTGACGGAAGCCGGGCGATTGCGTGGCGAAGCAGGCACAGGCGAGGAAGTAGAGATGGATATGGCAGCCGAACGGTGGGCGCGGGAGTTGATGCAATGAGCCCGGAGACCATGACCCTGTTTTCGCCCCGGCTGGCGGCGCGCCTGGACGCGTTGGTCCAGAAGTACCCTGTGAAGCGGTCCGCATTGATTCCCATGCTGCTTTATGCGCAGGACGAGGTTGGCTATCTCTCCGACGCGGTCATCTCTGAAGTGGCCGAGCGCATTGGCATCACCGAGCTGGATGTGCGCAACGTAGCCACCTACTACTCGATGCTTCGGTTCAAGCCGGCAGGCAAGTTCAACATTCAGGTGTGCACAAACATCAGCTGTATGCTGCGCGGCGGTTACGAGGTCTACGAGCGTTTCCAGGAGGAGCTGGGCATCGGACATAAGGGCGTTACCGCAGATGGCGTCTTCTCACTGGAAGAGGTCGAGTGCATCGGGGCCTGCTGCTGGGCACCGGCCATCCAGGTGAACTACGACTTCCACGACGAGCTGAAACCGGAGCTTGTACGGGGCATTCTCGACGGCTATCGCTTTCAGGCGGAAGGGAAGGCTCCTCATGCCTAGGCTTGTCTCTCATCCCGACGAGGTGAAGATCGTCTCGAGCCGTTTCGGCAAGGGCGCCGCGAATATCGACCGGTATGTCGAATTAGGCGGCTACGCCTCCGCACGAAAGTGCATCGAACAGGGTCCGGACTGGATTATCAACGAAATGAAGGCGGCCAATTTGCGTGGCCGCGGCGGGGCGGGCTTCTCGGCAGGCATGAAATGGTCTTTTGTGCCGAAGCAATCGGCCAAGCCGAAGTACGTCCTGGTGAACGGCGACGAAAGTGAGCCGGGAACGTGCAAGGATCACCTGATCTTTCTTCACGATCCGCACGCGGTAATCGAAGGCACGATCATTGCCGGCCTGGCGATTGGCGCGAAGACGGGCTTCATTTATCTGCGCGGAGAATACCGGTATCTTCTGGAAATTATGGAGAAGGCGGTCGCCGACGCTTACGCCAAGGGCTTTCTGGGCAAGAACATTTTCGGTTCTGAGAACGAGTTCCAGGTGATTACGCAAACCGGCGCAGGCGCTTATGAAGTGGGCGAAGAGTCGGCGCTGATGGAGTCATTGGAAGGTAAACGTGGGGTTCCGCGCATCAAGCCGCCGTTCCCTGCTGTGGTGGGACTTTATGGCGGTCCCACGATTATCAACAATGCGGAGACCATCGCCACTGTGCCCCATGTGATTGAGATGGGCGCAGAGGCCTACGCAGCCGTGGGTACCGTGCGCAACGGTGGGACGCGCCTGTTCGGTATCAGCGGCCATGTGGAGCGCCCCGGCGTTTACGAATTGCCCATGGGCTACAACCTCAAGAAGATGGTTTACGAAGTTGCCGGCGGCGTTCGCGGCGGACGCAAGCTCAAGGCGGTTGTTCCGGGCGGGTCTTCGACGCCGGTGCTGCTGCCCGAGGAGATCGATATCGGCATGGATTTCGACCAGGTCGGCAAGGCGGGGTCGATGCTTGGCTCCGGCGGAGTTGTGGTTCTTGACGATCAGACTTGCATCGTCGAGTTCGCGCTTCGGACCATCAGCTTTTATCAGCACGAAAGCTGCGGATGGTGCATTCCCTGCCGCGAGGGTACGGACTGGATCAAGAAGTCGCTCACGCGCTTCCATGCCGGTTTTGGCGAAGCGAAGGACATCGACAACATTCAATACCTGGCCGAGAATATGCTGGGCCGCACTTTCTGTCCGCTGGGCGACGCGGCGGCTATGCCAACGCTGGCTTTTGTAAAGAAATTCCGCAAGGAGTTCGAGGACCACCTGAACGGCAAGCCCTGCCCGTTCGCAAAACATGTTGAGCTAGCCGTTATTTAGAGGGCGCTGGAGACGAATGGCAGACGTAACTTTCACAGTCGATGGAAAGATTCTCACGGCCCCAGCCGGGACGCTGCTGATTGATGCCTGCCGCAAGGCCGGCATCGAGATTCCCGCCTTCTGTTACTATCCCGGCTTGTCGCTGCAGGCAGCGTGCCGCATGTGCGTGGTGCGCCAGGAGAAAGTACCCAAGCTGCAGACGGCCTGCACCACTACCGTCGCCGAGGGCCAGGTTTTTATTACCGAGTCTGCTGAGATTGCGCAGGCGCGCAAGGCTACGATTCAGCTGCTTCTCGGCAACCATCCCCTGGACTGCCCGGTTTGCGACGCGGGCGGCGAATGCGAACTGCAGGACATGACCTTCAAGTACGGCGCCGGCGAGAGTCTTTACTCAGAGGCCAAGCAACATCGCGAAGAGCAGCAATGGTCTCCTGCCGTGTTTTATGACCGGCCGCGCTGCATACTGTGTTATCGCTGCATCCGGATGTGCGGCGAAGGCATGGATGTGTGGGCGCTGGGCGTCCAGAATCGTGGCGTGAACTCGGTCATCGCACCCAATGGTGGCGATCAACTGGACTGCGAGCAATGCGGAATGTGCATAGACGTTTGTCCGGTGGGCGCCCTGACCAGTGGCAGTTACCGCTACAAGACACGGCCCTGGGAGATGAATCACGTCTCGACGGTCTGCACGCATTGCGCGGACGGTTGCAAGGTCACACTGGGTGTCCGTCAGGTGAACGGCGGCGCTGAGATCGTACGCGCCGACAATCGCGACAAGAGCGGCATCAACGGTGATTTTCTCTGCGCCAAGGGCCGTTTCGGGTTCGACTTTGTGGAGAATCCAGAACGGCTGACGACGCCCCTGATTCGTAATGCGCAGGGTAAGTTGGAACCGGCCACTTGGGAGCGGGCACTGCGTTTCGCCGGTGAGAAGCTCAAGGAAATTCGCGACAGCAAGGGCGGCACGGCCATCGGCGTCGTGGGCTCCAACAGAACCACCAACGAAGAAAACTACCTGTTGCAGAAGTTTGCGCGGACGGTTCTGCACACCAACAACATTGACCACGAACGGTCGACGGATTATCCGGCCTTTGCCCTGGCCCTTGCAGGGCACGCTGGCAAGACAGCCGGCCTTGGCGATATCGCCGCGGCACCTGCGATCCTGCTGGTAGGTGGAAATCCGACTGAAGAGCATCCGCTCCTGGCCTGGACCCTGCGTACCAGCGTTCGCCTGAATCGCGCTCGGCTCTACGTGGCGAATTCCAAAGCCATCAAGCTTGACCGTCAGGCTCGCCTCACACAGGAACTACCGCCGGATGGGTATAAGGACCTCGCCGCATTTCTTGATCTTGGCGAAGCGGACTTCAGCAAGGCAGTACTCGCTGAGGAGTCCCTCGTGGTTGTCTTCGGCCAGGAGTGCCGCGGGCCGGCCGTCGCCGACCTGGTTGCATGGGGTCTGAAGCGGCCGAATGTTCGCTTCGCCTACCTCGGCGATCAGGCGAACTCGCGCGGCGCGGCAGACATGGGCCTGTTCCCGGACTTGCTGCCTGGTTATGTTCCGGTGACGGAGCCTGGTGGGTTTGCGGAATATCCTGGCTTGCCGGCAACACCGGGCAAATCGCTTCCTGCGCAGTTCGCGGCGGCAGCAACTGGCGAGTTGAGCGCAATGCTCGTCGTTGGCGCCAATCCTGTGTTGGGGCTGGGCGTATCAGCCGAGGCGCTGAAGAACACATTTGTGATTGTGCAGGATCTGTTCCTGACCGAGACGGCTGCCCTCGCCGATGTCGTGTTTACCGCCGTAAGTCTCTACGAGAAGTCCGGCACGGTAACCAACACATTTGGCGACGTGCAAATGGTAAAGAAGGCGGCAGACCGCGCCGGGGTTAAGTCCGACTTTGAGATTCTGGTTCGACTCGCGGACGCTATGGGCGCCGATATCAAGACTCTGGTTCCGTTTGGCAAGGGTGGAGTGCTGGCCGATCTGGGCCAGTCTCGCGGCGCACAGGCTGGGGAAGCCGATCGTCACTCCGTCTGGCTGGCGGCAAACAATCTTGAGCCGCGACTGAGCCCCTTCGATCCGCTTGCTGTACTCGATGAGATCGAGCGGCTGGTTCCTGGCTACAAGCTGGACAGGATCAATCTGCTCAGCGGCAACCCGGCGCACACCGAACTGAATTTGACGCCGGGCTTTGTTCCGATCTCCGCCCTGGATGGTTCTGATCTCGCGGTTCCAACGCACGATGGCCTGTTTACCTCTGGAACGCTGGGCCGCTACAGCCCGGCGCTCAACGAACTTGAACAGCACCAGACTCATGAAGTGGCAGCACCCGCAGGCGATTGACGGCAGATTGAATGGGTGACTTGCGTTTGTTCAAAATTGGCAACACTAAGCAGAGAAAAGGCTGAAGGCAAGTGACGATTTTAGAGTTTTTCCTATGGAGCCTGCTCAAGGTGGCCGTGATCACGGTGGTGATGCTGCTCGGCATCGCCTATACCGTGCTGCTTGAGCGCAAGCTCGTGGGTCGCATTCAGAACCGCTGGGGGCCCAACCGCGTAGGTCCGTTCGGTCTGCTTCAACCGTTGGTAGACGGCGCCAAGTCCTTCCTCAAGGAAGACCTTATCCCCACGGCGGTTTACAAGCCGCTCTACCTGATCGCGCCGATCATCGCGCTGGGTTGCGCGCTCATCTCGATTGCGGTTGTGCCGTTTGGCGCGCCGAAGATGGGGCCGCACGGGATGGATCTGTTTGAGATAGCGGACGTCAACATCGGTCTGCTCGTGATTCTCGGCATCACCTCAGTGGGCGTATACGGCATCGCCCTGGCTGGCTGGTCGTCGAATAACAAGTACTCGCTGCTGGGCGCGCTTCGCTCTTCGGCGCAGTTGATCAGCTATGAACTGGCCCTGGGTCTCTCACTGGTTGGCGTTGTACTTCGCGCCGGATCGCTCAATCTTCGTGCCATTGTCGAACAACAAGCTACGCGTGGGATCGTAACCTGGAATATTTTCGGCGGGTTTCAGTTTGTCGCTTTCTTCATTTACCTTATGGCCGCGTATGCCGAAACCAACCGCTCACCTTTCGATCTTCCTGAGGCGGAAAGCGAACTGACGGGCGGTTATCACACCGAATACAGCTCGATGAAGTTCGCCATGTTCTTCATGGCCGAGTACGGCAACATGATCAACGTGGGGTGTGTGGCCACGCTCTTGTTTCTTGGCGGATGGACAAGCCCCTTGGGCAATCTGATAGGTCCGCCGCAGAATATCCTGGTCCAAGCGCTCATGCCAATCTTCTGGTTTGTAACCAAGGTCTTCTGCTTTCTGTTCCTCTACGTCTGGGTGCGGGGAACCTTGCCCCGCTTCCGTTATGACCAGCTTATGAACTTCGGATGGCGCTACCTGATGCCGCTTGCCATTCTCAACATCGTGGGAACAAGCCTCTGGCTTGCATACCGTTGATTTACAATCGGGGTGGATTTGCGGAGCCAGGATTGTCTGCTCCGCAATCCATTCCCATAACCGGCCGGCCTTTCTTGCGGCTCCAGCCCGTACGCTAGGGAACGATGCACCTGATTCTGTTTCTACTTTTTGCCGGATTTTGCCTGGCCGGAGCCATCAACCTCCTGCTCCAGAGCCATCCCATTAACAGCGCCTTGTCGCTGGTTGTGGTTATGACCTCGCTGGCCGTTCTCTATCTGCTGCTGGGCGCGGAGTTTCTTGCTGCTGCGCAGATCATCGTCTACTCCGGCGCCATCATGGTTCTGTTCACCTTCGTCGTGATGCTGCTGAACGCCGGCCGCGAAGAGCGTACCTTGGGCAGTCGGGCGGCTCGTGCAGTAGGCTTCCCCGCGGTTGTCGTCATTCTGGGGGTGCTGGCAACACTCATCGTTCATGCACATGGATTGGGCGTCGCCAGCCTGAGCGACGCCATCACATCCACGGAAGACCTGAGCCGCGTTCTCTTTCGCGAGCTTTTGCTCCCCTTTGAAGTCACCTCGATCCTGATCCTCATCGCCATTCTGGGTGCGGTTGCCCTGGCACGGCACGGTGACGGAGAAACCCCTACGAGTGAAGAAAGGACTTCGCCCAAGTGAACTCCATTCTCTCTCAGGAAGTCCCGATCTCCTGGTATCTGATGTTGAGCGCCGTGCTGTTTTCGCTCGGCGTGCTTGGCTTTCTCATCAAGCGCAACCTCATCACTGTTTTCATGTCCATTGAGCTGATGCTCAACGCCGTGAATCTCTCGTTTGTGACATTCGCCCACCAGTGGCACCAGGTGAGGGGCCAGATCTTTGTCTTCTTCGTGATGATGGTTGCCGCTGCCGAAGCTGCCGTTGGCCTGGCCATCATCATTGCTGTCTTCCGCGCTCGCGCAACCCTGGCCGTCGACCGTATCGACCTGATGAAACTATGAACGCGATCTTTTATCTCTGGCTGATCCCGCTGCTCCCCTTCGCCGGGTTCCTGTTCAACGGACTCCTCGGTCGCTACCTGCCTAAATGGTTGGTAACGACGGTCGCGCTGCTCGCTCCCCTTGCTGCGTTTTCCATGGTTCTTCAGATTTCGCTTGGGTTATCCGCAAACCAGGGTGCCCTCGCTGCGCTGCCATTTGTGCACACATGCCCGTTCCCCTGGATCAGCGTAGCCGCGCTCCACATCGACTTCAGCTTCGTTCTTGACCAACTCTCACTTGTCATGCTGTTGGTCGTCACCGGCGTGGGCTTCCTCATCCACATCTATTCGGTGGGCTATATGGCCCACGAAGAGGGCTACAGCCGCTACTTCAGCTATCTGAATCTCTTCCTCTTCTTCATGACGGTGCTGGTCCTGGCCGGAAATGCGCTGCTGATGTTTGTGGGATGGGAAGGTGTCGGTCTCGCGTCCTACCTTCTGATTGGCTTCTATTTCCAAAAGGACTCGGGGGCCAATGCGGGCAAGAAGGCGTTCATCGTGAACCGGATCGGCGACTTTGGATTCCTGATCGGCATCTTTCTGCTGCTCGCGAACTTTGGCACGCTGACCTTCAGCGAGATCGCTGCAAAGCTCGCCTCAAATCCCGCATGGCAAGGCGGAGTGCTCACGACCATCGCCCTTTGTCTGCTTCTGGGTGCCTGCGGCAAGAGCGCGCAACTTCCGCTCTATATCTGGCTTCCCGACGCGATGGAAGGCCCTACGCCGGTCTCCGCTCTCATCCATGCGGCGACCATGGTTACCGCCGGCGTTTACATGATCGCCCGGACGCATGTGCTGTTTGACCATGCGCCCTTTGCGCTCGGCGTAGTCGCCGTCATCGGCGCAGCCACGGCGCTTTTTGCCGCCACCATCGGCCTGGTCCAGAACGATATCAAGCGCGTTCTCGCCTATTCCACGATCTCGCAGCTCGGCTACATGTTCCTGGGCTGCGGGGTCGCTGCCTACTCGGCGGCCATCTTCCACCTGATGACCCACGCCTTCTTCAAGGCCCTGCTCTTTCTGGCCGCGGGCTCTGTGATTCACGCCATCGGCGGCGAACAGGACCTGCGCAAGATGGGCGGTCTTTGGAAGAAGCTCCCGATTACATTTGCTGTGACCACTGTGGGCGTTCTGGCTATCGCCGGGTTCTTTCCTTTCGCCGGATTCTTCTCAAAGGACGCTATTCTCTATGCGGCCTTTGTGCAGGGCGGCAGCGGAAGAGTCCTCTGGTTTGTCGGCCTCCTTACCGCTCTGCTGACCTCGTTCTACATGTTCCGGCTCTGGTACCTGGCCTTCATGGGTAAGCCGCGCAGCGAGGGCATCCATCCGCATGAGAGCCCCATCTCCATGCTCGGTCCGCTGGTGATTCTCGCGCTGCTTTCGATTGGAGGCGGCTGGATCGGCATTGAGCGCTTCGCCGCTTACCTGTCTCCCTCGACCGGCGAACTGCATATGGAGTCGGCAATCCCGCACCTTGAACTTATTCTCAGCGCGGTGGCGGTTCTTGTGGCGCTACTCGGCTGGTTCATTGCCGACCAACTCTACTGCCGCAAGCCCGCCCGTCCCGCGCAAATGGCCGCGGCGCTCCCCGGCAGCTACCGGCTGCTCGCCAACAAGTACTACGTGGACGAGTTTTATGGCGCTACTGTAGTCAAGCCGTTGCTCAACATTTCAAAGTACGTGCTGGGCTGGGTGGTGGACGTGGGCATTCTGGGGGGCGCGGCCTGGCTACTGGCGGGCATCGCCACCTTCACTGGAGCGATTTTGCAACGCTGGCAATCCGGCAACCTGCGTTCGTATGCGGCCTGGCTGGCTGCGGGCGCGGCGGCAGTGCTCTTGTTCGTGCTGGTTCCGTGGACCACGGTCTGGCCGGTTTCAATGGACTTAATCGGGAAGGTGGCGAGGCATTGAGAATGGACGCGATCAATCAATCGATTCTCACCTTGATCCTCCTGGTTCCGCTGGCCGGAGCGTTGCTGGTGGCGGTCTTGCCGGACCGCGCCAAGCTGCCCAACTGGATCGCACTACTGACGACTCTCGCGAGCTTTGTCCTCACCCTCCATCTTCCGATTCATTTCGTCCTCGGCCAAAGCGGGTTCCAGTATGAAATCAATCGTCCGTGGATTGAAAGCCCCGTCATTTCGTACCACGTAGGCGTGGATGGGTTGAGCCTCTGGCTGGTCGTCCTTACCGGGCTGCTAGGTCCGGTCGGCATCATCGCCAGCTGGAGCGCGATTGCCGAGCGGCGCAAGGTTTTCTATTCGCTTTTCCTGGTGCAGCAGACGGCCATGGTTGGCGTCTTCATCTCGCTCGACCTGATGCTCTACTACGGCTTCTGGGAGCTTTCGCTGGTGCCGATGGCTATCCTCATCGCCATGTACGGGCGCAAGGACGGGCCTAAAGCCGCCCTCAAGTTCTTCCTGTTCACCTTCATTCCTTCTGCCCCACTGCTGGTTGCCATTCTGTGGCTTTACGCGCGAACGGGCAGCTTCGACTTCGCCACCCTGCAAATTCTTATTGCCCATGGGAACCTGCCCGCCGCCGCCATGTGCTGGGTAGCCTTCGCGTTTCTCTTCGCCTTCGCGGTCAAGGTCCCGGTGTTTCCACTGCACGGGTGGCTGGCCGACACCTTCAGCGAAGCCCCGGTTGCCCTTGCGATGGTTGTTGCGGGCAAACTCGGCCTCTACTCCATGCTTCGCTTCCACGTGGGCCTTTTCCCTGTCCAGGCGCGCGCGGCGGCTCCTTACCTGATTGCCCTGGCCGTCATCGGAATCCTCTACGGCGCCTGCCTCGCGCTTGTGCAGCGTGACTTCTGGCGGTTGATGGCCTTCGCCGCTCTGAGCCATCTCAGCCTGATCACGCTGGCAATCTACGGACTTACGTTCACGGGCTGGACCGGTGCGATTTATCAAATTCTCAACCACGGGACTGTTGATGCGGCGTTGTTCCTGCTGCTGGGAGCGCTCGAAGTCCGCTACGGGACCAGTCAGATCAACGCTTATGGCGGATTGGCGGCCAAACTGCCGCGGGCGGCCACATTCTTTGTGATTGCCACGCTCGCCATGATTGGCCTGCCCATGCTGAACGGCTTCGTTGGCGAGTTCCTGATTCTCTCCAGCACCTTCACCGGAGTCAGCCGCAGCTGGACCATTGCAGCCACTCTGGGCGTGATTCTGGGCGCGGCGTACATGCTCTGGCTTGTGCAGCGGCTGTTTTACGGTGCGGAAAGCAAGCTGATCGCTTCCAGGCCGGCAGATGATTTGCACTTCCGCGAGTGGGTCGTGCTTGCGCCTTTGACGGTGCTCATGCTGGTCATGGGCCTGGCGCCGTCTATCTGGACCAATTCGATTCAAACCGGCATTCATCCTCCGGATTTGAAGGGCTCTGCCGCCTTGCCTCCATCTGTTTTGCAGATTTCAATTCACGGGGAGGTCCAGCGGTGAATACCCTCTTAGATCTCATTCTGCATTTCCTACTTCCTCACGAGTCTCTCTTCCGGATTCTGCCCGAAGTTGTGCTCACACTTACAGGTGTGACAATCATGCTGATTGACGCGTCTCTGCCGATCGGCTTTCCGCGCCGACTTCTTGGCTTTCTGGCCGCCATCGGCGCGACGCTCGCTATCTGGGCCAGTCTCTTGCAGCTCTCGCTGCCCGCCGGATCCAGTTTCTTCGGAACGGTCGAGACGAGCCCTTTCACGGTGTTCTTCCACGTACTTATCTGCGGCATCGTGCTGGTGGCGCTCCTGCTCTCGCTTGACACCTTGCCTGAAGACAGTCATCACCAGGGCGAGTTCTACGCGCTTGTGGTCTTTGGCGCAGTCGGGATGTGCCTGCTGACCGGCGCTGTCGAGCTGCTGGTAGTCTTCATAGCTTTGGAAATCTCCTCCATTTCCACCTACGTGCTGGCTGGTTACCGGAAGCAAACTGGCCGCGGCCCGGAAGCCGCCATCAAGTACTTCCTCCTCGGTTCATTTGCCACCGGCTTCCTGCTCTATGGAATAGCGCTGATTTTTGGAGCCACTGGCACCACACAGATCTATGAGATCGCCCATCTCGCGCCCTCCGCCCAGAATCATGCTTTCGTGGTTGCGGCCCTGGCGCTCATGCTGGTGGGTATTCTCTTCAAAGTCTCCGCCGCCCCGTTCCATGTGTGGACACCAGATGTGTACGAAGGCGCTCCTTCGCCGGTTGTGGCCTTGCTCTCCACCGCACCTAAAGCCGCAGCATTCGCACTGTTGCTGCGTGTTGTCTACGAGATGTTCCCGTCACTGCACGCGCTCTGGTCGCCGCTGCTCTGGGTGGTTGCCGTGCTCTCGATGACGGTGGGGAATCTTGCCGCGCTGCGCCAGCAGAACGTGAAGAGGATGCTTGCCTACTCCTCGATTGCTCATGCGGGTTATCTGCTTGCGGCCTTTGCAGGACTCGGAACCAGCGGAATTGCCGCAGCCAGCTTTTACACGGCGGCCTATGCGGCCATGAACGTGGGCATCTTCGCCGTGATTACACTGGTGAGCGGATATGAAGAGAAGCTGCCGCTTATTGACGATTACCGCGGGCTCCTTTACCGCGCTCCCCTGCTCGGCGGCCTCCTCATCTTCTTTTTGGTTTCACTGGTCGGCATTCCTTTCACGGGCGGCTTCTTCGGGAAGTTCTATTCCTTCTCAGCCGCAGTGGACGGCGGAGCCATCGCGCTGGCTATTATCGGCCTGTTCAACTCCGGTTTGGCTGCTGCGTACTACCTCAGACTTGTGCTTGTCGCTGCTCAACGGCACCCGGATCAGAACGCGGAATCCGCTGTCCCCGCGCCGCAGGTTGGCGTAGCTGTGGGCGCCGCGCTGCTGCTGGCGGTTGCCGCTACGCTGGTTCTGGGCATTGTGCCGGGCGAGGTTTTGCGCGCGGCTCAGTCTGGAGCGCATACTCTGCAGGCTCCGCCCGCTGACGATGCGGTACCGGCTATGACTGTGATGCCTCAACCGGCTCCGTAGCCAAAGTGAATCCCAGCGGCAGTTAACCCAGAGTAGAAGCGGGCTTCCATGCATTCCGGTACAATTTAATCGATGAAGCTAGGTGAGTTGGCAAGTCGGCTAGGCGCGGAACTGCGTGGGGACCCGGAGTTGGAAGTAACTGGCGTCAAAGGGATTGAGGACGCCGGGCCCACAGAGATAACTTTCGTCGCCAATCCCCGTTATGGCGGTCTGGCGCGCACTACCCTTGCTGCGGCGGTGCTGGTCGAGCCTGAGTTCCAGGAGCTTGCCACCGCGACTCTCCGCATCAAGAACCCTTATCTTGCGTTTTCGCGCGCGCTGAGCCTTTTCTACCAGCCGCCGGTTTACACTCCCGGGATTCACCCTACCGCCGTGATTGACCCTACCGCCGAAATTGGCGAGGGCGCACACATCGGCGCCTATGTTGTGGTTGGTGCCCAGGTAAAGATTGGACCGCACGCCACGCTACTGCCTCACGTTGTGCTCTACCCCGGAGTGCAGATTGGCAGTCACTTCTTCGCGCACGCCCATGCGGTTGTGAGGGAAAACTGCATTCTCGGCGACTATGTGACTCTCGAAAACGGCGTGATCATCGGCGCAGACGGATTCGGTTTCGCCAAGAATGAAAACGGACATTGGGAAAAGATTCCTCAGTCCGGTCCGGTTCGCATCGGGAGCCGCGTAGATGTCCAGGCCAACGCCTGTATTGATCGCGCAACCGTAGGAGCCACGGAGATTGGCGACGGGACGAAGGTTGATAATCTGGTCCAAATCGGCCATGGTTCGCGGGTTGGCGAGAACACTCTGCTCTGCGGACAGGTCGGCGTGGCGGGTTCGTCTGTCATCGGCAACAACGTGATCCTGGCCGGTCAGTCGGCGGTTGCCGGTCACTGCTCGCTGGGCGACGGCGTCATTCTTACAGCACAGTCGGCTGTTTCCCACGATGTTCCGGCCGGCAAGATGATCTCCGGTTCGCCGGGCTTCGACAACAGGCTTTGGCTGCGGGCGGTAACGGTCTTTCAGCGTTTGCCGGAATTGCTCAAACGGCTAGATCGAGTTGAGAAGCAAGTGGCCGCCCATGTTGCACCTCACGCTTCAGCGCACGAAGATGGAAATCCGGAATGATGCGGCGAAGTGCTCTTTCCTGTGCAGCGATGATTGCGCTTCTGATTCCGACCGTCGCGACTATCGGCTGTCACTCTGCTCATGTTGAATCCACGGTTGAGAACCGTACTGGTGAGGCGATCCAGCAGATTGAGGTCGATTATCCGAGCGCCAGCTTCGGGGTAAACGCACTGGCTGCAGGCGCGCAGTTTCACTATCGCATTCAGTTGCAGGGCAACGGACCCATGAAAGTGCAATACGCTGGCCGCGACGGGCAGGTTATTCATATTGAAGGACCTACAGTTGCGGAGCCACAGGAAGGCAGTCTGCAGATCGTGCTGTTGCCTGAGGGAAAGGCCGAGTTCATTCCGAGCTTGACGTCACGCCGCTGAGGTCTCTTGTCACTTATGCCAAGCGCTATCCACGCAAGACTGTGAATTCCACTCTGTGCTGCTTCCCTGCCAAAGTTCTGTATTGGCTGCAGAAAATGGCTTGTATCCAGAGAGAAGTTCCGAAAAACGTCTCTTATGGGCTAATGCCCTCATTTATTTTCAATCACTTAGGGCAGGGCGATCCAGAGGGTACCCCGGCTGCGCCCTTTCAAAACAGTGCCTTCCTAAGAGTTTCACGCAGTCTGAGTAGCCCCCAAACAAATGAGTATCCCATCGGCATGCCCTGGATGAACGCCTGAGCCTTAGTTCATCGGGAGAATAATGCGTTTCATTTCAAGGAATAACTTCATCTGCCCGGCCGAGTTTCATCGTTTTATAGGAATCAAAGGGAGGAGGGAGGGGGGGGTGGGTAGGAGGGTAGGAGGGGGGTGGGCCTCGCCTCAGAGCTCATGACGGTCGGAGCTTGGGCGGCGTTCATCATGTCGGGTTCTCCCTCTGCGGCCAGCTTTAACTTCATACTTCAATTGTGCGCCGAAGCAGGGTAACTATCTGCAGTGAAAATACCTCATAAGTGCTTTTGATTGAATATTTGCGAATGTTCGCTCTTGACATATTCATTCAAGTGGCTTTGGGTGAGCCCATGCTGGACTGCAATCCCGGGGATGGGAAGATTGCGAGGGGAAGTTCGTTCTGTCCCACCCTTGCGATAGGAAGAAATCGCAAGGACGTGGCACGGAGTTTTGGTCGTGAGTGGGGCGATTTCGAGGGCGGGGCCGTATACTCAACTCGCCAATGATTCGAATTCTGGGAACGATTTTCGCGGGGTTGCTGGGGCTGGCCTTCGGCAGTTTCCTGAATGTGTGCCTGAGCCGCTGGCCGGAGGGCGAGAGCGTGGTGAAGCCGCGCTCGCATTGCCGCCATTGCAGCCATACGCTGGCCTGGTGGGAGAATGTGCCACTGGCGAGCTGGCTGGTGCTGCGCGGGAGATGCCGGGGGTGCGGGGCGTGGATTGGGTGGCGGTATCCACTGGTGGAAGCGGCGGTGGGTGGGCTTTGGGCGTGGCAAGCCTGGCAGTACATGGGCTACCAGAGCCTGGACATTTTGGTATTCAATCTTCGCTCCCCTTCGACTCTGGTGTCCTTGATCGGATGGGTTGTTTTTCAATGGCTTCTGGTCGCCTTGGCCGTTCTGGATGCTGAGAACCTTTGGCTACCCGATTGGCTCACGTTGCCGGGTATCGCGCTCGGCTCTATTTGTACCGTATTGAAAACGCGACGCCAGATGGAGTTAAGCGCACTCTCCAGGCCTCAATTGACGTCCGGTGTCCTTGATTGCCTCTTCGCCATCCTAGCCGCCGCTGCTCTTATTCTGCTGATCCGCTGGGTCTATTGGGTTGTCCGACACCGCGAGGGCATCGGCTATGGGGATGCCAAGCTGATGGCCTTGCTGGCGGCCTGGCTGGGCTTGCCGCAGGCCTTGCTGGCCTTTGCCGTAGGTGTGGTGTTGGGGGCACTGGCGGCTGTGGTTTTGCTGGCTGTTCCCGCGGGGCGGCGCGGGCCGGAGAGTTGGGCATCGAGCAAATTGCCCCTGGGCACGTTTCTATGCGTGGGCGGGATAGTGAGCTGCTTGTGGGGTCAGCCGATCGTTGCGGCGTATCTGCGCTGGGGTGGGTTTTAGAGGTCTGGCGTGGAGTGCGGCGAGGGGCTGAAGAGGCAGCGGGAGAAGGCCTGAATTTGAGCGAAGAGCCAGAAAAACCTCAGTGGCTAAAGCAATCGTTGATTCTGCGGGGTTTCCACCGGGGATAAATCCCCGGCCTACCACCCGGACGAGTTTTTCCGCAACGTGTAAAGCCCGCGTTTATTTTCAACCGCTTGCGGCGCGGCTGAAGCCGTGCCCTTTCAAGGAACAATGAATGCAAGTTCAACAAAACGAAGAGTAATTGCAATGAGTCTGCAACCCAGCATGAGCACCGTCCCTACGGGACTCCGGATGAATTCTGGTTTCGCCAACCCCACGCTGAAGCGCGGGGCTAACAACCACTGCGCCTACGGCGCGGACGTTGGCCTGGCAGATCGATCAGCTTGATGGCAACCTTCTGCTCGCTAACAATCACTGCGCCCACGGCGCGGGCGACGGGCTGCTGCCCGCATGAAGCTCTACTACACACAGGCCCATTTGAGGGGCGGCCTATCATAGGGTCTCTGGCTCTCTCAAGTGGCAATAGTCCGTTTTCCTTTGCCTGATTGTCCTGACCTTCGGTCTGGTACTCCACTGCCGGAGGATATTTACTTTGGCGTTGCAGGGGCGGGCTGGGTGGTTGAGGCGGCCTGGGCGTTGGCGATCTCAGGGGTCTTGAGTAGCTTGGCGGCATCTTTGGCGTGGCGGCTGCCGGGATCGTACTCGACGACTTTGAGGTAGTTGGCGCGGGCGTCAGCGAAATTTCCGAGGTGGCGGGCACTCTCGGCCAAGCCCCAGTAAACCTCCGGCTCCTCGGGGGAGAGCACCAGGGCCGACTGGAAGCGCGATTGGGCGGCGCGCCAGTTTTTGCTGTCGAGGTAGTACTTGCCGACGCTGATGTCTTCGACCGCCGTCTCCTCGTGCTTGGGCTCTGCTTCCGCGCCATGCTTCCTGCGCTTGCCGGGCTGATCGTCGTCCGAGGCGGGCAGCAGACTGTCGAGGCTGGAGGAGCTGGAACTGGAGCCGGAGTCCTGCTCCTGACCGGCGCCGCTGAGGGTGGCTGGGTCGTCAGGGCTGCGGACAGGATCCTGGTCGTCGCCGGAGAGAGTGACATCATCTCGCTGAGAACCGCTGAAGGTACCCACGGGGAGATCGGGGGTGACCGTGGAGGGCATCACGGGAACCGTGCTTGTATCTTCGGGAAACGGATTGGATCCGGTTTGCGGGGGAGGCACCGCAGGCTTGTTTTGGCCGGGCTGAGCCGCGCCGCCAGCCGGGGTCTGCGCGCAGAGCGACAAAGCCGTCACGAGAAAGGCGGCGAAAAGCAGCACAATTGGAAAACTCCGTTTCATTCTGGTCTTCCTTACCACTTCAACAGCCCCTTCAATGTTAGGATGCGGCCATACGGCATTTCCAGGTTTTTCAGTTTCCCGGCGCGAACTGCGCAGCCTAATTTTCTTCCACGACCTGCGTTCTGCGCACCACCGGGCCTGCGGCTGAGCTGAAACTTGGGCACGCGTAAACACAAATTGCACCAAAGGAAAGCATCGCACACTCGCATGGGACTCATTATCCGCTCTTCCGCCATCCACGCGGCCGGCTGCTACACGACGACCGACCTTCGCAAGGGCACACGGGTTGCCGAATATACCGGCCACCACATGAACAAAGACGAAGCAGATGTCTGCTACGCGGATTCTCCCATTACCTATCTGTTTGGACTTGGCGACGGCGAGATCGTCATCGACGGCCATTGTACCGCGATGTTCATTAACCACAGTTGCGACGCCAACTGCGAGACCCGCGAGAGGAAAGGGCGGGTGTGGGTAACGGCCATCCGGGATATTGCTGCGGGGGAAGAGATTACCTATGACTACTGCCTGTATGACGGCGGTGACGACGAGGCGATCTGCAACTGCGGCGCGGAAAAGTGTCGCGGAACAATGTATTCGAAACAAGAGGTTCGCAGCCGCAAGGCCGCGGCAAAGAAAGCGGCGTTAAACGCCTCGAAGAAAACCGCCACGAAGAAGCGGAGCAAGCACATAGTGGTGAAGCGAGCACCGAAAACCTAGCCTTTGGTGGTCCCTAATTGGAACACCAGCCGGGTGCCCTTGGCTAAGTGGAGTTTCTTATCGGTGGTGGATAGCTCAGAGTTCTTCCGCGCTCCACCTGCCACGCCCAGCAGCAGATGGTGCACACCCGTGACCTGCCCTATCTTGACCTGCTCCAGGACCTCGGGGGCGGTGCCGGACGAGGGGAGAACACTCGGGTCGATCATTCGGTGGGCTCCTCCCGCCCCCAACTGCTGGCCCGAGGGCATGGAGTTGTACAGGTCCATCAGGCTTTGGCCATTATCTATCGCGTACAAGACAGCAACGAGGTTGAGCGGAATCCTCCTGCCGCCCATGCAGGCGACCGCGAACAGGATCGACACTTCATTTCGATTTGAATTGGCGGAAGGCTGAGCGATGTCCATCACCTTGCCCACAATGAGAGAGTCGGCAGCGACGGTGCAATTCGGGGAATTCAAGTCGTAGGTTACGCGCGCTGAGATGAAGTCGCCCACCTTCACCTTTGCTGAGTCAAAATTGCCCTGTAGCTTGGCCCACAGTTGTGGCTCGGCCTTAGCGGCAGGAGCTGCCGGCACCTGTCCCGCAAGACATGGAATCAAAAGGGTAAGCAGCAATGCCGCCTGGAAAACTCCGCAAAGGGCTTGCATAATCCTGCGCATTCATCTACCTCCAGACGCGACACTAGCCGAAGCCGCAGCCTGCAACCTTAAAGTATAGCAACGCAGTTCCGAGATCACCCTGAAACGGTACAATCCCCCTTAGAGCAATTCCAGGATTACCGTACCCTGGCAGAGTCCATGCGATGTTGCCGCTCCCTGAGGGTCGCGTCAACTTTGTGGCTTGCCTTCGAGGTATACCAATCCTGGAATTGCTATAGGCCGCTTGTTTTTCACGAAGGGCCTTAAGGAGCAGGTGAAGACATGGGTTATCAGGTTCTGGCGAGGAAATACCGTCCGCAGCGCTTTGCCGACGTGGCTGGCCAGGATCACGTGACGCGGACGCTGATGAACGCTCTCAGCCAGAACCGCATCGCGCATGGGTACATCTTTTCTGGACATCGCGGGATAGGCAAAACCACCATCGCGCGGATTGTGGCGCAGGCGCTGAACTGCAGGACAGAGATTGGCACGGAGGCCCGTCCGACGCCGGAGCCATGCGGCGTATGCGACTCCTGCATTGAAATTCGCCAAGGCAATGCGGTGGACGTGATCGAGATCGACGCAGCCACCAATCGCGGCATCGACGAGATTCGCGAACTGCGCGAAGCGGCCCGCTATGCGCCTTCGCGCGACCGCTACAAGATCTACATTCTGGACGAGGCCCACCAGATTACGGAGGCAGCCTTTAACGCGCTGCTCAAGACGCTCGAAGAGCCTCCGGCGCACGTGATCTTCATGATGGCGACGACGCAGCCGGAGGATATTCCGCAGACCATCCGCTCGCGTTGCCAGCACTTCAGCTTTCATGCGGTGAAGTTCGACGACATTCTGACGCAACTGAGGATGATCGCGGGGCAGGAGCAGGTAGAGGCCGAGGATGCTGCATTGGCACTGCTGGCCGAAGCAGGCGACGGGTCGATGCGCGACGCGCTCTCGATCATGGACCAGGCGATTGCGTCGGCTCCGATGGAGGCAGGGCGTCCGGTGCTCTCAACGGAACAGATTCGCGAGCTGATGGGCGCGGTGCCGAACGCCATCTTCGAGCGGCTGCTGGAAGCCGTGGCAGCGGGGCAAAGCGCCAAGCTGATGGAGGAACTGAACCTGCTGGTGAATGCGGGGCACAGCCCGTCGTCACTGGCCCGGCAGATGGTGCGCTATCTGCGCAATACGCTGATGGCCAAGCTGGGCGGCGAGCAGACGGAGTTGCTGCAGATCTCCGGCGATGAGCGGGCACGTGCGGCTCGAACGGCGATGCTGTTCACCGAAGAGGAGCTGACGCGCAATCTGCAGATAGTCTTGCGGACTTTTGACGATTTGAATTACCGGCAGGAGCAGCGCTTCCATCTGGAACTGGGCCTGCTGAAATTGATTCACGCGCAGCGTTTGCTGCCGATCGAAGAGTTGCTGAGCGGAGTGGCTAGCGGTGTCCGCAGCCCGGCCGCGCAGAGCACACCGCGCGCAACTGCCGGGCCTTCGCGACCGACGGCTACTGCCGCACCGACGCCGCCTGCCGCGCCGTCCATTTCTCCGTTTGGGGCGAGCAGTTGGGGATCGGGCCCGAGTATCAAACAAAGCGCTGCGGTGAATCCGGTGGCGGAGATGGAACGGCCACCGATAACCAGCGTGGCGATAACGGCACCAGCGGGTGCGGGCGGGCCGGTTCGCGAAAGCTCGCCCTTCCCTGCCGCTTCCAGTCCAGCAATGGGCTACGCTTCGACCGCGACGCTGACCGAAGGCGCGCTGGCGAAGGCTCCGGAGGTTGCTGCGCCGGGTTCGGGCGCGCCGAGCATGGAAGCTGTGCGGCATGCGATCGGTTCGGCGCTGGTGGAGGCTGGGCACACGTCAGCGGCGCAACTGCTGGGTTCCGGCACGTGGTCGCTGGACGGTTCGAGCCTGCGCATCGAAGTGCCGGGGATGGGCAAGAAGATGCTTGCCTTGACAGTGAACGCGGCGGCGGAGAAGATCATTCGCCAGGAACTGCAACGGATGGGCGCTCCGTCGCGCTTTATGGTGATTCCGGGCGGGGGAACGGCCCAGGCTGCGCCAGTGAGCAGCGGTCCTCCGATGGCAGGCAGCATTCAGGAAGCGGCGCTGGCGAATCCCATGGTTCAAAAGGCGCGGGAGATCTTCAACGCCGAGGTACGCAGCGTGATTGATCTCCGCCAGAAATAGCCGAACCGTCAAAGCATAGGAACAGCGGCCAGGAACAGGCGAAGGAGTTCATACCATGATCAATCCCCTCAAGATGTCCGAGATGCTTTCTCAGGCGAGCCACATGCGGGAGGAAGTTCAGCGCAAACTTGGCGAGACGGTGGTGGAGGCGACCAGCGGCGGCGGAGCCGTGACCGCAACCATGAACGGCAGGAAACAGCTTTTGAAGCTGCGGATCGACCCTGCGGCGGTAACGAGTCTGACCAGTGGCCAAGGGGACGTGGAGATGCTTGAGGACCTGTTGGTGGCCGCAGTGAATGAGGCCGGGCGCAAGGCGGACGAAGCCATACAATCCAGCGTGCAAGGTATGTTGGGCGGGCTTAAAATACCGGGGCTGGGCGGCTGAACGGGGTTTCCGCACGTTTGCGTTGCGCGCGTGAAATGGCGGCAAGTATATAGGGCCACGAAAGCATGAATATACCGACAAGCATTCCCTCGGAGGCTAAAGCCCTCATTTCTTTTCAACCACTTGCGGCACGGCTGAAGCCGTGCCCTTTCAAAACAAATAAATGTCCATCTGTGTGACGGACACCAGTAGTAACGCGTGAATCTGTGACTTCCCAGGTCCCCAAAGGCGAGGGACCTGGGGCACCCAGTCTTCATAGTTACGTTGCACAGTCACACGGTCACGGTACTGGAACGATGGAGGCAGCACATTGTCACGTTATGCCGAACCGATGGCGCGGCTCATTGAAGAGCTGAAGAAACTTCCCGGAGTGGGCACCAAGAGCGCGCAGCGTTTTGCATTTCATATTCTGCGCTCGACCGACGAGGATGCTGAGGCGCTGGCCGATGCGGTGCGGGAGTTGAAGGCGAGCCTGCGGCTGTGCTCCATTTGCAATAACGTAACGGACATCGATCCCTGCGCCTACTGCGCGAGTCCAACGCGCAACCAAAGGCTGGTGTGCGTGGTGGAAGAACCGACCAGTATTGCCGCAGTGGAACGGACGCGCGGGTTTCAGGGGGTGTATCACGTGTTGCACGGGACGCTTTCTCCGTTGCACGGGGTGGGGCCGGAGCAGTTGCGGGCAGGAACGCTGGTGGCGCGGGTGGCGCGGGGCGAGGTGGACGAGGTGATTTTAGCCACGAGTCCGACGCTCGAGGGCGAAGCCACAGCCAACTGGCTGGCGGGATCGCTGCGCGGATCGCAGGTGAAGATTACCCGCATCGCCACAGGGGTTCCGGCGGGCAGCGACATTGAATATGCCGATGAGGTGACGATGGCGCGGGCGATGGAAGGCCGGAGAGAGGTCTAGAAGGCAGTCGGCAGTGAACAGGAAAAAGGCGGGAAGAGCACAAGTGGCTCTTCCCGTTTGCTCATGGCTGGGGAAGCCGGTTTTCTATTTGGAAATCCTGTCGAGGTCGAGGTTGAGGCTGATGACGTTGACGCGTGGTTCGCCGAGCAGGCCGAGTTGCCGGGAGTCAGTGTGCTCGGCGATGAGTTGGCGGACCTGAGCTTCAGTGAGGTTACGGGCCTTGGCGATACGGGGCGCCTGGAAATACGCGTTGTCCGGGGTGATGTCCGGGTCGAGGCCGGAGCCGGAGGTGGTCACCATGTCGATGGGGACAGGCTTGCCGGGGTTTTCAGCGGAGAGCTTGTCGATGTCGCCCTGGATGCGGGTGACCAGTTTGGCGTTCGACTGGGCGAGGTTTGAACCACCCGAGGCGGTGGCGTCATATCCGTTACCGGCAGCCGAGGGGCGGGGATGGAAGTATCGGTCGGAGGTGAAGCTCTGGGCCAGCAGTTCAGAGCCGATGACCTGGCCATCCTTGTTGAGAATGAGGCTTCCGGCGGCCTTGTGCGGGAAGACAAAGCCCGCAATGACAGTGACCAGCAGAGGATAGCCAAGACCCAGTAGGATTGTGGTGACAAGGGTGAAGCGAATGGCGGTCTTCCAGACAGAATGATAAGTCGAGACCGAGACTGCCTTGGGTGTGGCGACGGGGGTCATGACGGATGTGGAGTGCATGGTGAATCTCCTTGAAAACCTTGCCGCAGGGGCTAAAGCCCATGATCTTGTTGTTGCCTTTTCGGCACGACTAAAGTCATGCCCTGATACAAAACCCGCATACATTCGCGGAACCCAGATCATGCGAGGTGCATTGCTACCAGGCACAGATCAATTGCCTTGATGCCGATGAAGGGCACGACGATGCCGCCGACGCCGTAGATCAGCAGGTTGTTGCGCAGCAGAATATCGGCTGCCTTGGGCTCGTATTTGACGCCCTTAAGAGCGAGCGGGATGAGAGCCACGATAATGACCGCGTTGAAGATGACGGCGGAGAGAATGGCCGAATGGGGCGAGTGCAGGTACATGATATTGAGTACGTTGAGCACCGGGAAAACGCCGGCGAACATGGCGGGGATGATGGCGAAGTACTTGGCCACGTCGTTGGCGATGGAGAAGGTGGTGAGGGCTCCCCTGGTCATCAATAGCTGCTTGCCGATCTCTACAATCTCGATGAGCTTGGTGGGATTGGAGTCGAGGTCGACCA
>CAIKND010000211.1 GCA_903828675.1 uncultured Acidobacteriaceae bacterium
CACCCGCAGATCGTCCGAATAGGCTCGTCCCATCCTCGTCATCGCGGTCACTTCGTCAGAGATATACAGAATTACTCGTAAAATCGCCGCTGGGTATAGCTAACTTGATTCTGCTCTAAGTGTTTTTCAACAAGTTCCTAGAGCAATTTCCCTAATGGCATAGAGGGACGAGCGTTCCCTCAGGGGCTAAAGCCCTCGTTTATTTTCTGCCACTTGCGGCACGGCTGAAGCCGTGCCCTTTTAAAGCCACTCTGCACTTACAGAAAAATGCCCTATTGCAGGCGCTGCTTCCATCTGAATCGGCTAACCGCACGTCTTGATCTGGCTGAGCAGATTGGTTGTGATGAGATTGAGTGCGGGAGAGTAATGTAGCGAAAGCCCTGGCGCTCTACCCAGGGGGATGGGTAGGAGGGAGGGTAGAGGGAGGGGGGTATGCCCATTCCTCCGGCTCCTGGTGCAGTATTGCTTTCGGCGGAATGGCGTCGATTCTAGTCGACAATATCTCATACCATTATTGTGCGCCGACAAGCCTAAATTATCTGCAGTGAAAATAGCGTCTAAGTTGTTTTAATTAAACAACTTGAAAATGATCAGCATTTTTCATTCTTGCTGGGTGCGGCAGCGCCCCATGCTGGACCGCAAAAAACAGTGGAGAGTTGGCAGTGGGCGATTAGACGCGAGGTTGAGTTAGTTGCTGTCCCACCCATTCCGCAAAGAACGCGGAATGGATGGGGCACGGGGCGGAATTGCGATGGCAAGGTGCCCGAAAAAGCGCCCGCCGGTAGCGGAAAATATGGACACTTCCCTGGCCCTTCCACTCTTTTGGCAGGCTCTGGACACTATGTGTCTTGCGCAGGTTCGGAGGCTTGATCCTGGCGACGGTCTTGCTCCTCAGCGCGAGGGTAGTAGAGCCAGCGCAACAGGCCATAGGCAACGAGCAACAAGAGTACCGCCATGAGCAACTGAGGCAGGGCCGACGCGAACGGCGCAGGGCGGGGTAGGCCGATTGGATAATTGTCCCCGTATTGCCTTTGCTGCTGCCAAACAGTGACGGGATTGACGGCAAGGCGGGCGACCTGCGAAATGCCCGAGGATAGCGTCAGGCCAATGGCGATGGCGCCAACATAGCTTTGGACAAGGGCGATCTTTAATCGCTCAAGCATCTTTATTCCTCGGATTGAACGGTCCGGTTGAGTGTTGCTCTGTCCCACCCATTCCGCAAAGAACGCGGAATGGATGGGGCACGTGGCTTAGTTGCGGAATAGACGGCGACCGTTCATCCCCAGACGTAACGCGCTGCCGCGAGTTAAGCTGCTCGGAATGATCTCCCAGTAACTGCGTAAGACGCGGAGTGGCCCCTTGCCGTAGACCCAAAGGGACAAAAGCCAGGCACAAGCCAGACTGTTGAGCGCGGTGCCTAGATTGAAGATGGGCATTTCCAGGCTTATGAAATGGGCCGCGTAATCGATGGTCCGAGGCATGTAGGGAGTATTGTGGGTTGCCAACGCGATGGCCAGGAAGGATAGGAATTGGGAGGCAGGGTAGAGCAGAGCATTGAACAGGAATTCGATGGAGCCGGCGAGCAATGCCGCGATGGCGATGGCGGCGACGTGGGAATCGCGGAGGACTTTGCGAAGAGGGGCCTGCATGGTTTCTCTCGCGGAGATGTCTCTGGTATCCCAGGTCCGAAAAGCGGGACCTGGGCACCCGAGTCGATTGCTGGATGAAGTTTATTTGGGCGAGGCGATCTTGACCAGCAGGATGTCGTGGCTGGCCAGTTCGACGGGCAGGTTGTCAGTTAGTTCGACTTCCTTGCCGGACCATAGGTTCTTGCCCTTCTGGGGGCCGTGGAGGCCGAGCTTAGCCAGGCTGAGGTGGAAGGGGTGGGTGGAGACGCGGTCGCTGCCGGCGTTAAGGACGGCGACGGCAAGGGATCCGCCGGCGAGATGGCGGGTCCAGACTTCGACTTCACCATCGGCGTAGGCGAGAGTGCCCTGCTTGCCGAGCTTGTCCTGATCGATAGCGATGACATCTTTGTTGGTCAGGATGGCGTTGATTTCGGGTTTCATGTTGGGCAGGTCGTTGCCGGCGAGAAGCGGCGCGGCGAGCATGGCCCACATGGAGAAGTGAGCGCGGTTTTCAGCCAGGGTGAGCTTGCCGTTGCCGACTTCGAGCATGTCGGGGTCGTTCCAGTGGCCGGGGCCGGCGTATTTGGCGAGGCCTTGCTGCTGGCTGATGATGTCGTAAATGCTGCCCCAGTTGGGCTGCACGTCGCCGGTGGTGCGCCAGAGGTTGCCGCCGAGAGCGGGAGCCCACTCCCAGACCGAATCCCAGCCGTACTGACAGAATGAGTAGACAATGGGGCGGCCAGTGGCCTTGAGGGCTTTGCCCATCTTGTCGTAGGCGGCGATCATGAGGCGCATCTGAGCGGCCTTGTCGTCAGGCGCTTGGGCCTGCATGACGTCCTTGTGGAAGCTGCAGAGATCGTACTTGAGGTAGTCGATGCCCCATGAGGCATAGAGCTGGGCATCCTGGGTCTCGTGGTCGAGCGAGGCAGCGAAGCCGGCGCAGGTCTTGGAGCCGGGGCCGGAGTAGATGCCGATTTTGAGGCCCTTGGAGTGGACGTAGTCGGCCAGCGCCTTCATGTCAGGGAATTTGCTGTTGGTGTGGAGGACGCCCGAGGCGTCGCGCTCACCTTCCCATGTGTCGTCGATGTTGACGTAGACGTAGCCGGCGTCTTTCATGCCGGTGGAGACGATCTGGTCGGCAGAGGCGCGAATGTCCTTGTCAGTGACCTTGCCGAAGAAAAAGTTCCAACTATTCCAGCCCATGGGCGGGGTCTGGGCAACAGCATTGGACGGGGCAGCGGCTTTTGCGTGGGTAGCGGCGGAGGGCTTGGGGGCGGTCTGTGCCGTCAAAGTAAACGTTGTCAAGGCAAGCACGGCTAGTGCGAGTGAGGTCGTAAAGCGCATGAGGCAAATCTCCTGAATACTTTCAAGGGGAATACTATCCCGCCAACCTGTTTTCGGCAATGGGCGGCATATTCAGAGGCATGAGGATGCGGTAAGCTAGAGCAATTTCAGGATTACCGCACTCCGGCAGATTTCATGCGAGGTTGCCGCTCCCTGATGGTCGTGTCAACTTTGTATATTGCCTTCGATGTATACCAATCCTGGAATTGCTGTAGCCCGTACACGGCGGGAGGGGACGATGGCGGCGACGCGCAAGGATGACGAGCAGGGCAAGAACCGGACGATGCCTGGGGTATGGCTGCGGCTGGATCGGGCATTTGACCTGATTTTCTCTGAGACGAACAAGTCCGCATTCAGGCATCTGGCGATCCGGCTGAGCATTTTCGGGTTCGGGCTTCACCTGGTGCTGATTTTTCTGGCACGAACACTGGCACACCCTCCGCAGGTGATCGCCGAGGCCGGGCAGAACTACCTGACCGCGATCTCGACGCCGTTCAACTTTATTCTGTTTTACGAGGTGCTGACGCTGATTGCGGCGCTGCCGGCCTCGACGACGCGGTCGATCGCAAACCAGTTCGAGATTGTTTCGCTGATCTTCATCAGGGATGTTTTCAGGGATATTGGCAAGGCGGGCGACTTGATGACTAACCACAGACTAACGATGGAGACCCTTCCGCTGTTCCTGGACATGTGGGCGGGGTTCCTGATGTTTCTGCTGGTGACGGTGTTTCAACATGTGGCGCAGAGGCGGACGGGAGCCTCGGTGACGTCCCTGCCATCGCGGGGCACGCTGCGGTTCATTGCGCAGAAGAGGCTGGTTGCGGCAGGGCTGGCCACGCTGCTGATGGGCATGGCCGTCTACAACCTGGGGCTGTTTGCCATGGCGGTTGGGCGGGCGATGATCACGGGGCAGGGGACGATCGAGACCACGACGACGTTTTATAACGACGTGTTCACGGTGATGATTTTCACCGATGTGCTGATTTTGATCTTGTCGCTGATCGTGTCAGGGAAGTATGAGATGGTGTTTCGCAACGCGGCATTCGTGGTGTCGATTATTCTGATCCGCTTTGCGCTGACAGAGGGTTATCCGTACGGTGCGCCACTGGCGCTTGTGGCGATGGTTTTCGGGATTTTGACGCTGCTGGTGTTTAACTACCATGTGCGCATCAATGAGTCGCCGTTCGGGTAGGGCAACTACTCGGACGAGCGGGTGGGTTGAAACAGAGTCAGTGTTAGCCGAAAAGGCTGTCGATCTTCTGGCTGAGGGCGGCGACCTGCTGGCGTAATTCTTCGACGGTGGCTTCGAGGCGCTCGATGCGTTCCTGATCGATGGCGGGGGCGGGGCTTGCGCAGGAACTGGCGGCAGGTTCGAAGGAAGGCGCCACAATCGACTCGACAGGGCCTGAAAGCAGATGGGCGTAGCGGGCTTCCTTGGTGCCGGGCTGGCGAGGCAGGACGGCGGCGAGGGATGGCTCACGGTCCATGAGCTTTTGTATGCCGGCGAGGACGTCGCTGATTTCATCGAAGGCGTGCAGGCGCTCAGTGCGACCGCGCAGCTCGCCGGGAGTTTGCGGACCGCGCAACAACAGGACACAGAGCAAGGCCGTCTCAGCCCTGCTGAAGTTGAAAGCCTCGCCGAGCCAGTGCTCGTACTTGGTGACGCGGCCGTCCGCCGAGCGGGCGCGGCCAGCGAGTCCCTTGTTTTCGAGGCCGTGAAGGGCCTGGCGGACTTCGTCCTCATCGAGGTTCATTACCGGCTCGCGGTTGGAGCGCTGGTTACAGGCGTTGATGAGGGCGTTGAGCGAGAGCGGGTAGTAGTCGGGCGTGGTGACTTCCTTTTCGACGAGTGCGCCGAGGACGCGGGCCTGGGCGGCGGTGAGGAGGATGGGGGCGTCGGACATGGGTCTATTTTTACACTGTCTGGGGGAGGGGCGGCTGGTTTTGTGTGTGGAGTGGGGAGGGTTATTCGCGAACCCACACATTTCATTTGAGGCTGTAACTCGGAGGACTTGCTGAGGGTGGGTTTGTGCTGTCCCACCCATTCGCAAAAGCGCGAATGGATGGGGCACGGGGCGGTATCGCACACAATCTACTGATTCATCAGGCGGGAAGTTCGGGGACGGGTTCGCGGTGGCGGGTCAAGAGGAAGTAGACCAGGGGCGTGACAATGAGGCTCAGGACCATGGAGATGGCGAGGCCGCCAATGATGGCGATGGCGAGGGGTTGAAGCATTTTCGAGCCTGCGCCTAGAGCGAAGGCGAGGGGCAACATACCGCAGACGGCGGCTATGGCAGTCATGAGAATGGGGCGGAGGCGGCGCTGAGCGGCATGGAGCATGGCTTCGCGCGCGGAAGCGCCTTCCGCACGGAATTTTTCGTCGGCATCGAGCAGGAGGATCCCGTTTTTGGCGACGATGCCGATGACCATGATGAGGCCCATGAAGGATGCCACATTGAATGTGGTGCCGGTGATGAGCAGGGCGAGAATGACGCCGGAGATGGAGAGCACCGACGAGGTGAGAATGGCGATGGGCGCGGGGAAGTTGCGAAACTCGGTGAGGAGTACGCCGAAGACCAGGGCGAGGGCCAGGAGGAGAACGCGCAGCAGGTCGTGGAAGGATTTCTGCTGCTCCTCGTAGGTGCCCCCGTACTCGACTCGGACGGAGGAGGGCAGGTGGAGGGCGGCGACGGTCTGGCGCACCTTTGCAATGCCGGTGCCGAGGTCGGAGCCTTCAAGGCGGCCAGTAACGACGACGAGGCGCTGCAGGTTTTCGCGGCGGATCTCGTTTTGCGGCGGCAACTGTTCGACGTTGGCGAGAGAGCCGAGGGTTGCGGTGTGGCCGGTGCTGCTGTTGAAGACCGTGTTCTGAATCGCGTCGAGCGAGGCGCGGGTTTCCGGCCCAAGCCGGACGCGAATGGTGTAGGGACGGCTATTGGCGATGAGCGGATCGGTGGTGGCAACGCCGTCGAGAATCGAGGTGGCATCGAGCGAGACCTCCGCTGGAGTGAAGCCGAGGCGAGCCGCGACAACGGGGTTGACCTGAAAGCTGGTGGCGGGGCCGCTGATGGTGTTCTCGATGCCGTTTTGGACGTCAACGACGCCGGGAATTTTGGCGATGCTGTCAGCCACCCTGGGGGCGAGCTGCTCAAGCAGGGCCGCATCGTTGCCGAAGAGCTTGATCTGGATGGGTTCGGGGGCGTTTGAAAGGTCGCCGATCATGTCCTGGAGCACCTGGATGAACTCCACATCCAACGCGGGCTCCGAAGACTTGATCTGGGCGCGAACGTCGGCGATGACGTCGTCAATGGCGCGGCTGCGGTGGGACTTGAGCTTGACGGTGAAGTCGCCGGTGTTGGCCTCAGTGACAGCGGCGAGGCCCATCTGGAGGCCGGTGCGGCGGGAAGTGATTTCAACTTCGGGGGTGGCGCGAAGGATCCTCTCGACGTGATCGAGGACGCGGTTGGTCTCGCTGAGCGAACTTCCGGCGGGCATGATGTAGTCGAGGATGAAGCCGCCCTCGTCCATCTCCGGCAAGAGATCGGTTCCGAGCGCCCGATATCCGGCCCAGGTGCCGACGACCAAGAGCAGGCAGGCTGCACCGACCCAGAGCGGCTTGGCCAATGCCCAACCCAGGACACGGTGGTGGACGCGCAGCACACGACCGAGCAGTTGCCCCGGCTTATGCTTTTCCAACTCCACGGAGCTTTCGCGCTCGCCTAGCAGCAACAGACTGAGGCCCGGCGTCCAGGTTAGGGCCAACATGAGCGACGTAAGGAGAGCCGCGGACAGGGTGATGGCGAGCGCACGGAAGAAAGAGCCGGTAACGCCGCTGACCCAGACCATGGGCAGGAACACAACGACCGGAGTGATGGTGGAGCCGATGAGTGGCGTTGTGATTTCGCTGAGCGCCTTGCGCACCGCAAGTACGCGGGGTTCGCCTGCGTCACGGTGGAGGACGATATTTTCCACGACCACAATGGCGTCGTCGATCACCAGGCCGATGGCTGCGGCGAGACCGCCGAGCGTCATAAGGTTGAAGCTTTGACCTATGGCCCAGAGGACAAGCACAGTGACCGCGATGGTAACGGGGATGACGAGGCCTGCGATGAGCGAGGAGGTCCAGTCGCGGAGGAAGAGAAAGAGGATGATGCAGGCCAGGACGAGGCCGATGAGGATGGCGTCCCGGACTGAAGAAATGCTGTCACGGACCAGTTGCGACTGGTCGTAGAAGAGATCGAGTTTAACTCCGGGCGGAAGCTTTCGGCGGAGTTCGGTGACCTGGGCCGCGACCGCGTCCGCTACGGAAACGGTATTGCTGGACGGCTGGCGCGCGATGGTGAGCAGGACCGCGCTTTTGCCGTTGGCGGTGACGGTGGTATAGACCGGCAGGGTGGCCGGTTCGACCGCAGCGACGTCGACTACGTGCACAGGTGCGCCGGCGGGGGTGGTTTTGACGACGAGTTGGCGGAGCTGATCGGCATCGTGCACCTGGGCACCGACCAGACCGAGGATCAATTGATGATTGGCTTCGTAGAGGCCGGGCGAATCAACGATGTTGGATGCCTGGATGGCGTTGACGATGTCGGTAATGGTGACGCCGGCGGCCTGGAGAAGTGCCAGATTGGGTACAACGTGAAACTCGGGGACCTGGCCACCCTGGACGAGTACGTTGCTGACACCCTGAACACGGTTCAGGGGAGGCTTGAGATCGTAGGTGGCAATCTCCCATAGATGGGTCTGGGGGATGGTGTCGGAGGTGAGGCTGTAACCGAGGATTGGGAAGGTGGCAAAGGTGAGGCGGTTGGTGGTGACCCGCGCCGTGGCGGGAAGGGTCTGTTCGACCTTGGACAGAGCAGCATCGACCAACTGGAGGGAGAGGACCATGTCCACGTTCCAATCGAAGAAGAGGCTGATTTCGGCCTGACCCCGACCGGTGGTGGAGCGGACGGTGACCAAGCCGGGCACGGAGTTGACCGCGTCTTCAATGGGCTTGGTGATGGTGACCTGCATCTGCTCGACGGGCATAACGCCGTTATCAACGCCGATGACGACGCGGGGAAAGTTGGTCTCAGGGAAGACGGAGATGGGTACCTGAAAGCCCAGGTAGGCGCCAGCCAAGGTGAGAACGGCGGCAAAGAAAAAGATTGTGTGCGTGGACCGTGCGAGCCAGAAAGATTTGGGGCGAGCATGCGCGCCGGAGGCATCTAGGGGCATCAGTCAGTCCCTCCGGCTCTACCGGCCGCAGGGGCCTTGTCGTCGTCTGCCGCCGGACCCACTTTGACCTTGACGCCATCATCGAGGCCATACGCTCCGCCGGTGACTACGAGGTCAGAAGGGGCAAGGCCGTTGATGATCTGCACGTCTTCAGCGTCGCTAATGCCGAGTGTAACGGGCTTGCGGTGAGCCGCACCGTCCGCGCCGACGACCATGACCGCTTTACTGCCGTCCTGCGCGGTGAGGATGGAAACGGCGGGGATTTTCCAGGCCTGCGCGACGGTGCGGCCGGTGATGGATGCTTTGACGGGCGTGCCGACCTTGAGTTTGCCGGCTTTGTTGTCAATCTTGAGCCAGACTTCAACCGTGGTGCTACCGGGGTCAAGGGCCGGACTGATGAGAGAAACTTTGGCTGCAACCGGATCAGCGATGCCGGGAACGCTTACGGAGGCTTCGTCGTCGACTTTCAATTGCTGGGCGAGGCTTTGCGCGATGTGGGTCTTGGCGAGCAGGCTGGAAGTGTCCATGACGGTGAGCAGCGGGGCACCGGCGGCGGCTGTTTCACCTGCGAAAAGTGGCCGGTCTGTGACCACGCCAGCGATAGGGCTGCGAATCTCAGAGTAGTTGACCTGGGCTTCGGCGCCCTTGTACTTGCCTTCGGCTGAGGTCAACTGGCCTTGCGCGGACTTGAGCGCGGCCTCGCGGCTGATGCTGCGCAGCGATTCGAGGTGTTTCGCGGCGGAATCATAGGAGGCCTGGGCGGCAACCAGAGCGGCAGCGGCGGTGTCGAGATCGCGGCCGGGAATTGCGCCCTCGGCAAAGAGTTGCTTGCGGCCCTTGACGATGCTGAGGTTGAGGTCGAGATTGGCCTTGGCCTGCGCGACATCGGACTCGGCCTTGAGGGTGTCTTCAGGGACCTGGGCCCTGGTGGCCGTGGCAAAGGCCGCTTCGGCAGCCATATAGGAGCCTTTGTTGTCGAGGGCCGCGGCGGCGAGGTCGTTGTTTTCGAGGGTAGCAAGAAGCTCGCCAGCTTTTACACGCGATCCGCGCTGCACATAAAACCTGCGCACCGGCGCGCTGATTTTGGGCGCGATGGCAGCCTGCGCGAGCGGGGCGAGAACGGCATCGGCGACGATGTGTTCCGCCAGGGGGCCCTGCTCGGGATGCTCGGCCTGGACTGTGACCTCGGGCTCGGGAGCAGCTTCTTTCTTGCATCCTGGCAGAAGGGCAAGAGGGAGCGCGATGGCTGCCAGCAAAGCGCAGCGCGCCTTGAAGCGAAGCACCTGAGGGATTGGATAACTACTCGGCTTATTGCTCGTCGTCTTGATTTTCGTCTTCATGCTCATGCGTGGCTCATAGGGTTCCGGTGAGTGTTTCAAGATCCGCCCTTGCGGTCTCGTAACGGACGCGCCCATCTTCTCGCGCATTCTCCGCTGTAACATACGCGCTTTGCGCATCGACTATTTCAAGCACCGTGGCCTCGCCGTTGGTGTAACGCAGGCGGGTAAGGCGGAGGCTCTCGGCGGCCGTGGCGGCGCTGGCATCGAGCGAATCAAGTTGATCGCGGGCAGCCTGGGCTTCTGAGTAAGCCTCGTCGAGACGCGCGATGAGACGGCGCTGGGTGGCGGTGAGGGCGACCTGCGCGGCATCACGGCGGATCCCGCTCTGCTTGACCTTGTGCTGGGTGGAGAACCAGTCCCACACGGGGATGTCGAGCGTGACGCTGGCCGAGTATCCGAGGTTGCGGGTCTTGTCGGGGCCATTGACGGCGAATTGAGGAGCGTCGATGCCGTAGGTGAAATTGACGCCGAGATCGGGCAGATAGGCAGCGCGGGCGGAGAGCATATCGGCGTTGCTGACGGCGAGCGTGGACAGCGCGCTCTTTAGCTCGGGGTTGTTTTTGGCGGCGGCCTGTTCCACATCCTCGCGTGAGATGAGTTGAGGAACAGTGTCAGCGGCTTGAAGTGTATAGGGGGTGCGCGGATCGGGAAAGAGCAGGACGCCGAGTTCGAGACGGGCCTTTTCGGCGGCGAGTTTGGCATCCTGGAGGTCGCGCTGGCGCTGCTGGGCGACGAGTTGCGCCTTTACCACGTCAGCGTGGGCAGCCTCGCGGGCCTGTTCGCGCTTGGTGGTAAGGGATGTGAAATCGTCAGCTTCCTGGCGGGCGCGGTCGGCGACGAGGAGTTTGTGGTCGGCGGCAAGGGAGCCGTAGAAGAGGCCCGTGACCGCAGAGATCAGGCCGCGGCGGGCAACTTCAAGCTGAGCGGCGGCTAGGGCCGAGGCTGCATCGGCGCGGCGAACGCCAGCTATTTGGTTGAGACCAAGCCTTTCGTTGATGGATGCCTGGCTTGCGTACTCGTGAACCGCGTTGTTGGCGATGAAAATTTGAGAAGATTGCGATCCGGCCGCCGGGCTTGTGGGCTGCGTGTACGTGGCCTGATTGTGATAGACGACACTCGGCAGCAGACCGCCACGGGCGATTGCGCGATCGAGAGCCGATGCTCTGCTCTCAGCCGACGCGGCGGCGTAGATGGGCTCGTTGGCCTCGGCGCGGTGGATGGCTTCAGCCAGAGTGATGACAGGGTGCTGGACAGGAAGCGATGGGGCTGGAGCATCGCCTGCCGTTTGCGAATTAGCAGTTGGAAGGGATGCTACCAGGAACAGAAAAAGGATTGCGCCGAGTAGAGGGTCAGGAAGGCGCCTCGTTTTACCGCGCCGAGAATTATTCCACATGGTCACATTCAGAAGGATACAAGCGGCACCTTAATTTCGCCTTAATTTAGCAACAAAAGCCAAACGCCTGGATAGTCAGTACGGGGGATCTTCGCTACGACTTGGCCTGGATCTGGTCTCCATCCTCTGACTGGGCTGGCCTGCGGCCTGTGACTTCAGACGAGAGGATAATGAGCGCGCCCACAATCCAAAGAACATGGCCGATCATTGGGACCAGGCTGGCGATAAAAAAGAAGACCCAGGTGGCTACCATGCAGACCAGGGTCGCTACCGCCAGTACTCTTCGCAGCAAGGCAAAGCGCGCGGTAAAGCTGAGTACAAAGTAGACAAGAATGAGGGGGTTGATCCAGCCACTCATGACGGCGAGGACGTCCCAGGATTGATAGGAATTTTTTGAAAATGCGCCGACGAAAGTGACCTGCGCGCATTGCCAACCGGGATAGATGTCCAGGGAACCGAGAAATGGCGCCTTGTCTCTGCAAGCGGGCATGAGAAATGCCGCAATAAAGACGCACAAGCCGAGCACGCGGCATACCAATTCCTGCCGGTGAGTAAGGGCGATACGGCTGCGCAACGACATGGCTTCACTCTTTCTTATCCTGCAGATTGCGCGAGAGAGCCTTGATAGGCAGGGCAAGGCATGATAGCCGATGATTGGCGAGAGTGCGCGATCTGCGAGACAACGCAGTTCACGAAGCAGATTGCAGAGCCCGAATCTGCACCAATTCGGGCTATTGGTAGGCCGGTCTGCGGCAAGGAATGGTTGAGGGATGATGATTCAGTTGTTTTTAATGCCGCGGCTGGAATTCTTCGCGGTTTTCTTCCCGATTAGCCGCCCCAATTCCGGCCCGGCTCTGCGATACTAGCTAGTTATGCCGATCGCCGACCTGCAGCAGGCTGCACAAAAAATCGCCGGATTCCTTACCACCCTGAACAAGCTGGGTGGCATGCGCCTCAAGTACCGCATTACCGCGGGTGATGGAGCACGCGACCCCGAGGGCATTGAGGCTCGCCAGATTTACGTAGAACTAGGCGGACCAGATGTGCCGCTGGTGGTCCAGCACAATGGCGAGTTGCTGCGCGCGCTGGAAACGATTGCCGCGCAGATGCTCCGTCTCGACCAGCGCGAGAATGACCTGGTGAGTTTTGACGCCGCCAACTTCAAGGCGCTGCAGGCCCAGGAACTGCGTCTTCAGGCCGAAACTGCGGCGGAAAGGGTTCGCCGAAGTGGAGTGCCGTACAGCTTTCCGCCGATGAACAGCCGCGACCGCAGGTTGCTGCACCTGGCCTTTAGGTCTCTGCCGGGCGTGGAGACGGCCAGCAACGGCGAAGGACAGGAGCGCTTTCTGGCGGTTTATCCGGCAGGCAAGACCAACCTGCCTGTGACGCCACCGATGAAGCCGCGGGGCTTTGGACGGCGGTAAGTCAGTCGTCAGTGGACAGCGGTCAGTAGACAGCGCCGTGTGTGCGGCTGTGTCACAATACTCAACAATGAGACACATAGCTCTTTTTTTGACGCTTGTGCTGGCGGTGGGTGTGTGCCCTGCGCAGAAGCGGCTGGTACTGATCGATCAGGACGGAGCGGGCCCGGGCGGCTCCGACCAGATGGCGATGCTGTCGCTGCTTGAGGCTCCTCAGGTTGAGGTTCTGGGCATCACCATTGTGACGGGCGATGTGTGGCGCGATGAGGGTGCGCTGCATACCTTGCGGATGCTGGAACTGACCGGGCACGCCCATGTGCCGCTAGCCCGGGGAGCGGTCTTTCCGCTGGTGCGCACGGAGCAAGAAACGCGGCTGTCCTCGGCGCTCGATGGCAAGGTGACGTACCTGGGCGCATGGGGACGCGGGCCGGAGATGCCGGACCACCCGCAGGCGCACGGGGCCTACGAAATTCCGGCGATGCCCGAGGGGATGCCGACGATCAAGGCGATCGAGGAAGACGCAGCGCATTTTCTGGTCCGGCAGGTTCGCGCGCATCCGCATGAGGTGACGATTTACGCGGCTGGGCCGATGACGAATATCGCGCTGGCAATTGCGATCGATCCGGAGTTTGCCGCGCTGAGTAAAGGGATCGTGCTGATGGGCGGGAGCCTGAATCCGCAGACGGACGATCCGGAGTTTGCGACCAGTCCAAGGCACGAATTCAACTTCTGGTTCGATCCCGAGGCCGCGCATATCGTGCTGCGCGCAGACTGGCCGCGCGTGGACGTGACGACCGTGGATGTGTCAATCAAGGCTCCTTTTACCGAGGCGATGGTGAAGGAGATTGCGAAGTCCGGCAAGCCTGCCGCCAAGTACATTGCAGCGTGGAGCCAGGACCGCTATTACATGTGGGATGAGCTGACGGCATGCGCGTGGCTTGATCCAGCGCTCATCACGAAGGAAAAGCCACTCTACATGGACGTGGACCTGAGCCACGGGCCGAGTTATGGGGACACGCTTACCTGGAATGAGAAGCTGAAACCAACGAGCGGGGTGAGGCTGGTTCATGCGCAGACGGATGTGGATCTGGCGCGATTTCAGAAGATGTTTGTGGGGCTGATGACTGGGGCGATTGGCTTCTAGGGAGCCTCTGTTTAAGCCCTATTCCATGCGGAGCCTTCCCTCGGGGGCTGAAGCCCTCGTTCATTTTGCAGCATTTGCGGCACGGCTAAAGCCGTGCCCTTTCAAAACCTCGACTTAATTAGAGGCTTCCTAGCTTTCAGTTTGCGGAGGTGAGTCATGACCAATGATTCGATTCTCGGCGGTAGCAAGATTGTCGCCTTTGCACCTACAACCGACCCTGCGAAGGCGCGGGCGTTTTATGAAGGCGTGCTTGGGCTGCGACTGGTGGAAGACGCGAAGCCTTTCGCGCTGGTATTCGACGCGAACGGGACCATGCTGCGCGTGACCACGGTGGGCAGATTCCAGCCAGCCCCGTTCACCGTGCTGGGCTGGCATGTAGAAGCCATCGAAAGTACCGTAGAACAGCTGGCTGCGGCAGGAGTCGAGTTCCTGCGTTATCCGGGCCTCAACGACGGCGACCCGCGCGGTATCTGGACCTCGCCGAGCGGAGCGCGCGTTGCGTGGTTCCACGATCCCGACAAAAACGTGCTGAGCTTGACGCAGTTTTAAGGGAAGAAAAGAGAAGCCCACGCCGTTGATTTCCGGCGTGGGCTTCTGATTGTTTCGCTTGCTTCCCTGCCTAGCCGTTCAGCAGATCCTGGAGTTTATTCAGGGTGCGGTGGAGGTCCTTGTCAGTGCGGCGCTGTTCGTCGATCTTGCCGATGGAGTGCATGACCGTGGTGTGGTGCTTGTTGCCAAACTGACGGCCGATTTCAGGGAGGCTGGCTTCAGTCATCTGCTTGGCAAGGTACATGGCGATCTGGCGGGGGACGACAACGTTGCGCGAGTTGTTCTTCTGCTTGAGATCGCTGACCCTCATGCCGAAGTTTTCGGCGACAGCACGCTGAATGGCCTCAATGGTGATTTTGCGCACCTGCATGTCAATGAACTGCTTGAGGCACTGCTGTGTGGAGGCAAGCGTGATCTCGATGTGATTGTGCTGGCACCAGGCGATGAGGCGGACCAGAGCGCCCTCAAGTTCACGGACGTTGGTGCGGACATTGGAGGCGACGAACAAGGCCACATCTGTGGGCAACTGCACCTGCTCGCTCTCGGCCTTCTTGAGCAGGATGGCGACCTTGGTCTCAAGATCGGGCGGCTGGATGTCGGCGATGAGACCCCACTCAAAACGGGAGCGGAGGCGGTCTTCAATCTCTGTGAGTTCCTTGGGCGGGCGATCTGAGGCAATAACGACCTGCCTCATGCTCTCGTGAAGCGCGTTGAAGGTATGGAAGAACTCCTCCTGGGTGCGCTCTTTCTGCGAGATGAACTGAATGTCGTCGATGAGCAGCACGTCCACGGTACGGAAGCGATCGCGAAAGCTGGTCATGCGGTCGTTGCGAATGGAGTTGATCATCTCGTTGGTGAACTTTTCCGCGGAGATGTAGCAGATGCTGGCCATGGGCTGTCGGCGTTTGACCTCATGACCGATGGCCTGCATGAGGTGAGTCTTGCCCATGCCGACTCCGCCGTAGAGGAAGAGCGGATTATAGGCGCGCGAAGGGCGCTCAGCAACGGCAAGGGAAGCAGCGCGGGCAAACTGGTTGCCATTGCCGATAACGAAAGCGTCGAAGGTGTAGCGTGGGTTGAGTTGCGCAGCGGAAGTCCAGTCAAACGTCTTCTGCATGGGTGCCGGGGCGGGCGCCGTAGGCGCGTGAGACGGCACCGGGCCAAAGCCACCATCCCTGCGCTGGGGTGGAATGGAAGGGTCTTCTTCTGCGGTTACGAAGCTGACGTCGTCGAACTCGAGAGCCTGTAGATCAATGGCTTCCTGGATGAGGTCGCCGTACTTGTCACCAATGTGCTGGAACTCTGGCGAAGGCACACGCACGTAAAGGGTTCGACCAGTGGAGTGGCTGTAGCGGGTGGGCTTGAGCCATGTCTCAAAGGACTGGCGAATCACCTTTTTCTCAAGTGCCGCGAGAATCTGGAGCCAGGGGTTGAGAGCCGGAGTCGGCGAAGTTGCAAATGCCATCGTACAAATCCTTGCCTGCGAGCCCGGCGGAACATTGGGCGGTTCATTTTGCGGAAATCAAACAACGGTTCTCTCATGGCGGGAAGCCTTCGCTTTCCGTCCTGATGACGATAGCCGAGTACCTGTTTGCCGCTGGTCTTGCCCCTGAAAATTGACCTTGGGGCGGTGGACAAAAGCCCGTTCCGTGGGACGCGTAAAACTTTCTTGAACGGTCCCGATAGTAGCACATTTGAGGGTCGTTGCAATCACTCATTAACAGAACTTTTCGGTGGTCCGGACGAGTTGCACCATTGGTGGTGAAACTCGGAGCGGATGTTACCAGAGTCACTATTTAATAGCATCGAGAGACGGGCTTTCGCGCCAATACGGCAGCCTGATTGCCTGCACCCAAGACACATGAAGGGGTTAGAAACTGTCGCCGTTGCAGACAATAATCCTGGGCACGCCAGAGGCTTGATTTCGGACGCCTTAGATGATCGTTGCGGTTAGGGCTGGATTCCTGGCTCAGGCTGCGATATACTCGGAGATGCTGTCAAAGCGTAGATTTTCAAGAGGAAACAGGAGCGCATTTCCATGCCCAAGCGCACATTTCAACCTAATCGCCGCCACCGTGTGAAAACACATGGGTTCCGGGCGCGCATGAAGACCAAGGCGGGCGCCGCCGTATTGAGCCGTCGCCGTGCTATCGGCCGCAGGCGCGTTGCAGTGAGCGCCGGCTTCCGCGACTAACACCTTCCTGCCGTTCTGCCCACCTATCTGTTTGATTCGGAATGCGCTGCTTAGGCAGTGGATCCGGATCGAGCATTCACTGGCAAAACCATGAAGCCCCAAGTCAAGCCTGTCGAGCACCAGTCAATGGCAGGAGCACGCCTGCGCAAACACGCCGACTATCAGCGCGCGTATTCGGCCAGCCGCAAGAGGCAATCAGCCTCGATGAGCTGGTTTCTAGCACCGCAGCATCCGGCAAGCGCATACGTCCAAGCGCCGGCGGGTCCGCGCGTCGGATTGACTGCGGGAAAAGTGCTCGGCAAAGCTCATGAACGCAACCGCATCAAACGCCGGATGCGTGAGGCGTTGCGCCGGCACGTAGAACTGCTGCCCGAGCGCTTCGATCTGATCCTTCATCCCCGCCGCTTTGTACTCACGATGGATTTTGCGAAACTCGAGGCGGAGGTTGTACGTATTCTTGAACAGGCAAGAATCGAGGCGGCTCGCAGCACGCGTAGGCCCGCCACGATAACGCCCGCATCATGACTCGACTTCTGCTCGCCTTTCTCGGCTTCTATCGACGCTGGCTTTCGCCGGCTATCCATGCGCTCAATCCTGGCGGGTGCCGCTATCTGCCCACGTGCTCGGAGTATGCCGCGGAGGCTATCGCGACACACGGCCCGCTGCGGGGAATCGGACTGGCGGCCTGGAGGATTCTGCGTTGCCACCCGTTTGCCAAGGGAGGGCTCGATCTGGTGCCTCCGGTGACGCAGGCAAGACCTTTCCCCCACGAACCATTACCATAAGAAGAGCGGCGGCCTGATAGGCTGCCCGTTCCAACTGACAGGACGTATCCTTTGCCCGAAATCAGTAATCCCAATCTTCAGTCGCAGGGGCCCGGCGGCAGCGGCGGTGGCGGCGGCGATATGCGCTCCACGATTGTCTTCACGATGGTGATATTGGTTGTCCTGCTGGGCTACCAGTACTTTTTCAAGCCCGCCACGCCACCGGCCAATCAGACCCAGCCTCAACAGACGCAACAGACGAGTCAAACTGGGCAATCTGCGCAACAATCGGCACCGCAGACGGGGGCAGGCCAAGCGCAGTTGGCCCCTGGGCAAGTGCAGGCGGCCTCGGCGACGCCCGCCATTGGCGCCTCACTTGAGACCGAGACAACGGTCGAGAACGATCTTTACAGGATCGTTTTTACCAATCGCGGCGCACAGGTGAAGCACTGGATTCTGAAGAAGTACTTTGACACCGCAGGAAAGCCCCTGGACATGGTGCAGCCGCAGACGGCGGAGAAGTTTGGTCTGCCGCTGTCGCTCTTTACCTATGAGCCGGCGCTTACGACCCAGTTGAACCAGGCGCTGTATCAGTTGACCACCGCGGGGGCCCAGCGTTCCGCGACGGGTTTGGTGCTGGCTCCGAATGCAATCACGTTCCACTACGCCGCCAATGGGCTGGACGTGGTGAAGACGTTCCGCTTCGACACGAGCTACGTGGTGACCATCGAGACCGCCGTGAGGCGCAACGGCTCGCCGGTGCGCGCACTAGTTGAGTGGCCCGCCGGGCTGGGCGACATGGAGGAATTCCTGCCGTCGTCTCAGACGCGCGCGCAGGTGCGGACGCCATCGTTCTTTGCCTGGTCGCTGGACGGCAAGCAGGATTCGATGGCCTCCAAAAGGGTGGGCGGCAACGCCACGCTAGACCAGCCTTACACCTACGCGGCGATAACCGATCTTTACTTCGCTGCAACATTTCTGCCTGACAATCCTGAGCGCACCACGCTGGTTACGCTGCACAACTCGATCGATTTGCCCAGCAACCTGAGCGAGCCGAACAGCACGAAGAGCCCTGCGGACGTGATCGGTCTGGCCATGGGGGATAACAGCGGCATTACCCGTCTGCGGCTTTTCGCCGGACCCAAGGCGATGGACGTGATCTCGTCCATTCATGCCACAGGGGCGGACGGCAAGCCTACAGGACAATCACTGGAGCCGCTGATTCAGTTCGGGTGGCTGACAGTGATCGCCAAGCCGCTTTACCTGGCCCTGCGGTTCCTTTACGAACATGGGGTTCCAAACTGGGGCTGGGCGATCATCATCGTCACTGTCCTGTTCAATATGCTGTTGCTGCCCACCCGCATCATGATGATGCGGTCATCGCTGAAGATGATGCGCATTCAGCCCAAGGTGGAGGCGATCAAGAGGCGCTACGCCAATCTCAAGATCAACGACCCTAAAAAGGCCGAGATGAACACCGAGATGATGGCGCTTTACAAGACCGAAGGCGTGAACATGTACGGTGGCTGCCTGCCGATGCTGCTGCAGATGCCGTTGTTCTTCGCATACTACCGGGTGCTGGCCAACGTAATCGAACTGCGGCAGGCGCATTGGTACTGGCTGACGGATCTGTCGATGCCGGACCCGATGTACATTCTGCCAATCTTGATTATTGTGTCGATGTTCCTGGTGCAGTTCCTTACACCTTCACCGGGAATGGACCCGGCACAGCGGCGGATGATGGCGTTCCTGATGCCGATCATCTTCGGGTTCTCGATGCTGCATTTCGCATCGGGACTGGCGCTTTACTGGGGGACAGGCAACATCATCAACCTGGGCATTCAACTGGGCATCAATCAGTCGAGCATCGGCAAAGAGATGCACGCGATTGCCGCACGGCGCGCTCAGAAAAAGACGGGCGTGAGCCCCAAGACGATACAGGGAAGAAAGTAGATCGTTCTGGATTTGCAAACCCCGCTCAGGCCTAGCTTGAGCGGGGCTTTTTATTGCATGCATTTGGGCGCAATTTGCGGTGCGCTCGATACATGCGGCCCCGTTGGTGTATCTTCCAATCCGTATGGAACCTTCAAACAGCGTCCCGCATCCCGCGCCTGAGGCGGAAGAAGTTTACCGCCGCTGGATTCACTTTCTCGATGACGAGTTCACCCGGCACCACTCGGCGGAGCGCCGCTCAGAGATTGTGCGCGACCAGCTTCATCAGCTTTACCTGGGGCGTCCACAAGGGGGCAAGCTGAACCTGACGCTAACCTCAGAGTTGCCAGGGAACGTGGTCAACCTGTCACTGGACCCGGAAAATGTGACTATGGAAGCCGGTCACTTTGCCGACACGGACCGGGAGCTCTTTGGCGAGCGCAAGCCGCTGCTGTGGTTCTGGCAGATGTTCGACCGCTCGCCGGTGGGACTGAATCACTGGCTGGGAGTGCGTTTTCGCTGCATGCTTGGGCGGCACATTTTTGCCCACATGGGTACCGGGGTGAAGATCTACCACGGCGTCGACCTGACCTATGGCTACAAACTCTCCATCGGGAACGGAGTGACGATCCGGCAACGGGCGCTTTTGAACGACCGCGGCGGAATCACCATCGGCGATAACGCCGTAATTGGGTCTTTCGCGCGCATCTTCTCGCATGCTCACGACCCGGCGAACTACGACAAGGTAAGGCTGGTGCCAACGATCATTGGAGCCGGCGCGCGCATCGGCAGCCACGCGATAGTGCTGGCCGGGCACCATGTGGCTGCGGGGGAAGCAGTCGGCAGTTTTCCTACCGACCGCATCTGAAGCGCAATTGCGGTGCAGAGCCGCTACTTCTGCGGATTGAGGCCTCCGTGCACGACAAAGCGGGTCAGATAGTCGTGCAATAGCTGGTGGTGCTTCTGGCGGTAGGCGGCGTAATCCAGCGCGATGCCACTGTCGGAACCGTTGATAAGAATCCAACATTCGAGCATTCCGGCATCGTTGAGCTCCAACAAGTTGCGCAGGCTCTCGTCCAGTTTGCCTGGAGCGATCTTCTGCTCCTTGAGACCGGCTACCACAGCAGACAGGGCTTCATCCTCTTCCTTGAGGGTGTGGCGGTAGTCCTTTTCGCTGGGGAAATCCTTGTGGAAGCTGGAACTCCGGTAGCTGGCGCGCAACAGCGAATACATCATCCATGCCGAAGCACCGGGATGCTGCTTGTCGTCAGTGGCCCCGATGTCGATGGGCAGAGTGATATTTTTTGAGTTCTTGGGGTCGACGACGGGAGCAGCGGGACGTTCGATTTTAGGCGGCAGCAGGACTGCTTTCTGCAGCTGCGCCCACTGCTTGAGCCCCTGCCATGCCAGTTGATTGCCGGGTTCGGCAATGATGGCGTCGATGAATTTTTCGCGAGCCGCATCCGGGTCATTGCCAAATTTGAGGATTGCATCGCCCCAGTAGCGATAGGCGGTCTCACGGTTGGGATCGGCCGCGATGGCACGTGCAAACCAGGTAGCCGCAGTGGGCAGGTCCTTCTGTATATAGGCAGTGTCGCCGGCGTAAAGCGGCGCTTCGTACAGGTGGGGATCGGCTTCGGCTGCTGCTGAATATTTAGCCAGCGCCGTGGGGAAATCGCCAGCGGTGTAGGCCTTCTCCGCCTCAGTGAGCAGGGCCTTGCCGGGACTGTCGATAGAGCTAAAGAGCGGCGCATCCGGGTCAATCTTGGCCATGAGCTGAACAAAGTAGTTGGGGTCACCCAGGGCGAGGGCACGCTTGGCGGCGTCACGCTCCCGTGTGCGCAGGATCTTGGCTTTGGCTGGATCGCTGGTTTGGGCAGCTTTTGCTCCGAGGCAGTCAGCCAGGCGCTCGGCATAGAGCCATTCGTTCGGATAGGCCGGCGCCAAAGCCTCATAAAGCGGAAGGGCTTCAAGCCGCTTTCCAGCGATATAAAGCGAGTTCGCCCAGGAAGCCTCGTCCTCTTGCGCAAACGCGGATACCGCAAAGCCCGCAGATACCAGAAACAGACATATACCAGCAATCCATCCCCGCATGACACTCCCCTTTCTCACACAGAAACTCAAGTTCCCCACATATTTTGACTTTGCCGACTGCCGGATATTACCTGGGCACGAGGTCGAGTTTCCATGACCCGCCATGCTACCCTGAGGTTTCCAGCCTATGGAGATTTTCGATTGCAATCAAGTGCTTTTCTTATAGCAGTTTTTGAATTCGTTCTGCTCATCTTCTCGCTCAGCGTACACGAGTGCGCTCATGCCTGGGCAGCCTCCATGTTGGGCGATCAGACGGCACGACTGCAAGGGCGCATTACGCTGAACCCGATGTACCACGTGGACCCAATTGGAACGCTGCTGTTTCCGGCGCTGATGATCTTCGGGCCGTTTATCGGATTGAGCTTCTTTGGCGGGATGCTGGTGGGCTGGGCCAAGCCGACGCCGGTGATTACGCGCAACTTCCGCAAGATAGTGCGCGACGACAATCTGACGACGCTGGCAGGACCGGTATCGAATCTGCTGATTGTGCTGGTGGCGTTTATCGGGCTGGTTGTCTTGACCTTTGCGCTTCCAGGTGGTCACGATGTGGTTCGGATGTCGTTCATTGCCGCGCTGAACCCGATTTCAGCTGGAGCCTTTGTGCCGCAGCCATTAGCATTGCTGTGTACTCTGGCGATTCTGATCAACCTGTCACTGTTCTTCTTCAACCTGCTGCCGATTCCGCCGCTGGACGGAAGCCGGGTGGTGCGCAACTTGCTGCCGTATAACGCGGTGCAGAGCTACGACAGGATTCAGGGCTGGATGAGCTACCTGCTGATGATTTTTGTAGGCGGGTACGTTTTGCGGATGTTGCTGAGCCCGGCGCTGGGGCTGGTTTTCACGGCGTTGAACCTGATCTAGGACGCTTCCACCCACACATGCCGAAAGCGGCGAGTTATTCAGAGGTGCGGCCAACAGCGAGGGCGCTGTCCGTTCGCCTCCCGCTACAATGGAATGAGCCCATTCAGCGACTTTTCTGAAAGACGGCCCTATTCTCTGGCACCACCCCGGAATCGATACGCACAATGCCTGAAACTGTAATTTCATCGTCTCGTCCGCGCGTTCTGAGCGGCATGCGCCCCACCGGTAAGCTGCACCTGGGCAACTACATGGGTGCTCTGGCCAACTGGGTCAAGCTGCAAGACCAGGATGCCCAATACGACTGCTACTTCTTCATTGCGGATCTGCATGCGCTGACGACCGACTATGCGGACACATCGGGTATAGCGCCGAATACGTTGGAAGTGGCGTTGGACTTCCTCGCCGCGGGCCTTGACCCGGAGCGAAGCACCATCTTTGTGCAGAGCCAGGTGAAGCAGCACTATGAGCTTCCCTTGCTGTTGGGCATGATCACGCCGCTGGGCTGGCTGGAGCGCGTACCCAGCTACAAGGAGATGCAGGACAACCTTGCCACCAAGGATCTGACCACCTACGGCTTTCTGGGCTACCCGGTGCTGATGGCCTCGGATATTCTGCTTTACCAGCCGCAGTTTGTGCCTGTGGGGCAGGATCAGCAGGCGCACGTGGAATTGACCCGCGAGATTGCGCGGCGGTTCAACCAGTTTTACAAGTTCGACGGGCGGGAGGTTCTGCCGGAGCCGAAGGTGCTGCTGACGCCATCACCCAAGCTGCCAGGGACCGACGGGCGCAAGATGTCAAAAAGCTATGGGAACACCATCCAGATGACGGATGCCGAGGCGGTTGTCCGGCAGAAGCTGAAGACGATGGTGACCGACCCTGCGCGCGTCCGGCGCACGGATAAAGGCGACCCCGACAAATGCCCGGTAGGCGATCTGCACAAGGTGTTTTCTACGGCGGAGACGCTGGCCAAGGTCTACGATGGCTGCCGTTCGGCAGGAATCGGGTGCATTGAGTGCAAGGGTTGGGCCGCCGATGCGCTGGTTCAGATTTTGCAGCCGATCCAGGAGCGGCGGGCCAGTTATAGCACGGCCATGGTCAAGGAGATTCTCAAAGACGGTTCGCGACGGGCCCGCACGCGCGCGGAACAGACCATGCATGAGGTTCACTCCGCAATGCAACTGACATTGACGGATGAAGTTGGCCGGTGAGTGAGGCTTGAGCCGCCCGGGGGAACGCAAATGGAAGAAAAGACAGTCCCGTGGTGGCGCAAGGCGCTGAATTACGCTCTGGACGGAATCCGCTCGGGGTTTGGACTTTTCTCGCGTGCTGCAAAGCCAAAAGCGGTCGTGGAGCCTGAGGCTCCCGCGGACCGGAAAGAAAATCTGGAACAAGAAGAAGTGTCTTTGACTCAAGATTCCCCGGATGTGAAAGCTAATGCCGCAGAAGCTGTGGAGGTTGCCAAGTCCGCGCCCGTGCCTGATGCGGTGGCGGTTGAGACAGGCAGCGACGTGGAGAAGGACGCTGCTGCGGACGTGAAGCCTGGAGCGGAAGCGGTGGTAGAGGAAAGCGAATCACTGCCTGCGGTGGTTCCAGAGGCTGCGGCTGAGAGCGAGCCTGAAACCGAAAGTACGCCTGAAGCGGTCCTGGACAAGGGGGTGGAGCCGCAGGAGAGTGCGGCGGAGGCTGAAGCGGCTGACTCGATTTCCGAGTTGCCGGCTGAGGCTCCTACGGCGATTGAAGCCGAGGTTGAAAAGGTGGCTTCGATTACGGAAGAGCCGGAGGCCGAGCCGGTTTTAGATGCAGAAGAAGTTGACGTGGAGTTGGCTGAGCCGGTCGTTGAACCAGACGCGGAACCTGCCGTTGAACCTATTCTGGAGCAAGCTGACGAGCAGCTTGAGGAGAATGCGGTTGAATCGGCTGACGTTGAAGAGCCGGAGACGGAGATTGCGGCTGAGGTTGAGCCGAATGTTGAGAATCCGGAAGTGGAACCCGAGGCGGTTGAGTCTGTGGTTGAGACCGCGGTTGAGGCTGATTCAGCAGTGGAATCCGGTGATATGGAAGCGGATGCGGCAGAAAATGTTGAAGGAGCTGCGGAAGAAGAGCCGATTCCTGCAGATCCGAATGAGGCGCATCTCGATTCGGTCGAGGCCCAGGCCTATTCCGCGTATGTTTCTTATGGGCTAACGACCGCAGGCTTCACCGGCACAGGTGCTGCCGCAGCCGATGAAATGCCTGTCGCTCCATCCGCCGAACCCGAAGCTGCCACGGAGAAAGCGGAAATCGATGCCGCAGTTGCGGAAGTTTCCGCAGCCGCTCCGATAGCTGAAGCGGAAACAGCTGAAGCTGTTGAAGAGCCGGTTGCCTTGCCCATTGAGCCGGTGGAAGAGACCCCGGAGCAGCCTGCACAAGACATTGCTGAGCCTGAGCTGCAGCACAGCGATGCAGCAACGCCGGAAGTGGGAGCGGAGATCGAAGCTGCGCCAGCAGTTGAGGTTGTGGCTGCGGCGGTGGCTGAGGCAGCTTCGGGGGCTGGGGCGATTGTCCAGACTGCCCCTCAAGTGGTGGCGGAGAGTCCGGAACCGGCGCTAACCGCCAAGCCACTGATCAAGGTGGAGACAAGAGACAACGAGGCCGATCTGTCGCCGTTTTCGGTGATTGTGGAACAGGTATACGACGGACCTTTGGATCTGCTGCTTGACCTGATTCGCAAGCAGGACATCGACATCTACGACATACCGATCTCGAAGATAACGGCCCAGTTTCTGGCCTACGTGAACCAGTTGAAGGCGACCGATGTAGATGTGGCGGGAGAATTCATCTACACGGCGTCGCTGCTGATCCACATCAAGAGCAAGATGTTGCTGCCACGTGCGCCTGCAGGCGAAGACGATGCCGCCGAGGACCCGCGGCGGGAGCTGGTGGAGCGGCTTCTGGAACACGAGCGCTTCAAGAACGCCGCCCAGATGCTGCAACAGAAACAAATGCTCGAGGCGGCCACGTGGACCAATCCAGGGCTGCGCGAGTTCCGGGACGATGCGAGCGTAGAGCCGGAGATTGCTGCCGACACAGTCGACCTGGTGCGCATCTTCAGGGATATTCTGGAGCGCGCACGAAGCCGTCCGGTCATTAACCTGGAAGAGGATTCAGTTACGGTGGGCCAGATGATCCAGTTTCTGGCGCGGCGACTGACTATGGAAGACAAGCCGGTGGCGCTGCGCCGCCTGTTGAGCCATACCCGCTCGGAGAAAGCGCTGATCGCCATGTTTCTGGCGCTGCTGGAGCTGGTTCGCCTGCAGGCGATTCTGCTGCGTCAGGATCGCGCTTTCAGCGAAATCTTTATCAAGAAACACACGGGGTTCGACGCGGTGATGGACCAGGGGCTGGCAAACGCGCGGGATGACTGGCGGTAAAAGCATGTCAAGTGGCAACTGAGATAGGGTTTCAGGCTCCCGCAGTTGAGATAGCAAGCCATCAAAACAACGGACGCGAGTAATCAAGTGGAGCTTTGATCAATAGAAGGAAAAGCGAACATCCGTGATGATCGCGGTGGCGTCATTTGTTCAGAACTTAAGGGAAAGGCAGAAGTTAACCACGAGATCGCGAGGCAACGTAGAGATCCCTTGATCATGTTGACAGGAGACCCGGTCCTCTTTCAATACCTCACGGTTCGGTGATTGTCTACCTTTAAAGGGCACGTTTTCCAGTGGGAGAGTGACTCTGGTTTTTCGCCCGTTCGCGATATCCGGTGTAGAATCAGGTGTAGCCCGGTTACGGCTTCCTAATTGCCGGGTAAACAATCGTTCAGTTACGCGATTGTTGGGGTTATATGGACGCCTTTTTATCCCGCTCTTCACACTCCTGCCACAAGCAATCCCCTTTCTATTTGCATTGCAATTCCTCTGTTGAGTTTCAAAGCTGGAGGCCCAGGCGCCACCGGAATGATTCCGGCCGCTTTGGTGATTTCTGATGGCCGACCTTGCGACGGCAGTTGAAGTAATGCCCGTACGCCAATCTCTGCTTGACAAGAAGTTGACGAAGTCGTCAAGCAAGGCAGGCGTCATCGCGTTCCTTTTGGCGCTTGTGGGTGGGCTGGGTTATATCGTTTTTCACGTGGCAAAAGATCTGGACAATGTATCCGTCACCAGTATCTGGCCTTATCTGCTGCTGGCCCTGGCACTGCTCATCGCCCTTGGCTTTGAATTTGTAAATGGCTTCCACGATACGGCCAACGCCGTAGCGACTGTGATTTACACGCACTCGCTGGAGCCGAACATTGCCGTGGTGTGGTCGGGGATTTGCAACCTGGCCGGCGTGCTGGCATCGACGGGTACTGTGGCCTTTGCGATCATCACCCTCCTGCCGGTGGAACTGATTTTGCAGGTGAGTTCCGGGGCCGGGTTTGCCATGGTGTTTGCGCTGTTGATTGCGGCGATCGTCTGGAACCTGAGCACCTGGTGGTTCGGACTGCCTGCGTCAAGTTCACACACGATGGTGGGCTCCATCATCGGGGTGGGCCTGGCCAATCAACTGTTGAATGCGCATACCGGCACATCGGGCGTTGATTGGGAACAGGCGATCAAGGTACTGAAGGCTCTGATCATTTCGCCGCTGGTGGGCTTTGGGCTGGCCGCAGTGCTAATGCTGCTTTCAAAGTGGCTCATCAAGTTCCCCTCGTTGTATGAAGCACCGGTGGGCAAGCAGCCGCCGCCGTTCCCCATCCGGGCCCTGATGGTGCTGACCTGTACGGGCGTGAGCTTTTACCATGGCTCGAACGACGGACAAAAGGGCATGGGGCTGATCATGCTGATCCTTATCGGCACGGTGCCCACGGCCTACGCGCTGAATCATGCAGTGAGCCCGGCGCAGATACAGGATTTTATTGCGGCCTCAGAGCAGGCAGGGCAAATTCTAGACCGGCATGTGGACAAGACCGGCATTTTGGGTGCCGATGCACGCGCCGAGGTCACGGACTACATCCGCACCAAGAAGCTTCAGCCGGACACGATTCTGGCGCTGCGGGAATTGGTTGAGGATCTGAACCACGAAGTTGCCTTGTACAAGGTATTCAAATCAGTTCCAGCGCAGGATCAGACCAATGTTCGCAACGATATGTACGTGGCCAGCGAGGCCCTGCGGCTGATGGAAAAGAGCCATAACCCGGCCTTCACGGCGGAGGAAACCGCAGCCCTCACAAACTACAAGAGCAAACTGGACAAGTCCACCAAGTTCATTCCTGACTGGGTGAAGGTTGCCGTGGCGCTGGCCCTGGGGTTGGGGACCATGGTGGGCTGGAAGCGGATTGTGGTGACGGTGGGCGAGAAGATTGGCAAGGACCACCTGACCTATGCACAGGGCGCTACCGCCGGGCTGGTGACAATGGCTACGATTTTTGCCGCCAACACATGGGGCATGCCGGTGAGCACGACGCATATTCTCAGCTCTGGCGTGGCCGGTTCCATGAGCGCCAACGGCAATGGGTTGCGGCTGTCGACGATCCGGAATATTGCGACGGGGTGGGTGTTGACCCTTCCGGCAGCGGCGGTTCTCGCCGGGCTGCTCTATTGCTTGTTCCACAGCATCTCCTGAGCGGGCAAAACGCTCGATAACGTGCAAATGAGGCGTCCAGCAGGTTAAGGACGCCTTTTTAGCGGTCTTGAGCGACGCCAAAGGCCAACGAACAGGCAGGGCGGCTCCACTTCCGGTACCATACTTGAGGTACCTATTGCAGAATGAGCCTTAAAGCCAAGCTCGAAGCTGTTATCTACGCCGCCGAAGATCCGGTGACGCTAGCCCAACTCGCTGTGCTTTTTACCGCCGACGCTCTGGAGTGGAAAGCGGAACAGGAGGCTGCGGCTGCCGCGCTGGCTGCCGAGTCATCCACGGAGAACGCCGAACCCTTGCCAGCCCAGAATGGGGAGTTCGACTACCTGGAGCCGGGCGAGAAGACAAGTTCGACGACGCCTGAAATTGAGATTGCTGCCACCGTGGAGGCTGTTGAGACTGTTCCGGCAGTAGCCGAAGGTGCTGAGCCCGGCGCGGCACAGACCGAGGGGGAAGATTCGACAATCGAGACGGCGGAGAATGAGCCGAGCCCCGAGCCGGAGGCAACGGAAGGAGCTTCGGCTGAATCCGAACTGAGACGCCAGGCCCGTCAACGCGACCGCGAGGTTCGCACCATCCTGCGGCAACTGCTGGACGAGTTGATCGCCGACTGCGCCAGCGACGACCGCGGCGTGGAGATTCGAGAAATTGCGGGTGGTTACCGCATGGCCACCAAGCCGGAGTGCCACGACGGTGTCCGTTCGTTTGTGAAGAGCCTTAAGCCGGCGCTGCGGCTGTCGCTGCCGGCGCTGGAGACCCTGGCTGTGGTCGCCTACAAGCAGCCGGTGACCGCGCCCGAAGTCAACGAGATTCGCGGGGTGGATTCTTCCGGTGTGTTTGGATCACTGCTGGCGCGCAAGCTGATTGCGACGGCCGGTCGCAAACAGGTGATCGGGCGGCCAATTCTTTATAAAACTACAAAGGAGTTTTTACTGCGTTTTGGATTGAAAGACGTAACTGAGCTGCCATCGATGGAGGAGTTTGAAAAGATGGCCGCAATTGAGCTTGACGAGCCGGAGATAGGTGAGGGTGAAGAGACGGCTCCCGCGATCGCTGCGGATTTGCGTTTGGAACTAGACGAGACGACTGTCGACGAGACAGCCAATGAAGCAACTGAAGACCCCGCGCCGGAAGCAGCCGCAGACCACTCCAAGGACGTAGACCAGTCCTCGGGGACACCCGCGACGGGGGCAGAACCAACCACACCTGAGGCCTAACCTGCAGCGCCTCCTCCGACTGAGTAGATAGAAACAGAGGAATCCCCATGGCAAAAAAGACAAAAAAGGCCGATATTACCAGCGATGTGCAACCTGAGGCGATCGAGCCCCAGCTGGAAGCCACACCCGAGACCGAAGTACCGGCAGAGATTCCCGCCCCCGAGATTAAAGACCCAATCGGCGACGTGACGGATGGTGAGGCTGAAGTCTCGCCCGACGCCGAGATCGAGACAGACGAAGCTGCTGAAGCTGAGACAGAAACTGAGATCGAAGCGGAAGACGGCCCCGAACCAGAAGAAGACGAGCCAGTGTACGACCCCAAACCGCGTCTTCCGGCCAAGCTGGAGCGGCTGCAGAAGATTCTTTCGCAGGCCGGGGTATCCAGCCGGCGCAAGGCTGAGGAGATGATCGAGCAGGGCCGCGTACAGGTAAACGGCAAAGTGGTAACCGAGCTGGGCACCAAGGCCGACTCCGGTCGCGACCACATCCGCGTGGACGGCAAGTTGCTTCAAGGCGCCGAGCGGCTGCGCTACTTCATGCTGAACAAGCCCAAGGGCTTTGTGACCACGGTCAAGGATCCCGAGGGGCGGCCGACGGTAATGCAGTTCTTTGAAAAGATGCGGGAGCGTCTTTACCCGGTAGGCCGCCTGGACTACATGAGCGAAGGGCTGCTGCTGATGAGCAACGACGGGGATCTAGCCAACAAGCTCACCAAAGCCGCTTCGGGCGTTGAGAAGACGTACCTGGTGAAGGTGGCCGGACAGCCTACCGAAGACGAACTCGATCTGCTTCGTTCGGGTGTGGCGATTGAGCGCGGCAAGCCCGGATCGGCTAAAGTCCGCACGTCTCCGGCGCGCATCCGGCAGGTTCGCCAGGGCGATAACCCCTGGTATGAAGTGGTTCTGATCGAAGGGCGCAACCGCGAGTTGCGCAAGATGTTTGAGCAGGTTGGGCATTTTGTGGAAAAGATTCGCCGCGTGGGCTACGGTCCGCTGGTTCTGGACCTGGAGCCTGGGAATCTGCGCGAGCTCGACCCGCAAGAGCTGGAATTGCTGCAGCAGACCGCCGAAGGGAAGATGCGCACTCCCAAGTCAAAGGAAATGCGTCGCCGCAACGCGCTGGACGCTGCGGGTTTGCCCACTGTGACACCGCGCCCGACCATTCATCCGCGCCCGGCCAAGCCGTTTGCGCCCAAGACATTTGACAAGGACTCGGCCAGCAAAGGCGGCTCTGGCGAATACAAGCCCAAGCGGGCTTTCGGAGGCGACAAGCCCTTCCGTCCGGCACGCCCCGCAAGCGAGGGATTCCGCCCAGCGGCCGACCGCCCGGCAGGACCGGCGAAGTTCGGAGCAGGAAGGCCGACAGACCGTCCAGCCTCACGCCCTGCGTGGAAGAAGGACGAAGGCGCAGCGCGGCCACCGGCGCGGTTTGCCGCCGGCTCAGTCGGAGAAGCCCGGCCCTCTGCAGCCAAGCCCTACGGCGCCAAGCCGGCCACTCCCCGGACTTATGGTTCCAAGCCGGCCGCAGGCCGGACTTTCGGCGATAAGCCGGCGGGCAGGACGTACGGTGACAAGCCTGCATCGGGCAAGCCGGCATGGAACAAGACAGGCAGCAGCGACCGCCCAGCATTCAATCGTCCCGCCGCACCGCGACCCGCGGCGGCACACACGGATGACTTTGAAGACAGGAAGCCTATCCGGCTGCGGATTGACGCGGTAGGGCCTGAGCGTTCTGGTCCTGAGCGGAGCTCCACGGAACGGCCCCGGCCACAGCGTTCGTATTCATCAGACCGCTCCCCTGCGAGCCGCCCCGGGATTGGCCGTTCGAGCGCACCCAGACCGCCTCGCGAGGAAGGTGGCTTGGCGCGTCCGTATACCACCAGCAGCGGCAAGCCCAGAGCTGGCGGCGCACGGCCCAGCAGCAAGCCCGGCAGGCCGGCTGGAAAGTCCTACAGTTCCGCTCCGAGCGCTCGCCCTGATTTTGGCGACCGCTCGAGCGCTCCTTCGCGGTCGATTGACCCACGTACAGGATCGGGTTACCGGCCCGCGGCTGGGCCAAAGCGCTCGTTTGACGGCCCTCGCTCCACCACCGGTTCGGCAAGGCCCTACACTCCGCGCGCCGAGGGAGCATCCGAATCCCGCCCTCGCAGCTCATCAAAGCCTTATCCCGATTCCGCTTCGCGCGCCGAGAGAAAAGCCGGAGCCAGCTGGAAGCCCAAAAAGCCTTTTGGCGCCGGTAAGCCAGCGGGCGGTGGCTACTCGAAACCCAAGCCAGGCGGCTTTTCGAAGTCCGGCTTCAAGGGCAAACCCAGCGGTTCGCGTTCAGGCGGCAAAAAGCGCGGCTGAGAAGTTTCCACACCCCAAGGCATCCACTCTCCTGAGGAGGGGGGGTGGGTGGGAGGGGTGGTGGGAGGGTAGGGGGGTGGGTGCCGGAGGGGGCGGGACTCACGACGATTGGAATTTGAATGGGGTTGGTCATGACGGGGACTCCCTTTGCGCCCGGTTTTAACTTCATACTTCAATTGTGCGCCGGCGAAGGGTAATTATCTGCAGTGAAATTTGCGGCTAAGTTATTGAAATTAAACAATGTAAAATTATGCCGCATTTTTATCTTTTTCTGGGCACGGCGGCGCCCCATGCTGGACTGCAAACTTTCCCGATGGTTTGGCAAGTGGAATCTGGCGGGAATGGGCGGAATTACGGATAGGCGCGGGGTTCAATTTGCCGCCGATGAAAGCAACTGAACGTGACGAACGGAAGCGACTCGGCCCTCTGGAAACGCTTCAAACCGGACGGCATGGCTCCATCCTATCCCACAGCCGCCCACTCATCGCGATAGGGCCGCGATAGATGGGGCACAGATCCTCAGGGTTCAGACTAATTCTTCCAGGCGGATGACCGGGGCACCTGCCACCTGCCGTACTTGCATCCCCGGTGCCCAAAAGCGAGGCACCGGGGGCACCCTCATCTTGATTTGGAAAGGTCACCGAGACCGGGGCCACCCGGCCTCGATGCATGACTACTTTAGGGGATGGAAGAGCACGGTTAGTTTGTTGCGGTCCCACCCTAGGCGCAAAAACAAAGGCGCGCCGAGGATGGGGCACCCAGATCAATGTCTATATACGCATCGAAAATGCCCTAGAGAGCTGATTTTTCGTCGCGAACAAGAAGATAGCGGAGTTGGAGTTGTGCGCCACCGGAGATCCGTTGAAACCAGACTTCGAACTTCCCGGCGGGCGTGGTGCGGGCGACGGTGAGAAAGGGATTGTGCTGCCAGGAGCGGGAGGTGCAGATGCTACCTGCGTATCCTACCCCGGATTGCCAATGAGAACTGGCCGCCCACTCGAACTTTATCCGGTCCACGTCGTATCCCCAGCGCTGCGCCCGATCGAGCGGGATGGTAGGGTAGGCGACTAGCTGCCCGGTAATCCCGGGGCGGAGTCGAGCGTCGAGGACGGTCCATACCCAGACGGCCCGCTGGTTATGCGATTCAGGACCAGCCTGCTGCGAGACGTAGAGTTCCTGCTCCCAGTCAACGCGCTTGCTGTGAAGGAGATCGGCGCCAGCGCCGGCGAACCAGATCTGTTCTTTCCCGTAACCCGTGTCGTAGTAACCGACATCGGGAAAGATCCACTTGCCCCGCATCTGGGCCCACTCGGCCATGCGATAGGTGACAACGTGAGGGGATTGCAACTGCTCGGCCGTGCGCACGATGTAGACGTCGGCGACGGGGCGCTGCTGGTCGGATTCTGCTAACAAATCACTTGCTATGAATAAGATAGGAGTGAACAATAAACACAAATACCGCTTCATCAAAACCTGCACTCAGTGAAACTATGTCTGAATATATGCTCTATTCCGGACGAGGTCAGTGAGAGGTGACACAGGAGTGCGTCCCGGCGAAGCAAAGTGGGAAACGGATATTCATTGTGGACTGCGATTCTACTTGCGCCGCTCGTGCGTGTTGTGGCTTCCCACCTGCCCTAGAGCGGTTTCGATTCAAGTGTTGTCATTTGAAGGTCATGCGCGGTGGCATTTTCTTGAGAAAAATGCCATTTGGCGCATACGTTTCTGTAAGGAGCAGAATCGAAACCGCTGTAGCCGCAAAAGCAAAAACGTGGCGAGGATGGGGCACCGACAATGGGGCGTGTTGAAAGCGCGTAAGTTATAGATTCTACAATGTCCACAATCTCCAAAAGCCCCACAAGTCCCACGGCAATAGCACAAATTAGCACTAAATCTACGGAGCCCGCCTTCGCCCGTAGTCTCATGGTCTTGGAGTCTCTCGATCCGCTCATGCCGAATTTGTCTACGTGGAAGACGAGTGGGAGGCGGTAATCAACCAAGCTCTAAGCAGTCGTAAGGCTCATCTTGAGATTCATCGCTGGGTAGCAATCTTCTTAGGAAGCAGCGCAGAAAGGGCTAGAAGAAAGACCGCGAGCCAGAAGCATTTATCCAATGCCATGTCTGCGCCCCATAAAGTGTCAGCGTTCAATCTCCCCCCATAGACGCGGACATCTGCGTATACATGCGCGATGAGAAGTAGTACGGCCGTGATTGCAGTTGCACGCAGGGACCAGATAGCCAGGAGCAAGCAAGGTGTTAGGAGCGTCCATGCGAAGGTGTGTGGCCAACACTCGATTCCAGGACAAAAGCCCATGAAGACCGTTCCCAAAAACGACACGTAGAGGCTAATCGGTACGGCAAGAGCAAACGCGAGCCACCGTATCTGTATCGCTTTGTTCATGCAGGCAATACTAAAGCTTTTCATCCGTTGCCGTTGATCTCCGTCTTGCTTGGTTGTGGGAACGTCTGGTTCACTTTCCCACTTACAACGGTGAATGAACGGTCGGTCACCTACTCTGGTAAATAAAACTGCTGCTTATGACGTAGCACAAAACTAGCACAAAAACTTAAGCATATTTCTCATGATGTTCATTTCATGGCGCTTATGGCGCATTCGAAACCTGGGGCACCCAGTTTGTGGCAGGTATTGACCGGATCAAGAATACGGGACGGCTGGTTATCCGCGGCGGCGGCGTGAGACCTTGCCGGCCTGGGAACTCGATTTCGCTTTTCTGGGCGAATGCTCTGAAGTTGAATGCCCCTTCGTTTGAGGGATGCGCGCCGACTGCTGGAATGCCTCGTCAAGGCGTGCACGCCCGGCAAGGTTCTGGAGCACCGCAAGGTGGCCGGTGAGTTCTCCCCTCGTATTGCGCACAGGAGTTATACATACCTCTGCCTGCACTTTGGTGCCGTCTTTACGCAGGTAGGTCCAATCTCTAGAGAAGCGGCCATCTTTGCGTACAGTAGCCAGAACCGACTGGAGTCCATCGAGCGAAGTTCCAAGCCTCTTACTGATTTCGATACGGGCTGACTCCATCTGTTCGGGAGGATGGAAAGCTTTCGGAGTCAACCGGCCGACGACTTCCTTCTCGGTATATCCGAGCAACAGTTCCGCCCCGCGGTTAAACATGGTGATGGTTCCGTCGAGGTCAGTGGCCATGATGGCAAACTCCGTGGACGCGGCAAGAAAATCCTCATATCGACTCTTGAGGAGGCGGATCGATTCTTCACTGCGCACGCGTTTGGTGATGTCCATAAAGCTGCTGAGCGCAGCGTAAGGCTGTTCGCGGCCCTTGCGGAATAGGGGATGGCTGTTGATGCTGACCCAGGTCTGGCTGTCGCCTTCGCCGAGGCCCATGATGACCCCCAACTGCGGTTCACCCGTAGTCAGCGCCCGCATGGCGGGGTGCTCGTCCCCAGGAAAGGGACTGCTGTCTTCATGAATCGGCTTCCAAGAGGGATCGAGGCCGGTCATTCCGGTGAATTGATCCATGCTGAGGCGGAGGATGTCGCACGCCGCCTGATTGGCTTCAGTGATTTCGCCATTGGGAGCCTGCATAATAATCCCGACGGGAAGGCTCTCGAAGAGTCCGCGATAGCGCTCTTCGCTCTCACGCAGTTCCTGCACCTGGTCGGCGACGCGCGCTTCGAGCTTTTCGCGGTAAGTCTCGCGCTCCTTCTCCATCCGCTTGCGCGCGGTGATGTTGTCAAACACCTTGACGACAATCCCACGCTCGGGGCTGTAGGCGGACATCGTGAACCAATGGCCGGTGGAGGGCTCGAAGTGTTCAAAGACCTCGGACTCGCCAGTCTTTGCGACCCTGGCTAATTTCAATAGAAGATCCCGCTCTTCGGCCGCGACTCCATGGTGGACTTCGCTGCCCAGCCGACCGGTGACATCCTGCATTCCGGTCTGGGAGCGATAGGCGGGATTGGTGTAGAGGTAGAGGCGATCAACCGGCTGGTCGCCTTTGAAGATGATCCTGGAGCAGCAAACGCCATTCAGGACATGCTCGTATAACTTGCTGAGCAAATTGTCGATCGGAATCTGTTCCACAGGAGGAAGAGCGGACCCGGAGACGGTAAGGGCTTTCGATTTGAAGCTGTCATGCTTCATGCGGATGGCTCTTCTTTCAGGAGGGGCATTTAAAAGTACGGCGCACGACCACTTAGGTGTTTGAATAAAGCCGAAAGGGAAAGGATGTCTCATGCCCAAAACCTGAGCGGGAAATAGAAGTTTAGTTTCGAGAAGACCATTCTTCGGTGATATACGTCACGCTACGTGCATTCGTTGTCGACAATCAACTCTATATGATTTCTCGAACACTTCTCTGCGCCGATAACCTATTTCGAATCGAGAGTCCTGCCACCGATGTCGCCCCTGGCGCATCTCAATACGCATGAGTATTGAAAAAGCGACATTCGGCGCGGGGTGTTTCTGGGGAGTGGAGGCGGCGTTTGCAGCCATTCCAGGAGTGACAGCTACAGCGGTGGGTTATGAGGGCGGACAACTGGAGCGGCCGAGCTACAAGGACGTCTGCACGGATCAGACGGGGCATGCCGAGGTGGTTGAACTGGACTTTGACCCGGCGGTGGTGAGCTACGGGCAGCTGCTGGACGCGTTTTTCGCGCTGCACGATCCAACGACATTGAATCGCCAGGGACCGGACTGGGGCACACAGTACCGCTCGGCCATCTTTTTCCATTCACCGGAACAGGAGGCGCAGGCACTGGCCAAGATCGAGCAGCTTGGCGCCGAGGGCCGCTTCAAGCCGAAACGCATAGTGACAAAGGTGGAGGCCGCGCGGACCTTCTGGCGGGCAGAGGATTACCACCAGAAATACCTGGAGAAGCGCGGGCAGGCTAGGTGCCATATCTGAAAGTCAGTTGCCCGTGGACAGTGGTCAGTGAAAGGCTGCTGGGTTGGGTTATGCTGCCCCACCCTTTCGCAAAGTGCGCGAAAGGATGGGGCACCCAGTTTTGTTTGGAAACGGACTGCGGGGGTTACGCCTATGCTGCTTGCGGCGTCTCGTCTTGAGTGGACTTGGTTCCCGGCTCGTCAATCCAGAGACAGGTGATCCACCAGATGATCACGGCCAGATAGATAAGGCTGTTGGCGTTGTAAAGCTTCTCCTGTAGGCCCATGACATGTTCGTACTCGGCCTGGCTTCGGGGTGCGGCGTGGAGAGCAATCGCCTGCCAGATGCCGCGCACGGCCAATTGCGCGATGGACCCGGTGGAGAGACCGATGAGGATCTGCTGCGTGTGACTGCGCCAGCCTGCTTTGAAACGGCGGCCAAAGAGCACGACCAGCAGGGTGAGTCCGATGGCGAGCAGGTCGGCCAGCACGTCAGCCTTCTGGGCATACAGTTGCATGAGGCGCAGGGTCGCGAGAGCGGAGTCGGCGGTGAGCGTCTTCCATGCGGGCCAGGGGCCCCAGGCAGCCAGAACGCCACCGGCCGCGGCCAGCAAGACCAAAGTCGAGATGAACCATGCGCGCCGGGAGGCACCTAAAAAGGCGCGCCGTGCCAGTTCCACCACCACGATCAGACTGACCGTGGCGGCGACGACAGCCAGAGTGAGGAAGATGGCGCTCATGGTCATAGGCGCCATGCGGCCAAACAGCAACCTGCTGGCGAGCAGGCGCAGGGCTACAAGAACCATGCTGGCTGTGAACCAGGGAAAGCGCTTCGCGCGGTCGCGCCCGAGCAGGACCACAAGCAGCACCAGCAGCGCCGCAAACGTCAATGCCCACAGAATCTGGACAACATTGAAACCGGAATTGAAGTGCATTTGAGCCTTGTCCGGGGCGCGTGCGAGTTGCTGTGCCGGCCCCCTTTTCAGTCTAACCGCAAGAGGCTGTAGGGGTGGCTGCTGCCATAATTCCAATATGCTGATTTTGGCCTCAGCCTCGCCCCGTCGCCGCGAATTGCTCACGCAGGCCGGCTTCTCGTTCGAGGTGTGCGCGGCGGACATTCCCGAGAATCCTCGGACAGGGGAAGACCCTATCGCCTACGTGACCCGGCTGGCGCGCGAAAAGGCCGAGGCGGTCTTTGCGCAGCAGTCGGCGAAAGCTGAGGATGTTTGCGATCTGGCGGTGCTGGGCGCCGACACCACAGTGACACTCGACGACCACATTCTGGGAAAGCCCGAGGATGCCGCCGACGCGGCGCGCATGTTGCGGCTGCTCTCAGGGCGTTCGCATCGCGTGATTACCGGGGTGGCTCTGGTGACGGCGGAAGGCGCGGAGGTTGCCGCCGAAGTTACGGCTGTCCGCTTTCTCCACTTGTCCGACGAGGAGATTGCGGACTATGTGGCCAGCGGCGAACCGATGGACAAGGCGGGAGCCTACGCCATACAAGGCCGGGCGGCACGCTGGATTCCGCGCATCGAGGGCTGCTATTTCAACGTGGTGGGCCTGCCGCTGGCGCTGGTAAGTACGCTGCTGGAATCCTGCAAGGCGCTGCGAACTCTTTAGGGAACCTCTGATTAAGTCTTATTCCGCACCGAGCATTTCCTCAAGGGCTGAAGCCCTCGCTCTTTTTGCAGCATTTGCGGCACGGCTGAAGCCGTGCCCTTTCAAAAGATCGACTTAATCAGAAGTTATTTAGCCTGCATTGAGGGACGCGGGGAGAACGCGGGGGGGGGGAGTGTGCGTTCCGCGCGAGCGCTTATAACTCGATGGTTAATGTCTGAAAGATCAATAGATGACTATTGATCCGGCCCTTAAATAGTGTGCAGGCTTCCCACCCATTTCGCGATAAAACCTGCGAAATGGATGGGGCACGGTGCTTGTATTTGAGGGCCGGATCAATAACCGCGCGAACGGCTATCACAGGTGTGTGTGACAACGGGGCGATTGTCCGCTCTCCGCGATTATTCAGGGGTAGACTTATCGCTATTCACAAACAAAGGACATATTCCGTGCGAAATCATAAATGCCTTCGTTGCGTAGTTGCGTTTGTATTGATTGGGGTTCCAGTTCTGGCCAAGGCGCAATTTCAGGCACCGACGGACGAAGAACTGAAGATGACCGCCGATGCGAAGGCTCCGGGGGCGGCGGCGGTTTACCTGAACATTGAGGAAATCGCGGATGACCCGACCCACTACCAGACCTTTTACGCGCGGATCAAGGTGCTGACGGAGAAGGGCAAAGAGCTGGCTACGGTCGAAGTGCCCTACCTGAAGAGCGCCTTCAAGGTTACTGAGATCAAGGCGCGCACCATCCATTCGGACGGAACCGTGGTTCCGCTGGTGGGCAAGCCGGAAGACCTGTTGATCATCAAGAGCACCGACAGGGAGATCGGGCGCATGGTGTTTACGCTTCCGAGTGTGGAAGTGGGCTGCATTCTTGAGTACAAATATCAGCTGAGCTACGACGACAACCTCTCTTCCTCGCCGATGTGGGAGATTCAGCGGCCCTATTTTGTACACAAGGCACATTACATGTTCACTCCGTTCAAGGCATTCATGCCCAATACCCGCAACAATAACCTTGAGGCGACCGGCAACTATCTGACCGATGCGCACGGGGATGTAATCAATAGCCTGCTCTGGTGGCACAATCTGCCCAAGGACGCAGCCATCAAGACGGACCTCGGGGGGCACTTCAGCCTGGACGTGGTGGATGTTCCGCCGGCGCCCGATGAAGAGTGGATGCCGCCGGCGAATAGTTATCTTTACAAGGTGTTCTTTTATTACAAGAACGCCTTCACGGCGCAGGAGTTCTGGGTTCACGAGGCCAAGCGCTGGTCAAAAGAGGTGGATCAGTTTGCAGAAGTCTCGAAGGCGCTTCGCAGCGCCGTGGCCGGTCTGACGGCCCCCACCGACAGCGAAATAGACAAAGCGAAGAAGCTTTACGCGGCAGTGCAGGCGCTGGATAACACGGACTACTCCCGCAAGAAGAGCGAGTCCGAGCTGAAGCAACTAAAGCTGAAGGAGGCCAAGCGGGCCGAAGATACATGGACGCAGAAGAGCGGAACGAGCGAGGACATCGCGATGCTGTACCTGGCAATGGCTCGCGCGGCGGGGCTGCAAGCCTACGCGATGAAGGTGGTCGATCACGATCAGGGGATCTTCGACGTGAGCTATATGAACATTAACCAGCTCGACGATACTTTGGTGATTTTGTCTATTGGCGGGAATGACATCGTGGTCGATCCCGGTGAAAAGATGTGCCCGTTCCAGACCGTGAGCTGGAAGCACGCAAGCGCCGGGGGCCTGAGGCAAAGCGCCAAGGAAGTAGGCGCGGCCGTGAGTCCGGAGGAGACCTACACGAACAACTCGACCACGCGCACCGGGGACATTAGCGTGGACGCGCACGGAGGCATTACAGGCACCGTGCAAATTGCGATGGCGGGGCAGGAGGCGCTGCGCTGGCGGCAGGCAGCACTTCAGAACGATGAAACTGAGCTCAAGAAGCAATTTGACCATTCGCTGGAAACGATTATGCCAGAAGGAGTGGAAGGGCACGTTGACCACTTCGCGGCACTGGATCAACCGAACGAGAAATTGGTTGCTACCGTGACAATGAAGGGGACGCTTGGCGCGGCAACATCCAAAAGGCTGCTACTGCCCGGCTTTCTGTTTGAGGCGCGGGGGCATCAGCCGTTTGTGAGCCAGGAGAACCGGCTTGAGTCAGTGGACATGCATTATGGGGAGCGGTTGACCGACCAGGTAACCTATCACCTACCGGCTGGGTTGACGGTGGAATCGGCGCCGATGGCCACAACCATTCCGTGGACGGGCCACGCAGCGTACATTGTGAAGACCGCGGCTTCTCCAGGGAAGATCATCATTGCCCGTACGCTGGCTCGCGCGTTTACGCTGGCCAAACCTGAGGAATACCAGGACCTGCGCGGCTTCTATCAAAAGATAGCAACCGCCGATCAGGCGCAAGTGGTACTGACCGCGGCTCCTGAAGCGAAAGGCAACTGATGGCCACGCGTTTGAGCGGTTTTCCAGTTCTTGCCGTGGCTGCGGCGTGCTGCATGGCCTTGTGTGGGTCGATTCCGGCGACAGCCAGGGACAAGGCGCAACCTGCGCCTCAATGGGCATTGGATGCCGCCAAGACACCAACACCGGCGACGGTTGGGGACGCGTCGGCTGTGATTCTGTTTGACGAATACCTGGTTACGGTTGACGAGCAAAACCACGCAGTCGAGAGACAGCACTTCGCGGTGCGAATTCTGAAGCCCCAGGGGCGAAAGGAATCACACTGCATAGCTGAGTCTGACAAAGACCAGAAGTTGAACTACTTCCGTTCCTGGACCATCGCGCCCGATGGCAAGCAGTTCCAGGCGATGGAGACAGACTTCAAGGACGCGGGATCCTACGAAGACCGGGATATGCAGTCCTCTGATCGCTTTCGAATCGTGAACCCACCGGGCAGCGATCCGGGTTCAGTGGTGGTATGCGAGATGGAGGTGCACTTAAGACCCTACATAAACGAGGAGATTTGGCAGATACAGTATTCGATTCCGGTAGTGGACGAGGTGTTGGAGTTAGTGTTGCCCGCAGGCGGGCGCTTCGCTGAGTCTTGGAGCCGGATTACGCCGGTGAAGCCCATCGAGATTGGACCGAATCATCTTCGCTGGGAGGTCAAGGACATGGCGGCGCTGGACCTTGAGAATCTGCACGCTACTCCGCCGGAGGAAGCGCTGGCGGCGCGCATGTCAGTGCAATGGGGCGAGTCGGCCATCAAGGGCGTGGACAACCAATGGAGGGCCATCGGGCAGTGGGGAGAGAAACTGCAAGAGCACCGGCCGGACCCGACGCCGGAGATTACTGCCAAGGCAATGGAACTGACCGCCGGTGCGCCTGATCTTTACACAAAGCTGAGCCAGATCACGAGCTACATCCAGAAAAACATTCGCTACTTTATTGTCATGAAGGGCATAGGCGGCTTACAGTCGCATTTCTCAGCCGACATCTTTCGCAACCGCTACGGCGATTGCAAAGACAAGACGACGCTGCTGATCTCAATGCTGCAGGCGACCGGCGTCCACGCCTACTATCTGCACGTGGACAGCGAACGCGGCACGATCGACCCGACTGCACCATCGCTGATCGGCAACCACATGATTACGGCGATTGAACTGCCGGAGGGGAACAACGATCAGCGTCTTGTGGCGCGCGTGAAAGCCACCAACGGCAAGACGCTGCTGATCTTTGACCCAACCGATGAAGTGACGCCGGTGGGGCTGATCCGGGGGCAACTGCAAGGGGCCTACGGCAACATCTTTAACGGCGCGGATAGCCAGGTGCTGCAAATGCCGGTGCTTCCGCCGGATGTTGCCGGAATGATCCGGAAGGGCACGTTCACGTTGAGCGCCGAAGGTGCCCTGACAGGCGATATCGCCGAGGGATTCATGGGCGATGAGGCCATGCAGGAGAGGTCTTTCATCAAGGACAACGATGCAAAGGATATTCACCAGAAGCTGGAAAGCTCGCTTGGTTCTGATCTTCCCGGGCTGACATTCAAGGGGTACGAATTTCACCAGGCGGAGGATCTGGACAAGCCGCTGAATCTCGACTTGCACTTCAGCGCGGCCAACTATGCGCACGTCGCCGGTTCGCTGCTGCTGCTGCGCCCGCGGGTCTATGGCAGCCACGCGCGCTCAGTTCCCGATGTGATGGAGGGCAAGCCACGCGCGTACGCAATCGAACTGGGCCACCCAGGGCGCTGGCGCGACAGCTTCGACATCGCGCTGCCGGAGGGTTACAAGGTGGATGAGACGCCAGACCCGGTGAATGTGGATGTGGGCTTCGCCAGCTATCGCTCGTTGGTTTCGGCCAAGGATAACCAGTTGCACTACGAGCGCGAGTACGTGGTGCGGGATGTGGAGATTCCGGCGAGCAAGGCTGCCGATTTTCGCAAGCTTGAGAACGCCATCTTTGCCGACGAAAAGGGGACGGCGGTTTTGAAGAAGCAGTAACTGCGGGGTATTTGGAGCACGCCACACTTGAACGTATTTGCTTACAGCGGAAAGGGATGCAAAGCGCATGGATTCTCCATGTGCTTTGCATCCCTTTCCGCTTGCTATCATCCATTTAGATATGACCTCTCAGCTTTTTTCTCCTTTTGAACTTCGTTCGGTGAAGTTTGCCAATCGTATCGGTGTTTCGCCCATGTGCCAGTACTCCTGCGAGGACGGTTTTGCCACCGATTGGCATCTTGTTCACCTAGGCAGCCGTGCACAGGGCGGTGCAGGACTGGTGATTGTGGAAGCCGCGGCGGTGGTGGCCGAGGGCCGCATCTCCTCAGGCGATCTGGGCATCTGGAAAGACGAGCACATTCCGGCACTGGAGCGGATTGTGCGTTTTATGCACTCACAGGGCGCCCGTGCGGCAATTCAACTGGCTCACGCCGGGCGCAAAGGCAGCATGAGCGTGCCCTTTGCCGGGGAGCGGTTGCTGGGACCCGCCGAGGGCGGCTGGCAGCCGGTAGGGCCCAGTGCTCTGGCTTTTTCTGCGGATTATGCGGTGCCGCAGGCGCTGGATCAGGCAGGAATCGACGGCGTGGTGGAGGCCTTTCGACAGGCCGCGCAAAGGGCCCTGAAGGCGGGTTTCGACCTGGTGGAGATCCATGCGGCGCACGGCTATCTGCTGCACGAGTTTTTGTCTCCGCTCGCCAACCAACGGACCGATGCCTACGGGGGCCACTTTCAAAACCGCATCCGGCTGCTAATGGAAGTGGTCGATGCTGTCCGCGCCGAATGGCCTGCTCACCTGCCGCTGTTTGTGCGCATTTCCGCAACGGACTGGGCGGAAGGCGGGTGGGACGTGGACGAATCAGTTAAACTCGCGCGGCTGCTTAAGGAACACGGCGTCGACCTGGTGGATGTTTCCACGGGCGGGCAGGTTCCCAGCGCGAAGATACCGGTGGGCCCTGGATTTCAGGTGGAGTTTGCTGCGCGGATCCGCCGTGAGGCTGGAATCGCTACGGCAGCTGTTGGTCTGATTACCGATCCGGCCCAGGCCAACGCCGTGATTGATGAAGGCGGCGCCGACCTGGTTTTGCTGGGACGCGAATTGCTGCGCGATCCTTACTGGCCGGTGCATGCCGCGGCCGCACTTGGCGAAACCACCAGTTGGCCCGTCCAGTACCTGCGTGCCGCACCCCATCATTCCACACAGCGCGCCGCGATTTTGCGTCCGGAAGAAGCATAAGACTGCAGGATGGACGGGATTCCGCTCTTCCATCCTGCGTTTTTGCAGCAAGATGAGGCAAGCCGTCAATTTTGCTTCACAAATAGTGCAAATTGTGGCCTATACTGCGGTTAGAGTGAGGGTTCCACCGCAGTCGCGGTGCCCTGCTCCCTACTGCTATGGCTACGCAACTCTCCCGGAAGCGCGCCTTCGAATCGCCCACGATCCCGGACCGTCTCTATTTCAAGATTGGAGATGTGGCGCGTATTTGCGAGGTGGAGACCTACGTTCTGCGTTTTTGGGAGACGCAGTTTCCGCAGCTTAAACCCAACAAGAGCGGAACCGGCCAGCGGCTCTACAGGCGTCGTGACGTGGAGTTGGCGCTGGAGATCAAGCGGCTTGTTCATGCCGAGGGGTACACGATTTCCGGTGCCCGACAGCTACTTGAGCAGGGACACCGCCGTCGCGATCCTCAGCCGAGTCTGCCGCTGGTGAGCGGCGAGTCCGCCAAGCGCCAAGATGCGGTTGCAGCGACCATTGGGCATGCCCGGGCAGAGTTGAGAGAGATTGCCGGCCTTCTGGCCAACCCGGTTCCAAAGCCGCAGCGCCGCCGCTCCAAGCTCACCACTTTCTCCATATCTTCCGGCTCCCTCTTCCCTTCCTAGCAGGGCGAATCTCGATGGGGATCGCATTTTCGTGCTAATTTGAACCAATACCACTTGGAACAAATTGGGAGCGGCGTTTTCTAGCTGTTCCTTCACGAGAATTGCAGGAATCTGACTGAGCTTAGGAGATGGTTCATGATCTGCCCACATTGCGGGTCGGCTAAATTCCGGGCGTCCAAATTGCGTGTGTTGGATCTGCCCCGTTTGCTCATTCTTCGATACCCTGTGCGCTGCCGCATCTGTTACAAGCGGAAGTTTGTGGGAATTCTGCTTGCTATGAAGGTTCGCCGCGCCGATAAGATTCGTCACGAGGAAGTGCATCGCCGCAGGAAAATTGAGGCAAGTTCAAATGCGGAGCATATTTAGGTTGGTTTAACGCGGAACTGACACAATGCAATCGAAAAGGCAGTACGCCCTGATTGCGGGAATTCTCCCTCAATAGCCGTTTTCTGCCAGAGTCTTCACTATCTATAGTGAGAACCCTGAGGAACAGTCGGCCTAACTTCCGGAATACGCAACCATTGCGAACGGAAGACCGCCGGGGTGCTCTCGCTGCCCAGAGATTGAGTCCTGGGCGGAAACTGCAGCCGGACCAACCCTCTTGCTCTTGCGGAACTACGGACGTGCCCTAAGGCGCGATGGGGAAGGTCGCGCGGCGCAGCGTTGGGGCATTGCCCAGCGGCACCAGCATTGCCTCCACCTCGCTCATATCGGACTGGCGCAGGAGCGTCCCCTTCAGCACAAGTAGAGGGCTGTCAAAGGGCCGCAGCGGGTTGCCGCCGGCAACTTCCGTTGCCTGCAGGCCGTAGCCGCGCCAGCGTGTAGCTGCCGGCAGTGCAAGCGGCTCGTCTTTGCCGGGGACAGGCAGGTACCAAGCATCCTCGAAACCCTTGAGCGGATAAGTCCTGAGCACCGTCTTGCGTGCCGAAATGGACTGGACAAAGAGCAGCGCGCCGCAGGAGAGAGCCACCTCGCCATTTACAGCTACCGCCTCGCGCACCGCGGCGGTGAACTCGATACGAACCGTGTCGCCCGGCTTCCAGCGCCGCGTAATCAGCCAGTAACCGCCCTCGCGCCGCACCTGGGCACCAGCGCAACTGACCCGCGTGCCGGCCGACCAGCCCGGATCGCGCAGCAGCAACGGGAACTCCACCTCCCGCTCGGGCTGGATATGGAACTCGATCTGGTTCTCGAAGGGATAGCGTGTGCTTTCCTCAATCTGGACGCGCACGCCGGCAACCGTGGTTGAAACCACGCAGGGGCCGTAGAGCACGGCGGCCAGGCCGCCTGCCGCCGGGCGCATCCACATAGCGCGTACAAACTGCGGGGCCACGTTGGCTGCGTTTGGATTGCAGCAGACGGCCACGTCGGCGTGCGTGGGCGAGAACTTGTTCTGCGGGTCAGGGCGCACTCCATCCGGCGTCCAGCCATCGCAGTGGAGCCGGGTGTCGCAGCTGAGGTAGCTGATGGCGCTGCCGTCCGCGAGGCGTGCGCCCTGGGCCGCGTTGAACCAGATCTGCTCGATTCGGTCACCGAATGCTGCTATTCCGGTAAGGGCCAGCGCTGAGGCGAGCGAGCACTGAATCTCCTTGGTGGCGCAATACTCGTACTCAGTGAACTGCGGGTCGGGCTTGTGATTGAAGATGCCCTCTTCGCTCACCGCCGAACCACTCACGCCGGTGTAGCGCGCGAGCTTTTCGAGGGCATTGCGCGCAGCGGAGCCCAGTGCGGGGTTTCCGGTGGCCATCCACAACCAGAGCGGCACGCGCATCGTCTCGTAGGTGTTGGGGCCGTGGTCGACCCATCCCGCGTCCAGTTCCCGCAGGTTGCGCGGGTGAGTGTCAGCGGCCCGAGCCGTCTGGCTCAACTGCTCGTAGAGGTCCTGGGCAAAGCGCGGGTACTTTGCGTCGCCGGTGGCCCGGTAGAGCCGCTCGGCCACGTCGCAGATCATCAGGTCGTGGCTCATGCCCTGGCCGCCGGGGCCTGAGGCGACAGGGGTACTGGCCCTTCCGTAGACGGAGATGGTCAGGTCCATGGCTCGCACTACGGCGTGGTGGACGTTCACGTCCCGGGCCAGCTCGGCGAAGTCGAGCAGGCCGCGCATCAGGCAAGCCTGGGTCCACAGCTCGCCAGTCATGCCGAAGCGCAGATCTGGGGCAAAGACGCCCAGGTAGCCATCCTTATCCTGACAGTCCAGCACCTGGCGGACAAAGGCTGCAGCCTTGTCCATGGCCTGCTTCTCCTCAGCCAGATAGGCCATCCCGATCAGCCCAGCGCGCCAGTTGCCCTCGGTTTCACCGTTCCACCAGTTGATCTTGGCGGCGTTGCTGTCGTTGGCGGCCAGGCCGGAGTTCCGGTGGCGGGTGAAGATCCCGGAGGAGGCCTCGCGGCAGAGCTCGTCCAGGTGGCCGGCAAAGCCATCGCGAAGGTCGCGCGTCATCTGTTCGCGAATCCAGCCGCGCGGTTTGATCTCGCCCATCGGCAGGCCGGAGAAGGCGGGCACAAGCGGGGTGGCGTGTTCGGCTCCGGGCGCGGCCCACAGCGGCGGAAACAGCGTGCTGCCCGAGGCAGCCAGCAGCAGCTTCAACGAATCACGGCGGTTCATGGGATTCCACTCCCTTTTGAATTGGCGCACCAATTGTAGCGGGCGAACACGTCACTGCCCAGATGCTCCCTACGAATCGCACGTCTGACAGAAAGCCAAGTGGAAAGTGGTAGCTGCCCTCGACCACGTCACAATGACGTCACAATTGCAATCGGCATAGGGGGGAGAGTTTCCTCTCCTCCCCTGCCACACCACCGGACAAGCGGGACCGCATCCGGCGGTTCGAAAAGTTGAGGCTAGCAGAGTCGAGGGATACCCAAACCATCGGCCCATCTGATGTCCAGCACC
>CAIKND010000212.1 GCA_903828675.1 uncultured Acidobacteriaceae bacterium
AGCAAATAAAGCAGCCAGGTACGGATATGTTCCGGGCCGAGTTGATCGGGCGACTTGTGAAAGTAGCTGGCGAACTCAGCCACGATCCGGGTGTAGGAGTGAATCGTGCGGGGTGAGTAGTTCCGCAGCCGGAGATCTTCCTGCATGCGTTGGCGTAAATGTGTCATGGACACCTCCTTCGGTGTCCATCACTCTATCCAAATGCCACAAAAGCACAACCTGCCGCGCTAGCGGCTTAGTGCAAATCGCCTTACCACTCGGGGTGCGGCTCAGAAGGATGCCGTGGACAACGCTACTCCTTGGTCTTGAGTTTGCTGTCGTTTTCGCGGATGAACGCCTCGATCTCAGGAGCGCTGGCAAGAATGCGGAGCCACTGTTCCTTGTAGAGGGTGACGGGGAAACGTCCCATCCCGTAGAGGGATACGGCGCCTTTTTCGCTAACCTTGAGACTCAACCCTGCTGAGGCCTTGCTCTTGAGCTCTGCGTTTTCTGCCTGCAGACGTTCCAACTCGGCTTTCATTTCCGCTTCGTTCATGCCGTCTCTCCCATTCTGTTATCCGCTTCAATCGTCTCGCTGCACACCGGTTGTGCCAAGCCACAAGGCTCCGGCGCGCCGGCCAGAAGCGCCTCGATCCGCTCGACTTCGAGCCGTCGGAGTCTCGCGGTGCTGGTCCACTGCTCCATCCGTTCAGCATCCGTAGAGAACTCGGCGGAGATTTCCATCCACCGGTTCTCGTTCTCACGGGCTGCCTTCAGCGCGGCCTGAAGTGCATCGAGATGTTGATCTCTTGACGAATTCATTCAGAAATCAGTTTATATTGTCGTCGCTGTTCTGCTCCAAAGAGGCCAGCATGGCAATCCGGCGTATTCCCGAATAGCAGTCCGACATGTCTTTCTTCACGTCCGAACCAGTATTCCGCCTGAGGTAAATCCAAATGAAACCATCCAAGCTTTACGAGGCGCTTCATGCGCTGATCGGCGAACGTGTACCTTTGCACATTTGGGGCGCGTGCGGCGTCGGCAAGTCGCAGATCGTCGCCCAGGTGGCGCGCGATCTCGGAATCGCATTTCTTGATGTGCGCGCCGTTCAACTCGATCCGGTCGATCTGCGCGGATTGCCGCGCATCGCATCGGATCAGACCGAGTGGGTTCCGCCCAAGTTCCTGCCCAACGAAGGCAAGGGCATTCTCTTTCTCGACGAGTTGACCTCGGCGCCGCAGATGACGCAGGCCGGCTGCTACCAGCTCGTCCTCGACCGTAAACTCGGCGAATACGTGCTCCCCGAAGGATGGGTCGTCATCGCCGCCGGCAACCCGGCATCGGAGCGCGGTGTGCATTTCGCGATGCCGCGGCCTCTGCGCAACCGGTTTGTCCATCTCGAACTCGAGGCCGACCTGAGCGACTGGTGCAGGTGGGCCGTGGGCGCCGGCGTGCGGCCGGAGATCATCGCCTTTCTGCGCTTCAAGCCGGACCTGCTGCACGCAGCCGACACAACCTCGGACGCCAATGCCTGGCCCACTCCGCGCTCCTGGGAGATGGCTTCACATGTTCTTTGCGGCGTGGCGCGCAGGCAGAACACAGCTTTTCTAACCGGCGCTGGAGAGTTCGAG
>CAIKND010000213.1 GCA_903828675.1 uncultured Acidobacteriaceae bacterium
AGACCCTCCCAACACTCCCCAAACTGCTCCAAACTCTCCTGCGAAAACCGCGAAGTTGTCATACAAACAACTTCGAACCTACACGCGCTGCTTCAAAGTACCTTCTATGGTTCGATCAATTTTCAAATGCGTTTGCCCTGTGGGGCACCCAACCGAAATGCTAGGTTCAATGCGACTGTGATTGAATAGAAAGTGATGGCGATTCCCCGGAGATCTACGGTGCGCGGGCGGTGGTTGGCGGCTGCGCGGAAGGTACGTGAGTTGAGGATGGTGGGGTGGGCTCTGGCCCATACCGGGCATCCGGTGCTGGCGCAGATTGTGCCGGCGCGGTTCTGCAATCTTTCCTGCGGCTACTGCAACGAGTACGACAAGGTTTCAGAACCGGTGCCGCTGGAGGAGATGTACCGGCGGATCGACCACCTTGGACGGCTGGGAACGGCCATGATCGGAATCTCGGGCGGAGAGCCGCTGACGCATCCGCAACTGGACGACATTATCCGGAGAATGCGCAAGACAGGCGCGATTGCGGGGATGATTACGAACGGGTACCTGCTGAGCCCGGAACGCATTGAGCGGCTGAACCGGGCGGGCCTCGACCATATGCAGATCTCCATCGATAATCTGGTCCCGGACGACGTGTCGATGAAGAGCCTGAAGGTGCTGGATAAGAAGCTGCAGATGCTGGCCGATTTTGCCGAGTTCCACGTGAATATCAACTCGGTGGTGGGCGGAGGCTTCAAGGATCCGAACGATGCGCTGGTGATTGGACGACGGGCACTGGAGCTGGGGTTCGAGTCGACGATTGGGATTATCCACGACGACAGTGGACAACTGAAGCCGCTGCAGGAGAACGAGGCCAAGGTCTACTTCGAGATGACGCACAGGAAGAAGACCAACTACTCGCGGTTTGACCAGTTTCAGGAAGAGATTGTGAAAGGGCGACCGAACGATTGGCGTTGCCGGGCGGGGTCGCGCTACCTGTATATCTGCGAAGACGGGCTGGTTCACTACTGCTCGCAGCAGAGAGGGTATCCGGGCGTGCCGCTGGCCGAGTACTCGACTGGCGATGTTAGGCGGGAGTATTTGACGGCGAAGAGCTGCTCGCCGAATTGTACGATTGGGTGCGTACACAGGATCAGCTATATCGACCATTGGCGCTCGCCGCAGACCAAGACGATTTCGCCGGGGGGCGATGGGGCGGAGAGCCCGAAGCTGGTGCAGATTCAGATTGGGAACTGAGAATAGGGAATAGAAAAGCGCGGGGTTGAGTTGGTTGCTTTCCCACCCTTTCGCCAAGGGCGCGAAAGGATGGGGCACGGGGCCTGCTGGCGGGTAGGGGCGGTGGGGTATCCGAGATAGGAATGGCGCATCCTGATCGGGATGCGCCATTCCTGTTTGCGGATTGCTGGGGCTACTTGGTTGCGGTTTTCTTGGTAGAGCCGGACTTCGCGGCCAGCTTGGGAGCGGGAGCGGCGGAGCGGGTGTCCGCGAGGGCCTGGTCGATGAGCTGGTAGAGCTTGCTGCGGTCTACGATTTCGACGAAGGGGGCTCCCTTGGAGTTGGCGGTGACCACCCAGATGGTTGGCGTGTGCTCGATGCCGATGCGCTGTCCGAGGGCGTAATCGGCCTTGACCTCGGCAGCGAGTTTGCCTTGCGGGTCAATGGAGAAAGGCAGGGCAATGCCGTGGCTCTGGGCGAACTTGTCAGTGAACTGGCGGAGTTGTGCTGGAGTCTCTATGGAGCGCTGGTTGGCGAAGATCTCGTCGCGATACTCATCGCCGAGCGCCTTGCTGTGGGTGTCGAACCAGCGGGCGTTGACGGCGGCGTTGAAGCTCCAGTTGTGCATGGCCAGAGGGAAGTCGTAGCGCACCCATGGGATGTGGTAGGTGGCGACGGCCTGTTTGAGGATCGGATTGGCGTTGCCGCAGTCGGGACACTCCATGTCAGCGAACTCGACAATGGCTACGCGCGCGCCGGCCGGAGGACGGAGGGCGGAGGCGTCGTGGACCTGTGTTGTGGGCGGTCCGCCAAATTGAGCGCGGGCCGTGGTGGTTGCGGCGAGTATAAGCGCGGCGGAGAGGAGGCTGAGGAACAGGCCGGTGCGGTTGCGGCGATTCCAAACGGAAGGGGCAAGAGCAAACGATTCAGACATAGCGGTTGGACGACTCCCTATGTCTATTGTAACGGTAGAGATGCGGGAAAGTTGCGGGTTTATTGGCGGTCGCGACGGCGCGCGGCCATCCATTGACGCCATTTGTAGTCGGCGAAGAAGGAGGCGACGACGAGGATGATGACGAGGATGGCGAGGACGATCGTCATAAGGACAGTGAACAGTGGTCAGTGAGCCGTTAGAGAATTTCTTACCTTGAGTGGGTGCGATCGAATGGGTTTTTGGGCTCCCCAGGCCTCAAAAGCAAGACCTGGGCCACCCGTTGGGTTTGGAGTAAATGTGGGTGATTCTATCGACCGACAACGATGATCTGGAAGCTGTCGGGGAGGACGGTGGGGCGTGGGCGGGGATTCTCTGGTGTGGGCGCGGGCCGGGGACCGAACTCGGCGGCGGTGAGATAGATGCGGTCAGCTCCGGGGTCATAGGCCATGGTGCGAGCGCTGCGCTGGGTGGGGAGGCTCTGGATGGTGGGGTAGCCGGGGGCGGAGGCGTCGATGACCGAGAGGAGGCCGTCACCGGAGGAGGCAAAGGCAAGGGAGTGGGCGGCGCTCCAGCCAGCGGCGTCAGGACCGTCGCCGATGGCGGGGTTGGCGAGGAGCTTGCCGGTGAGGGAGTCGATAACGGACATCTTTTTGCCATCGCAAACCGGAAAGAGGCGGTGGCCGGCGACGTCAAAGGCGAGGCCAGAGGGCGATTCGCAGCCGGAGGGCCAAGTGGCGGTGATCATTTTATGGAAGGCGTTAAGGCGGACGATTTCGCTCTTGTCCTCAATGTTGACGAAGACCGTGCCTTTACCATCGACGGCGGGGAATTCGGGCTTGCCGGGAAGGGGGATTGTGGCAACGACCTTCTGGGTGGCGGCGTCGATAACGGTGGCGTCTTTGCTGCGGCCATTGAAGGCCCACACAGTTTGGGTGGCAGGCTCGAAGATGATGCCGTCGGGGTTGGTTCCGGCGGGGATGGTGGCGATGGTGGCCAGGGTGGCGCGGTCAAAGACGATTACGGCGTTGCCGCCGCCGTCGGAGACGTAGCCGACCTTGCCAGCGGTGTCGAACGCGATGCCGTGGGTGCCGTGGAGGCCGGTGATGGCGCCAACTGGCTTACCGGAAGCGGTGTCGAGAACTTCAACGCGGGGGCCGTGGGTGACGTAGAGGCGGTGGGCCGGGAGGTCGGCGAGCAGGTAGTCCCATCCGCCGTCGCCGCCGATTTTCCAATGGTCAATGACCTTGTAGGGTTGCTGCGCGGCGAGTGGGGCAGCGGCGAAAAAGGCGATGAGCAGGGTTGCGGCGAAGAGCGGAAGGACGGCGAAACGCAGGGCGCGAAGCATGGTCATGAGGGACTCCGTGTGAAAAGGCGAACGGGGCAAGGATACCACCGGCGTGTGTTTCTGGTTTCAACAGTGAGTCTTGGAACATTCATTCTTCCTCTTGGGCCAACAGGGGGAGGCTGTTGCATTAACCTCATAGTGAACTTGGTATGAGCCTTTTGATGGGCTTTGAGTTGGAGTTTGTTCTGTTCCTCCCGGTTGTGGTGGATGGAATGAGTCCGTGCCAGGTCTCAAAAGCGAGAACTGGGGCACCCCAACTTCCTTGCGATGAGGAGTACGACTTGCGTATTGTTCTTTCGAATATCGGGACACTAGGGGATATCAACCCGCTGATTGCAATTGCGCTGGAGATGAAGCGCAGGGGTCATGTGCCGGTGATGACACTGCCGGCGGTGTATGAGTCGCGGATCAAGCCGCTGGGGCTGGAGTTTCGCGCGATCCGGCCGGATATCGACCCTGAAAACACGGCCTTGGTGGCGATGGTCTACGACGTGAGGAAAGGCACGGAGACAGGGCTGCGGGAGTTTCTGTTTCCGGCGCTGCGACAGACGTATGACGATCTGCTGGATGCGGCTACCAAGCCAGAGCGGGCGGACCTGTTATTGCTCGGCGAGCTGAATTACGCGGGGCCGATAGTGGCGGAGGTGACCGGGATCAGTTGGGCGAGCTATGTGCTGGCGCCGCTTTCGTACTTTTCGGCGTTCGATCCGCCGGTGCTGCCGCCTTATCCGCGGATGGCGCGGGCGGACAAGATAGTCCCGGGGATGGGGCGGGTGATCCAGCGGCTGGCGCGGTTCGTAAGCCGGAAGTGGCCGCAGCCGATCTACGACTTGCGGCAGGAACTGGGGCTTGATAGGGGCGCGAATCCTCTGTTTGACGCCAAACACTCGCCGCGACTGGCGCTGGCGCTGTTTTCAAGCGTGCTGGGCACGGAGCAGAAGGACTGGCCGAAACACGCGCTGATTACGGGTTTCTGCTTCTACGATGCGGACGCGGGAAATGCGGCGCTGCCGGCGAAACTGGAAGCGTTTCTGGCGGCGGGCGATGCGCCGGTGGTGTTTACGCTGGGGTCGGCGGCGGTGTTGGCTGCGGGGAACTTCTACGAAGTGTCGGCACGGGCGGCGATACGGATGGGCGTGAGGGCGGTGCTGTTGATCGGATCCGATGCGCGGAACCGGCCGACGACGGCCTTGCCTGATTCGATTTGCGTGGCGGAGTATGCGCCCTACTCGGCGCTGTTTTCGAAGGCGTTGATGGTGGTACACCAGGGAGGCGTGGGGACGACGGCGCAATGCCTGCGGGCGGGCAAGCCGATGCTGATTATGCCCTACTCCCACGACCAGCCGGATAACGCGCGGCGGATGCGACGGCTGAAGGTGTCTCGGACGATTCAGAAGGGGAGATACACGCCGGCGCGGGTGGCGCGGAAGCTGACGGCGATGCTGGCGGACCCGGAGCTTAGGGAGAGGGCAGCGAGTGTGGCGAGACAACTGGCGCAAGAGGATGGGGTAAAAACGGCTTGCGATGCGCTGGAGGGGTTGTTGAAAGACAGCTTCTAGCGTGCTGGTGCGAGATGAATTGCTTTCCCGCCCTTTCGCCAGAAAGAAGGCGAAAGGACGGGGCACGGGGCTGTTTGTTTAGAAGTGGTGCGAGATGCTGGCGACGATTGTGTAGTCAGCGAAGAAGGCGTCTCCGTTGGTGATGTTGTTCTGGATTTCAGGCACGCTGGGCGGGCGGTCGCGATAGAGTGCCCACGGTCCGTTGATGGAGAAGGTGTCGCGCTTGTAGTTGAACATCAAGCCGGGGTCGAGGGAGACGATGGATCCGGGGCGGCGGAACCCGTTGCTGCTGCCCAGGATGTCCCGGACCGGCACGCCTTCGCCGCGGACACCTAGGCTGACCGCCAGACCTCGAACCTTGACGACACCCTGGGAAACTCCGGCGCGGTAGAGGTACTGGTCCGTTACCGACATTACGCTTTGGCCGGGCTGGCTGCGAAAGGTGGCCACGCCGTTGGTGTCTCGCGGGTTGAGCAGGTAGGTCGCCTGGCTGTAGGCCGATGCGTGACGCCAGAGGGACTTGTAACCCTGCGTGCCGATGTTGAATCCCCAGGAGCCGTCGCCGGGCTGCATGGACTGGTCAGCCGTAGCGGTGATGATCTGCCCTTTGTACAAGCCCTGGCCGGTGGCGTTGTCGAGTCCGGTGGGAATCTTGAGAGAGGCGCTGATGGCGAGGTTGCCACCATTCTCCGTGGGCGGGTGGAAAAGCCAGGATTGGGCCCCTACCAGGATGTCGCCAACACCGCTGACCTGAAAGATACCGGACGGGGGATAAATCTGGTTGCGGGTTCCATTGAAGACGGGTATGTCGGCGAGGATGCTCCAGCGGTGGCTGAGGCGATATTCGATGCCGATGTCGAAGATGTTCTGGTGGTTGCGCACAGCGGTGGGCCTTGCGATTTCGTTGCTGCCCTGGAAGTACTTGTTGGAATTGAAGACGCGGTAGCCGATGTCGATGGTGAGGTTGTGGTACCAGTGAGACGACATTGGGCCGCCGGCGTCAGTGGCGACCAACTCGTTGAGAACGCGCTGATTGCTGTGGGCTGCGACGCAACCCTGCGCGGATGCCTTGCTGGCTGCGGAGGGGAATCCGGCAACAACAAGGACGATCAGCAAAGTGAGTAGATGCTTCATGGTGGACCTCCAAATCTGGCGCTGCGGGCTGGATGTGATTTAGCTCACATCCGGTAGGGGATTATGGCAACGCTACTTGAGGAGTTGATTGTTGTCGTCAACCATTGGGTTGAGAGATGTCTCCACCTGATGCTGGGATTGGTCTTTGGGCATTTACTCGACGTAAATGGAGACACGGACGGAGTGAAGGGGCCTGCGTTTCGATGGGGGACTGCCTGATGGGAAGACGGCTTCCAGCTTTCGGGTGGGAGATTTGTGCTGTCCCACCCTTTCCGCGGAAAGAAGCGGCAAGGATGGGGCACGGGGCTGTTGTTGCGAGGCTAGCGTTGGCCGGTTTACAGCCAGTCTGAGCCGGGGGCTGCCATGGCTTCTTCCAGGGTGACGCGCTGCTTGCGGCGGTAGGCGAGGTTGGCCATGTGGCCGGCTATAGCGGAGCGGTAGCCAACTTCAATGGGGGCGTTGGTGGCCTGACTGCGAGAGCGGATGCAGTCGAACCAGTTGGCCATGTGGTTGACGCCCTTGGCGGTGCCTTGCATGGCGTCGACGCCGGGGTTGTTTGCCTTTTCCGGAACGAAGTTCGAGGGGCCGAAGTTGAGGCTCTCGACTGAGCCGTGGGAGCCGAGGATGCGCTCGCCGAGGCCAAAGTGGGAGTTGGAGAAGACAGATTGCCAGACGACGATCATGCCCGGATATTCGAGGGTGACGTTGAAGGTGTCGGGAACCTCGCGACCGTCCTGCTCGGAGAAGACGCCGCCGGACATAGAGGCGGCGATGGGCAGTTCGAGGCCGAGGGCGGAGGTGATCCATGAGTTCTGGTGAACCATGTTCTCAGTGACGTTGCCGCCGGAGAACTTCCACCAGAGACGCCAGTTGATGTACTTGTTGGCGTCGAATTTAGGTTCGGGACGGCCGTCGAGGAAGAGCTTCCAGTTAACGTGTTCGAGGTTACAGTCGTCGGGGATGGGGCGAACCCATTGACCATGGCCGCGAGGCGTGTTGCGGGAGATCCATGACTCGACCATGGTGACCTTGCCAAGGTAGCCCTTGGCGATCCAATCTTTGGCGTCAACGAGGCCGCCGGAACTGACATGCTGCACACCGATCTGGATGACCTGTTTGGAGGCCTTAGCGGCTTTTTGGCATTGGACGGTCTGGGGGATGTTCCAGGTCATGGTCTTTTCGCTGTAGATATCCTTGCCGGCCTGGAGGGCGGCGATGAAGTACTTGGAATGGAGGTGCATGGGCGTGGCGTTGATGACGGCGTCGACGTCCTTGCGCTCGAGGAGGCGCATGGGGTCGTCGTAGGTGGCGACGCCGGGGACCTTGGCTTTGACCTGGTCGCAGCGGCGAGTGTAGGTATCGGCCACGGCGACGAGTTCAATATTGGGCTGGCGAAGGGCCTCCTCGAGATCCTGCTGGCCGCGATCACCGGCGCCGATGAGGCCGATGCGGATGCGGTCGTTGGCGCCAAGTGCGCGCATGGATGGCATGGCAGCGATGGCGAGCGCTCCTTTGCCGACGTTCCCTAGAAAATTGCGACGATCCATAAAATCACCTCAGACAACGAAAGTTGGACAGTTTTGTAGATTGTGCTTTCCCACCTGGATAGGTTGCGAGGTGAGGCGCGAGGATGGAGCGATGTTTCAACCGAAAGACCGAAGCAATGCTAGCGCCGGAGGAGGCATGAGGGCAAACGCAGGGAATAGGGAAAAGAAAAGTGGTCATCAAAATGACTGTAAACCCGGCTGGCGAGTCAGAAAATTGCTCAACCACAATTGCCTGTGGGGCGCGAGCCGCCAACCCCGACTGGACATGCGCCGCCTTGTTGCGCTCTTTGCGTCAGCTTGTCCGAAGCGCCGAGCCTGGAGACAACGGAGAGAGGGGCATCAAAGAGCCTGCGAAAATCCAGTTTTGCCCACGGTCAAAATCCTGTACAAATTCGGTACAAGCTAGAGTGAGAAAGAATGACTTTTCCGTCCCTGAGAATCACCAATAAAAGTACTTAGAGTTTTGCGTTCCATGGTTCTGGGCTCGGAAGTCTTCGATCACGAGAAGGTGTCCCCTGGGCAATCCCGTACAGACCATGCGCTGGATCTGTACCTGGCGCCCAGTACCCCCAAGAGCGGTTTTGACTGCTACTTAATCGTTCGACCACTCACCTATCTCCCCTAGCCGAGAGAGTGCTCCGCAAAGGGCGTATCGAGTAGACGTGGCAAGGTGGCGTTTTCTCTTTGTAAGGCACTTCCCTCTTTGTAAGTTAAAAGGGCAGTATTTGGCGCACCAAGCCGCACGTGGCGGACAGCGCATATTTCCATATCGCACGTAATTCGCTTTTTTGTGCGTACTAGCCGTAGGACCAATAATTAATGCTTGAATATGGCGGAGAGCGAAGGCCTTACCGGCGTAATGCACAGCTGCCGCCCAACCCTCTTGAGCCGGAGATCGAGAAGCCTTACACTGCCCATGGGCAGTGCGATCCCATTCACGCACAGCCTTTATCTCATCAGAGGAGACTCCCTAGGCAAGCATGCCGGGGATCCATGCCTTGTCGTTGGCCGCAACCAGGTGCTGCCACCTATTGAGGGCAAGGTACAAGATAATGGCAATCTGCTCCAATGAAGGCAATGGATTGGAACGATCGCCCGCTCGACGAGGCACTTCCTGGAGGTGCTCGACGAGTTCAATAGACTGAACGTCGAGTTCGTCAGCTTCCGTGAGCAGATCGACACGGGCGGCCCGCTGGGCCGCGCCATTGTGGTGATCATCGGCGCCATCGCCGAACTCGAACGCAACCTGATCATCGAACGGGTGCGCGCCGGCATGCGGCGCGCACGGCTCGAATGTGACATGGTCCAAGTAGACTCCGTACTTTTTATGCAGTACTCCACCTTACATTGCTAGTTGCCCAAAAGCTTCCGCCGCGGATAGCGGCGCAATTTCAAGCACATCCACATCTGCAGTCGGGCGACTTAACCCATACAGCATTGTGACGACGAAACCGCCGATGCAGTCCAGACGTACAGGTACGGTGGCGATGTTGTCCAGTTCATTTAGAAAGGACAACCACGGCTCCGGAACGGTCTCAGGCGGGAACATAGGCCAAGTGTCTCACTTCAAGGTCGGTCAGTAGGTTCCAATATCTCGCCTCGGGTGACCTATTGTGCCGCAGCCATTTGCGCTCGGCTTTTGTCATGGAATCATGACAGAGCGTGTCTTCTTGCATGAGACGAGAGCGGCGGAGAGATGATTGATACTCGGCCAGTCTTTTGAACCTTTCGGAATCGCCTGTCCTTTTCGCGAATTCCCCAGCAAGTTCCGCTACGAATCCAAGCCGATTTTGACGGTCATGCTCCTTCACATTCTTAACCAACCAGTCCCAGTCCATGTCCACAAAGGTACAGGTCAGCCACGGAAGAGCTTCTACGAGGCGAGCATCGAGATCCGGCTGGTTCAGAGCGTAGAAGAGCAACTGCACAGGATTGTATTTCGGCCTTCCGCGCAAGTAGCTGAATCCTGGATATCCCAACGCCCCGAGATTGGATTTCATCTCCTCATCCTTCAATGGCTGGAAATCGCCAGGCTCAAGTGGCAATGCAGTGGGCGGAAGATCAAAGACCTTCAGTGCCTGTGCGGCAAGACTGGAGGTGACTGGGCGGTAGCCATGCTCGAGCATCGACAGATATGCCTGCGTCAGGCCGAGTCTGGATGCGGCCTGATGTTGCGTCCACTTGGCGCTCCGTGCATGCCTCGTCGAGCGACCGCAGCGCTCTGCGACTGGGCGCCTGATCTGGTATAATTGCTGCCCGGATTCTCTCCACCGTGCCGTGTGCCGCAGCGCGTCACGCTCGTTGGCCACCTCTTCGAAGAAGGCATGCCTGCGCAAGCGCACATGGTATTGGAGAGCGCATTTGGCTTCAAAATGGAATATGTCTAGGCTTTTAGAACCACGCCCCATCTAAAGTGAAATATGTTTTGTCTCAACCTTGCCGGGCTGGAGGGTATCGCTAGCCACCGCTGTGGTTAGAAAGAGGACTGCTCGGTACGCTGGATAATTTCCTCTTGCAATGCCGGGGAGAGATCGCAGAAATAATCGCTATAGCCAGCCACCCGAACGATAAGGTCGCGGTTCTGCTCGGGCTTGGCCTGGGCCTCCCTGAGTTTGGCCGCATTCACAACGTTAAACTGCATATGGTGGCCGTCCAGCTTGAAATAAGAGCGCACCAGACTGTGAAGGTTTTCGATTCCGGCTTCGCCCTCCAAAAGGCTCGGGGAGAACTTCATGTTCAAAAGGGTTCCGCCGGTCTTTACCTGGTCCATCTTGGCAGCGGATTTGAGTACGGCCGTCGGGCCCAGACGGTCCACGCCCTGAACCGGGCTGATGCCTTCAGAAAGTGGCAGGCCCTTGTGACGGCCGTCGGGCGAGGCAAGACAGACCTCGCCGAAGTAGACGTGGCAGGTGGTGGGCAGCATCTCCAGGCGATAGGCGCCGCCCTTGGTGTTGGGACGACCGTCGATGGCCTCGAAGAGCATCCGAAAGGTGCGCGTCATCTGTTCATCGGCAAAGTCGTCATCGTTGCCGTACTTGTGGGTCTTGTTTACGAGCCGCTGGCGCAGGATTTCCTTGCCCTCGAAATCGCTGTCTAGTATCTGGATGAAGGTGGGCAGGGTCAATTCTTTCTTGTCGAAGACAATTTCTTTGAGCGCGGAGAGGCTGTCGCTGACGCTGCCGATTCCCACGGCCTGGATGAATGTGTTGTTGTAGCGCGCGCCGCCTGCGTTGTAGTCCTTTCCGCGCGCGATGCAGTCGTCGGTGATGACCGAAAGGAAGGTGTGGGGCATGCGGGTAGCGTAGAGGCGCTCGATCAATTGATTGCCGCGAATCTTAATATCCACGACATGTCGAACCTGGGTTTCGAACGCAGCGAACAGGTCGTCATAGCTTGTGAATGCAGCGGGGTCCGGGGTATTGGCGCCGATCTGTGTCCTGGTACGTAAGTCGAGTCCCCGGTGCAGGGACAGTTCCAGCATCTTCACCAGATTGAAGTACCCGGTGAGAATGTAGGCCTCCTTGCCGAAGGCTCCCACCTCCACGCATCCCGAACAACCGCCTTCCCGTGCGTCTTCCAGGGTCTTGCCTTGGCGCAGTTGCTCTTCCACTACCGCATCGGCGTTGAACAGGGACGGGAAACCGTAGCCTTTGCGAATGACCCTCAGGGCGTGTTTGAGGACGTTGTCCGGGGTCTTGCGGGAGACCTGCATATTACTGCTAGGCTGTAGCAGGTGCATTTCGTCGATAATTTCCAGCAGGAGATGGGTGAGGTCGTTGCATCCATCGGAGCCGTCTCGCAGAAGGCCTGCCAGATTGATGTTCGCGAAATCTGTCTGGGTGCCACTCTCTGCCGCTGTCACTCCCTGCTTGGCTGGTGCGGTGTGGTTGTTGAACTTAATGAAGAAGCACTCCAGCAGTTCCCTGGCCTGTTCACGGGGTAGGCTGCCATCGGCCAACTCCTTCTCGTAGAAGGGCCAAAGGTGCTGGTCCAAATGGCCGGGGCTGAAGGCATCCCAGCCGTTCAGCTCGGTGATCACGCTGAGATGGCAGAACCAGTAGTACTGCAGCGCTTCATGGAAGTTTCTCGGAGCATGGGCCGGGACGCGGCGGCAAACTTCGGCGATCTTAAGCAGCTCTTGCCTTCGTGCCGGGCTGGCTATCTTGGATTCAGACTCGGCCAGCTCCGCGTAGCGCTGGGCCCAGCGCATTACGGCGTCGCAGGAAAGAGCCATGCCGCGTAACTCCTCGCGCTTGTCCAAGGCCTCGGGATCCCGCTCGAAATCGAGTGCCGCAATGGCATGGGCTATGTCGGCCTTGAAGTCCAGCATGCCCTTGCGGTATAGCTTGCCATCAGCCACCGTGTGCCCCGGGGCGCGCTGTTCCATGAACTCGGTGAAGCAGCCGGCCTCATAAGCGTTGATCCACTCTTGGGGCAGTTCTGCGAACATCCGGTAACGCATAGATCGGTTCTTCCAGTAGGGGATGATCTCTCGCTGGTACAGCTCGATCACTAGCGGATCCACCTTGTACTGCGTCAGCGGCCTGGAGTCCAGAATCCGCAGGTCCTCCACGCTGTGACAGGTCAGCTCGGGAAAGGTCGGCACGGCCTTCGGCCTGGGACCGCGTTCTCCGACGATCAGTTCCCTCTCGCCCAGCCAAAGCTCCTTTTGCTCGACAATCGCACAAAAGCTCATGCCTCTCAGCACAGGAATGCTGTACTTATCGTGATTCTGCTGGTAGAAGCGGGTGATGATCTCCGCCCTCTCGCCGGTGATGGAGGGTTTGGCAGCCAGGCTTTCCTGGCGAAGCCGTTCAGTGCGTTCACTCATGGGCGTCCTCCGATAGTGGTCACAAGTCCTCTGGCGCGGAAGATCGCAGCCCGGGATTCTAGTCTTTGCAGTGTAGGAGCTTGCAGCCCGGCCAGGGCATAGGTCTTGCCCATACGGGCGAACTTGGGTTCTCCAATATGGTGATAGGGAAGCAAAACCACCTGACGGATTCCCGCCAGGGAAGAAAGGAACCGGGCCGCGGCCCCCATGTTGCCGTCATCGTCGTTTATGCCGGGAATCACCGGCACCCGAATCCAGATTCCCGCGTGAATCTCAGAGAGGGCTTTCAGGTTGTCCAGAATGATCCGGTTGGACTGGCCGGTGGCCGCTTGGTGGCGGACCCCATCCATCAGTTTGAGGTCGTAGAGAACCAGAGATGACCGTTGCGCTGCTTTCTGGAGATCTCTCCATGGGGCGTACCCGCAGGTATCCAGTGCCGTATGCACTCCTTCAGCGCGCAGGAGATCAAGGGTCTCAGTGAGGAATGACATTTGCAGGAGCGGCTCGCCCCCAGAAAAGGTCACGCCTCCGCCGGACTCGTCGAAAAAGACCCGGTCTCTTAGCAGGAGTTTGACCAAAGCGGCCGGTTCAATCTCCAGACCTGCCTTCTGCAGAGCGCCGGTTGGACACGATTCCACATCCTTGTCGCTCAGAACACGGGTTCCGCGCCCCGCCAACTCCTCTTGGTTGCAAAGACCGCAGGCCATGCAGCGGTTTTCCATGCGAACGAACTCGGCATGTGACATCCGGCTTTCCGGATTGTGGCACCACAGGCACGAGAGCGGGCAGCCTTTCATAAATACGGTGCTCCTCAGCCCAGGACCATCCTGTAAGGAAAACCGTTGGATGTTGAAGATCAATCCTTGGTTCACTCCGGCTCTTGCTTGTGTCTGGACTTTCACTTCCTCCGCCCTTTGACTGGCGCTGCTCCTTAGGAAACCCGATGCATGGAGATTACTGCCCAAACATAGGAATAGCAAACTCTAAGGGCGCCTCTTGAGTTATCCAGGCACCTCGATAAGCGCCGGATGACGACAATCTGGAAACAGACAGCGGGGACCGTAGATTCTTGCAGAAACGCACATTTGTCACTCGGTTGATGCGAATTGACCGTGCGCTCATCTAGCCAATCTCCAGGCGGTGGCGCGGATCCATGTAGTTGGCGGACAAGCTGGAGTTACGTATGAGCTTTCCTACGAATCGTTCCATATCCCACACCTTTTGGAACGGCCGGATCGTAGAGATCCGGCCTATTCTTTTGAGGGATTTAGGGGAGGCGTTTTCAGACCCATTTTGGAACAGTGCTGTGAGCCGGCATTTCCTCATGGATGACGCGGTGAACAGTGGCTCTTGAGATACTGTGATTCCTTGCGATCTGTCCGAGGCTTTGGCCGCGCTGGCGATCAGTGCGGATGGCTTCGCGGTCCAGAGCAAGCGCCGGGCGGCCGATGGGTCGGCCTTCGAGCCGTGCGCCGCATGCCGGCGCGCACCCGTTCGATGATCAGGTTGCGTTCGAGTTCGGCGATGGCGCCGATGATCACCACGATGGCGCGGCCCAGCGGGCCGCCTGTGTCGATCTGCTCACGGAAGCTGACGAACTCGACGTTCAGTCTATTGAACTCGTCGAGCACCTCCAGGAAGTGCCTCGTCGAGCGGGCGATCCTGTCCGAGGCCCAGACCAGGACGACATCGAAGCGGCCGCGACGGGCATCGGCCATCATCTGATCGAGGCCCGGCCTCCTGGCCTTCACGCCACTGATCTTGTCGCTGTACTCCTGGACGATCTCGTAGCCGCGCTGGGCAGCCATCTGGCGCAGATCGAGTAGTTGCGTTTCCGGGTGCTGGTCAACGGTGCTTACTCGCATGTAAAGAGCGGCGCGTTTCACGGGCGCCGCGCCAAATACCGTGAAGCTGGCGATCATCCCCGAGCGATCTTGGTCATCGGGAAATACAACGAGCGCCACGGTTGGAAATCGACCTATTCTCCTGCGCCCACCCGGTGCCCCATGAGCGGATGCAAAATCATCCGTGCCCCGCCTTTCTCCCCGAAGGTCGACCGTGCCCTGCATAGGCGCATCGAGCTGACGTTGCAGGATGCCCTTCTCTTTGTAAGGTACTTCCCGTTTTGTAAGGTAAAGTGCCTGCTTGTGGCACACCAAGCCGCACGTGGCGGACAGCGCATATTTCCATATCGCACGTAATTCGTTTTTTTGTGCGTACTAGCCGTAGGACCAATAATTACTGCTTGTTTATGGCGGAGAGCGAGGGATTCGAACCCCCGATACCCTTTCAGGTACGTCGGTTTTCAAGACCGATGCCATCAACCACTCGGCCAGCTCTCCGCAGGGGGTGGTGCTGTCTTCGATTGTAAAGCCAAATGGAATATTTCTGTGTGGGCTGGACGGGAATCCGTATATGCCGGGCTGTGTGGGGCAGAAAAAGGCCCTGGAGAGCCGGTTTGGTTCCCCAGGGCGTTTGCCGAAAAATGGCGGGGCTACTTCTTGCCTTCAAGCTCGTCGGCCAGGGCGTTGGCGCCGTAGAACTTGCGCATGCCTTCGATCATGCCGGCGGAGTGGACGGCGACGGCGCGATTGCGGGTTCCGTCATAGACAAAATCGCCGGCCAGCGATTCGATGTTGCCATCGAAGATCAGGCCCACGAGTTCCGCTTCACGGTTGATAACGGGTGAGCCCGAGTTGCCGCCGATGATGTCGCCGGTGGAGGCAAAATCGAGAGGCGTTGCGAGTGCGAGTTTGTCGCGGGCGGCCGCCTGCCGGGGCGTAAGGTCGAAAGGCGGCCTGTTGCCGAAGCTGGCGGCGCGGTCGTAAAGGCCCCAGAAGGTGGTGAAGGGCGGAGCGATGGTGCCGTTGTAGGGGTATCCCGCCACTGAGCCGTAACTGAGGCGCAGAGTAAATGTTGCATCGGGATAGGCATTTTTGCCATAGGCCAGGAAGCGGGCCTTGCCGAGTTTTTCGCCGGCCGGAGTAATGACGCTGGCGATGGTGTCGCGCATGCGGCGGTTGGTGGCGCGCACAATCGGGTCCACACGGCGCGCCGCCACGATCATGGGATCGGTGGAAGCTGCTACCGCGGCTTCACCGCCATCCAGCAGCGCCTTGCGGAATGCCGGATCGGTCAGCTTGGTTTCGTCCACGAGCGCATTGACGGTCTTATCAACATCCCCGCCTTGCAGAATGGCATGGAGGTAGGGATCGCTGTCGCCCAGCTTCTCCTTGTTCAGTTTGAGAGCCGCGGCCATGAACAGCTTTTCAGTGGTCGTGGAGATTTTGGCCGGGGACAACAAGCGATATTTCAGCGACCCAAGGCCCGCCTCGTGAAATTGCGGCAGGCGCTCACCGTCGGGCTTGTTGATCTCGGTGACGTACTGGACGATCTGGAGCGCTATTCCGAAAAGCTGGCTGTCAGTGCGGTGGAATATCTGGAGCTTGATCTCGGGCTTCGCCAATTCTTCAACGCGGGCAATGGTGTCCCATGCGTCGCCATAGGCCTTTTGCCACTCTGGATTGGCGGCGACTTTGGAGCGGAAATCGTCTTCTTCGGCCTGTTTCTTGGCGAGGACGACTTTGTCGGCAAGCGCATCGGCGCGGCCCAGGTAGACCTTAAGGCTGTTTTGCAGGCCGAAGATGGTGCTGCCCACCAGGCGCGCCTGCTCAGTCCCTTGAGTAGCGAAGGCCTGAGCGGTGGTAATGCGCCGCTCAAGATATTCGGTCATGGCCGGGCCGATCACGTCGCGCTGCATCAGCAACTGGGCTACGGTGTCCTGCCGTTCAGTGGAGCCGGGGTTGCCGGGAATGAATATCAGTTCGCCGCGATCAGCGCCTTTCGCGCTCCACTTCAGATAGTTGTCGCAGTGCAACGGCTTGCCATTCTCGTAGACCCGGAAGAGGGCCATATCCAGATCGTAGCGAGGATAGGTGAAGTTATCCGGATCGCCGCCGTAGAAGGCCGCTTGCTGTTCCGGTGCGAATACCAGGCGCACGTCAGTGTAGGCCTTGTATTGATAGAGCCAGTATTCGCCGCCGTTATAGAAAGAGACTACGTCGGAGCGGAAACCGGTCTTGTCCTTGCTTTCCTTTTCGATAGCGGCAATCACGGCCTCGCGCGCCCGGAGAGCCGCGGCATCGTCGCTGATGCCTTTGGCCGCGCCCTGCACGCGTGAGGTCACATCCTGCATACCCACCAGCACGTTGACTTCGAGGTCAGGAGACTTCATCTCCTGGTCGGAGGTAGCGGCTAAAAAGCCGTCACGAATATAGTCGTGCTCCGCCGTTGAGTTCTTCTGCAACTGGCCGCGGGCCACGTGATGATTGGTGAGCAGCAGGCCGTCAGGGCTGACGAACGAGCCGGATCCGCCGTCGTTGAGCCGCACGCTGGACAGCCGGACGTGATCGAGCCAGGCCTGCGTGGGCGTGAAATCGTATTTGGCCTTGAGCTGCTTCAGCGGCGGGTTGTCAAAGGTCCACATGCCTTCTTCGGCGCGGATCACAAGCGAGGCGGTCAGCAGCAGAGCGACCGGAAGCAACAGGGCAAGACGGAATTTTCGAGCGAACATCGGATACCTCATGGTCGAATCAGAACGCATCAACTTCCGCCAATGCCTGGCATGGCAAGGCAGGAATTACCGGAAGCGCATGGGACATAAGAATTCTAAACCCGCGGCGGCTCGATGGTGGTTCTCCCATTTGTGCACGAGTCGAAAAGGTCGATTGGGCTCTGCCTTCGAAGTGGCGGGCCTCAGAGTCTCAGTGCTTTTTGGGGGGTAGGGGGGGTGGGTGGGAGGGTAGGAGGGGGGTGGGGGTAGGGACCTGGCGAGATCCCTGACAGATTCGGGCCGTGCGGATTCCGCGAATTGAGGTCAAATCTCCCATGTAATGATTGTGCGCCGATGGGGGTTAATTATCTGCAATGAAAATTGCTGATAAGTCTTTTAAATTCATCAATTTAAAAATGAGCCGTATTTCTATCGCTTTCCGGGGGCGGCGATGCCTTGCTGGACTGCAAGTGGGCTTCAGGGGATGGAAGAGCGCGGGGATTAGTTTGTTGCTGTCCCACCCTTGAATCAAAGAACGATTCAAGGATGGGGCACGGAGCCTTCGTCGTGAGGCGGAGGATTTCGAGGTTCTTTCGAACGATAGACTTCTAAGCCATTTAAATTCAGCAATGTAAAATTGCTGCTGCCTTATCACTGCTGTGTGTGACAGAGTCGGCTCAGGCCTTCTACTCTTGCGGCAGGACCAGGATTTCCACGCCGCTGGCTGCGTCATTCTGATGGAAGATTTTCTCGGTGGCCTTCTGGAAATCCTCCGGCTTGGCGTAGGGGATGTCAGTGAACGTCTGCGGGTTGCGGTCCGTGAGCGGGAACCAGGAACTCTGCACCTGAACCATGATGCGATGGCCGCGGCGGAAGGTATGAAACAGATCGGGCATGGTGAAATTGATGTCCGTCTGCTTGCCCGGCGTGAGCGGCTCCGGCTTCTCCCAACTGTTGCGGAACTTGGCGCGGAAGGGTTCACCGCGCAGCAACTGCTGATAGCCACCCATGTGCAGGGGAGGCGAATCCATAATGCGCTTATTGCCGCGTGAAGTGTCTTCCGGGTCGGGGAAGTCTTCCGGGTAGACGTCAATGAGCTTTACGTCAAAATCGGAGTCAGTGCCGGAGCTGGCGACCTTGAGCCGAGGCGAGATGGGGCCGGCGATGGTCAGGTCTTCGGTGAGCGGTTCGGATTCATAGACGAGCACGTCGGGGCGATAGCTGGCGAAACGCTGGTCGTCCACCATGTAGCGCTGCGGCACCGTATCCGTGGTGTAGCCCACAAACGGTACGGGGCGGCTGGGATCGCTCACGTATTCGTCGAGACTCTTCGTCTCGGCGGGCGGATCGAAGCCAAGCTTGCCGCCGGCTTGAAAGTAGAGCGTTCTGGGCGCAGCTGCCTTGGGCGGCCAAGTGTCGAATTTGCGCCAAACGTTGGTCCCGGTCTCGAAGACCACGGCCCTGGGCTGCGCCGCTCCTTTGCCCTTCAGGTAATGCTCGAAGAACGGAAACTGAATATTGGCGCGGAAGTAGGCGCTGGTTTTGGAATTGAATTGCACATCGCCCAGGCGGTCTCCATCGCCGCGCGACCAGCCGCCATGAACCCAGGGTCCCTCGACGAGCGTGGTGGCAGTTTCGGGGTTGAATTTGCTGATGGCGTTAAAAGTGCGGTAGGGGCCTGAGAGATCCTCTGCATCAAACCATCCGCCGACAACCAGGACCGCGCAGTGCACGTTCTTCATGTGCCGTGACAGATCGCGCTGCTGCCAATAGGCATCGTAGGTATCGTGCTTCATCTGGTCGTTGAACAGCCAGCTGGAGCCTTTGAGATAAAGCTTGTCGAGGTTGGCGACATTACCGGCTTTCAGATAAAACTTGTAGCTATCCGCGGTGCCAAAATCGAAGCCGACCGTGGGCTTAGGGGTTTCCGGATTTTGGTTCGGCTTGAAGAATGCATAGAAGCCGAAGTTGGCCGAGAGCATGAAGGCCCCGCCGTGATAGCCGTCGTCGCCCAGGAACAAGTCCGTCATGGGCGCTTGCGGGCTGGCCGCCACCAGCGCGGGATGCGAGTCAATGATTGAAGCGGAGGTGTAGAACCCTGGATAGGAGATTCCCCAGATGCCCACTTTGCCGTTGTTGCCGGGCACGTGCTTGAGCAGGAAATCGATCGTGTCCGAGGTGTCGGAGGCATCGTCGACATCCTGCGAAGATTTCTTCTCGTCGATGTGGGGGCGCATCTCGAGGAACTCGCCCTCGCTCTGCCAACGGCCGCGCACATCCTGGTAAACGAAGATGTATCCGCCCTTTTCGAACTCTTCCGAGGGTCCGAGATGGGAGGGATAGCGATCTTCGCCGTAAGGAGCAACGCTGTACGGGGTGCGATCCATGAGGAACGGATACGGCCCGCCCGCGGCATCTTTGGGCACATAGACCGAGGTGAACAGCCGCTTCCCGTCGCGCATGGGAATACGGAATTCGTACTTGGTGTAGTGGGCGCGCACGTAGTCCTCGACCGGAGCCTGAGGCGCGGGTTGCTGCGCGCGGGCAAGGGCGGAAACGGACGCACAGACGGCGAGAAGGGCGATGGCGAACCGGTACGGCTTTGGCATTGGGTGCAAGAGTCTCCTGATAATTCAGAGTACTTTACGACAGGTTTCAGTGGTCAGTGGTCAGTGAGCCGACGGCTTTTCGGGAGTTGCTGACAACTGAAAACTGATTACTTCTTCTACTGCTCCTCATCCTTTTTCGACGTTGTCGGCGCCTTTTCCGGCGTAGTCAGCGGTTTGGTAATGTCATCCAGAAATGCAGGCGTGCCCTCGACACGCTCCAGCACTGGATAGCGCTCGCCGCCGTGGTAGTCGATCTCGGCTGTGCGCACAAAGGCGTCTGCCTGCACGATCAGGTGGGTCGGCTCGGTGGCGCCTTTGGCCGCGCGAATGGCCGCCCGCAGCGCATCGGAGGAGAAGATCTGCCCGTCCACGGCAATGATCTTTTCGCCTGGCCCCAGCCGCGCCTTATCCGCAGGCCCGTTCCAGAGTACGTCGCCGATGGTCCCGTCGCTGCCTACCCGGATGCCGAGCGAATACCAGCAGTCCATTCCGCGGCCGCGCGGCCCTGGCGTAGCTGCCTGTCCCCGTTCGGTGGGGCTGGGCTTGTCTTTATAGACCAGTTTGTAGCCGCCCTGCTCAATCCCGGCCAGATCGGCGCGCGGGTTGATCTTGTCTACGCGGTCGTGCAGAAAGGTCGCCCAGTCATAGGGAAGCACAGCGTTCAGGTTCTCGACCACCTCATCAAATTTGTACGGCACGATGAGCGACCCGGTGTTTCCGCCCTTGCCCAAAAAGATCTTCTCAAAGTCGTCCAGCGACTTCTTGTTCGCGGTCATCTTGCGGATCAGTGTGTCGGCATCTAGCCAGAGAAGCTCGCCCTCCTGGTAGTAATCCTGCCCGCGCGTCCAGTTTGCCCAGGCTGGATCGCTTCTGCGCAGGATGCTGGCCGCAACGCCCGTATCGGTGGTCGAACGCCACTCGCGCCCCGGCTTGTAATCCAGATTCGCGGCGCTGAGCGCAAGCCGGTCGCGGTACTGCGCCTGCGTCTCCAGGCCCGACCGGGCGGCCAGCACATTGCCGAGGTACTGCGTCATGCCCTCGTAGACCCAGAGCAGAGCCCCCTGCTGCGGAGTCGCGAAGTCCGCCTGATAGAGGCCCACGGGACGCCGGTACTTGCCGTTCCAGGAGTGCGTAAACTCGTGCGGCATCAGGTCGGCGTCGCGCAACTGGTGGGCATCGTCGGCGTAACCCTTCTCGCCGACGCCGTTGTCAGAGGACTGGCCGTGCTCGAGGCCTTGCCCGCCGGCAATGTCAGACAGCGTCAGCAGGAAATGGTAGACCCCGTAATGATGCGAGCCGTACAGAGCGTCAGCTTCGCGGACGAGGTTGCCGAGTTCGGCGAGCAGCATCGGGCGCAGATTTGAATCTTCAGGGTAGTCGGACACAACGTCAATAAAGTGCTTGGGCGAGATGGAGGGCGCCAACGGAAACTCATGGAAGTACTGCCCGGTGATGACCGGTGAATCCTGAAGCTGTTCCACGTTGGTGGGTGCAAAGCGGACGGTGGACCCCGCGGCGGGAATCGGGTATGAGTCGTCGCCGAGCGGCGCGAGTGCGGTGCCGATTCCCCAGCCGCCGGGAACCTTGAGAGAAGGCTGAATGGCAATTTCGCGTACCGGAATGTGGGCCGGGTAAATCAGCAGCTTCTCCCACTCGAGCACCGCCATCTTCTGCGTAACGCGCGTGGTCACAATGCAGTCCAGGTGCGCGTGCAGGGTGGTCACTCCCTGGGGAATGGTGAGGTGGAACTGGTACAAATCCACGTCGTCGCGACGCCACGGCAGGGTCTGCCCGTTGGCGGTGAAGACTACGCCGGTAATTGCCTGCGCCGGACCGTTTGGCATATGCGTTCCGGGAATCCATTGCGGCGTGGTCAGGGTCAATGGCCCTGCGATTACGGGCAGATCGACCTCGGCGTGATACCGCTTGTGGGGCGCGTCGGTAAGGTCGGCGGTGATCTGGATAGGAGCCTTTTGTGCCAGAACCGGGGCCGGTGAAGGAACGAGTGAGAGCAGGGTCAGCAAGGCAGCAGACAGGCAAAGCGGATTGGACATTGGGAGTTGTATCTCCTGAGTCTTCAGAGTATCGCAAGCAAGCTGCCGGGCGCGGCGTTCACGGACACCGCAAGCAGCAGGTTTGCTGATTCCACAAGCCGTTTTTCGATTTTCTTATGCGCGGCTGGCCGTGCGGAGTTACCCTATTTGCAAGAGCCCATACGCAGCCGCCGGCGACCTCGAACGTCGGGACTGTACCTTTTCCGCCCAAAAAGAAGAAGGAGATCCATGTCTACTGACTATCGCAATTTCCTCGCTCTCTCCTACGAAGAGCTGGAAGAGCTCAACCTGCAGGCCAAGACTGATCGCGCCAACCGTACGGGAGCCGATGAAATCCGCGAGAAGCGGTTGAAGTATCTGACCGACGAAAAGCGGATTAAAGCTGTCACCGTGCTGTTCTCAGATCTCGAGGGCCGGCTCCACCTGCTCGACTACGATAAGAAGTTCCTGCTCGGCGCTTATGAAAACCTGACCTTCGACGGATCGTCCATCCGCGGCTTTACGGCCCAGAAGGAAAGCGATCTCCGCCTCGGCATCGACTGGAGCGCCTTCTACTGGGTGCCCGCCGATGTGTTCGGCAACGGCAAGGTTCTGGTCTTCGGCAACGTCATCGACAAGGACGGCACCGCCTACTCCGGCGACCTGCGCGGCGTGCTCAAGACCTATTCCGAAAAGCTGTTCAAAGAGAAGCAGTACACTCTCAACGCGGCCACCGAGATCGAGGGCTTCCTTTTCGCAGGCAAGGACGCCGAGCGTAAGTATCACGAGACCGGCAAGTTCGAGTTCATCAACAGCGGCGGCTACTACCATGTGCTGCCGCTCGATCCGCTGCGTCAGTTTATTGACACGGCGGCGGAAGTGCAACGCGCCATGGGCTTCCAGAACGAGAAGGATCACCCGGAAGTCGCGCCCAGCCAGTTCGAAATTAACTACGGCTACGCTGAAGCAGTGGCCGCTGCCGACCAGATCCAACTCTACAAGCTGCTCTGCCGCCAGATCGCCAACAACATGGGCTACACCGCCTGCTTCCTGCCCAAGCCCGTGGTGGGCGTGAACGGCAGCGGCATGCACACCAACGTTTCGGTATCCGAGGGTAAGACCAACCTCTTCTGGGACGAAAAGGGCGAGGAGCAGCTTTCGCAGTTCGGCTGGAGCTTCCTTGACCGCATCCTGACCCGCGCGCTGGATCTTTGCCTGATCTTCAACTCCAGCGTCAACGCCTATCGCCGTCTGGACCCGCACTTTGAAGCGCCCAACCAGATTCGCGCCTCGGCGACAGACCGCGGCGCCATGGTCCGCGTGCCCATCGGCAACCACCGCTCCATGCGCACGGAAGTGCGCGCCGTGGCCCCGGACGCCAACCCCTACCTGGCCCTCTACTCGATCTTCAAGACGGGCGTTGACGGCGAAATCGCCACCACCGACAATCTGCGGGGTGGCGGCCGTTTTCTGCCGGACAACATCCAGCAGGCCATTGAGGACTTCCAGGAGTCCAAGTGGATTGCGGAGATTCTGGGCGCCGACGTGCAGGGCCGCTATGCCGACCTGAAGCAAGCCGTCGCCAACCGCTCCCCTCGCGAGCTGGGAACCATCGTCAAGGGCTCCGAAGTCCAGTTCCATCACGCTGTTTACAACCAGTCGCTCTGGAACATGTTCTAGAACGGGCTGCAACCGGAGCGGTCTGTCCGTTCCTTAAAGCTGGGTGCCCCATCCATTTCGCAGATTTTATCGCGAAATGGGTGGGAAGCCTGCACACTATTTACGGGCCGGATCAGCAAATAGTGGTTCAGTTCTCTCTTCTCAGTCCATTTGAGGCCTTCCTATGGATATGAAGCCCATCAAGACCAATACCGAACACGAGGCCGCCCTGCTCGAAATAGAGCGCCTATGGGATGCCAAAGCAGGCACCGCCGACGGCAACCGCCTGGAAACCCTCACGACTCCGGTAGAAGCCTACGAAGAGATACACTTCCCCATGGATATGCCCAACCCGGCTGCAACCATCGAGCCGGGGGAAACACGCTATAGGAAGTAGAGAGCATGAGAAGACACCAAATTGCTTTCAGCGCACTGGTCGTTCTCTTCGGTTTTTCCGCCTTGGCTTGCTGCGAAGAACCCCAAAAAGTCACCGTCTGCCAGCTCCAGAAAGACCCTCCCGCTTTCAATCACAAGCTGGTTGAGCTGGAAGCTTTTGTTTCCTGGGGATTTGAAGACTTCACGCTTTTTGATCCTACCTGTTATGTCTACCCTGAGATTTGGCTTGAATACGGCGGCAAGGTGAATTCCGGGACCATCTATTTCGGACCGGGTACCAACCAACGTGAGCGGGAGAAGGAGCTCGTCGTTCAGGATGTTCCCATACCGCTCGTTGACGATGATCTCTTTAAGAGATTCGATGAACGCATCCATCACATTGGATTGCCAGGCCATGGCACTCTGACGCAAGCACGGCTCGTTGGCCGTTTCTTTGCCGGCCGGAAGGAAACTTATCCGAACGGCAGTTCGTCATGGGGCGGCTTCGGACATTTTGGCTGTTGTACCCTTTTGGCCATTGAGCAAGTTAAGGAAGCAAACTTCGAAGACCGCGCTGGCCTCGATTCCTACGGAGTTCCAGTGCCGCTGATTCCGGGGTTTAAGGCGGACCCAAATGCCTTCCGCTTCTTGACGCCCGAGGACATCAGTAAATACGACATCGAGTCTCAGATGAAAGCGGAAAAGGAATCCTGGTCCTGGACATTCGACGATCCAAGGCGGGGCGCGCTTGACCTGATTCAAGAAGATCTGCACGGCAAAGCAGTTGACCCATCCCGATTGAGGGAAGTCCACAAGCGTATCGGAGCCGTCGAGTATGAATTGAAGCTGGCTGAGACTGGAAAGAAGTACACCGTTAATATCAGTCGGCCGTACTGGCTCTCGTTCTACGCTCACGACCCGAATCGCGTCGCTTGGGTCGTCATCTATGGAGCGGTTGAGAACCTGAGACAGGCCAAGCCAGAACCAAAGTCAAAGTAGCGCAGATCCTTGGTTCCGGTCCACCCAGAGTACCCCTTCACCCTTTCCTGATGGCTCCCTTATATCCAGCGTGATAGAAACTAAGCACAGGGTTCAGCCGGCGCTGGCTTGCGAGCGGAGCGGTACGGACGCGGTGCATCTGCCCGGGGGGGCGACCGTTCCTTCGCCGCCGGCTCCCTGATTTTTTGGTAGGAAAGTCTTCATAAGACCCATGAGCGCCGGCCATTCAGTGGAATTGGAAACCCTCTTCGGAGACTATCCGCTCGACCGCGCATTCGACGAGATGCGCGAGGCCAACGGCGAGTTGCGCTCACACTACCGCGCCCTGGCCGAAACTCTCGCGAGCCTGCCCGCCGACGAACTGCAGCGCCGCAAGCAGTCCGCCGACCTCTCGTTCCTCACCCAGGGCATCACTTTTACCGTCTACGGCCGTGACGAGGGCACCGAACGCATCTTCCCGTACGACCTGCTTCCCCGCCTCATTACCGGCGCGGAATGGGACCACATCGAGCGCGGACTCACGCAGCGCATCACCGCCCTGAACCTGTTCCTGCGCGACGTCTACTCTGACGCCAAGATTCTCAGTGACCGAGTCATTCCACGCGAATTGGTCTACAGTTGCAAGCACTACCGCCGCCAGATGCGCGGCCTCCAGGTGCCGCGTAACGTCTACATCGCAGTAGTCGGCTCTGACCTGCTCAGGCTGAACACCGGCGAATTTGTCGTCCTCGAAGACAACCTCCGCGTGCCTTCCGGGGTGAGCTACATGCTCACAAACCGGCGCGTGATGAAGCGGACTTTCCCTCAGCTCTTTTCCAGTTACGGCGTACGCCCTATTGAGCATTACGCCCAACTGCTGCTTGCCACCTTGCGTTCTCTCGCTCCAGAAGGCCGCCCCGAGCCGAACATCGTCCTGCTTACGCCCGGCGTCTTCAACTCCGCCTACTTCGAGCACACCTATCTCGCTCGGCAGATGGGCATCGACCTGGTGGAAGGACGCGATCTGGTCACCCACGACAACATCGTCTACATGCGCACCACCGACGGCCTGAAGCGCGTAGACGTGATCTACCGCCGCGTGGACGACGACTTCAGCGATCCGCTTGTCTTCCGCGGCGATTCGTCTCTGGGCTGCGCGGGCCTGTTCAACGCCTATCGGGCCGGCAACGTGACGGTGACCAACGCCTTCGGCACCGGCCTTGCCGACGACAAGGCTGTTTACGCTTATGTGCCGCGCATGATCCGCTACTACCTGAACGAAGACCCGATTCTTCCCAACGTGGAGACCTATCTGCTCTCAGAGGACAAGGAGCGCAAGCATGTGCTGGCCAACCTCGACAAGCTCGTGGTCAAGGCGGTGGGCGAAAGCGGCGGCTACGGCATGCTGATCGGTCCGCACTCGACGGCGAAGCAGCGCGAGGAGTTCGCCCGCCAGATCGAGGCCAACCCGCGCAACTACATTGCCCAGCCGACGCTGGATTTCTCACGCGCCCCCTGCCTCATCAACAACCGTCTGGAACCTCGCCACGTAGACCTCAGGCCCTACGTTCTGTTTGGCGACAAGGTAAACATCGTGCCCGGAGGCCTGACCCGCGTGGCTCTTGAAAAAGGCTCGCTGGTGGTGAACTCCTCGCAGGGCGGCGGAAGCAAGGACACATGGGTTCTGGAGTAGCGTTCCATCACGGAATTCGGGAGAATACGACGATGCTATCGCGCGTTGCCGACAGTCTCTACTGGATGAGCCGCTACCTGGAGCGGGCCGAGAATACCGTGCGTCAGCTCGACGTAACTATGAGCCTGATGCTGGACACCGGCGGCGCCAGCGCGGAAACCCGCTGGAAGCGGTTGCTGGTCTCCCTCGGCAAACCCACCGGCATGGAGTGGAATGGCGACCTCGAAGCGATGGCCCAAAAGCTGATCTTCGACAACCTCTGCCCTGCCGCGGTCACCTATTGCCTGAACGGGGCACGAGAGAACGCCCGCCAGGCGCGTGAGGAAATCTCGACCGAGCAGTGGCAGCGGCTCAACCGCCTCTTTCATCACATCCACTCGCCCAACGCGCAGGCCCAATTCGGCTCGAGCATCAACGATCTGCTGGCCTCAGTCATTGACGGCATTCACCTCTTCAAGGGGGTAAGCGACACCACCATGATTCACGGCCAGGGCTGGCAGTTCATACGCCTGGGCCGCTACCTCGAAAGGGCCTACGCCACGGCCACCATGCTCGAGGTTTACCAGGAAGACCTGTTCAATCCGCAGGAGCGCGAGCACTCCGGCTACCAGTATCTCGAGATGGTGGGCCTGCTCCGTTGCTGCACCTCGTTCGAGGCCTATTGCCAGGTGTACACAGCCGACCTGGCCCCCGACCGCATTCTCGAATTCCTGCTGCTCAACCGCGACTTCCCCCACGCCATCCTCTATTGTGTGGACGGCATCCGCTCCGCGATTGAATCCATCCAGCGTGCCGGCGGACGCCGCTCCCCAGACGATCTCACCGCGGGTATTGGGCGTCTGCATGCCCTGTTGGGATACACCTCCATCAACGAAATCCTGGCAGGCGACACCCACGCATTTCTCCACACCATCCGTGAGCAGTGCCTGCGCATCCATGAGCAGATCTACCGCTACTACGTGCACTACTCAATCCAGTCTGCGCTGGCGGTTTAATGTGAACAAGCCCAGGTCGAGAGAGCGAGCATGAACTTCTATTCCATCCGCCACCTTACGCGCTTCCGCTACTCGCAAGCCATCAGCGAGAGCATTATGGAGACGCGCATGCATCCGCGCTCTGACTCGAACCAGCACTGCCTTACCTTCTCGCTTTCGGTGAGCCCGCGCTGCCGCGTCTTCAGCTATCGCGACCACCAGGGCAACACCGTGCAGCACTTCAACATTCCCGGCGAGCACAATCAACTGGTCATCGTGGCCGAGTCAGTGATCGAACAGCAGGTGCTGCCCGACGTGCCTGGATTTCTTTCTCCCGATGCCTGGGACGCGCTCGACGACCTGATTGAAGCGGGCGATCACTGGGAAATGCTGCTGCCCTCCACCTTCGCCGTCGAAACCCCGGCGCTCACGCTGCTGGCCAAGCAGATGGGCGTCACGCGCCGCGACGATCCGCTGATGCTGGTGCAGGAACTCAACCAGCGGCTCTTCAATTATTTTGAATATGAGCCCCGCTCGACGCGCGTCGACTCGCCCATTGACGAAGCCATCGTGAGCGGCAAGGGCGTCTGCCAGGACTTTGCGCACACCATGATCGCCCTACTGCGCCACGTGCGCATTCCCGCGCGCTACGTCTCCGGCTACCTCTACCGCAGCCGCGAAGACCACGACCGGTCCACACCGGACGCAACCCACGCATGGGTCGAGGCGCTCATACCGCACCTGGGCTGGGTGGGCTTCGACCCCACCAACAACTTGGTCGCGCACCATCGCCACATCCGCACCGCCGTGGGCCGCGACTACGCGGATGTGCCCCCTACCCACGGCATCTTCCGCGGCCATACCGACAGCGAACTCTACGTGGCTGTACAGGTGGAAGCCAGCGATCACGCGCCGGCCCTGGATAGAAAATTGCCGATCCCCGAAGACTGGAGCGTGCTGGTCGAGCGCGCACAGCAACCACCCGCGCCCGTTGTGCCGTTTATTGATATGCAGCAGATGCAGCAGCAACAACAGCAGTAAATGCGAGGCTAAGCAGCGCCCTGACAAAAATGCCCCGCGCCCCATCCTTTTCGCAGCCCCATCGCGAAAAGGGTGGGACAGCATTCAACTCTGCCTTGCCTCACTTGCTCACCGCGCCAATCACCTTGAGCCGCGTCTGCGCAAGCGTATAACTCGAGGTCGGCAACGCCAGAATCTCCTTCGGCTTGGTCAGCTTGCGATAATCCGCAATCGCGATATCGCGCTCGCCATACTGCTCGGCGATGCGGCCCAAAGCGTACCAGTAGTCGTCGTTCGGCTCGTCCAGATTCAATTCGTCCATGCTGCGCAACAACAGGTCGTGCGCCTCTTTCGTCTTGCCGGCCTCAGCGTACAAGCAGGCCAGGGTATGCAGAATGTGCGGATTGTCTTTCGCCATCTGCGTTGACTTGATGGACGTGGCGATATCCGCATCCGTCACCTTGCCTGTGAAGAGCGCAAACCAGGCAACCGAGTTCAGGATCTCCGCGCTCTCCTTGCCCTGATCCACGAGCTTTTGCGCCCAGCCTCGCGCGGCCACAAAGTTGCCGCGGTTGGCCTCGGTCTCCATCTTCATCATCAGCGCATCGCTGTCTCCGTCCAGCAATTTAAGCCGTTCATCGGCCGCGGCAAGGGCCTCGTCATACCGGCCCAATCCCATCAGCGCCTGCATCTTGCTCATGAACGCCCGCTTCGACTCAGGCTCCTGTTTCAGCAGCGCCGAAGAAACATCCAGCAGCTTTGCAAAGTTGTCCTGGAGCGAGTAACCGGCCGCAAGCGCCAGATCGATGTTGGTGCGTTCCCGCTCTGACACGACGTCCTTTTGCAGTTCTTCAAGCAGCGCCACACCCTGGGCCGCGGTCGGCTTGGTGCCAACCATCAGCGACGCCGCCGCCAGCTTCATCTTCCGCGCATCGGCGGCCTGCCCCTTCGTCCAGAACCGTGGAAACACCGGCCCGCCCAGTGGATCGTCACCGCCCTCAAGATGCTGGCCTTCACGCAGCCAGTCCAGAAACACCTTGGCCCCATTCAGATCGCCGGCCTTGATCCTGTCAAGCATCTCCAGCGCACAGGCATTCGGTTTGTCCACGTCGTCCAGCAGCTTGTAGATTCCGTCTTCCTTCACCACAAAGAAGGTGCCGTTCGTACCGCCTGGTATCTGGAACTTCACCTTGTAGCCAGTGGTGTCGTTGCCTTCGATCTTGGGATCGAAGGCCTGCATCAGGATGTCGACGCTGACGTCCAGCGATGTGTCCTGGCGCGCCAGTTGGCTGTTCATTTCCCGTCCAGCTTGCAGCGTCTTCTTCTTCTCTTCGGCATCTTCGTTCTTCATCACCGCCTGGGCATTGCGGCTGGCCAGGGCGTTCAGCTTGGCCTCCGTCAGGTCAGGATCGACGAAGAGCGCGAAGATGTGTTTCACCAGGTCCGAGGGCGTATTGGCGAATTGCATGTCCTCGTGATGCTTGGCCCCGCGCAGCATGCTGGCCATCCCCATGGTCTGGGCGGCATTGTCGCCGGCGGCGCCCGACTCCAGAAAATCCGCGGCCAACGGATACTGGCGGACGTTGGTCAGCATCTCCCCGGCCACCCGCGCACTCTCTTTGAAAGCGCTGTCGCCCGTGGACCGCTTGTTGGCTTCGGCCAGCCCGGCCTTGCTTCCGTGCAAAAGCGCCTCACTAGCCGACAACAGCGCTGTGGGCTGCTGATTCAGAGTTTGCGCTGCCTTGATGGTCCCCTCCGGATCGCCACCATAGAAAAGGGCAAAGGCAAGATTATTCGCGAGGCCAAGCTCAGCCAGTTTGTCCTGGCCCAGGTTCTGGTATTCGGCAATCGCCTCCTTCATCCGGGAGAAGCGGCCGTAGCGCCTCCCGACAGGGTCGTACTCGAGCAGAATCGCGAGATCGCCCTGCATGCCGTGGTCGTCCGGGTCGAGCTTGATGGCCGCGCGATAGGCCTCTACCGCACCAGCCAGATCGCTGCCGGCCCGCATGTTGCGGCCCACCAGATCGTGCTTCAGAATCTGGGCCAGTACCTTTTCCGCCAGGGCCGATTTCGGTTCAAGCTTTACGGCCAGCCGTGCTTCAGCGCGTGCAGCCTCGCCCATGCCCGCCTCCAGCAGCACCTTGGCCACCTGCAAATGATGTACCGCCTCATTGGGGTGCAGCGCCACCAGGCTGCGATAGGCCGCCAGTGCTTCGCGCACCTTGCCCTCGTGGAAAAACGCCGCGCCCTGCGGCTCAAAGTTCACCAGAATCGCCGGGCCCGCAATGATGTCGGCCACCTTGTTCCGCAACTCTGTTGCCTCGGCCACCGTGTACCGCCGCTTCACCGTATCAAAGGTCACATGTGCCGTAACGGCGCCACTCTTGTCCGAGGTAAAGTCCTCGGTCAGCAAAGCGGGGCCTAGCTGGATCGTTGTCCCCTTGGGCAATTCCTTAGGAATAAATCCAGCTGGCGGCACAATCTTGTAGTGCCACTCGGCGCTGGACGCCTCGCTGAGTTCCCAATCCGCGGTCCGGGGCTTGGTGGGCTTTTCCTTGTCCTTCTTCTTCTGCTCTTCGGTATCGTCTTTCCGCTTCAGATCGTTTGGCAGCCGGACAAACAACGAGTCCAGCCGGATGGCCGCTTGCGCGCTGTCCAGGTCAGTGTAGCCACGCTTGGCCTTTTCGCACGCCAGCGTGAGTTCAAACTGCTTTGAAAGGTCCTCCGGGTCGGTGCGGTCCACGGTGGCCAGGCTTTCGGCAACATACTGCGACTTCACGTAGCCGGTAAGATTGTCCCTGGTTTCCTTGTCAGGCTTGTCGGCATAGTAGCCGCGGTAGTTTGACTCGAAGATGCCGGTCGGCTGCGTTCTCTCGGTCACCGTGGCCGGACCGTTCTCGCTCAGAGTCAGTTCGCGGTACTCCAGCAGCACATTCTCTTTTGACGTGGACTCCGGTATCTTGACCAGTGCCTTGGTGTCGGCTCGCGCAATCAGCGCCCATCGCCCCTGATCGTTGATGGGCAGTTGCCCAAGCCGCGCATATTTGTCGGTGGCGTCGATCCACAAGGCAGGCTTTCCCGGCACATAAACGATCGCGTGGTCAAACAAGCCCATTCCCGGCAAATCGGCGGGAACGTCCATGCGGGAACCGGCGTTGAGCAGTGCTACGTTGGCCGGAATTCCCGCCGCGCGCAGCATGGCCACCAGCAGAGTCGCCTTGTCTTTGCAGTCGCCGTATTTGTGGCTGAGCGTGTCGGCCGGGGTGTGAGGCAAAAGCGCCGCCTCGCCAAATTCGATACCGGTGTAACGCACCTCCCGATCCAGATAGTCCAGAATTGCGCTTTCCTTCGCGGCCACGGTGGTTTTGCCGGCAATGAGACCGTCAACGATGGACTGCACTGCCGCCGGATCAATGCGGCCGTCTACGATCTTCGCGTACTCGGTCGCCATCGTTTGCCATGACTGCCCCGTCGAGAATTCAATCTCGGGCACATACGCGGCATCCGGAGGCAGATTCGGATCGCGTGGCTCCACGCCCTCGAGCGCGCCCATATCGAAGGTGAGCGTCACCTTGCCGTTGGCCTCGGTGCGCACCAGCTTCAAATCCGGCAGCAGCATACTGGCTGTGCGCAGCGGCAGCGTGGACGGCGCTTCCAACACCGCGCGGCTGTGCGCCACCGGAATGGCTTCGCGCCCAAAGCTGATCCGGCTCACATGTCCGGGGCCAAAGAACGGCACTGTCTCGCGTTCGATAAACTCCGTCTCCACCACGACGCCGGGGGCAATGGCCGGGAATGGCGCGTGCAGCCTCTTGCCGTCGCTATAGGTTTTGTAGTCGCCGCCCCGTGCGGGCGCTTCCGTAATGGCATTCGGATCGAGCGTGTGCACAGAGTAGTCCGGCGCAATTACGCGACCGCGAATCTCGGGCCGGGACTGATGCCACGGCTCCCAACCCACCGACAAATAGTCCCAGCCCTCCGCGCCTTTTTGAGTGAGTATCTTGTAGACAAAATAGCCCACATAGACAAAGCGCCCAGCTTCATCGAAGGTGTAACTCTCGTCATCTTCCAGCATGACCACGTTGGTTCCATCGGGCGCGTTTACTGCGGAAGCCGCCTGGTGAAGCGCCTTCGGCTCGATGGAGAAGTGCGGCGCCTTCCATGTTTCGACCGGCTGCTGCGCCTGTGCGCTCGCGGCTGTCATGGTTGGCAACAATAAGGTAAGAAGGCGGGAAATAAGAGTGCGGGATGAAAGAGAAAACACGGGACTCCGGACTGCGATTGGAATTTGACAACAACGGTAAACCGACCCGCGTCAGAGCGCAAGCCGCACCATCACAGGCCCAGCGCCAACCTGCATAAACGAAAAACGGGGCAGGCTTCAACCTTGCCGGTTGGCGCCTGCCCCGTTTTTCGGTATACCACTAGCTAAGCGTTCGCTATCAACTCAACTCCACCACAATCTTCGTCACCGAAGCCGGCGGGAATGTGAAGGTCAGCGAATCCGGTCGCACCGCGACCTCGGCCGCGCGCGTCTTCACTGCGTCAGGGTGCTCGAACGTGTTGTGCGCGTGCGTGTCGCTCTCGGCCACAACCCACGCCTTCGCGCTGGCCACCTTCGCGCCACGAACCGCGATCTGGGCTTCGCGCGGCTGGCTTACATCCGGATTGGTTGCGGTCAGGACCAGCGTCTTGCCCTTCAGTGAGGCCGAGCCCTTGAGTCCGGCGAAACTGGCGGGTTTGCCGTCGCGATCATAGCGCGCCTCGGGCGACGAGAACTCGGTGCGCAGCGCGGTTCCACCCTGGTGCGCAGCGTACATCTCGAACACGTTAAACACCGGCGTCGTCGCGAACTTGTCCCCGTAGCTGAGGAACAGTGAGTTGAGGCAGTTCACCAGTTGCGCGCAGGCCGCCATGCCCACCTTGTCCGCATGACGATTGAACGTGTCCAGCGACAAGGCCGTCATCACGGCATCGCGCACAGTAATCTGCTGCCCCAGCAACTGCTCCGGCGCATTCTCGGTGCCGGGCCGGTACCAGGGGCCATACTCGTCGACGACAAGCTTGATTTTGTGGTCCAGGTCAAACTGGCCCAGTGCCGTCCAGTGATCCAGAATCACGCCCTCAATCCGCTCCGTCTCGCGGCACAACTCGTACCAGTCGATGGGGTCGAACTTCAGCGCGTCGCCCTTGCCCGCATCCCAATCCTGCGTTTTGCCGCGCGACAGGTTCCAGGCGTAGTGATGAATGCTCAGCCCCCACACGCCATGCATATCGTGGCTCGGCTGACCGCGGAACAGCTTGTTAAAGAACCCGCGCGTCCAGGCCTGCTCGTCCGAGTTCGGCCCCGAAGCCACAAACCGCAGCGGCACTCCGTAGCTCGGAACCCAGGTGGTGTAACGCTTGAATTCGTTGGCGTAGTCTTCCGGATCGAAGTTGCCGCCGCAGCCCCAGCTCTCGTTCCCCACGCCCCAGTAGCGGACGTTATAAGGATCGGGAGTTCCATCCGCCTCGCGCGTCTCGGCCAGCGTCGTGGTTCCGCGCGGCGAGTTGCAGTACTCCACCCAGTGATCGAAATCGAGCGGCGACAGGCTGCGCAGATTCGCCGCAATGTAAGGCTCCGCGCCGCTCAGCTTGCAGAAGCGTACAAAGTCGTCGGTGCCAAACGTATTCGGATCGAAGACCTGCGGAATATTCAACTTCTGCTGTGCCGCCGGGAACGCGTCGGTCCAGAAGTTCGTGCGCCGCGGCCGCTTCGCCTTGGGCCCCACGCCGTCGCGCCAGTCGTAGCTGTCGGCAAAGCACCCGCCCGGCCAGCGCACCACGGGAGCCTTGATGGCCCGCATCTTTTCAATCAGGGCTGACCGCAGCCCATGCTGATTGGCGATCTTCGACCCCTCGCCCACATAAATGCCGTCGTAAATTACCGACCCCAGGTGCTCGGTAAAGTGCCCATAGATCTCGGGTGCGATGGTCCCGATAGGCTCGTCCACCAGGATCTCGATGTGCGAATCCGCCTGCTGCGCAAGCGCACCGCGCCGCCCAAACACAAGCGCCGCCGCTGTCGACGCCGCCGCCTTCAGAAAGTTTCGACGTTCCATATTCGTGCTCCTCACCGGTGATTCGATTTCCTGTTGTCTCAGTTGGCCTTCTGCATCTCAGCCGCGATCTTCCTCAACTCGGGCAGCACATCGCCCAGCGGCACCGGCTTTGCATCCCGTGATCCCAACGCGAAATACACATCGCGATAAAGCCGGTAAAGCCGCTCATACACAGCCGCAGCCTTCGCATCCGGTTCAACGGTTCGGAACGGGAGGCAAACTGCCGCCTGCGCCTCTTCAATGGTCTTGTAGGCTCCGGCCGCCAGCAGCGCAAATATCCCGGAGCCCAGACTGGTCGGAATTCCCGCAGGCACCAGCACCGGCTTGTTCAGCACGTTGGCATATACCTGGTTGAGCACTTCGCTCTTCTGCGGAATGCCGCCCGCGTTGATCACGCGATCGATGCGCACGCCATGCTCGGCCATCCGCTCAAGAATGATGCGGGTGTGGAACGCTGTCCCCTCGATAGCCGCGAACAGTTCGTCCTGCGCCGTGTGCACCAGGTTCCATCCCAGCGTCACGCCGCCCAGCTCGGGATTCACCAGCACGGTGCGATCACCGTTATCCCAGCTCAACCGCAACAGCCCGGTCTGCCCCGCCTTGTAAGCATCAAGCCCTTCAGACAGCGCAGCCACAGTCGTCGCCGCGCGTTTTGCGATGGCCTCGAAAATATCTCCCGTAGCCGAGAGCCCCGCCTCAATCCCGATGAACCCCGGATGAATGCTTCCGGGTACCACGCCGCAAACCCCCGGAACCAGTTGCGCCTCGGGCGCCATGGCCATAATGCAGGTGGACGTACCCACCACGTTGACCGCATCGCCTTCGCGGAGGTTGGAGCCGATCGCATCCCAATGCGCATCGAACGCGCCCACCGGAATCGGAATTCCCGCGCGCAGTCCCAGCGCCTCGGCCCACTTGGGCGAAAGGTGCCCGGCCAGGTGATCGCTGGTCAGGTACTCGCCGCCCAGCTTCGCCCGGATTCCGGCAAATAGCGGGTCCACGGCCACCAGGAAATCTTCCGGCGGCAGCCCGCCCCACTTGGGATTCCACATCCATTTGTGGCCCATGGCGCACACGCTGCGCTTCAGTCCGCTCACCTTCGAAATCCCGGCAAGGGTAGCCGCCACCATGTCGCAATGTTCAATTGCCGTGACGAACTTATCGCGCTTGTCAGGATTGTGCCGCAGCCAGTGCAGCAGCTTGGAGAAGCCCCACTCGTGCGAGTAGACCCCGCCGCACCAGTCGATTCCCTCGAAGCCCAATTCATGCGCTTTCTGCGTTATCTCCTGAGCTTCGGCAAAGGCGCGATGGTCGCACCAGAGATAGTAGTCGTCCAGCGGCTCCAGGCCCTCGCCAACAGGAATCATGGTCGATCCGGTGGTATCCAGAGCGATTGCGGCAACGGCGGCGCCGTCCACACCCGTGCTTTTCAGCACGTCGCGGGTAGCCGCGGCCAGCGCCGCCATATGGTCCGCGTGCGACTGGGTGGCGAAGTTCGGGTCCTCGCGGCGGCGGTGCAGCGGGTAAGAGGCCGATGCGGTGCCGATCGAGCCCTTTTCGCTATCGACAAGAGTTACGCGAACGCTGAGTGTGCCAAAGTCAACTCCGGCAACAATAGTCATGGGAAGTACACCTCTGGTAAACGCTTTCTGATTCGCAAACCAGACTACACCATTCCTCTCGCATACGTCTCGAAACCCCAGCCGGGCTCAGGCACCGGTCAGAATGCGGTGCACGATTTCAGCGTTCAGCTTCACTTCGTCCCGGATGATCGGGAACATCCCCACAAACACCCCATCGGTGGGCTTGATGCTTGAGAACGCTGTGCGAAACGCCTGCTCGATGCCGCCATCGCCCACCCGTCCGGCGGCCAGAATCTTGAATGCGAAGCAAGGCTTCGGGGTCTGGCGCATCACTTTGTACATTCGCGCCGGATCACTCTGCAGATAGATCTCGCGCGGCATCTCCATCAGGTCGCCGTGCAGTTCCTTCTTCCACTCCTCGTCGTTTCGACTGCGGAAATAGACGCATCCGGCAAAGTAATCCACATCCCAGCCCTGCTCTTCCACTAAGGCGATCACCGCCGGATTGTGCGTCGCCACGCCGGTCAGCACTCCGGTATCCCGCACCCGCTTGCACCACTCGCGAACCGTGTTCATGGTGCCGTTCCTGAAAGCCACATCCACAATCTCGCCCTGCCGGTGCAGCGAAAGAGGCTTCAATCTCTTCGCCACCGCCGCCGGGTCTTCGTCGCTGGAGTCGTGCGCGATCAGGTGCATGATCCCGCCCTCGGCCGTAAACCGCTCCCAGCCATCGGGCGTGTGCCCCTTGTTTGTGTAGTTCATGGCGTTGATTCCGAAAGCGTTCGCGCGGTGCATGACCTCACTCACGCGCTCGGCCGTGTACCACTCTCTCATCAAGCTGCCGTAGGTGGCGTTGAAGTGAGCGCCGCCGTTGAAGGGATTGCAACCCATCAGCAGACGGCTAATCTCGACGCCGCCAAACTTCATCTTCGGAACCTGGATTTCGGCCGTCTGCACGGCAGTTGCCATCAGAGCGCTCTGGGCAACAGCGCCCGGCCCGGTGGTCAGTACGGTTGCGCCGCCCATCATTCCCATGGCCAGGGCCGCGCCCGACTGCAGAAACTCTCTGCGCGAATTCGACATGCGGGTCACTCCATTCCAAGATCTGCCCATGCGCCGCGTCGGGCCAGCTTGAAAATCAGCCAATTCTAGCACCGGCCTCATGGCGCTTGCGTGCCGCGAGGTTGCGCACGTATACCGTCCTTCGCCACAGCGGGACAATGTTGGGAGTCGCCAAACGCTATTTATTTTTGCCTGGCAGCATGTTAATTAACTTGCTCATCAGCCCCGGCTTCGGCGCCGGAGTTGCCGCCGAGGGCTTGCCTGCAGCCGGTTGAGCTGCCGGCGTGGCGCTCTGCGCCTTTGCCTCGCCGGACGCGGCCTTGCCACTGCTCGCATTCCCGGCCCCGCCCACAACCTCCCCATGAGCAACCGCTGGCTGCGCCGCTCCGTCTGTTCCGTTCTTCACCAGGATCGAGATTCTGCGATTCGACGGATCGTACGGGTTGTTTTTTACACGCAGAAACTGGTCGGCATAGCCGCGCACCTGGGTCACCTGGTCGGAGCGCACACCGTCCTGCTGCAGCATCCGCCGCGCGGAGTTGGCCCGGTCCGCCGACAGCTCCCAGTTACTGTAACTGGTGTCGGTGGAGTACGGCGTTGCATCCGTGTGCCCTTCGATCAGCAATGCATTCGGGAGGGTCTTCAGTTCGGCGCCCAGCAGCGATAAAAGCTGCTGCCCGCTCTCGCTTAACTTGGCGCTGCCACTCTGGTAAAAGGTCCCGTTCTTGTCCTCCAGAAGTTCAATGCGCAACCCCTCGGCAGTAATGGTGATCTCAATCTGTTTCGCGAGCTTCTCGAGTTCCTTCTTTGCCTTGATTTCCTGTTGCAGCTTGTCTTTCAGTTTTTGCATGTTATCGCCGGCGGCCACCGAGATGGTTTCGCCCGTCCCGGTCATCGTGGTGCCCAGCAAACTGCCAGTGCCTTTGGGATCGTTGAAGTAGCCGGCCACAGCTTTCTTTACCTTTTCACTTGAACCCATCAGCCACAACACAATAAACAGCGACATCATGGCTGTGACAAAGTCGGCGTACGCCACCTTCCATGCGCCGCCGTGGTGGCCGGCATGGCCGCCCTTCCGCTTGATCACGATAATGGGTTGAGTCTTCGCTGTCATCGCACCCTGCTTCTTTATGCCGGTTGGAGATTGTTATGCCGCCACCGCGTCAATTGCGACGTCCTTGTTTTTGCAGTTCTTCTCCATCTCGTCAAAGCTCGGCCGCACGTTGGCGGGAATCGCTCTCCGCCCCATTTCGATGGCGATCATGGGAGCCGAGCCTTTCAGGAACGAGAGAATCAACACCCGCAGCACGTGCAGATATTCGTTGTGCTCGTCGGCGGTCTTGCGCATGTTCGCACTCAATGGCCCCACTACGCCGTAGCAAAGCAGAATGCCGAGGAACGTGCCCACCAGCGCCGCTGCCACCTTTTCGCCGATCTCTTCCGGTGGCCCGCCCAGCGCGCCCATCGTAATCACTACGCCCAGCACCGCGGCCACAATACCCAGTCCCGGCAACGCATCCGCCACCGTGGTTAACGCGTCCACCGGAGCCGTCGAGGCGGTGTGATGCACCTCCATGTCCAGTTCCATCATCTGGTCCATGTCGAACGGGTCTACCCCGCCCGTGATGGCGGTGCGCAGTGTGTCACAGAGAAAATCCACGGCATGATGGTCGCTAAGAAACTCCGGGTAATTCTTGAAGATCGAACTCTCCTTCGGCTTCTCGACATCCATCTCCACACACAGCAGCCCCTCTTTGCGCACCTTGTTGAGAAACTGGTACATCATCTTCAGCGTGCTCAGGTAGCGCGCCTTGCTAAACGGCGAGCCCTTCAGCACACCCAGCAGTCCCGCGATCACGCCCTTGATAATGTAAAGCGGGTTGGCCACCAGCAGCGTGCCGATGGACGCGCCCGCAATAATCAGCAGTTCGGCCGGCTGAACGAGGACCGACATGTGGCCCTTCTCCATCAGAAAGCCGCCGATAACCGCTCCGAACACGACGAGAATGCCTACGATGGCAAACATGCATGCCTCCCTGGCGCAGCCGTTACGCAGTTTCCACCCGCATGGATGCTGGCTTCCATGCCTTGCTGCGCTCTCTCGAGCAGTAGCGCCAGCGTCTCGCCCATGCTGTGGTCGGCCTGGGCCGCTCCGATACTTACGGTGAGCGAGACGCGGTCGCCCCACCACCTGAAGTCAGCAGTCCTGGCCAATCCCGCCAGTGTCCGTGCATGGCCGGCGAGAATCTCAGGCGTGCGCTCGTACGAGATAATCAGAAACTCGCCATCGCCCCAGCGGCCCATTTCCTCAGCCGGCCGCAATCCCTGCGCCAGCGCCTTTTGCACCTTGGCCAGCATCGCCTCGCAGGCGCCGGCTCCGTGGGTCTTGTGCAATGCCGGCGCTTGATCGACACCGATCCACATCACCCCAAACGGAGGGCCGCCGCGAACAAAGTCCTCATATTCACACTGCAACCTGTCTTCAAGGTCAGTCTGGCTTGCCTCCACCGACTGGTTATCCCCAGTCTCCCCATGCGGAAGCGCGTCCAGGCTCTCCGCCGGATGAAAGACAATCGCACTGCCGATCCGCGTGCCCAGACCGTCGCGCAATACCAGAATCCGCGCGATCGCCTGCACCTCGTGGCCCAGCTTATGCCGCGCTCTGACCAGCTCCCCGCGGCGTGTTTGCGCCCCCGTCCCCGGCTCCGTATCCTCGTGCCGCGTCCGCTCCAGCAGTAGAGGTTCCAGTTCCTCGGGAACCGGCCGTGCCAGCAGGTCCACGCCCGCGTAACCTGTGATGGCCTCCGCGGCAAGGTTCCAGAACATCACCTCGCCCTCGACGTCAACCAGCGCGATGCCGTCCGGAAGACTCTCCAGCGCAGATTCAAGCATCTCCGTGCGGTCCATCATTCCATTCCTTTCAAATGAGCTTCGCCACCCTCGCATCCGCGTGCCGCGCCCTGACGCACAGCAATTTCAAACTCACGCGAACTGAGAACCCGCATAACTGCTTCATCGGCACACCCCTGCCTAACTTCATTGCCCCGCACTGCAATGAGAGCGTTGGAAATCGCTCATGAAAAGGGTGTAACGAACAGCCGGCGCTCGCCCGCAGAGACGCGCAGTGGCAGATGAGAGTGCTGGTGGAGCCTGTGCACAAGGAACTGATGGCCCCACTCTCCTTAGGAACATCCAAGGACTGTGTAGCCTGCGTCATGTTGCTCAGGATGTTTTAAGGCATTGCCTCAATATCCGTCGTTTGGTGCCCTCAATGCTCCGTCGCACCAACCGCGCCAACTACTTGCTGTCGGCAAGACCCGCATGAACCACGTAGCGTTCTGGCGCTGAACCAATAAAACTGAACGGGAAGCAGGTCACAAGCGTAAGCGAAGATCCGCTTGTGATCGACAGGATGCCGGTATCGTTGGGAGCCGTGATCTGCACCCAATCTACTTTGTAATGCGACAGGCCCGCCGGAGTCTGAATCTGAATCTCATCACCAGCCCGAACACCTCTCAGCCCGCGAAAGAACGTGTCGCGGTGACCGGCTATTCCGATGTTCCCCGACCCGCCGGGCAGCGCCGTTCCTTCAATATGGCCCGCACCCAGCCGCAACGTTCGCGATGTAGTCCCCTGTAGAATTGCCACCTTCAACCCAAGCCGGGGTATCGCAATGCGGCCCAGAACATCGCCTTCCCTGGCGGCAAGCCGAGGCACACTCGCTTTGAGATGTTCTTCGGCATGTATCTGTTGCTCGAGGGAATCGCTTGCGGCTTTTTGGAAGAGCCTTGCGTTCAGCAGTGTGAGCGCAACATAACAGAGCGCAAAGGCACCTGTGACAAAGAAGAATCTCTGTATCCAGACCAGAAACCTGCGGCTCTGCTTCGTAAACATCTCCTGGTCAGTCATGGTTATCATGGCCGGCCATTCTGGTTCCCGGCGCCGGGTGTTGACGGCACGGTGAACCCTGCCCTGGTTCGAACCGACAAGTGCCCATGCCCCGGAGCGCTTGCCCTTATATCCAGAACCCGATAGCTGCCGTCGAGTTTGGCAATTGTGGGGACGTAGGCCAGAGAGTATTGAGTGCGAATATCGCGAGCGATCTCTTCGCAGATTGAGGTAATCTCTTTTGAAGATTCGGGGAAGAAAGCCTCTCCGCCTGTCTCTCGCGCAAACCGCCTGAGAACTGCCGGATTCCGATCTGCGTCCTGCTCGTCGAAGATGCCGATCACATAGATGATTGCGGAAGACTGCTTGGCCATGCCGATCACCTGCGCCAAACTGCGCTTGCTCGCATCATCGCCGCCGTCGCTCAAAAGGATCAGGACCTTCTTGTCGCGATTGCCCAGCCTCAGATGATCCAGAGCTGCGGCCATCCCGTCGTAGAGCGCGGTCTGGCCGATAGTCCTGATTTGAGATAGCGCCTTTTGCAGCACATCCGGCTGGTCGGTGAATGCAATATTCGCCGGGAGGCCAAGCGATACGGTGTCATTGAAGTTGACAACAAATATCTGATCCAAAGGGTTGCTCGAGCGGGCAAATGCCAGTGCCGAGGCAATCACGTCAGCGCGCTTCGGCTGCATGCTCCCGCTGTTATCTACAACAATCCCGACTGTAACTGGAATATCTTCGTGACTGAAATATTTAATTTGTTGAAGTACGCCATCTTCATATATTTGAAAATTATCTTTACTAAGTCCGGACACTAACGCATTGTGGCGATCCAGTACGGTCGCACTTAGCATCACAATGTCGGAATTCAGCTTGAGTGTGTAGTCGTCGCCGGAGTTACTCTGCGTCGATTGCACATTCTGCGCCCTGATCACGCAGCTCATGTTCATAGCACTCATGAGCGCAAGCAGGCACAAGAAGGCTCCGCCTCCTGAGTTCTTGAAGCGGAATCGGGCAATGAACAGGTTTGGACACCGCATGCCCATCACTCCCTTGTCGCTTCGCGCCGCTACGGTCATTTCAATCGCCCGTCCAGCCCCTCAATGCAAATCTGAAACAGGAACACTCGTTGCCCGCACATGCGCTTGAATGAAAACAGAGGGCGATACGTGCGTACCGCCCCTGTTTGACCTATTGTTCCCGGCTAACTCAATAGCTGCGCTTTCCACCGGGTCCGACCCTCGGCCAATTTAGGCGCTGCGCTTCAACAGTCCGAAGAGCGCAAGGCCGCTGCCCAGTGCGAGGAATCCGAACAGCCCCATCAAGGGAAGATTGCTGGCTGTCTTGGGAAGAGAGGCCATAAGCACCGGCTCAGGTTTTACTTGCGGCACGGGAGGAGCTTCAACAACCGTGGCTTCATCAACTGTGTCTCCAGCCGGGCCGATCGCTTCAACGCGTGCAGTATTCAGATCGTCGACGGTTGAGGATGTTGTTACTACAGGTGTGGAAAGAACGGCCTCGTTGGTTTCCTTGGCCAATTCGATTGCCCTGGATCTTTCATACACAAACTGCTCGCCCCACTGGTGGCCGGGATAGAACCACGCTCTCAATGCTTCAGGCTGTCCGGCGGGCCGCTCCCTGAATGTGATGACGGTCTTGTCCGTTGGCTTCAAGCGATAGTTGGGAATCGCGAGAATGGTGGTGAATACATGCGTGCCTTCTTCGTTTGTGATCTGCACGATGTGGCGGTCGCTCAGCGAGTTCATCACCATGAACACATAAGTACCAGCAGGCAGAAGATGTTCGCCCACGCCCGGAACTTCCACCGGCCCGCTGAAGGTGATAACTGTCTTCCTGTTCCATTCGTCGGCCTTGGCTTTCGGCGCAACGAGTAAGCAAAGTACGGTAAGGCACAGTCCTGTTCCTAATCCCTTGAGCAGTGTCATTGTTTCTCCAATTGTTTCTCCGACCTGCTCGCACGGGGGTTGTTATGTTGCGAGGACTCTCATGTTGCCGGTTTCATAAGAGATTCAACGCCGGAACGTCCGGCAGAGTTCTATACCGTGGAGCACAGTTCAAGGTTCAGTCTCATTCATAGGGAAAGGCATTACTGGCTAATAGAGACCGCACTTACAAATGACCTTTCTATCTAATCTAAGTTGGAAACAGGCAGTGTAATAGCAGCAGAGCGTTGATTCTAATAGGACTACTTGGGATATCCATATCTTTAAAAGTCTCTGGATGACGGTTCCCGACCGTCATCCAGGGACTTATCACCAGCTATTTAATAGCTCCGCACCCACTCCAGAATCGAGCGCACAGCAACTCCGCTCGGGCCTTTGGCGATGTACGGACGCGAATCTTCCACCCAGGCCATACCCGCAATGTCGAGGTGGATCCACGGCGTGTCTTCGGCAAAAACTTTCAGGAACTCGGCAGCGGTAATCGCGCCACCCCAACGGCCGCCGGTGTTTTTTATGTCGCCGATGTCGCTCTTGATCATCTCGGCATACTCGTCGCCTAGCGGCAGCCGCCAGAATTTTTCACCTGAAATCGCCAGCGCCGACTCGAATCTGCCGTAGGTTTCGTCGTCATTCGAAAAAGCGCCCGCATTCACCATGCCCAGAGCCACAACGCAGGCACCGGTCAGGGTAGCCGCGTCAATCAGGTGGGTCGCACCCAGTTGGCGTGCATAGGCCAGCCCATCAGCCAGCACAAGCCGCCCTTCGGCATCCGTATTGATGATCTCAATCGTCTTGCCGGACATGGCGGTCTGCACGTCACCGGGCTTTTGCGCCTTGCCGTCAGGCATATTCTCAGCCGCGCACACAATTCCAATCACACGCACCCTGGGCTTCAGCAAAGCAATCGCGCGCATCGCGCCGATCATCGCCGCACCGCCCGCCATGTCGTACTTCATCTTTTCCATGTTGTCGCCGGGCTTGAGGGAGATTCCGCCGGAATCGAAGGTGATGCCCTTACCGACCAGCCCCAGAATTGGACCCTCGTTAACCCCTTCCGGCTCGTACCGCAACACGATCAGCGCCGGTGGCTCCTCGGAGCCCTGGGAGACGCTCCAGAACGCGCCCATCTTCAGTTCGTGCAGTTTCTCAGTGGAGTGGACTTCGCATCCGAGCCCAACCTCAGCCGCCATCTCGGCAGCGCGCTGGCCCAGAATGGTTGGCGTCAGCTTGTTGCCCGGCTCGTTCACCAGCACGCGGGTAAAGTTCTGGCTCTCGCCCACAATCACGCCCTCGGCAAACGCGGCCTCCAGGACAGCCTTATCAGGGCCGGCCTTGGCAATCAGCGTGAAGGTTTCGACGCTCACATCCTTGCGATCGCTGCGATAGGTGTCAGGATCGAAATCGCCCACAAACGCGCCTTCGACAGCTGCCCGCATGCACGCGTCCGCCGCCAACGCCCCGGCTTCAGGCAGAACAAGCACCAGTTCCTTGATGAAGCGTGGCTTCCCATAGCGCACGGCGGTCCCGGCCGCATTGCGCACATGGTTCGCCGTGGCCTTGGCCTGCTTGCCCAGCCCCACAATCAGCAGCCTTTTCGCCGCGATCCCTTGAGGGGCGTGCAGCAGCAGCGTCTCGCTGGCGCCGGCCTTGAACTCGCCGCTTGCCAGTACAGCAGCGGCAGCGGCCGTGACAGCCGCGTCGGCGGTCAGAAGCACCGGTTGCGGTTTCGCTTCCGGCCCTTTGCCAGTTTGGGTGTCGACGGCCACCACGGCCAGCAGTTCAGTCTCAATCTCAAAAGCATTCGCAAAAGATAGTTGGGTCCGCATAGCCCTTATTCTTTCATCGAATCCGCAACTTGTGGCAAATCACAGGGGCCTGATCCCCGTTTCAGCGGCAACCCTGCATATTTGTCTCGTATGTAGAAAATGTCACATATAATGTTATTGACATCTATTGCATTTATGTCATTATCATAGATTAGGTCACAATGAAATATTCTGTCACAAATTCGGAATATGCTACTGCCCGCCTGAACAACAACGGCCGCATCGTCATCCCGGCGGAGATCAGGCGGGAGATGGGTCTCAAGCCCGGCGATGCCGTCGTCATGATATTGGAAGACGGTGTCCTACGGATCGAGTCGCACCGCGCCAGAATTCGCAATATCCAGGATGAATTCAAGAAATTGGCCCGGCCTGGGGCTCTCGCGTCGGACGAACTCGTAGACGAGCGCCGCGAAGAAGCGGTCCAGGAAATGGAGGAGTGGCTTGGATAAGCTAGCCGTCCTCGACTCCTCGGCGATTCTCGCAGTCATCTTCAGGGAGCCCGGAAGCGAGGCTGTCATCGATCTGCTTCAGGGAGGATTGCTCAGCGCCGTGAATCTCGCCGAAGTCCACGCCCGCCTGCTCCTGGGCGGGTCCACCGCCGGGCTTGCCTGGGACCGTCTTCAGAGCCTGGGATGCGAGATATGCCCATTTGACAGCGCACAAGCTCGTCTGGCCGCCGAGCTGACCGGCAACACCCATTCCCAAGCCCTCTCCCTCGGGGCACGCGCTTGCCTGGCCCTGGCCATCGAGCGCAGCGCTACGGTCTACACCACTGACCGCGCATGGAAGAATCTTGCTTTGGGAATTGACGTCGAAGTGATCCGATAAACCGGCATCAGGCGTTGGTTTCGCCTCTACCGCCCCATCTTGTGCTTGCTGGCGTTTACCGCGGCCCGGGCCTCGCGATCGCCCTCCCGCCGCTTTTCCGTCTCCCGCTTATCCCAGTCCTGCTTGCCTTTCGCCACCGCCAGTTCGCACTTAACCCTGCCATTCCGGAAATAAAGCCGGGTGGGGATGAGCGTGTGGCCTTTGATCTGCGTCTTGGAGAGTAGCTTGCGAACCTCCTCCCGGTGCAACAGCAGCTTGCGGGTGCGGGTGGCGTCGTGGTTGGCTATGTTGCCATGGGAGTAAGGACCGATATGTACGTTCAGCAGAAAAGCCTCGCCGTCCTTGATGAGGCCGTAGGAGTCTTTCAGGTTGGCCTGGCCCTCGCGGATCGACTTCACTTCCGTCCCGCGCAGCGCCACGCCCGCTTCAAATCTGTCCAGCAGAAAGTAGTTGTGGCTGGCCACCCGATTATGCGCAGCGTCCCGCTCGCCGCTGGCCACAGGGTCGCGCGGCTTGGACGGCTTTTGCGGGCCGGAAGCCTCCTTGGCGACAATCACATGACTGGTTTGACGGGGCATAGCAAAACATCCTCGAATCTTCATCCTAGCATTGGCGCGAGTTTTACCCGCGCTCGAGTGGGGCTTTGCTAAAATGAGGCATCGTTGGTTGAAGAATCTTTCCGACAGGAAATGCGTCAGCATGTGCGTCCGGGGCAGCCAAGGCAGCCCTCAGGGACCCGGCGGAGAATCCGGGCCGGCCAAGACGCCTGGGAGTACGATGAACCGCCGCGCTCAAGCTCCGGTCCCTTCCGGATCCGTTCTATTTAAAGCCGCTTCCCGGATTGCGCTGGTTGGCATTCTGGTGGTCTTTGCCCTGGCCTGTGTGCGTTTATACGCCGAGTCGGCCAACTCCTTCTTCAAGCGCGGCCAGACCGCTGAAGCCCGCGAAGACTACGATGCCGCCTTTGACTATTTTCAAAAGGCCAATGCCAAAGACCCAAAAGATCTGGCCTTCCGCACCGCACTCTATCGGGTACGCGTCTCCGCCTCTGCCATGCACATGACCAAGGGGCGCAAGCTGCTGCAGGCGGGCGACGAGCAGGGTGCACTCGCCGAGTTCCTTCATGCCGCCCAAATCGATCCAGGCAACGAAGCAGCACAGCAGGAGATTGCACAGGCGCGCGCCAAGAGCGGCGAGGCCTTTCAGCGACCCGAGATCGCCATGCCCGGGCGGGCAGATCTTCAGGCGCAGATCGACTCCATGGCTGCTCCCACCGAACTCAAGCCGCTCTCCAGCGAGCCCCTTACCCTGCACATGACCGAGGACGCCAAGGTCATTTATCAGGCGGTCGGCAAAGCCGCCGGGATCAATGTGCTCTTCGATCCGGACTTCAATTCCAAGCGCGTCCAGGTGGACCTGAATAACGTGTCGCTGGTCGACGCGCTGCGCATTGTCGGCACCATGTCCAACACCTTCTGGCGCCCCGTTACCACCAATACGATCTTTGTGGCCCAGAACACCCGCGTCAAGCGTACTGAACTAGACGAGCAGGCAGTCCAGACCTTCTACCTGTCCAACGCCTGGCAGCAAAACGATCTCAACGACGTGCAAACCGCCCTGCGCAACGTGCTGCCCAATGCCAAGGTCTACGGCGTCGCCAGCCAGAACGCCATCGTCATGCGCGGGACGCCCGACGAGTTGTTGTTGGCCCAAAAGCTCATCAACGATCTCGACAAGGCGCGCGCAGAAGTCGTGGTAGACATCGCGGTCATGGAAGTGAGCAGAAACTGGGAGCGCACCCTCGGTATCGCCTGGCCCAGCAGCGTGAACGTAGCCATGCAGTCCACATCCACCTCCAGTTCTTCCTCCTCCTCGTCCAGCACCACGACCAGCAGCACCACTACCCCCTCCCTCTACGATCTGGCCCACCTCAAGGCCACCAACTTTGCCGTCACCATCGGCTCGGCCACGCTCAATCTGCTCATGACCGACTCGAATACCAAGGTCCTGCAGAACCCGCGCATTCGCGCTACCGACGCGCAGAAGGCGACCATGAAAATCGGCTCTAGGATCCCGATCGCCACCGGTTCCTATCAGACCGGCGCAGCCACAGCGGTTGTCAGCTCGCTTGTCAATACTCAGTTCCAGTACCAGGACGTCGGCGTAAATATCGAGATGACGCCCACCGTCCACTATGACCGCGACGTAACCCTGAAGATCAAAATCGAAGTCACCTCGCAGAGCGGTTCCGTAACCATCAGCGGCGTAACCGAGCCCATCCTCTCGCAGCGCGTCGTCGACCAGGTCATCCGCCTCCGCGAGGGAGAAGCCAGCATCCTCGGCGGCATCCAGAACAATCAAAACCAGGTAAGCTGGACCGGAATCCCAGGAATGGGGACAATCCCCGTTCTCAAATACATCTTTGGCTCCAAAGACCGCACGGTCCAGGACGACGAGATTGTCTTCGTGGTGGTGCCTCACGTAGTCCGTTCACAGGAACTGGGACCAGCCAACCTTCGCGCCATCGACACCGGTTCTGGCCAGTCCATCGAACTGCGTCACGTTGAGGGCCAGGGGGCGGATACCAAGCCCATGCCTGCACCTGTTCCCGCTGTTCGCCCCGCCGCGCCTCCGCAATCCACAATAGGCACAGTCCCAGGCCAGAGTGCGGAGGCCGCGGTGCCCGCAGCGATGGCGCAGATGAAAACAGCCGCTCAGGCCACCGAGAATACGCCGGCGCGGCCCCCATCTCCTGAGCCGGCGCCGGCTCCAGCTGAACCACCCGCTCCCCCTGCTGCGACACCCAATCCATCTGCTGGAACTGCGGTCACCCTCTCGTTTACTCCGCCCACCGGCCTATTGGCTGCGGGCTCCAGCTTCCAGGTTCCGCTTGTCCTCAGCGGCGGCACGGATATAGCCTCGATTCCCTTGCAACTTCAGTACGATCCGGCCAAGCTTCAACTGGTCAACGTCGCCGCCGGAGACCTGCTCAACAGGGACGGGCAGGCCGTTGCTCTTATCCACCGTGACGACGGACCCGGCACCATCACCGTCGTTGCATCACGTCCTCCGGGTACGGTCGGCATCACCGGCACCGGCGTGGTCTGCGTACTCACGTTCCAAGCCAAAGTCTCAGGAGAGACCGCGCTGGATATCACGCGCGCGGGAGCTGTAAACAGTGCTCAACTGCAGTTGCCGGCCAACAACGCGCATGTCAACATTCTGGTCAAATAGGGAGTAACGCGGATGATCCCCACGTCTGCAACCTTTGCTCCAATAACTCGGATACACCCGCACGAACGCGGCCTCACGCTCATCGAGTTGATCGTGACCGTCGCCATTTTGTCGATCCTCGCCGGGGCTGCCATCCCCATTGCGCGCTTCCAGGTCAAGCGCCAGAATGAGCGCGAGTTGCGTCGCGACCTGTGGGAAATGCGCGACGCCATCGACCACTACAAGGACGCGGCCGACAAAGGCGCCTTTCAAACCAAGGTGGACAGCCAAAACTACCCGCCTGACCTCGAGACCCTGGTCAATGGCGTCGACGTGCAGACCAAGAAGGTCAAGTTCCTCCGTCGCATTCCGGTGGATCCTATGACAGGCCATGCCGAGTGGGGAATGCGCTCCATGCAGGACGATCCAACCTCCGACTCATACGGCGGGCAAAGCGTATTCGATGTCTATTCGAAGTCCCCGGGGACGGCCCTGGACGGCACCAAATACTCCGACTGGTAAGCCAGCGGTTCAACCTGAAGAGGTACGTGTGCGCAGAATTCGCAAACAAGACGCGGGCTTTACGCTTATCGAGTTGCTGATCGTCATGGCCATTATCGCCATTCTCGCAACCATGGCTATTCCCCGGTTCTCCGGCGCCTTGAAGGCGGCTCGCGAGGCCGTGCTCAAGGAAGACCTCCACGTAATGCGCTCGGCCATCGACTCCTACACCATGGACAAGCAAAAGGCCCCCCAATCGCTTGAGGACCTCGTCCAGGACGGCTACCTCAGGGCGGTGCCTGAAGACCCCATGACGCATAGCAAGGACACCTGGGTCACCGACACCAGCGACGCCATGCACTCGCTTGACCAGACCGACCCCGGAGTTGATGATGTCCACTCTGGTTCACAGGAGTCCGGTTCAGACGGACAACCCTACTCGACTTGGTGAGCTTTGCCGGCGATTCAGGGTTTTCTTGGAGAAACGCCCCAAGATTCTTTGGAAAGTGTCCAATTTTGAACTGAAATTCGGCCGGAAGTCTGACATTGTTCTTACAGCGCCAGGCTTCCCATTGAGCTGCCCGTGAACTTCCCCTCCCCCTCTCAACTAGCCCGGCTCGCAGCAGACCGGCTGGTCAGAAGTGAATTCAGTATTATTCCCTCTTTGTGGAGGTTATTTAATGTATATGGATTCAAGTCTGGCCAGCTCGTTTGCTGCGAATGTTGACTGGGCCTACGCAGGACTTGTCCGCACAGCAGATCCAGTTCCAGGACCGGACCTAAGAGAGATGGGGTTGGGAGGCAGCCTTGTCTACGCCGACGAACTCGAGGGCGCAGGCTCCATTTTGGTCGTGGCGGCGAACATCGCTGGGGCTGCTTCAATCACTGCCTCAGCAGACGCAGGCACCCAGAGACAGGCCGTTCGCGATGGCGTGATTGATTTCCTGGTCAGTAACCTGAGTGAAGCCCTGCGCATTCTAAAGAATGAAATCCGCAAACGTGAGCCGGTAGCTGTCTGCGTTGCCCAGCCTCCTGAAGAACTCGAGAGCGACATGGCCGAGCTCGGTGTGCTTCCCGATCTGCTACCGCCAGGTGCTTTGAATGCGAGCCGGTTCGAGGTCTTCCTGGATCAGGGTGCGCGGCAGATCGCCCCGGTCTCCGCCGCCAAGAACCAGACCATATTGACTTGGAGCGTGGACCGCACGCCTACCCGTCACCTTCCAAAGCTGGACGCAATCGCCCTGGACTGCCTCGGGGCAAATAAGACCCCCATAACTTGGCCTGTCAGGCGTTGGCTCCGCTATGCCCCGCGTTACATGGGACGCTTGGCACACGAAAAGCGCCTGGTGCGCTGCCAAACCCCGGTCGCGCGTGCTTTCCTCAATACGGTGCGGGGACTGGTGGCGGATGGCCTGCTTGACGTCGCGGTGGCGATTGAGATGTGCAGCTCTGGCAAGTCCGAATCCCACCAGATCACTCCGCCTTCGAATCGGCAGCGGCCCGAGGACTCACTCTTGTTCCCCTCCGGCAGTTTCGATCCGGGTCCATAGCTCCCTGACCCCGTAGCCGGTCTTCGCGGAAACCGGAAGAATCTCGTCCAGTTCCAGCCCCTTTTTCAGCGCCAGCAGATTCCGCGTCCGCTCGTTACCGCTCAACCGGTCGATCTTGGTCGCCACCACAACAAAGTCACGCTCCGCGGACCGCAGCCAATCAAACAACTTCGCGTCGTTCACTTGCGGGGGGACATTCGAGTCCACCAGGCACACGCATAGCTTCAACGTCGAGCGAATCGCCAGGTACGGATCGATGAACGCAGACCATCCCGCCGAAATCGACTTGGAAATCTTCGCGTAGCCGTAGCCCGGCAAGTCCGCAAAAATAAGTTGGCGTCTCTGGCTCTGGTTCAACAGGGCAAAGAAGTTGATTGCTCGAGTACGCCCCGGCGTTTGCGACACCTTGGCCGCCTTGTCGCCCACCAGCGCATTCAGCAGGCTCGATTTGCCCACATTCGATCGCCCCAGAAAGGCAATCTCCGGCACATCCGGCTCAGGAAACTGCGCCGGAGCCATCGCCGAAAGCAAAAACTGTGTCGTATAGTGCATTACTGCCGCGCCGGTTGGTTCGTGGTAATCTCCGCCGCCGGAACTGAGGTCAACACTTCCGCTTCCACGTGCTTCAGCGGCTTCAGCGGACTCTCCAGCGCGAGCGCCAACACCTCATCCATCTGATCCACAAAATGCAGCTTCATCGAGTTCTTGATGTTGTCCGGCAGTTCGGCAATATCCTTCTCGTTGGCGCGCGGCAAAATAATCTCGAAGATACCCGCTCGCAGCGCAGCCAGCAGCTTTTCCTTTAGCCCGCCAATGGCCAGCACCTTGCCGCGCAGTGTGATTTCGCCCGTCATGGCGATATCGCGCCGCACCGGAATCTTGGCCAGTGCGCTTGCCAGGGCAGTCGCCATCGTAATTCCCGCTGACGGCCCATCCTTCGGAATCGCGCCCTCGGGCACATGCAGATGCAAATCCACGTTGCGATAGAACTCGCGGCTTAGCCCCAGAGCCTGCGCGCGCCCGCGAATGTAACTCAGCGCCGCTTGAGCCGACTCCTGCATCACGTCGCCCAACTGGCCTGTAATGGTGAGCTTTCCCTTGCCGTCCAGCACCTGCACTTCCGTGGTCAGAATGCTGCCGCCCACCTCGGTCCACGCAAGGCCCGTCACCAGGCCCACTTCACTCTTCTCGTGCACCTCGGAGTCGCGGAATCGGGCCACGCCCAAAAACTCGTTGATGTTCGCCGCGGTCACTTCTTCCTTGTGCTTCGCGCCGGATTTCACCACCCGCCGCGCCACCTTGCGGCACACATTGCCGATCTCGCGCTCCAGGTTTCGAACGCCCGCTTCGCGCGTGTAGTACCGGATGATCTCAAGAATCGCGTCGTCTTTGAAGACGATATTCTTCTCGCTCAGGCCGGTCTGTTCGCGCTGCTTTTTCACCAGGTACTGGCGTGCAATCTCCAGCTTCTCCTGCTCCGTGTACCCTTGCAGGCGCAGAACTTCCATGCGGTCTTGCAGCGCGGCCGGAATCGTATGCATCACGTTGGCCGTTGCCACAAAAAGAACCTGCGACAGGTCGTAGTCCACGTCGAGATAGTGGTCCTGGAAGGCGCTATTCTGTTCCGGGTCCAGCACCTCCAGCAGCGCAGACGACGGGTCGCCGCGGAAGTCCGATGAGATTTTGTCCACCTCGTCCAGCAGGAACACCGGGTTCTTCGTCCCCGCACGCTTCATGTGCTGGATAATCTGTCCCGGCAGCGCGCCGATATACGTTCTGCGATGCCCGCGAATCTCCGCCTCGTCGCGCACGCCGCCCAGCGAGAGCCGTACAAACTTGCGCCCTGTGGCCTTTGCGATGGACATGCCCAGCGAAGTCTTGCCCACTCCCGGAGGTCCGGCGAAACACAGAATCGACCCCTTTGGATTCTTCACCAACTGCCGCACTGCAAGAAATTCGAGAATGCGCTCCTTGATCTTTTCCAGGCCGTAATGGTCTGAGTTCAGCACCTTTTCGGCGTAATCGATCGAGCGCGTCTCTTTCGACTTCTTCTTCCACGGCACCGCCAGCAGCCAATCTATATAGTTCCGGCTCACCGTGGATTCGGCCGACATCGGCGGCATCGCTTCAAGCTTCTTGAGTTCCTGGATCGCCTTGTCGAGCACATCCTTCGGCATTCCCGCGGCTTCAATCTTCTTCCGCAGTTCGTCGAACTCGCTCTTTTCCCCACGGCCCAGTTCCTTCTGAATGGCCTTAATCTTTTCGTTCAGGTAGTACTCTTTTTGCGCCCGCTCCATCTGCCGCTTCACGCGCGACTGGATGTTGCGGTCTAGGTCAAGCTTCTCGATCTCGATGTCCAGTACATCCGCAATACGCGCCAGCCGCACCGCGGGATCGAAGATCGACAGCAGTTCCTGCTTCTCCTCGATGCCAAGTTGCAGGTTTGCGGCGATCGTGTCGCTCAGCTTCGCCGGTTCGTCCATGCGCACCGTGGCGATGATCGTCTCGTAGTTCAGCGACTGCTGCAGTTTCACGTATTGCTCAAAAAGGCTGGTCACGCGCTGCATCAGTTGTTCTGCCGCAGGCGTCATCTCAAACTGGCTCTTGCCGGTGCGCACCGTGGCCACAAAGAACCCGTCGCGGTCGGTCACTTCGATGGACTTGGCGCGTTCCACGCCCTCCACCAAAACCTTGATATTTCCGTCGGGCATCTTGACGCTCTGCACGATGCTGCAAATCGACCCAACCTGGAAAATGTCTTTGGCTTTGGGCTCGTCGATGGATGCGTCGTGCTGCGTGGCAAGAAATATCTTGCGGTCGCCGCTCAGAGCCTCTTCCAGCGCGCGCACGCTTGACTCGCGGCCCACCACAAAAGGCGTCATCATGTACGGAAAAATCACCATGTCCCGGATGGGCATCATGGGCAACTTGCGCGACTCGGTCTTTTCTCGGGATGCGGTCATTCGGACACCTTGATGATTAGACGCGCTGGAACGGCCCAGGATTCAGTGCCGCATTCCAGTGCGCATGTTGGGATTGTATCGCGGAACAGGGCGCGAAGAAGCGCATAGACACGCTGTCCCGGGTCTCAGCCATGAAACCCGGGACAGGCGAAATGTGCCGTAGCGTGAATCAGCCCGCTTTTTCCAGCAAACAAAGCGACAGATCACGCCGCTCAACCATATCGCTGGTAATCTCCAGATCACGGACGCGCTTGTTGTTGGGCAGGTGATACATCAGGTCGAGCATTAGCTCCTCAAGAATCATGCGCAAACCGCGGGCGCCCACCTTGCGCGCCAACGCCTCCTTGGCAACGGCGCAGCAGGCTTCAGGAGTAAAGTGCAGGCGTACGTTTTCAAACTCGAAAAGGCGCTGGTACTGCTTCAGAATCGCATTCTTCGGCTTGGTCAAAATATCGATCAACGCCGCTTCGTCCAGTTCGTCCAGAATGCCCATCACCGGCAACCGGCCGACAAATTCAGGAATCAGGCCGTACTTGATCAGATCCTGCGGCTCGGTGCGGCGCAGCAACTCGGTGTCGCGATGCGACCGTGTGGTCGCCGCATCTGCCTCTGCATCTGCTGCCTTGAAGCCAAGCGCCTTCTTGCCCACGCGCCGGCCAACCACGCGCTCCAGGCCTACAAACGCACCGCCGCAAATGAACAGTATGTTGGTGGTGTCGATGGCGGTGAACTCCTGGTGCGGATGCTTGCGGCCGCCCTGCGGTGGAACGTTGGCAACCGTGCCTTCCAGAATCTTCAAGAGCGCCTGCTGCACTCCCTCGCCGGAAACATCGCGGGTAATCGACGGGTTCTCGTCCTTGCGGCCGATCTTGTCGATTTCGTCGATGTAGATGATGCCTTGCTGAGCGCGGGTCACGTCGCCGTCGGCGGCCTGCAGCAGTTTGAGAATGATGTTCTCGACATCCTCGCCCACATAGCCGGCCTCGGTCAGCGTGGTCGCGTCGACGATTGCGAAGGGAACATCCAGCATCTTCGCCAGCGTCTGCGCCAGCAGGGTCTTTCCTGATCCGGTGGGGCCGATCAGCAGAATGTTGCTCTTGGCCAGTTCCACTTCGTTATTGCGCAGCCGATTCATCTGGATGCGCTTGTAGTGGTTATAGACCGCCACAGCAAGCTTCTTCTTGGTCTGGTCCTGTCCGATGACGAAGTCGTCGAGGAAGCTCTTCACTTCACTCGGCTTGGGCAGGTGCCCCGCCGCAGCTGCTGGCGCCGCTTCGCCACGATCATCTTCGAGAATCGAGTTACAAACAGCCACGCATTCGTCGCAGATATAGGCGCGAGGGTAGTCGCTGGGCGAAGAAATCAGCTTCGCAACGGCATCCTGCGACTTGTGACAGAACGAGCAGCGCAATGCTTCTTCGGGTCCCGTGCGCGTTTTCATTTCTTTACTCCCTTTGACGTGCTCGTCGATCTCCGCCCCATGCGGGTCCGGCCGTCCGTTTACACCTAGGTGCGCGGCCGGTCAATAATTTCGTCTACGATGCCATATTCCTTGGCCTGTTGCGCGTTCATGATGAAGTCCCGTTCCACGTCGCGCTCAATCCGGTCCAGCGGCTGGCCGGTATGCTTGGCCATCAGCGTATTGGTAATCTCGCGGATGCGCAGAATCTCACGCGCATGAATGTCGATATCCGTGGCCTGTCCGCTCAATCCGCCCATCGAAGGCTGATGAATCAGAATCCTCGAGTTCGGCAGCGTAAATCGCTTGCCCTTGGTCCCTGCCAAAAGCAGAAACGCGCCCATGCTGGCCGCCTGACCAATGCAATACGTCACCACGTTGTTCTTGATGAACTGCATGGTGTCATAAATCGCCAGCCCCGCCGTAATCGAACCGCCGGGAGAATTAATGTAAAGCGATACGTCCTTTTCAGGGTCTTCACCCTGCAGAAACAGCATCTGCGCCACGATCAGATTAGCCACCTGGTCGTCGATGGGCGTGCCAAGAAAGATGATGTTGTCGCGTAGCAGACGGGAGTAGATGTCGTAGGCGCGCTCGCCTCGGCTCGTCTGCTCAACCACCATGGGAACCAATGCCATTGAGTTTTTTCTCGCTCTCGCGTTGGGGGTCGCTTGCTCCCCGTCTCTTGTTGTCCGCGCGGCATTTTTCCCGCCGCGCGGCGCCCCAGGTGCCAGTTGCCGAATCTACGCGGGCAGCCGATCATAAAGAGCCGAGGCGGTCTTCTCGCGCCGCAACTGCTCCCGTATCCTAGCCAGTCCGCCATCCTCAGTCAATCGTGCTCGCAGCACATCCACGGGCTCACGGGACTGCAAAGCCGCAAGCTGCAGCTCGCTGTCCAGTTCCTCGTCGCTGACGCTAATGTTCTCTTCATTCGCAATGCGATCCAGCAGAATAGAAGTCCTCGCCTCTGCCAGGGCGCTATCCCGCTGCGCAGCCCGCAAACGGACAAAGTCCAGCTTCCGCATCTGCTCGGTGTCCATGCCCTGGGCAGCCAACGCCCGCAAACCGCGTTCCAGCCGCGCGTCAATCTGCTCCTGCACCAAAGACTCGGGAACCGGGAACGCATAGCGCTCCGTCAGGGCCGCGAACAGGCGATCCTTGGTTTCCCCCTCCACGCTGCGGCGCTTGCGGCTGGCCAGGTGCTCGCGCACCCGCGCTGCCAGGTCGGCAAAGCTCTCATACGCGCCGATCTCCTTGGCGAAGTCGTCGTTCAACTCCGGCAGGGTGCGCTTCTTGATGGCTTTTACTTCCACTTCGTAGGCCACCGTCTTGCCGGCCAGCTTGGGCTCGGCATAGTCCTCCGGATAAATGACTTCCGCCTTCAGTTCCTGACCCGGCCTGGCGCCGCGCAGTGAAGTCGAGAATGCCTCTACCGTGTCTTTTCCGCCAATCTCAACCAGCGAATCTTCTCCGGCCACCGGAGCTGAATCGGTATCGCCTTCAATCTCGCCCTTGTAGGTAATCTGTGCCCAGTCGCCATCCACCAGAGCCCGGTCTTCTTCTACAGGCTCAATGGTGGCGCGCGCCTCGCGCAGCTGGTCGATCTCCTGCTGATACTCCTCTTCCGTAATCTCCACGGAAGGCTTGTCGACGGTGACCGTCTGATAGCCCTCGATCGAGAAATCGGGAACGTATTCGAAGACCGCCTTCACATGCAGAGGCGCGCCGTCTTCTACCGTCAGTTCCGTCACTTGCGGCTGCCCAACCGGCTTTACGCCCAACTCGGCGACAGCCTTGTTGAACCGCTCCGGCAGCAGGCCGTCGATTACGTCCTTCTTGATCTCGGCCCCAAAACGCCGACGAATCACCGTCTCCGGCACTTTGCCGGCGCGGAAGCCAGGAATCTTGGCATATTTGCGATAATTGGCAGCCACGGTGCGATACGCCTTGGCAACCTCTTCGGCAGGAATGTCCAGCACCAGTTCGCGGGTGCATTCCGGGTTTAGAACCGGCCCATGCTGGTGGTTATGGCCTTCGTGATCGTGGCCTTCATGGTTGTGATCGTGGCCTTCGTGCTCATGGTCATGATCAACGCCCGCCGCTTCAGCCGCGCCAGGTTGGAGGTTGTCCTCGAGGGTGTCCGTAGAACTCAACGTTTTGCCTTCCAGGCGCACTTGGCGCCGATCAAACTGCCACTATAGGCTAATTCCCGGCCGCATGCCGTACCTTCCGGCACCTAAACCGCCGATTCCATCTACAAACCGCCGCATCGGGCTGTCGCGCAAGACGAGAACAGCGCCTCGATGCCGAGGATATGTCTCATCTCATGGTAAGAGGGTTTGCTGACAGGGTCAAACCGGGCAGGGGGCCAGACGGCTGAAACGCACCGCGAAAGGCACGCTACTCCTCGGTAACCAGGGCCTTGCGGACGTATGGGACAAAGCGCGGATGAGCGGCGCCGATCTGGGAATAGAATTCCCGCGCCTGGTCCAGGCTCAGTTGGCCATTCACAGTCAGCCGCACGTCCCCGGCGTCGCGGTCCTCCTGGCCATCGTCCTCCCACCAGCAGACCGGGCACAGAGCCAATGCGTCGGGAGTTTGCAGCGTCCTGTTTCCGCAGCACGGGCAGCGGAATCGCTTCTCGACAGTTTCCACGTATGCATGGACGGCAAACAGGCGACCCGGGTTTACGGGCGGCAATTTTTTGTCACCGGCTGCCAGGTGCGTCAAACTACGAATCGCCTTGCATTCAGGCGTTTTCCGCAGTCTCTGCCGTCCCTGAAGCGCGTTCTCCGGGATCTCCTCAGACCGCCCTTTAAAACCGAAATACCAACCCTGTGCTGAACCGCCCATGCGTCCCGGTTCCGGGCGACGAGGTCGGCGCATCCAGATAATCAGCCGCCGCGCGCCATGCGAAGAACGGCGCAATCGGCACATCCACCCCGCCCCCCAGCGCTACCGCAAAAGCGCTGCCGGAGAAGATGTTGCCGTTCGAGGAGTGTTCTCCTCCGGCCAGCGCATGAACAAAAACCTTCACCCGCATCGCGCCCAGGCTCAGCCGCGGGCCGACAAGGAGCGTCGTGGTGCGGGGAATCGTCGAGTTCGCGCCCAGACCGTAATGGGCAATATCGCCCTCAACTCCCAGAAAGGGCTTCACTTTGAAATGCACTGCGCCCTCCCACCCGTTCAGGCCCCCTGCGGTGGGATTGAAGGCGTTGGCACCCAGGCGGCTATATCCCAGAAATGCGTCTCCGTTGGGACCGACCGCCCTGGCCACAGACGAAAATGCAAGCAATAAAATCGGAACGGCAAACAGAAGACAAATACGCGAAAGCCGGCGCGGGATCGGCATCGTGGTCTCCATTCTGGCCATAATTCGTGCGGCCCCTACGTAAAAGGATGGCGTCATCAGTTCTCCGGTTGCCTGCTTTGCTTCCCCTAAGCCTATCCTGAAGACCGCTCCTCTCGTTTCCGAGTAAAATCGGGCGCGAGGGGGCTCTAAGAAAATGCTGGAATTACGCTCTGATTTTGTCTCTCAAGTACGCCGCATCTTGGTGGTGGGGTTGTTCTTCATCGTGCCCGCCGTCGTTGCTGCCCAGGCCCCGGCCGCTCCGCTCAAAGTGGCCATCGTCGGCCTCGAGCACGGCCACGTCGAGGGATTTCTCAAGTCCCTGCCGCAGCACCACGACATCGAACTGGTGGGCATCGCCGACGCCGATCCCGCGCTCTTCGCCAAATACCAGAAGAAGTTTGACCTGCCTGAAACCCTCTTCTTCAAGAGCATGGCCAACATGATCGAGGTGCGCCATCCCCAGGCCATACTCGTCTACACCTCCGTTGGCGAGCATCGCCACGCCATTGAGATTGCCGCGCAATACGGCGTCTCCGTCATGGTCGAAAAGCCGCTCACCATCTCGCTCGACGACGCGCTCGCCATCCGCCGCGCCGCCCGCCACTACAACATTCATGTGCTGGTCAACTACGAAACCACCTGGTACTCGAGCAACCGCGCGGCTTATGAAGAACTGGCGCATGGAAGCCTGGGCCCTGTCCGCAAAGTCGTTGTCCATGACGGCCATCAGGGCCCCAAGGAAATCGGCGTCCCTCCGGAATTTCTGAGTTGGCTTACTGACCCCGCGCAAAACGGAGCCGGAGCCCTCTACGACTTCGGCTGTTACGGCGTCGACCTCATGACCTGGATGATGCACGGCGAAGCCCCGCTCACCGTCACCGCCGTCGTCAACCAGGACAAGCCCCAGATTTATCCGCATGTCGATGACGACGCCACTATTGTGCTCGCCTATCCCCGCGCCCAGGCCGTCATTCAGGCCTCGTGGAACTGGCCCTTCGGCCGCAAGGATATGGAAGTCTACGGCGCCACCGGCTACGCCATCACCATCGACGCAACCCGCCTGCGCATCCGCCACGAGCACGACAACGACGAGCGCCTAGTCACCGCCCCTCCGCTCACCTCGCCCGAGAACGACTCGCTGACTTATCTCGCAGCCGTCCTCTCGGGCCGCGTCCAGGACAAAGCCGATCTCAGCGCCCTCGACACCAACGTCGTGGTCACGCAGATCCTCGACGCCGCCCGCGAATCCGCCCGCACCGGCCGAACCGTCCGCCTGTCAAAACTCGGCAACGACTAATCTGGCAGGAAGACTCGGGCGACGATTGATCCGGCAAAAATGCCCCGTGCCCCATCCTTTCCGCGGCTTCATCGCGGAATGGGTGGGAAGCGACGAATCTCAACTGCCCTCTTAATGAGGAGCCTAAAGCTCGCATCAAAAATGAACTGTCATCCTGAGCGAGCGCAGCGAGTCGAAGGACCTGCGGTTGCTCCTAAACTCCACGTCCCGCAAAAATGCCCCGTGCACCATCCTTTCCGCGGCTTCATCGCGGAATGGGTGGGACAGCAACACCTTCCCTCCGGCCATGTCCCTCCGCTTTCGAGACTCGGCAATCCGCAAAACGCCCCATCCCCATTCCCGCTAAAATCGTTGAGTGAGTTCACCTTTCGAAGTCCTGGCAACAACAGAACCCGGCGGCCGCCGCGCCCAGCTCCATCTACCCCATCGCACCGTTCAGACCCCCGTTTTTATGCCGGTCGGCACTGCGGGCACCGTCAAAGCCGTTCCCCAGGACACGCTCGAATCCCTCGGCGCTGAAATCATCCTCGGCAACACCTATCACCTCTACCTGCGCCCCGGCCACGAAACCATCCGCAACCTCGGCGGCCTGCACCGCTTCATCAGCTGGCCCCGCGCCATGCTCACCGACTCCGGCGGCTTTCAGGTTTTTTCGCTCAGCGCCCTCCGCAAGGTCACCGACGACGGCGTGCGTTTCCGTTCGCATCTGGATGGGAGCAGCCACTTCTTCACTCCTGAACATTCGATGGACGTGCAGATCGCCCTGGGCGCGGACATCGCCATGGCCTTCGACGAGTGCACCGAGTACCCGGCTGACCGGAATCGCGCCGAAGAAAGCTTGCGCCTGACCATGGCCTGGGCACAGCGCTCGCTGGATCACTTTCGCGCGCACCGCGACGAGGTCGTGTGGCGCGACGAGTTCCAGGGCAAGACACAAAATCTCTTCGGCATCGTCCAGGGCGGCATGTATACCGATCTGCGCCGCCAGTGCGCCGAGCGCCTCATTGAGATGAATTTTGACGGCTACGCCATCGGCGGACTCAGCGTGGGCGAGCCCCGCGAGTTGACTCTGGAGATGATCGCCGAGGTTCTGCCGCTGCTGCCCAAAGACAAGCCCCGTTACGTGATGGGCGTCGGCTATCCCGACGAGATTGAGCAATACGCCCGCATGGGCGTGGACATGATGGATTGCGTGCTGCCAACCCGCGCCGCCCGCCACGGCCTGCTGTTCACCAGCGAAGGCCGCGTCAACATCAAGGCCAAACGCTACGCCGAAGACCAGGGCCCGCCCGACCCCGCCTGCGACTGCCCCGTCTGCCGCCGCTACACCCGCGCCTACCTGCGCCACCTGATGCAGACCGGCGAGGCCCTCTCCGGCACGCTTAACTCAATCCATAACCTGGCCTACTACCTGGGCATCATGCAGCGGGTCCGCGCCAGCCTGGCCACTCAGCCGTAACTCTCGCGGCCCATTGTTCCGGCCCTTAGACACTGCAGATTGGGTGCCCCATCCTCTCCGCGCTTTTGCGGAAAGGGTGGGAAAGCGCAACACGAATCCGCGGCCAGACCGAAGACCGGTCAGTATTACCGCTTCGCGCCGCCCCCTTGCGCGTGCAGATAGCGCCCGGCGAACTCCAGAAACACAGGCCAGTTCGGCCCCGGCGTGTGGCCAAACTGGTGCTGGCGGAAGGCCAGATCGCCCTCGACCAGTCCGGTTTGCATGGCTGGAAACTGCGCCGTCCCCATGTCCTTTTTGCCCAACAATCGATAAACCGGCCCCGCTCCCACTGCGCCAAGGAATTCGCCCTTGGGATCGGCCCACTCGTCTCCTGCGGTATCCGAGCCCACGCCGATAAACACCGGCCGGGGAGCGCAGAGCGCAATCAGCTCATGGGCGTCTACGGGCAGATCGCCGGTGGTCAGCGGACCGGCGTACTTCATGAAATTGCCCGCCATCCAATAGTAGAAAGTGGGCGCGGCCGCCAGATTTTCAAGCTGCTCGCCGTAAACATGGCGGTAGGGCTTCACCCCTCCTGTGCCGGACGAGCTGATGTAGGCCACGGCGAAGCGCGAATCGTAAGCCATCGTGACCAGCGCCGTTTTCCCGAATCTCGAATGGCCCTCGATGCCCACCCGCTTCGCATCCACAGCCTTGTCCGTCTCCAGGTAATCCAGCGCCCGGCTTGCGCCCCAGGCCCAGGCGCGCAGCGTTCCCCAATCCTCGGGACTGCGCGGATGGCCCTTGTTCACCAGGCCGATAATGCCGGCATCGAGTCCCGCGCCGTTGTCGTCCTGAAAACTGGTCGGCAGCAGAATCGCATAGCCCCATCCCTTGGCCAGCACCTGCTGCTGCCACGCGGGTTCCGGGTTGCCGGGTCCGCCGGGCAGCATTTCGGGAATGCTCTTGGCGATGGCCGCCATAAACTCCGGGCTGAATGCCAGTTCCATGACCACCGGAACCGGCCCAGCAGCATTGGCCGGCGTGGTCAGCAGCAGATCGATATTGACCTTGATCGCGGGGTAGGCTGAGTTGTCCACATGGCCCGCCAGCCGCTTGGTCACCACCGGCACGTTGCCAATGGTTTCCCGCTTGCTGCTGGTCACCTCCCAGGTCACCTTGGGCAGATGCGCGGGCACGCGGCCCAAAACATCGCGGTCGAAGTCCTCGACAATCTCGGGCCGGCGCTGGGCCCACCACACCTTGGCCGAGGTAACCGGTTTGCCGTTTTTCAGCACCAGCGGTTCAGGCAGCTTGGGGTAGGGATTCGCCTTCGACTCATCGTAATTCACGGCGTTGGGCGATTTGGGATCGTGGCTGGCGGCGGGCCGCAGTTGCTTGATGCCCAGCCGATCCATCATGAGCTGGTGGTCCTTGATTGCCGCATCCCGCTCAGCCAACTGTTCCTGGTTGGGCACGGACGGGCCTTGCGCAGCCCCTTGGATGTGCAGATAGCGCCCGGCAAAGGTCAGGAACGTGGGCCAGTTCGGCCCCGGCGTGTGCCCGCCCGCGTGCTGGCGGAAGGCCACGTCTCCATCGATCAGCGCCGTCTCCATGGGCGGAAACTCGGTCGTGCCCATGTCCCGCTTGCCCAGCAGCCGATAGACCGGACCCGCACCTGCCGCCGCCAGAAACATCCCCTTGGCGTCGATCCAACCGTCCCCTTTAAGCGCGCCGCCCGAGATGAACACCGGCCGCGGCGCGCACATCGCAACCAGCTCATGCGCATCCACGGGCATGTCGCCCGGCGTCAGCGGGCCGGCGTATTTCATAAAGTTGCCGGCCATCCAGTGATACTCGTTGGTGGCGGCCACGTTGCCCACCTGCTCGCCGAAGATGTGCCGGTAAAGTTTGGCCCCGCCCTCGCCCGAAGAACTGACATAGGCAATCGCCAGCCGCGGTTCATAGGCCATCGCCACCAGCGTGGCCTTGCCGTAGCGGGAGTGTCCTTCCATGCCTATCTGCTTCGCGTCCACCGCTCTGTCGGTTTCAAAGTAATCAATCGCCCGGCTCGCGCCCCAGCCCCAGGCCTTCAGCGTGCCCCAGTCGTCCGCCGCCCGCGGCTGGCCCTTGTTCACCAGGCCGATAATGCCCTCGGTCAATCCGGCGCCGTTGTCCGCCTGATAGCTGGTGGGTACCAGTTCCGCGTAACCCCAGCCTCTTGCCAGCACCTGTTGCTGCCAGGTCGGCCCCTGATTCCCCGCCCCGGCGCCAAACATCTGCGGAAAGCGCTTCGCCATCGCCGCCATGAACTCGCGGCTGAATCCGAACTCCATAATCACCGGAACCGGCCCTTTTGCATCGGCCGGTGTCGTCAGCGTCAGGTCGATATCCACCGTGATCGCGGGCCACGCCGAATTATCCACATGGCCCAAAAGCCGCTTCGTCACCACCGGCACGTCGCCGTTCTTTTCCCGCGTCGTGCTCATCACTTCCCACAGCACCTGGGGCAGGTTCGCGGGTGTGCGGCCCAGGATCTCACGATCGAAATCCTCTTGAATCTCCCCCCGCCGCTTGCTCCACCACATCTGCTCCGAGGCAACCTTTTCGCCGCTCTTGAGCACCAGCGGATCGGGCAGGTTGGTGTAGACATCGGCCTTCGACTCGTCGTAGTTGGCCGCGTTGGGCGCATTGGCTTCGCCGCTCACCCCGGGCCGCAGCACCTTGATGCCCAGCAGGTCCATCATGCGCTGGTGGTCCTTTTCCGATGCCGCCTGGATGGCCAGCTGTTCCGGCGTGGGCGCCGGACGCGCGGGCGCAGCCTGGGCAGGAGCGGGCGCAGCAGCGGGCGCTGCCTGAGCCGCCAGCCACGATACCCAAGAACCTGCAAGAAGGGCCAGCACCAGCACTGCCAGCCTGACCGGAGCAGTCAACCGCAACATCGTCCGCAACATCATCATCGGGAACCTCGTTTTCAGTGCATCTCCAAAGATGGAGAGCGAAACGGCCCAAGCATAACGATTTAGTTCGATGTTGGGCAAGCGCCGGCCTGAGTTGAGCGGGTTCCGTTTAGCCGCCCAAACTTCGGATCCGGCAACTAAATACCGTTCGGGTGCTCCATCCATTCCCGCGTATTTTGCGGGAATGGGCGGGAAGAAGATGACCTTGTTTTCTTGCCGGATCAATAAGTATCTCGATGCGGTTCACTCAAGTTGCCCCTGTCAGCGCCGATGAGATGAGCGAACCACCCAAGAAAGGCACCGCTTATGCATTGGCTTCGCAACTTACCCGTATCCCGCAAATTCCTCTACGCATTCGGTCTTGTTTGTGGACTCTGCATCATGCTGGGCACGTACACCTTCATCCAGTTCCACAGCATCGCTGCGAAAAATTCCGAGGTCAGCGAGAAGGACTTTCCTTCCGTAATCCAACTGGCGACCGTTCGCGAGACGATCGGTACCCTGCGCCGGGAAGATCTCCACCTTTTGCTTTGCACAACGCCGGCCTGCTTCACGGACGAGAGCGCAAAACGCCAAGTGGCAATCAACGCCTACTTTGCAGCAGTAAAAGCCTATGAGCCCCTGACCGACGAACAAGGAGAACGCGATAACTGCGCAAAACTTGAGGCAGCATTCAACCAGTACAAGGACGCCAGCGATCGCGTGAGTGCGCTGGTTGCAGCCGGCAAAACCGGAGATGCTCTTGACCTGCTTTTGTCTGATAGCGTGCGAGTTTCTTTGGAAACCGCCTTGGATACGAGCGGCAAGGCCCTCGCTATTAATGTCAAGAGTGGCACTGATTCCTCTCAAGCCGCAACAGTATTAAGTACCCACACCACCTGGATCAACGCCGGAGTCACTCTTCTAATCGTGATTTTCTGTGCGCTCACCGGAGCAGGCCTTACCCGGGAAATAGCGCCGCGTATCGCGAGACTCAGAAACGCCGTGGAAGCCATGGCGGCCAAGGATCTGACGGTCACCGTCCGTGTCTCAGGCAACGATGAAATTGGTCAACTGGGCGAGGCGTTCAACAGCAGTGTGGCCTCCATACGCGCTGTGTTGCAGGCTGTAGCGCAGGGTGCGGATACTCTCTCAGCCGCCACTACCGAAATCAGCGCACGCTCCGTGCAGAGCGCCGGCAATGCGCGCACCGAGTGCAGCAAGATAAACCAGATCGCCGCTGCCGCCCAGGAGATGACCGCGACCATCGGCGAGATCAGCCACAACGCCGAAAATGCGGCCGGTGCGAGCCGCGCCTCCGCCGAAAACGCCGACCAGGGAGGAACCGTGATGCAGGCCGCCTCCGTCACCATGGAAAAGATCGCCGCCGCCACCAGTTCGGTCTCTGAAAAAATGACTTCGCTGTCCCATCGCTCCGAGGAAATTGGCAAGGTGGTCAACGTGATTCAGGAGATCAGCGAGCAAACCAACCTGCTGGCCCTGAATGCTGCCATTGAAGCAGCTCGCGCCGGAGAGCATGGACGCGGCTTCGCGGTGGTGGCCGGCGAGGTTCGCCGCCTCGCCGAACGCACCAAGGGCGCCACGGAAGAAATCGCCGGCACCATTCGCAGAATCCAGGAGGAAACCCGAGACACCCTCCAGGTAATGCATGACAGCCGCACCGCCGTCGAAAGCGGCATGGCAGAGACAGCGCACGCCCGCGAAAGCCTCGATGCCATTATCGAGTCCTCAAAACAGGTGGAGCACCAGATTCACCTCATCGCCACAGCTGCCACAGAGCAGACCTCGGCTTCGGGAGAAATCTCCGAATCCGCCGGCCAAATCTCGCAGCTGTCCAACGAAACCGCGCAGGGCGCGGACGAGGCCGTGGAAGCCCTCAGAAACCTGGCCTCGCTGGCCAGCGACCTGGATGGCATCATCCGCCAGTTCCACCTGGAAGGCGACCGGCAACCCGGCGGCAAATTCACAGCCAAGCCCCAGCCCTTGGGTCAGGCCGTCTACAAAGCGGTTCGTTCCTAGACTCAAGACAAGTTGGCGGCGGGGCGGGGGTTACAGATCTGCGTCGCGGCGACATTACCCCCTCGCCACGAGCCCCGCACTGCCGCCACTTTCCCCCTCGCGCTGCCGGATCCTCTTCGGCAGCGCAATTTTTTATGCGCCCCTCGCCGCTCCTCCTGAGTTTATGGCAACTGGCCGCTATGGTAGCCTCCGTTTATGGACCTCGACGCATCCCGCTGAAACCCGCCGCGGAAGTTCTTCAAAAAACGCCCCTGGGGAGATAGATTCGCATGAGCGCCGTTAAATATGACCTTATTGTGATTGGCTCCGGGCCTGCCGGGCAGCGTGCCGCCGTGGCCGCGTCCAAAATGAACAAGCGCGTGGCTGTTGTCGAGGCCCGCTCTGTCGTGGGCGGCGTCTGCGTCAACACCGGCACCATCCCCTCCAAAACCATGCGCGAGGCCGTCCTGCACCTGTCGGGCTTCAACTACCGCGCCATCTACGGCGTCAACTACCGCGTCAAGGAAAAGATCACCATGGCCGACCTGGCCTACCGCGTCCAGGCCGTCATCAAGACCGAGGTGGACGTGACCGAGGCGCAACTGTCGCGCAACGGCATCGACGTCGTCCACGGCATCGCCCACTTCGTCGATGCCCACCAGGTGCGCGTGCAGGGTCCGCAGGCTGAGACCACTCTCGAGGCCGACCGCATCATCATCGCCGTCGGCACCAAGCCCGCCTCCTCGCCCAACGTGCCCACCAACGGCCGCACCATCGTGAACAGCGACCAGATTCTGGACCTCGAGACCCTGCCTCACTCGCTCATCGTGGTCGGCGGCGGCGTCGTTGGCGTGGAATACGCCTGCATGTTCGCCGTCCTCGGGGTGCGCGTCACGCTGATTGAAAAGCGCGACCGCCTGCTCGAATTTGCCGACCGCGAAATTATCGAGGCGCTCAGCTACCATCTGCGCGACAGCCGCGTCACCCTGCGCCTCGGCGAAGAGGTGGACAGCGTGGAAGAGCTGCCCCTGGGCACCGTAGTCGCCAACCTCAAGAGCAACAAGCGTGTCTCCGGCGACGCCCTGCTCTATGCCGTGGGCCGACAGGGCAACGTCGAAGACCTGAACCTGGCCGCCGCCGGGCTTGAAGCCGACAGCCGCGGCCGCATCCCCGTCGACGAGCACTATCAAACCAAGGTCGAACACATCTTTGCGGCGGGCGACGTTGTCGGCTTCCCCTCGCTCGCTTCCGTCTCCATGGAGCAGGGCCGCATCGCCTCGGCCCGCGCCTTCAATGACAAGGCCACCACCTCCAACCCAGGCTTTTATCCCTATGGCATCTACACCATCCCCGAGATCAGCTTCATCGGCAAAACCGAAGAGCAGTTGACCGAAGAGGATGTGCCCTACGAAGTCGGCATGGCCTACTATCGCGAGGTTGCCCGAGGCCAGATTCGCGGCGACACGACGGGAAGGCTCAAGCTCATCTTCCACCGCGACACCCGCAAGGTGCTGGGCGTGCACATCATCGGCGAAGGCGCCACCGAGCTGGTCCACATCGGCCAGGCAGTCATGATTCTCGACGGCACCATGGACTACTTCATCGAAGCCGTCTTCAACTACCCCACCCTCGCCGAGTGCTACAAGGTAGCCGCCTTCAACGGCCTCGGGCGGCTCCACCGCTACCAGGCGGATTAGGGGTGATCAGCTCGCAGCGGAGCCGAACAGGGCGCGGAAGAAGGCGCGATGCACAGTGGGATTTTGCATTCAAGTGCTATTTAGCAGCGACACCGCTGAAGTGTTAACCGGAAGGTAACTTCCGAGTAGGCGGTTACTCGCCCAGAAAGTTGATCCGGGGTAGTATCACGAAAAGCCGATAAAATCTTTGGCACAGACCCATCGATCACGCCAAACCCAACTCTATTCGAGAAAAATCTGCGCAGGCGCGGAGATTTGGACGTTCTTCTCCGAACTCTTGATCGAGAGAGTATGCAATTTCCGATCGGGTACTTGAGGAGGCACGACGTCAAGAACCCACTGCTTATGAATCGCATCGAACAAGAGCGGTACACCTTCCTCTAGTCTCTTGGGCCGGAAGGTCTGCCCACCAGTGTCGAGGCTGGCTAACTCCAAAAAGCGCCGGGCATGACGAGCTTCTGACGACCCCATATCGGAGGGCCCAGTCTGCAAAGTGAAGATCGCAACCCCTTCTCGGATGGCGATATCTAAGGCTTCGCCGAGGTAGATTTTGCTAGCATTATCCTCCCCATCACTGATCAAGAAGATCACCCGACGAGGAGTTTCGGAATTTCCATGTTTGTTAAGAAGCTTCTGGCTGGCAAACGCAATCGCATCGTTGATTGCCGACCCGCCGCAGGGTTCCACACACTCATGGGCTTGGCGCACTCCTGATTCGAGGGCTTGGCGCACTTCTGAGAGTTGCAGTGGTTTGCTGCTGGTAATTACCTGCTCATTGAAGACTAGCAAGTAGCCTTCATTCCGCTGTTCCAACAAACCTTGGAAGAGTTGAACCGCCGCATCCCTTATCGACGCGGCTTGCTTAGTTTCCGAATTGCTGGCGTCAACAAGCAATGCGAACCGCATCTTATCCGCGTTTGCTGAACGCGCAGAGGTTATCTGGGCGGCTTGTTTATCAATAGCGCCGCTCAGTTTTGACAGAGTAGGAATCGGCGAAGAATCATCCTTTCCCGATGCAGTTATGTAAATCTGAAGCGGTCGATTGGAGGAAGGGACTGATTGTGCCACCATCGGATTCCGGCTTGCGATGCACAGGAGAAGCACACCGTAGAGTATGCCCAATGAGTGCTGGGGCATGACGCTTCCATCGTAACACCGGGTCAGGGAAAGGCAACGACACCCTCGGAGAGCTAATTGACCACAACCGCGTTCTGAGTGGGCGGGTGCCCAGGTCTCGATTTTGAGACCTGGGAATGCATAATCTCCGAATAGCCTGTCCTTCGACAGAAACCCCAAAATTTGTCACGCAGGCGCATATTTCACGCTTTGGCGATTTACCGTCATTCCAGAAATGCATCGAGACGCAGCGTTGAATCGGCATAGGGGCGGCAGTCACCCGCCTCGGCTTGATCGTCAGTTGTTGCCTACAGCCCTTCCCATAAACCCACAGCTGTCCGCACATATTTTCCATGCAACCGTTATCATCAAAGCTGATACTTCAGATTCGACGTATGAGAGGACCGCCGGTGCCAGTTTCTGCAAATCGTGTTTGGCGACAATTGCCAATTGAGACCCGAGTCGCCGTCTGCCAGATTTTTTGGGCTCAGTCAAAGGGCACAGAGAAGCAGTTTCTCATTGCATCTCTTGCAAAAGAGAAAAAACTGCGTGAGGTCTTTGTCCGCAAAAGCTCCATTGAGCGGCTGGTCAACTGGACTGCGGCAACCTTGTCATTTCCTGACCCGATCGTGGATGACCTGCTGAAGAAATATCTTCTCCACGAGCATCGTGCCGTTATTGTCAGCTTTCTTGACTTGCTCAATATTCCCCATTCCGAGGGAATGATCGAGGAGAGCTTTGACTTCGCCACCCTGACAAATGAACGCGTTCAGGAGGCTGCCCGTAGCTTGCTCGCATCGGCAGATCGCACCGGCTCCGAACTTTACATGAAGTACCTCGTGCTTCAAGGTGGACCCTGGGCTGGGATTGAAGCAGTCCTGCCAACCGGAGAGTAAAAGCGGCTGACAACCTGTACCCTTCATCTCCTGTAGCACTAGCGTGCTCCAGGACTGGGAGTTCCGAGAGGTTAGCCGCCTACGCGAAGACAACTGCCCTTTTCACTTTTGTTCCCGCTCCGCGTTCAGCCACACTGTCAAAAACAGCAGTCGCTCAGCACCCCGCCCCTGCACTGACGTATCCTTCCATAAGGATTTGGCAAGCTGAACGCGAGGATTCCCCCCTCCAGGCCCAGGAGGTCCAGAGTGACCACAGCAATCGGCATCGTCATGACCGAGCACATTGTTGCCGGCAGATTTCAAGACCAGCGGCTCACCGGCCGTCTATTGCACTACCCAACGAACACCGACGAGGTGCACGCGCTGACGGCGATGCCGGGCAGCGACCTGGTAAACCTGCTGGCCACCCACATCGCCAGCCTGGCCGACAGCGCCGAAGGCCCGGTCGATGCCATCGGCGTCGCCGTACCCGGCATCATCCGCTACGGCATTATCGAGGACTCGCCCAACCTTCCCCAGATCAAGGGCATGCGGCTCGCGATGGAACTAACCAGGGTGCTGTCTGCCCGCGGCAACACGGCCCCCGTCCATGTGACAAACGACGCCGACGCCATCGCCGCAGGAGTCGCCGCCACGCGCGGCCAGCTCGACAAGCTCACCCGCGTGTGGACCATCGGAAACGGCATCGGCTACGGCCGCTGGCCTTATGTGGAGGGCGTGTGGGAGGGCGGACACATCACCGTGACCCTCGACCCGAAGGAGCGTTTTTGCGGCTGCGGCGGACTGGGCCATCTGGAAGGCATCATGGGCTACCGCGCCATGCGCATGAGGTTCCTCGACCTGGAGCCGGAGGAAGTGTTTCTCAAAGGCCGCCAGGGAGATCCGCGCTGCAAGGAGTTCGTGGACTTGTGGCATCGCGCGCTGGCCGCCGCCACATCATCGTTCATTCACCTTGCCGGGCCAGGACGCTTTTACTTCACCGGGCACAACGTCGAGTTCCTTGACTTGGCCCTCTTGCGCAGCCACCTTGAAACCATGGTCAAGATGAGCCCATTGCAGAGCTTTTCCCTTGAGATCCTGCCACTGGACGACGAAATCGCCCTGCTGGGCGCGAGCGTTTCAGCGATTCGCGCGCTGACCGAGCGTTGCGCATGAAGAGCCAATAACCCGCAAAAACCTCGGCGTTTTTCTGTTCCCTATTCCCTGCTCCCTGCTCTTCAGTACTTCCGCATATAAGTCTTTGACAGGCGGTCGTGCCAGAACAGGTGGCTTTCGTCGAAGAGGGCCCACACAATCCCCAGGCCCACCGGCAGCAATGACAGCAGCAGCGCCAGCAGGCGCCCGCACCGACGCGCGCGGCTGGGTCGCCCGCCGTCGAAGGTGCACAGCGAAATGTGCGCATACTTCATGCCCGGCGTACCCTTGGCCAGAACGAAGAACAGCAACTGATAAAGTACTCCGGCCAGGACCAGCGCTACCGCCCCGCCTATTTCTATCTCCCGCAGCGGAGGCAGTTCCGCCATGTTGTACGCCGTTGCCATGGCAGCCCCCACCACTGCGCCCATAATCAGCGTGCCATTCACCGTAATCGACAACAGCCGCCAGCCCAGCGTAGCCAGTTCAATCGGCGGAGCGGCGGCAGGCGCCGGATCTTCCAAAAGCTCTTCGTCATATTCAGCCTGCAGGCGCGTCTGCCGCTGGACGGCCGGCTCCATGGCCGGCAGCTCCGGCAGAGCCCACTCCGGTTCCTGCCAGTTGGGAACGGTCCACTCCGTTGCCAGGGTCTCGTCCGCAACCTCCGCCTGCACAGGTTGAATTGAAATGGTTCCGGGGTCCACCTCGAAGATGCTCAACTGCGCTCCGGGCTCGGCAACCGCAGCCAGGGGCCCTTCTTCGCGGCGAGGGCGAGCCTTGCGCGTAGCCACCAGCTCACGCGGAAATTCGATCAGGTTGGCGTGAATCGGCTGAGCCGGCTCCACCACCTCAATGGCTTCAACCGCAGTCTGAACCGGTTCCCGCCAGTCCTGCGGCTCAATCTCCGGCAGTTTGGGTCCATGCACCGCTCGGGCTTGCTCAGGTTCAACAGTATGCTCCGGAAAATCCGGCTCCCAGCGAATGGCGAACGGCTGCCTGTCCTCTACATTCAGAACCCGGCGCGCCTGGGCAATCTGCACTGTCTCGACGCGCACCGGCTCAGCAGCCAGCTTTACAGGCCGCTCAGGAACCGCCACGGGGGTACCCGGCCGTTCCCACACAGACTCGGCGGCGGACACAGCTTCCAGTCCCGCCAGCACGGATTCCGCGGCGGCCTGCGCTTCCAGAGCGGCTCGCGAGGCGGCTTCCGCGGCTCGTACCGCTGCACGCGCATCGTCGGCCAGGATCTCGCTGTAGCTGGGCGCATTGGCGTAGCGGGCAGCCACCCGCGCAGCCGCGGCGGCGGCTTTGGCGTTGGCGCTAAGAGGTGCCTGCTGAAACAATTCCGGCTCTGCCGCGGATGAACCTTTGCGGTTCTTGTGTTCCGCGAGTCGCCGGTTCACTTCCTGCTTCCACGATGGTGAGAGGCTCGGCAATGTGCTCACAGTTTCTGTGTCCCTTCCCATGCGGCAATTGACCCGGTTTGGAGGTCTTGCCGCAGCTTCGGCCCGCGACGGAAACCCAAATGCAAACGGGGCTTCGCGGACAAATGCTTTCAATGGAGGGAAGAGGGTCGCGGAAAAACAGGGGTGCGGTTCGGATCGTGAGACCCGTAGCCAGTGAGATCAACCCGATTTTGCCTGCTGCCAGAGCGTCGTGGAGCGCGTCTCAACCAAGGTGGCTCACTTTTGCTATGCTGAGCCTTGCAACTGTCTTGGTTAGGGATGCGTCCTCGTAACTTAGTATGTATCACGCTGCTGGCCCTCTGTCACCTGCAACTTGGGGGGCAGGCGTTGACCAATGCGTTACCCCCTGCCACCCAGAGCACACCCGCACGCGATCAGGACGCTTCCACCGCAGCGCTTCCCGACGATCCCGGCCAGGAAATTCTCCCCGTCGCCGAGCCCGAGCCTATCCCGCCCGCCGGCGTGCCCGTGCGCTGGGAAGCCAGGCACCAGAACTGGGTCGGCAATACCCTTACGCTCGACGGGGATGTGGTCTTCCACTACCGCAACTACATCCTCAAGGCCGACAAGGTGGTTTACAACCAGTCCACTTCGCAGCTTGAGGCCGAGGGCCATCTCGAGATCTCCGGCGGCCCCACCGATGTGCTCATCAACGCATCCCACGGCGACATGCGCCTCAACATGCACACCGCGCGCTTTTACAACGTCACCGGCTCGCAGGGCATCCACCGCGGCGGTCGCAGCGCGGTTTACTCCACGTCGAACCCTTTCCTGTTCTCCGCAAGGGTGGTGCTGCAGACCGGCGAGGGCAACTACCGGCTCATCGATGGCACCATGACCAACTGCCGCCTGCCCAAGCCGGATTGGAAGGTAATCTCGCGCTCCATCAAGCTCGAAGATGGCACCGCCTCGACAACCAACTCCTTCTTTCAGTTTCTCGGTGTGCCACTCTTCTACCTGCCCTATCTGCGCCACCCCATCGACGAGACCGGACGCGAGAGCGGTCTGCTGATTCCCGTGGTCGGCAACTCGTCCATCAAGGGTTTTATCGCCGGCGCGCAGGTCTACTGGGTTATCAGCCGCAGCATGGACATGGTGATTGGCGCCGAGTTGTTCAGCAGGCGCGGATGGGCGCCCAACGGCGACTTCCGCTATAAGGGCCGCGATCTTGACCACTTGGTGGTGCGCTGGAATGGCCTTCTCGACCGCGGCGTCATGCAGCAGATAGGCAATACCTATGCCGCATCGGGCGTGCAATCCACCAATGGCGCCGCCGACCACCTCCCCGGCCCGGTGGGCTACCAGCTCGTCAACCAGGGTGGGGTGGATATTGTCGCCCAGGGCCGCAAAGATCTCACGCCCCGCACTCATGCCGCCGGAACCGTCGAATACCTCTCCAGCTACCTTTACCGCCTCGTCTTCAACGACAACTTCACCCAGGCAGTCAGTTCACAGGTAACCAGCAACGCCTCGCTCACGCACGCCCATAACGGTTTTGTTCCGTCCATTTCGCTGGACCGCTTTGAGACCTTTGCCAGTTCCACAAACGGCGACGAGGCCAGGATCTTCCATCTTCCCAGCCTGCGCTACGACGTGCTTGATAGGCCCTTGGGCGCATCGCCCCTTTACTGGGGGCTTGGCTCCTCCGCCAGTTATCTCAGCCGCTCTGAGCCCCGTTTCCACGCCCGCAACGTGGGCCGCATTGACCTCTATCCGCATCTGTCGCTCCCCCTCTCCGCCGGCGGCTGGAGTGCTGTTCCTGAGATCGCTTTCCGCGATACCTTCTACACCATCAGCCAGACCCCCGACCTGGCCGACCTGCGCCACGGCGTCCCCACCATCAGCCACGACCCGCTCAATCGCATCGATGTCGAGGGGGTCCTGGATGTCCGTCCGCCGGCCTTGGAGCGCGACTTTGCGCTGACCCATTGGAACCGCGTGCTGCGCCATGTGATCGAGCCCGAGCTGACCTATCGCTACATCGGCGGCATTGGCGCACAGGCCCGTAACGTGCTCCTGGTCGACACCACCGACATTGCCACCAGCACCAACGAGGCGGGCTTCTCCATCACACAGCGCCTTTACATGCGCCCCACCGGCGAGCAACCCTGCACGCAGCAGGGAGCCAAGGTCCCCGGCGATTGCCCCGCCCCCCAGCGCGAGTGGGCCAGTTGGCAGATTGCCCAGAAGTTCTTCATCGATCCCAACTTCGCCGGCGCACTCATTCCCGGCCGCCGCAACGTCCTCGATTCCACTTTGGACATGAGCGGCGTGGCCTTCCTCATATCGCCCACCAATGTTGCCCCCATCACCTCGCGCTTGCGCTTTGAGGCCATCGACAATCTGCGCATCCAGTGGGATCTCGACTACGACCCCAAAGGCGGACAACTGAGCGCCGACAATCTTTTTGCCGGGTACAGCTTTGGCCGAACCACCATCGGCCTGGGCCACGCCCTGCTCAACGCCGTCGATGAGAGCCGCGGCTCCGCTTCCACCATCAAGAGCCAGCAGTTGCAGCCCTTCCTCGCCATCGGCAAGCCCACCAGCGTCGGTTTCAACCTCGCCGCCAATGGCGGATACGACTTTGTGCTCGGACAGTTGCAATACGCCGGAATCCAGACCACCTATAACTGGGACTGCTGCGGCCTCACCCTCGGCTACCGCCGCTTCCAGCTTGGCTCGGTTCGAGACGAGACCCAGTATCTCTACAGCTTCACCCTGGCCAACTTCGGGTCCGTCGGTGACATCCGCCGCACCAACTCCGTCTTTCGCGACCCCTCCCTGCCGCCAGCCTATTAGGCCGTTTTCAACTCGATTGTGAAGAATTGATTAGGTGCCCCCGGTGCCTCGCTTTTGGGCACCGGGGATATCAATACGTTGGACGGCTGACCACCCTTGACCTCGACATCACAGTGCCCCATCCTTGAATCGCTCTTGATCCAAGGGTGGGAGAGCATAGGTCCCCATCTCAACCATCCGCCGCCTGACAGAACATGCTCTTGCGGGTTGCGTTTCACTCCCGTCCGCGTCCACTCACTGTGGGTGGTAGAAATCGTGCGCTTCGTCAGGTTCGAACCGTCCCCCGCTGGAGTATCCTTTCCAGAGAGGACTCTCATTTGTCGCATATACGCTTAATGGCCGCCCTGCTGGCGGTTTGCCTTACCGCTGGGTGCAAAGCCCAGACCGCTGTCAATGACCCGTTGCTCCAGCGGCACATCGAGGTCATGGTCCGCTCCCAGTTCAACCTGCCCCCCAGCTTCGATGTAATCCTCGGCGCGCGCACACCCAGCCAGATGCCGGGCTATGACGCATTACCCGTTACGCTGACCCATGGAGCCAAGTCCCAGGTGGTCAACTTCCTCATCTCCTCCGACGGCAAGACGCTGGCCCGCCTGGAGACCTTTGACCTCTTGAAGGACCCGTCCTTCACCATCAATGCCGGCGGCAGGCCAGTCCGCGGAAATCCCGCGGCCAAGGTCACCATCATCAACTTCGACGACCTCGAGTGCCCTTACTGCGCCCGCATGCACCTGTCGCTGTTTCCCGCCACCCTGGATCGCTACAAAGAAAAGGTACAGGTCGTCTACAAAGACTTTCCGCTCATGGAAATCCACCCCTGGGCCATGCATGCCTCCATTGACGCCAACTGCCTCGCGGCCCAGAGCGGCGATGTCTATTGGACCTACGTGGATTACCTTCACAGCCACGCCGAAGAGGTCAACGGCAAAGACCGGAATGCCTCCCAAAGCTTCGCGACGCTTGACCGCATCGCCCGCCAGGAGGCCGTCCTGGGCAAACTGGACAGCGGCAGGCTCGACGCCTGCCTCGCCAAGCAGGACGAGACCCAGGTCCGCGCCTCGCTCAATGAGGGTCTCGCACTGGGACTCGAAGGAGCACCCGCTCTCTTTATCAATGGAGAGAGGATTCCCGGAGCCGTGCCGGAAGACCAGCTTTGGATCGTGATCGACCGCGCTCTGCGTGCCGCGGGCGAACAGCCACCCCCCGCCCAAGCCGCGCCGACGCTCGCTGCGGGAGCCGGTAATTAAGAGCCGGTTTCTCTATCGCCGTACCGGCCTATGGATATATCCTTGGATGCCGGGGCCTTGTTCGGCCCCACAGGAGAGATCAGGTTGCAAGTGAAATCGATTTTCCGGAATAGTTCCCGTTTTACCGTCCTTGTTGTTTTCAGTGGCGCCATCCTGGCTGCGGTGGCGGGATGCCATCGTTCGCCCACCGCGGACGTAATGGCCACCGTGAACGGCAAGGATATTCTGCGCGCGGACCTGGAAAGATATTTCCAGGCAAGCCTCGGCGGCTCGCCCCAGAAGCCTTCAGATGAAGAGGCGGACATCCGGCGGCTCACCATTCTGCATGGAATGATTGAGGATGAGATTATCCAGCAGCGTGCCGCCAAGCTCAACCTGGCCGCTTCCGATGAGGACGTCAACGCCAAGCTGACTGAGATCAAGGCGCCCTACACGCAGGAAGAGTTTGACAACCAGCTCAAGCAGCGCAACCTCTCTCTGGACGACTTCAAGCGCGACCTGCACCGCTCCCTCACCAAGACCAAGCTGATCAACAAGGAGATCGAGTCCAGAATCAACATCACGGACGGCGAAATCTCCAGCTACTATACGGCCCACAAGGCCGAGTTCAATTTGATCGAGCCCCAGTATCATCTGGCGCAGATCGTCGTTACCAGCGGTCCCACCCAGCAGGCCGGCAACCTGCAGAACAACAAGGCATCCGGCGATGCCGACGCCAAAAAGAAAATCCAGACGCTGCACAGCCGCCTCGAAAGCGGCGAAGACTTTGGCGCCCTGGCCATGAACTTCTCAGAGGACTCGAACACCAGTTCCAATGGCGGAGACATGGGCTTTGTTGCCGAGTCGGCCCTGCACGGCGCGCCGGAAGTATACGATTCGATCAGCAAGCTCAAGCCGGATCAGTTCACCGGCGTTCTGCCCATCAACGACCCCTCCGGGCCCGCTCACAAGACCATCGGCTATGCCATCTACAAGCTGATCGCGCATGAGCCCGCCGGGCAGCGCGAATTGAATGACCCCCGCGTACAGCAGGCCATTCACAAGCTCCTCCACGACAGCCGCGCGCAGTTGCTCCAGAACGCTTATCTGGAAATGCTCCACGACGAAGCCAAGGTACACAACTACCTTGCCGACCGTATCCTCAAGGACGGCGCGCGCTAAAGTACGCCCTCCAGAACACCGCCTCATGCGCTTCGATCCAACGCGCATGAGGCATTTTTATGCCCGCTGCAGCCAGAATCAGCGGCAATTCAACCCCGGAGTCGTCCTCGCGAATTACCGCAAAAGTGCTCCGTGCCCCATCCACTCCCGCGTTCTTTTGCGGGAATGGGTGGGAAGATGATGCCATTGCTTTGTTGCAGGATCAATAAGGCCGACCGTCCCAAGTGGCATAAAGCCGCCTCGTCGAGCATCACCCGCTGACCCGCTGACTCGCTATCCCTGCGCAGCAGGGGCTGACTTGCTGACTTTCAACCGCGCCGCTCGAATGATTGATCGCGCAGCCCCACGGTATCCCTATTTCTTATCTAAGCAGACACAATAGACGGACATGAAAGGCTGCGGAAAAACTCCTATCAAGGGACTGTTTTGAAGGGGCACGGCTTCAGCCGTGCCGTAAGTGGTTGAAAATACATGAGGGCTTTAGCCCCTGAGGTATGCTTCTCCGGCTTTTCCCAGAAATCAGGCCCTTTCCGCAGCCTCTTTAGCCCCCGAGCGGGACATGAGATTCTGCTCATACGCCGCCAATAATCCCGTGCACGAAATGAAAAGTCCTAACAACAAAAATGCCACTTGTTTTCAAGGCGCTGAATGTAAATAACTTAACCGCCTTCTCGATTGCAGAGAATTAACCCCATTGGGCGCACAATATTCATAGAGGACAAAAGATGAAGGTACGCCGTGGATTGCAAGCCCAATCAAGCCCCGCTCGAACTGCGCAGGCCACCTAGCTGGCACACACCACCCACCCCCCTCCCACCCCATCCCTCCCTACCCACCCCCCCCCTCCCTGCACCCTTGAATCAATCTGTCGGCCAGGAAGTGAGAAGAGACTCGTGCGAAGAAGCTCATTGTTCGATGTCCCATGCGGGCTCTGTGTCAGGGCACGACTTCAAAGCCTGCACTGAGCGAAGTCGAAGTGTGCCGCAAGTAATTGAAAATACACAAGTACTTCACAGGCTGCGGAAGAGCTCGTCCGGGTGATATGCCGGGGATTTATCCCCGGCATAAGCGCCGCAGAATGAACGAGGGCTTTACAGGTTGCGGGAAAACTCAATATCCGAACTCTATTGGCGAGCTTTGCGTCAGGGCACGACTTCAGTCGTGCCGCAATCCGCTGAAAACAAACCTGGGCCTTAGCCCCTGAGGGATGCGTTCCCGGCTTTCCCTCTCAATTCAAGCCTTATTCCGCAGCCTGTTTAGCCTCTGAGGTGGCTTTCTCGATGATTCAGATTTATTGGGCAAGACGGAAAAGTTTAGGCGAGCAAGGCCCACCGGATTTGCCCGCTCTTTGCCCATAAGACCGAATTGACTAGAAGATAACTTACGATCAGCCGGCTGCCTGTTTACCGACACTGTACGCCTTGCCGGCAATCCAACCACAATGCCAGCTCCGCACCATCATCCGCCACCCACAGCAATGTCATCCTGAACGAAGTGAAGGATCCGCGGTTGCCTTTGAGAGTTTCAAATTGGCGTTACTTCCGAATTACCGACGATCCTCTCGGGACTGGTCCTGTGAGTGAGTTTCGGTCTACCAAATGACATCGAATGACCGGGGTTCCCAGATACCTTTTGTCTCGCTGATACTAACCATGCCTTCGCCGGACCAACGTTCAACATTCACACCATCCAACCTTGTGAATTGATAGTAGAGAAAGATCTGATCTGACATGTCACGTCTATTCTTGAGCCTCCACTCGAATGCGCGAGCCTTGAGATCGGTGTGCGTGCAGTCTATGGCATGGCCGTCGGCCAAACACTTTCCCTGCCGGATATCTGCTAGGAAAGATTCTGCGGCAGTTTCAGGTGCGCGATCTCTGAAAGGATTAAAGAGCGTGAGGCCCGTGACTTCTTCTGAGTAATCGGTACAACTACAGCTGGCAAAGAGATGCAGCAATACCGGGTGACGGTGGCGTGCGACTACCAGGGCGGCGACAAACCCGGCGGCGGAAACCAACAGGACGGCGGCCACAATTCTCAATCGTTTCATAGCTTATCCTCCAGCGTCGACCAATCCCAAATACTCTAGCTGTGAGATCGTCAAGAGAATGAATCAATTGGGTCCGTTGCAGCAGGTGTTGCCGTCACCGATTGCACGCTCCGATCGTATCACCGCCAACTCGTCAGTTACTAGCTGGTGAACATCTCAGCATCGCTGTTGCCAGTCGAATCCTGGAATCGAACCAATTCCTGAACAACGTCTTGCGAACCGCTGATTTTAGCCCGGAAACTGACTCTTCAGGAAAGTCGCGGATTCAGGGGAAGCTGGCAGTCTTTGCGATTCTTTGGGCAAAGCCCCGGAATGTTTGCTTTTCGGTCCCTTCGCTCCAAGTTCCTGCCTTTTCCCGCATCCTCTTCACGCCATTCAGAGCCTGGCCGCGGCTTTCTCCCCCGAATAGGCCAGCACCTTGTCCGGCGCGCTTGTGACCTCGCCGCCTGTACCGTGTCCCGCGCTCACAACCACCACATTGAAGGTGTGACGCGCGGCCATTCCCTTGTAGCTTCCCTGCCGGGCGCCAACGGTCAGAGTCCGGGTCGCATTGTCCCAGTGGATCGGGATAATCGAGTGGGCTCCCTGTGCGTAGCGATAGCTGTCGCCCTCGTCCTCATAGAGGTTGAAGTCGCCATCTTTCCCCGCATAGATGCGCAGTTCGATGGGATCCGTGGCCTGTCCGGCATATTCGATCGCCGGTCCCATCGGCAGAATCGTCCCTTCCCGCACATCCAGAGGAATCCGTCCGATCGGGGCCGCGACATTGATCTCGGTGCCGCCCTCGGTCCGCTCGCCGGTCCAGAAGTCATACCAGCCCGTTCCGGCCGGAAGATAGACTCCGCGACCAGTGGCGTGTTCCTTCAGCACCGGGCTTACCAGGATCGCCGGGCCGAAAAGGAATTCATCCCCGATCTCCCAAGTAGCTCGATCCGCGCGGAAGTCCATCACCAGGGGCCGCTGAATCGTGTAGTCCTCGTCCGTCACCTTCCATGCCAGCGAGTAGACGTAGGGTAGGAGCCGGTAGCGCAGACGATCGATCGCCAGCAGCGACGGATACACCTTGTCGTAGGTCCAAAGTTCGTTATGATCGCGGTGTCCGTGCGTGCGGAAGACCGGGCAGAACGCCCCGTACTCAAACCAGCGCGCATACAGTTCCTGGTACGCCGGCTCGTTGGCCGCGCCTGGGTACGGCTGGTGGTATCCGCCGATATCGGTGGTCCAATAGGGATAACCAGAAAGTGCAAAATTCAGCCCCGCAGCCACCTGATGGCGCAGCGCCCACCATGTGCTGTACACATCGCCCGACCACACCGTGGCTCCCACGCGCTGCTGCCCCAGGAATGCCGAGCGTGTCAACAGAAACACGCGCTTCTCCTGGTTCGCCTGCTTCCAATGGTCCTGCACGCCGAGGTTATGCGCGAACGGAAAGATATTGGTGTATTCGAGGCCGCTGCCGATAGCCAGTTGCTTGTAACGCAGAATCGCATCGCCCACATGCGGCCAGTGTTCTTCCGGCTCCGCGCTGTCGAGCCAGAATGCGTCCCATCCTTGCGCAAAGAGCTTGCCTGCCAGTTGGTTCCAGAAGAACTCGCGCCCTGCGGCGTTGGTCGGATCATAGACCCGCGTTCCCGGGATCTCGAATCCTTGCCGATGGATTTCTTGATAATTCTTCGAATCCTCGTCCATCAGCCCCCACACCGAGATCATGGCGTGAACGTGCTCTTCATGCAGCGCTTTCAATTCAGCAGGCACATCGGTATACCCGGCATTGAACTCGGGATCGCCCTCGCCGCCATGCTTCCACCAGAACCAGTCCTGCACAATGGCGTCCATTGGGATATGCCGGGCACGATACTGGCCGGCGACATCCAGGATCTCGGCCTGTGTCTGGTAGCGGTCTTTGGATTGGAAGAGCCCGTAGGCCCATTGCGGAAACATGGGGGCGTGGCCGGTCAGCGACCGGTATTCGTGGATAATCCCGTCCATCTCCGGCCCGTAGAGAACGTAGTAATCCACCTGGTCTGCCGCCATGGACTCAAAACTGAGCTCCAGCGGAAAGCGGTTGTCCATGTAGCTGAAAGAGGCGGTATTCCACAAGATGCCGTACCCCTTGCTGGACAGCAGCAGCGGAATTGCGACATCGGTGTTGTTCTGGCCCAGTTCTACCGTGCTGCCGCGATAGTTGAACACGCCGCTCTGGTGCTGCCCAAGCCCGTAGACGGCCTCGGTGGCCTCGGGCCGGAAGCGGTCCTCAAGCTGGTAGAGCCCCGGCGAGCCCAGTGGACTGTATGTCCGCGGCACATTAGAATTCTCGTGCAGTAGCGTCTCGCCCTTGAGAGTTTTAACGGTCAGGCTACCCTCCCGTCCAGAGAGGGAGATGGTCAGCTTAGACGTAGTCAGTGTTGTCGTGTCACCGGATTGGCTGAACTGAAAACCCACCCCAGGGCAGGACTGCGCCTTGTCGAGCATCCACGGCCTTGAGGCGGACGATGCCGGTGCGCCCAAGGGGTGGGCAACCACGTGCAGCAGTGAATCCCCGCAGACCGTCACCTCAAGAACTTCACTGTCATTGTGCGCCGATAGGCCCCCCAGCGTGTGCACAACCTGCATCATGCCAGGACGCGGAACGTCCCCGGTGACCGTCTGGGCAATCGAGGGAATTGCGAGAAACGGCGAGAAGACAAGGGTGGACAGAGCCGTCCAGCAGCCGTAATTGCGTAGCTTGATCAAGACCCACCTCGTTAGTTGTAGCTGTAGCATATAGGAAATAAAACGGCCTCCGCACATGGCAGAGGCCGTCGGTGTTGATGGACAGAATAAGTTGCCTATTTCAGGTTGCCGTTCGAATCCATGGTGATGCCGCCGGGCCCAGCGTTCTTCTTCTCTTCGTTGGCCTTGCGAACTCCCATCGCCTTGGTGCGCCAATCTTCTGCCGCAGCAATGTCAGCCTTGACGGCTGCAGCATCTCCAAAATCCACATCCGCCTTGCGCCGATAGATCAGGTTTAGATAAGCCATGGCCTCGTCATAGTTAGCGCGATTCTGGTTGGCCTGAAGGAGATACTGCAGGCCTTCTGCAACCAACTCGGAATTCTGTGCCTTGAGGGGGTCCATAACCTTCTTGGGCACCTTGACGTTGCCCGCGCCGTCGTCGTTGAAGCCGGCAGCTTGCAGGGCCGACAACACGTTTTTGTGCGCCTGATCCCAGTCAATCACGCCGATTGTGTAAGCGGCCTCGGGATCTTTCGGATCAGCCTGCAGAACCTTCTTCTGCCATTCCTTGGCGTCGTCCATCTTATGAATCTGGTAATAGATGCCAGCGATCTGTTTCAGGCTGTTAACGTCGTGCGGGTCCTTGACCAGTACGTCCTTGAAGATGTCGATGGCCTGTTGGGCCGTCTTCAGGTTTTCCTGCGTCTCCAGTCCGGGAACCACATTCTGGGCCAACGCTGTGGCCAGATAGGTCTTCGCCATGGGCAGACTCGGGTCAAGCTGAGTGGCCTTCTGGAAGTGACCGATCGCCTCTTCGTAGTGGGCGCTTTTGTACGCCTCCACTCCCTTGTTTAATTGGTCACGGGCTGCAAGCTGGTTGCACCCGCTCATGGTAAGCACCATGCCGGCCAGGGTAACCGCGAGCGCCGTAATACGTGCGGGTCCATTCATGTTCGTATCCTTCTCCTTCAGGCGAGTGCCTATCGGTTGCGCGCCTGGAATCTATTGCCACTGGCCGCGGGCGGGAGCAACCGAAACCAGGATCAAAAAAGAATTGTACTCCAGTTTCCGCCCGGACAAATTCATTCCGAACGTGGCTGGGATCTCAGGGACAATCTGGAATATTGTAGCTATTCCAGCAGCCCATCGGCCAGCCTGAATCTTTGGCGCCTTGGGTGCGATGCAACCGGTTCCTGCCAGATGGCTGGGCCCTATTGCCCTGGCGCGCCTTTCCCTCTTAAGAGAAAGACGCCACCGTGCGCCCTGCTATTGGCCGGCCTGAATCTTCGGCGTCATCAACCCTATGTGATCCACACCGACCGCTCGGCCCGTATCGATCACGTCTGCGATGTAGGCGAAGTTTAGATCGTCATCGCCGCGAACAAACATGACCTTCTCAGCCCGGTTGGCATAGATTGTGTCAAGACGGGTTTTCAAATCCGTCTTGGCCACATCGTCCTCGTTGATCTTGTATGTTGGCGCCGCGCCGGGATGGTAGAAGACCTGCACGACAATTGTGCGGTCATTCTTAATCTGCTCCGGCTGCTGAGTCTTTGGAGGCTGAGGCACCAGCGCATCCAAGCCCTTGGGCGTCACCGGCACGATGACCATGAAGATGATCAACAATACCAGAAGAACGTCGATCATGGGCGTAACATTGATGTCGGACGAGTAGCCTCCCCCGCCTCCCATTGACATTGCCATGGCTTAAAACTCCTCGTTTACTGCGGAATCGTTATAGAGACAGCATAGCTGCAAAACTTATTCGCCGCCTGATAGGTTGCCTTCGCGCTTTTGCGTTAGCAAGCCCACTTCATCCACGCCGGCAGTACGCACGTCGTCGATGGCGTCTTCAACAGCTTTGTACTGTGCGCGCGCATCTGCGCGAACATATATCGTTTTGCCAGGCTTGTCAGAAAGTTTATCGCGAACCAACCTTCCAAGCTCGCTGGGGGCCACCTTGTCCTGCCCAAGAAACAAGCCACCATCACGAGTAACCGCGACGACGATAGCGTCTTCCTTGTCAGCGTCCGGCATGGCAACGGCGTTGTCCACCTTGGCCATGTCGACCTGGACCTTGTTTTGAAGCATGGGGGTGATGACCATGAAGATGATGAGTAGAACCAGCATCACGTCCACCATTGGTGTGACGTTGATATTGGAACTGACAGCTTTGCTTACGTCACGTACCGCTATTCCCATTGTCGGGGCTCCGTGCGTTTGAATTTTTTGTACCGGATCCCGTCCGGCTTTACTCTCGAACTAGATGGCTTGCGTGAGGTTGAAACCGGCGGGCAGGAGAGACTTGCAACTCCCCTGCCCTCCGCAGCTTCTCGCTCGAGCCGTGAGCCGCCTCGCTTAGCGCTTGTGGCTCTGCTTGATGAAGTAGTCGACCAGTTCGCTAGAGGAGTTGTCCATTTCGACGTCGAACGCCTCAACGCGGCCGGTGAAGTAGTTGAATGCCATGACAGCGGGGATGGCCACAAGCAGGCCGAAAGCCGTGGTGACCAGGGCTTCCGAGATGCCGCCAGCAACCGCGCCGATACCTGAGGTCTTCTGGGTGGCGATCTGCTGGAAGGCGTGCAGAATACCGATGACGGTGCCCAGCAGTCCAACGAACGGTGCAGTGGCGCCGATGGTGGCCAGAACTGCAAGGCCCCTCTTCAGCTTGGCGTGGACGATGGCCTCAGCCCTCTCCAACGCGCGGCCCGAACTAGCAATCGTCTCGTCTGTAGGTGAGCCGCCGGAAGAGCGGAACTCCTGCAGGCCAGCCGTTACAACCTCGGCCAGGTGGGACTTCTTGTTGCGGTCGGCGATCTTGATCGCCTCTTCAAGCTTGCTGTCCTTCAGGGCGCCGGCAACCTTGGGCGCGAATTCGCGCGACTGCTTGCGGGCTGCGGAGAAGTACAGGTAGCGGTCGATCATAACGGCCAACGACCAGATCGACTCGACAAAAAGAGTGACGGCGATGAAGCGCACGGGCCAACCCATGTTTTCCCAAAGCTGCATGGGGCTGAAACCGACCGTCTGCTCTTCCTGGAAAAGTGCCAGGCTGCTGACCGTGTGCGAAGCGAAGTGTGTGAGCTGAGCGAGAATCACTGAATCGTTCCTCCTAAGGAGTTTCTTGTGAACTAATACTGCCTTGCGGTTGCTGAGAATGCTGCTCTTTCCAGATTCGCATTCAAGTCAAAAGCGGGGCCCCTTGTCAAAGACGCAGCAGGGAGCCAGGGAGTTGGTCATCCACCCAGAGTAAAGATCACGTTCACCGTGGTCTCAACTTCGACCGGCTCGTTATTGAGCAGGTAGGGCTTGTAGCGCCAGGACTTCACGGCGTCCATGGCGGCCTGTTGCAACATAGCCGGTCCACTGATCACGTGGAGACCTTCAATTGTTCCGGACTTCGAGATGGTGGCCTGTAAAACCACCGTCCCGGAAACACGGGCTGCCTTGGCAATCGGCGGATAGACAGGCTGAGTCTTCTGAAGCAGCATGCCCACGGCTACGCCGGCTGAAATATTGACCTTCTTCGGAACAGCGGCTTTCACCTTGGGTCCGCCACTTCCAAACAGGCTGTCGGTGACGCCCGTGTTGCTTCCTCCCAAACCTTCCATGCCGGCAACGCCGAAGCTTGAGGTGGGCGCTTCCTTCTCGGTAACGATGGTGACGTTATGCGGAATGCGCGTGGGGGCCGTCAGCTGGTTGTTCATCATCTCCGACTGCACATGCACAACATGCACTGCCTCCGGTGGAGGTGGCGGAGGAGGAGGAGGTGGCGGCGGAGGGGGTGCAAACAGCAATGTCTGCATAGCGCCCTTGGGCAGCGCCTCAGGGTAGATCAGCGGAATGAGAACCAGGAGAACAAGAACCGAGAAGTTGGCGATTCCTGTAAACATCGCCCAGCGTCCACTCTTGGTTTTGATCCTACCCGCGGATTCAAACGTGGAATCTTCAAACATGGCCAGCCTCGAATCGGGTGTTGGTTACCTCTACTTAGACACCGCGGAAACTGAAAATGTTCCCGAGCGTGAAAACGGTCTCTGAAGAAGCGTGATCACCTTATCAGAACAACGCCTCTCATGCAAAGCGTGCTCTAAAACCTGTGCAATTCCCAGCCCCCAAGCCGCCAAAAAACGCCGCACTCTGGAGCTGGTTGAAAGATTTTGTGCCTTGTCCGGGAAAACGTTCGCTCGCATTCACAAGCGAGCTTCAGGATACTCCCGGACGCCTCAAAAAACTACACTCGTGCGCGTTTCGCGGCAGGTAGCGTTGTCCCCTTGCCGCTCTTTCCACGCCACTCCTGCCATGCAACCAGCATTGGAGCGGCCACAGCAATTGATGAATAGGTACCAATCAGAATACCCACCACGAGCGCAAATGAAAAGCCCCTCAACACCTGGCCGCCAAAAACATAAAGCGACAGCACGGTCAGGAAGGTAAGACCCGACGTGAGTACAGTTCTGCTCAGCGTCTGGTTAATGCTGCGATTAACGACATCCGGCAAGGCCTCTCTCCGGCTCAGGCGCAGGTTCTCGCGGATTCGGTCAAAAACGACGATGGTATCGTTCATCGAATAGCCCACGAGCGTCAGGATGGCCGCAATGACGGTCAGGCTGATCTCCTGCCCGGTAAGCGCAAAAAAGCCAACCGTGATCAGGGTGTCGTGGAAACAGGCAACAACTGCGGCCACGCCGTAGATCAACTGGAAACGGAACCATAGATAGACCAGCATGCCCGCCATGGAGTAAAGCGTGGCGAGGCCGGCCTGCCGCTCAAGTTGCTTGCCCACTGTGGGTCCGACTACCTGCACGTTACGCACCGTAAATTGATTGGCGTAGTGCGCATGCAGGGCATCGACGATCTGCTGGCGGCCCGCATCAAGCGAGCTCTCATTGGTCTGCTCGGGCAGGCTGATGAGTACCTCGTTGTTGCTGGCTACGTCATAGGCCACAACGCTGGCGTCCTTGATGCCCGCCTCGACAGTCGCCTGGCGAATTCTGCCTATATCGGGAGTTTGGGCAAACTGAAGCTGTACCTGTGTGCCGCCGCGAAAGTCCACGCTCAGGGGGACCGGACTGCCGATCTGCACCCAGTGCATACTCATCGAGATGATGCCGGCAACGCTGAAGATCATAGAAAAGGCGAGGAAGTACCACTTCTTCCCAAGCCAGTCCACATTCACGCCGTGAAACAATTCCACTGGTTCTCTCCGCTTCCTGGGGCCGTAGTCCTTAAGGACTGCAGCGTTCAATGTTTTCTGCCGCCGGCCGGAATTGCCGGTCAGGCGGCCCTCGTCCCAAATCCTAGATTGACACCGTTTCCCCTGGCTTCAGCTTGTTCAGGTGCGCCTCGAAAATTACGCGCGAGACATACACTGCCGTGAACAGGTTGGCCGCCAGACCGAAGGTCAGGGTGACCGCGAAGCCCTTCACCGGGCCGCTGCCGAAAAGGAACAGGATGGCCGCCGAAACAATGGTGGTTACGTGCGTATCGACGATGGTTACCCAGGCATGCGCAAAGCCCTGGTCCACAGCCGCCGATGGCGCCTTGCCGGCGCGTACCTCTTCGCGTATTCGCTCAAAGATCAGTACGTTCGAGTCCACGCCCATGCCTATGGTCAAAATCACTCCGGCAATACCGGGCAATGTCAGCGTCGCCTTGGAGAAGCCCATGAAGCCCAGCAGGATAACCAGGTTCAGGAACAGCGCCAGGTCGGCGTTGATGCCCGAGCCCCGGTAATAGAAGAGCATGAAGGCCATCACCACGAGCACACCGACGATAGCCGCCGTGACACCCTGGCGAATCGAATCCGCGCCGAGTGACGCGCCCACGGTGCGATCTTCCAGATAATTCAACGAAGCCGGAAGCGCGCCGGTGCGCAGCATCTTGGAAAGGATGGTGACTTCGTCTGGAGTGAAGCTGCCTTCAATTTCGCCGCTATCCCGAATGGCGCTCTTGATGTTCGCCACTTCGCGAACGCGGCCGCCCATCACCACCGCCATGCTCTTGCCGACGTTGACGCTTGTGTATTCGTAGAACTTGTCGCCGGCTTCATTGGTCAGCGTGAAGCGGACATTTCTGAGGCCGTTTTGATCGGTGCCAGGGTCGGCCGAGCGGAAGTCGCTGCCCGCCACTACCGAGACGCGCTGCAGCACGTATACGCTGTCGGCATCGGAACCGGTGGCTAGGGCGCCGGAGCCATGAACCAGCATCTCGTCGGGAGGAACCACGCCTCCCACACTTGCCAGCGCCGCTGTTTCGTCCTGATAGGGACCGCCCACAACAGCGTGAATCTCAAGCCGAGCGGTGGACTGGATGATGCTTTTCACGCGGTCCAGGTCCGAGATGCCCGGCAGCTCGACAAGAATCTGATTGGCGCCCAGGTTGTACTCCTGGATCAGCGGCTCGCTCACACCCAGCGAATCCACGCGGTCGCGAATGGTGTCGATGGCCTGCTGGACGGTCTTTTCTTCCAGGGCTTTCTGCACCAGCGGCTTCATGGTCAGCGTCCAGGTGTTGTCCGCGCCGCCGCCGTTCACGTCGTATTCGTTGGAATACTTGGTGTCAAGCAGGGAGCGCACCACGCTCGCGTTGGGCTGTGTCGTGCCTTCCAGGCGGATCACCTGAGGCTTGGTCGGATCTGGCTTGTACGCCTGCGAGAACGTCAGCTTGGCCGTCTTCAAGTCCTGCTGAACCCGCGCCACGGTGTTGTCCGTCTCCGAAGCCACCGCTTCTGACACCACTACCTGCAAAATCAGGTGGGCGCCGCCGCGCAGATCGAGACCGAGGTGAATACGGTTGCTGAGGGCTTCCATCAGGGCCTTGCCGCTCACTCCCGAGGGCACCCCGATGATGCCGTAGGTGAAAACCACCAGGACCGCAATAATCAGGAGAACTTTGTTCTTGAGATTCTTCTTCATGGTTCCGTTTCTCTAGTTCCGTTTCTTTGGTCCGAGGCCTAGGAGGCCGAAGAGCCGTCCTGGGTGGTAACCGAGGCGATCGCGTTCTTGGCCACTTCCAGCTTCAGGTTGTCCGGAGCCACGCGGATGATGATGGAATCGTCCTTCATGGACAGGATAATGCCGCGGATGCCGCCGGCAGTGGTCACGCGGTCGCCAGGCTTGATCGAGCCCAGCATCGACTGCCACTGCTTTTGCCGCTTCTGTTGCGGGCGGATCATCACCAGGTAAAGTACCGGGATCAAAAGCAAGGGCAACAGCACCGTCAGGCCGCCACCACCTGCTCCGCCGGGTCCAGCCAACAACATTGCGAAACTCGTCGCCACACTCGTCCTTTGCTCGCCCTGAGCCGCAAATTCGCTGCTCGGGGCACAGGCACACCCGGCCTTTCGCCGGGCGCCTGAAAATAAATTTGTCTCCGGGAATGGTCCTGGCCGTTGGTCAAATCCAGCCCAGGCTCTGGAAGTAGAGTCCGGTTGCCGCATGACGGGAAATTGAAGAGCCTTCCCGTGCCTGCATTCATCCTTGGAACCCTGCCGCCGTCTGCTTCCTGTTCGACACAGCTCTCTGTTGGCGCTCCGCCCGCGAAAACCGCACCACTCAACCGGTGCCCACTCCGCACGGAATCCAAAAGAATGCCTAGGAAGATAAGATACGCGTGCCCGCTTGCGTGTCAAGGCGTTCTGAGCGTCAAAACACCTCAACCGGCCACTTCCCGTCCTTTTTATAAAGCCCTTACAGCTTACATACCCCTTCATTACCGGTTCGGGCGATTTCTGGTATTACGACGCACTCGCCTCGGGGCGCGACTGTTGGGAGCCTCCTCCTCAGCCCCGAATGCGGGAAGGGGGCCCATCCTCATGTTCGAATTTCGCTCAGAATTGCTCTTGCTTATCCCGATATGGCAAAACCAGAGTTGGTATATCCCGAAAGCAGTTCATCCAAGTCGACGCGACCCCCCAGGGAGCGGCGGCCTCGCATGCATTGAACAGGACACAGTGACTCTGGTTTTGCCCTAGTCCCCTCCATAGCCCTCATGCTCTGGGTGCTGTGGAATCTGAACCGCGAAATAAAGCGGTGAGGCAGCGGACCGTAAGCAGTGGCCAGAGGCTGATTTTCACTGTCCCCTGCTCACTGTTCCCTGTTCCCTCCCTTCTCCGTGTCTTCCGGCGTCCAGTAGCGCAGTTCGGGGCGCGCGCAGCTCAGGCAGAGACGCTCGCCATCCGCCTGCTCAAAGCGCCCAAAGTTCACGCTTTCTCCGCAGCGAGGGCAGACCGCGCGCTTGCCCCGGCTGCCCGGCATTTCGGCTCCATGGATGTCCACGCGCACCCGTTGCTCCCGGAAGAGTTGAGCATCGGAGAGTTCGCGATAGGCCTGCATTTGCTTGCTGCCCTCGCTTGCCAGGTGGGGATAAAGTTCGCGCGCTAACTCGCGGGAGTCTTCGAGAGCCACAATCCGTACCCCGCGGCCCGAGGCAGTATCGACGAAGGTGGCGGCCATCTTGCCCCAGTCACGGAATTTGAGGGCGCGCTTGCCCAGCCGGCAGCCAGTCACAAGACTTATGGCGTCGGTTGCGCAGCGGTCGATCTCGACATAGGTCACGAAGCGTCTGCGAGCTGCGCCGCGCGGGTCCGCAATGCCGAGCCGCGCCAGACCAAGAAGGGCCATGCGCACTCCCAGAATCTGCCCCGCGCACAGGTGCCCATGCGCCGCCTCAGCCTTCCGCAGAAGTTCGTCGAGTGATTCCATGGTTTTCGCTGACTAGCCGACTTGCTACTTCGCTTTTGTCTCTGCGGCAGGCTGCGCTGGAGTCTCGGCCTCGTCGCCTGAGTCTTCCACCAGCACCGCTGAGCCGGGAACAATGTCGTAGCTCACCGCGTCCTTGACCGTTGGATGAAAGGTAATCCGCAGCGGCTCGCGCTGCCATTCTGGAGGTGCGCAGGCCGGATCGGGATGACTCTCTGGATCGAAGGCCGAAAGCTTCTTTGCCAGCACCGCCTTGCGCGCCGCCACCTGCGCCACCACGGCGTACAGGCTCTTCCCGCTCGCGGTTACGCCGCAATAGGCCCCGTAGTCGCGGAACCAGCTCACCTGGCTTACTCCTGGGTCGTAGTCTGGCAACTTGAGCGGCGCGGCATGGCCCGTCACGCGATCCACCAGCACCCAGGGGCCCCGCTGCCAAACCCAGTGGCCAAGCTTGTCGCCGGGAAGAGAATCATTGAGGCGGATCACGCGCCTCACCACAAAGCTGCGATCGGTTACATCGTGGGCGTCGCCGGTGGTCCACTCCTTCAGAACGCCATCCACCATGAGGGCGCGAATCTTCAGCGCGTCTTCAGTGGCCGCCGCGCCGGCCGGGTCGCCGGCCTTCGAGTAAGGAACGCGCTTGCCTGCGCCCAGAACCACGGTATGCGGTTTGCGCGGTGCCGCCTGTGAAGCCGTCGCAACGGCGAGCGCCGCCGTCAGAACCACCGCCGCAATCTTCCCGCCCTTGCTCATTTCCCTCGCTCCTATAGATCCGGCAACTCAATACTGTTCGGGTGCCCCATCCATTCCCGCGTGTTTTGCGGGAATGGATGGGAAGAAGATGACCTTGCTTTTTTGCCGGATCAATAAATCCCCGCATCTTCCACGGCCCGCGCCACGCGGAAGGCCGTGCTTTCATTCAAATGCGCAGCCAGCACCTGCATGCCTACGGGCAGTCCGGCTGCGGTTGTTCCGCAGGGCACCGTCACGCCACAGATGCCCGCCAGGCTCGCTGTCACCGTATAGATGTCGGCCAGGTACATGGCCAGCGGATCGCCTGTCTTCTCGCCCAGCTTGAAGGCGGGTGTCGGAGCCGTCGGCGTCACGATCGCGTCCACGTCGTTGAAGGCCCGCAGATACTCCTCGGCCAGCAGCCGACGCACCTGCTGCGCCTTCAAGTAGTAGGCATCGTAGTAGCCCGCGCTCAGCGCGTAGGTTCCCAGCAGAATGCGCCGCTTGACCTCCGCGCCAAAGCCCTCGTCGCGGGAGTGCGAATACATGTCGGACAGAGTGTCGGAGGCCGGCGAGCGGTACCCGTAGCGCACGCCGTCGAAGCGCGCCAGGTTGGCGCTGGCTTCAGCCGTGGCAATCAGGTAATACGTCGGAACCGCGTACTTGGTATTCGGCATCGAAACCGGCTTTACACTGCATCCTGCCGCCCCCAGCGCGGCGATGCCCTTTTCAATGGCCGCCCGCACCTCCGGGTCAAGTCCCTCGGCAAAATACTCAGCCGGAACGCCGATGCGTAATCCCGCCACCGGCTTGTCGCTCTCCGCCGCGTAATCCGGCACCGGAGCGGGAGAGCAGGTCGCGTCTTTCGGATCCTGCCCTGCGATCACGCCCAGCAGCGTGGCGGCGTCGCGCACGTTAGAGGCGAACGGCCCCACGCGGTCCAGCGAAGACGCATAGGCAATCAGCCCATAGCGCGAAACCCGTCCGTATGTTGGCAGCACGCCCACAACTCCGCAGAAACTGGCCGGCTGGCGAATCGAGCCGCCCGTGTCCGAGCCCAGCGTGGCCACCGCCATGTTGGCCGCCACCGCCGCCGCCGAGCCGCCGCTCGAGCCGCCTGGAACCCGCTCCGTATCCACCGGGTTGCGCACCGGTCCATAAGCAGAATTTTCATTGGACGAGCCCATGGCGAACTCGTCGCAATTCAGCTTGCCAAGCAGCACCGCGCCCGCCGCTTCCAGCCTGGCCACAGCCGTGGCGTCGTAGGGAGGCCGGTAGCCTTCCAGAATCTTGGACCCCGCCGTGGCAGGAGCGCCCTTCACCACCAGCACATCCTTGATGCCCACCGGAATTCCCGCCAGCGGCGGCAGAGGATCGCCCTTGGCCGCCATCTCATCCACGCGCGCCGCCTGCTCGAGAGCGCGCTCCCTGGTCAGGCTCAGGTAGACGTTCAGCCGCGGATTGATCGCGGCAATCCGGTCGAAGTACCTTGCGGCCAGATCCGTAGCTTTGGTGCTGCCCGACTGAATCCCGGCGCGCAACGCCGCCAGTGATTTCGGCTTTTCAACAAAACTTTCCGTGGCTTTCGCTTCGCTGGACAATCGAACCTTCCTTATCGACCTTCCCGGTCTCATGGCCTTCTGGCGGCCGCTTCGCTGCTTGCTTTAGCCCCGCTGCGATCTTCTGCAATCCTATTCACCGCGCATCTTCACCGCGAAAGGCAAGTTACCGCTCAATCACCTTAGGCACCTTGAAGAAGACCTGATCCGTCTCCGGAGCCTGGGGCATTACAGCCGCCCGGTCGAGCGAAGGCGACACCTGGTCGGATCGCAAACAGCCAGCACCTGCCCCGTTCCCTAACTCGCTCACCTGCGCCAGCGGCGTCACGCCCACCGTATCCAGTTCGTTCAGTTCGGCTACGTAGTCCAGGATGGCGTTCAGATCGTTGAGCATCGCCGGTGTTTCTTCAGGCTTCAGCTCCAGATGGGCCAGCTCGGCCACGCGCACTACTTCTTCCACAGTTACTCTGGCGGTCATTCCCTGCCCTTCCTCATCTCAGGCGTTTCTGTATCCGGTCTTTCCGAGGTTTCGGCGCGTGCGCTCATGAGCAAAGCCCGAAGATAGAGTATAGCGGTTTTCAGTCTGCGCCCAGCCATCCATGCTGTGTCCGCGCGCCGGCTATTAGTCGACAGCCAGAGTCAGCGTCACCGCATGCGAGACACCGCTCGAAGTCACCGTAACCGGAATCGTATAAGTTCCCGCTGGAGTGCGGGACCCTTTGCTGGAACCGCCTGAGCCTCCGGTCGAAATCAGCCCCGCGCTGGTGCAACTGGAAACTGCGCCTGCCGTTACGGCCAGCAGCACAAACAGCAGCAGCGCCTTGCGCCTCCGTCTCCAGGCCAGCGGCAGCAGCACCAGCCCGCACAGCAGCGGAGCCATGCGCCACTTGGCCGGATCACCCGTCAGTGCCGCCGACCCTGACCCGGTTGAAATTGAAATCGTCACATAGCCGCTGTTGCCCGCACTGGCTGCTGTGCTCGTGGGGTTGAACAGGCACAGCGCATACGCCGGAAGCGTGCCGCACGTGTAGCCATACGTGAAGGTCCCCTGAACTCCGCTTGCTGCGTCGATCTTCAAAACGTAGTTGGCGGTCTGCCCGGCCGAGACAGTCACGGCACTCGATCCGGAGACGGAAGGCGTGAAATCGAAACCCATGCCCGACAGCGCCACCACGGTGTTTCCATTTACCGAACTGCTGATGACAGTCAGGCTCCCTGTCACCGGCCCCACGCTTCCAGGGATGAACTCAACCCCGGCGCCGCAACTGGCCTGCGTCGCGAGTGTGCTGGTACAGGTGTTGTTCACAAGTTGAAAGCCCGTCGAAACCGCCAGCGTCAGATTGCTCAGGCTCACCAGCGTTCCTGGGTTGGTCACGACAAACGCCGTTGCGCCGCTCGCCGTGCCTGGTCCCGCAGCTCCCAGGTTCATCGGCGATGGCGTCACCCGGATCTCCGCCGGAACAGCACCGGTGCCGCTCAGTGCAACCGTAGCCGCGGTTGCTACAGACGAAGAACTGACGGTCAAGATACCTGCCGCCGCCCCGCTGGCAACGGGCGTAAAGATCACTCCAGCAGTGCAATTTGCTCCGGCCGCCAGAGTGCCGGAACAGGTATTCTGCGCCAGACTGAATGGAGAAGCGACAGATAGCGACAAAGACAGCGACTGCATCGCAAAGCCGCTGGTGTTGCTCACCGTCACTATCTGCGGGGCGCTCGGCTGTCCCGGATTGGCGGCCGCAAAGCTCAAGTGCGCCGGGTTCACCCCCAGCCCGGAAACAAGCTGCGCCGATCCGCTCAGCGGCACATCGATCCCCGCCACGCCCACGGATGAGGAATAGACCGATAGCGTGGCCGCGCTTCCGCCGGTTGTTGCAGGGGTAAAGATCACTTGCATCGTGCAACTGCTGCCGCTGTCCAGCGACGTTCCGCAGGTTGTCGCGCCTTTGGCAAAACTGGCGGCTGCAGGGCTCGCAATCTGAAAGCCCAGCCCCGCCATCGCCACTCCTCCGGTGTTCCTTACCGTCAAAGTCAAAGGCGAACTGGCCACCCCCGGCAACTGCATCGGAAAATTCAAACTGCCCGGACTCACGCTCAGCACCGGCGCCGCCGCCCCTGCCCCCGCAAGCCCCGCCGTCTGCGTCCGCAGCGCGTCTTTCACGGTCAGCGTGCCGGCCAGGCTGCCCTGTTGCGTCGGCGCAAAAACCACCGTAATCGTGCACACCGAATGCGGCGCCAGTTGCGTGCCGCAATTGTCCGTGTCCCTGAAGTCTCCGCTCACCGTGATTGAAATCGCCTTCAGCGGCAGGTCGCCCACGTTGGTCAGCGTAATCGTCTGCGCATCCGATAGCTCGCCCGTCCCCGTCGCGGGAAAACTTAGCGAACTGGGGTTCAGGACATCGGTCGGCGCGACTGCACCTGTCCCTCTCAGCTCGACCGTCTGTGTTCCGGCCGCGTCTGTAAACGTCAGCGTTCCAGCCGCCGCTCCAATCTGCGTTGGCGCAAACTCTATCCGAACCTGGCAATCGGCGCCCACATCCAGGCTGGCGGACCCGCAAAGGTTCGTCGCAATCGTAAAAGGAGATGTAATGGTGACGGAGCTAATCTGAACCGCCGCCGTGCCGCTGTTGCCGGCCTGAACCTGCACCGCATCCGACACGGCCCCCACCGCCACCTGGCCGAAATCAATGCTGGGCGGAGTCAGGCTGACCGAGCCCGACGGCGTTCCAGTCCCGCCCAGATCCACCGTCAACTGCCCGCCATAAACGTTGGCGCTCACAATCATCTGTCCCGTGCGCTGCCCCACCGCTGTGGGCCGGAACGTTACCTGAATCGTGCAGTTCGCCCCCACCGCCACACTCATGTTCTGGCAGTTGTCCGTCTCGTTGAAGTCCCCGGTCTTGGTAATCGTCGTCGGCGTCAATGCGATGTTGCCCGTGTTCCAAATGGTCACAGTCTGCGCTGCGCTGGTGGTCCCAAACATCTGGCTGGCAAAGCTCAGCGAAGCGGGGCTGGCCACCGCGGCGGTCAGATTTGCGCCCGCCGTCCAAAGCGGCGTCTGCCATATACCGCGGCCGTACGTCGCCGCTACCAGCACCGGCTTCGCCGTGCCCGCCGGTGAAGCGCTCAGAGCCACCGCCGGAGCCTCCGGAAGGCCGGTCCCAAACACTGACCAGCATGCGTACGGCGGCAAACCGCAACTCCCGACCTCGGTCGTGAAATAAACACCCTCGTCCGTGGCCACATACACAGTACTGGCTTCCTGCGGGTCCACCACCACGCTGCTTGCCGGAGTAGCCGGAAGATTCGCCGTCAGGTCCGTCCAGTGCTTGCCCCCATCGGTAGTGCGGTACACCACCTGCACCTCTTGCAAAGGGCTCTTCACTCCCTCCACCGTGACGTAAACCGTGTTCCCGCTCGGGTCGTGCGGATCGATGAAGAGACTGGAAATGTCCAGGCCAAACGCATTCAGGCCGTTGCGGTCGTTGTCGACCTTACCCAGCGTCAAATCGTGCCACTCGGGCATGGCGCTCAGTGGAGGCTTGACCACCGCGCTCAACACATGGCCGGGCAGATTGGCCCCGCCATTGGCCGACCCGTACATGCCCAGGTACACCACCTCGCCGCCGCTCCCGAGCGGCATCGCGGCCATCGAGCGGATCAGAGCGTCGCCCTTGCACGTGCCGCCCACCCCGCCGTCCAGAACGTCGCTCACCGCGTTGCTTTGGCTCCAGCCGCTGCCGTCCCCCGGCCCTCGCCATACCCGGCATGTCCCCACCAGCAACTGCGTCGGGTCCAGCGGGTCCACCAGGAAAGGCGCCGGCGTAGGCATCGTGAGTCCATCTCCGCTCACGTCCACATTGCTTACCACCGGGCTCGAACCGAAATCCGCAGCCGCGCACGGTGTCGCCTGCGCGCACAGGTAGATTGAGACGCCCGACTCGTTGTTCACGTACCAGTTCGAGCTGTTTCTCGGGTCAATGGACACCGGACCGCCGTAACCGCCCAGAATCTGCGGCCAGTTCGTCGTCGCCGCCCCGCTCTTTACGCCCACGGTCCCGTTCGCACCCAGCCCCGACATCATCGTGTAGGGCGTCGTGGTTACTGCGGAAATGCTCACCACATCCGCCAGCGAACCCAGGTTCCCGTTCAGATTCTGAAAGTGGGAAGCGTCGCTATTGCCGGACGAGGGGCACAGCGCTCCCGACTCCCCAATCCCGTCGCTCGAACTCCACAGTCCGCTGTCGTTGCCCACAAAAATCTGCAACGGGTTGCCTGGGTCCCAGGCCAGGGCATGCTGGTATGCGCCCACCTGCGCACAGAAGCCAGTCGTTGCGTTCGTGGTGTTCCGCCACTGGCAACCCATCGCCAGGCTGCACTTCCACAGGTCGTCTGCCCCGGCAAAGAGCAGCGTATCGTAGCCCGCTCCCACACCCGCCGGAACCGCAGCCAGCGCCAGTGTGTAGCCGCCGTCTGCGATCGCGGGCTCCGTGGCGCTTGTCCCTGGAAGCCAGGGCAGCTTCGCAAAAGCGATGGCCTGATTGCCGCACGCGCTTCCATTCAGGCCGCACTGGTCCTGCCAGATCCCCAGGTCAGGCCATAGTCCTGTTGCCGGGTTATAGGAATTCACCGTCCAGGCAAAGGTGTCGCCGGTCTCGGGATTCACTGCCAGCGCACCACGAAAGATGGGGCAGGCAAACGAGCCCGTGCTGCCCGGGTTGTTCGGGCACAACAGCGTAGTCAGGCCCGCGCCCGGTTGCGACGCCATGCGCGTCCAGGTAACGCCGTCCGCGGACTGGTAGTAGCCGTGGTAGCGCACCGCGGCCACAAACAGGCCTCGCTTCGCGTTCCACACCACCGCTGTAGCCGCGTTGCCGTCCGGAGCCGCAAACGCCGCCAGCGGACCCTGCACAAAATTCGTGCCACCATCGGTGATCGTTGCCAGATGCCAGCTTTCGCCGCTGTTGTTGCTGTAATACAAGCCCTGGTAGCTTATGCCCGCCTGTGCCGCATTCACCAGCGTGCCTTCCCAAGCCTGCGAAACCGCGGCAACCACCACTTGCGGATCAGCTGTACTCCATGCGAAACCAGCAAAGCCCTCGCCCAGAAAGCTGAAGTCCTGCGCACCCAGTCCATCCTCTACATCTCTGGTCCGCGAAATCAGGGTCCACGTGCTTCCGCCATCGGTCGAGCGCAGAATGCCGCCGCCGTAGTAGGAATCAAGCAGATCGTTGGGGTCGCCGGTTCCGGCCAGAATCACGCCCGTGCCGCCCGGCTGCACCGTCATCGCGCCAATGCTGGTGGAAGCGTCCGCTGCGCCGCCCAGAGCCGTCAGCGTATCTGTGAGAGGCGTAAATGCCGCGGCCGCCGGGTTGGTCGCGTACTGCGCCATCCACACCCCGCCCCCGGTCGTTCCCAGGTAAATGCGCTTGCCTGCCGGATCAGATGTGTCCAGCGCCAGCGCCGATACGCGGCCCGTCACAAGACCAAACTCCGGCGTCACCACAGCCGCTGGCCCCAGCGGCTGCCACGTAGCCGAAGCCGCCCCTCCATCCATGGGTAACGAAGCCGCAATTGAATTTATTTTCGGCCGGGCGGGCAGGCGTCCTGCGCGTCTCACCGCAAGGCCGCGCGCGGGCGTCCAACCCCGCTGCGCCATAAACCGCTGCGCCGCTTTCACGCGCGGAGGCGCATTCGCTGCCTGCTGCGCCTTGTCTTCAAGTCCAGCGGGCACCCCCTGCGCCGCTGCCGCCAGAGCAAACCAGACAGCCAAAGGAGCCAGAGCCCATGCAGCCAGCACTATTGAGCCGGCCCTCAAACAGAAGCCCCGTGCCCCATCCTTTTCGCAGGCTTTATCGCGAAATGGGTGGGAAGCTGTAACAGTTCTTGAGGGCTGGATCAACAAGGCGCTCTTCGCCGCCGTCCACCATCCATCCCGCCACCAGGACACACGCTTCCCTACCCCGCCACAGCGGGCAGACTGGCTCAACTTCGGTCTCAGGTTCCAGGTCTTCACACGCGTCCGGTATCCGACTCCGGCCTCCCCTCTCTCTCATCTTCCGAGGGGGATCGCGCAGAATCCATTGGATTACGCAGTGCGAAACAAACAGTTTCCGGGATTGAATGTTTGGCCCATTATAGGACACGGGGAAAGTGGAGTGGGTGTGATTGAAAGCACTTGTCCGCTCATCAAGCCTGGGGGCATCCAATCCCTAACCCCTATTGTCCCGGCACGTGCCCCTTCATTCCCGCGTATTTTGCGGGAATGGGTGAGATGAAGATGACCTTGTCTTTTGCCGGTCCAATAACCCCTAGGGTCCCGGAACGCCTTGCTGCCGAATGTAGGCCTTGGCGTCGAACTTCTTGGCAATCGACGTCCCCGTCATCGGGCGCACCAGCCCAAAGACCGGGCGGTTGAACCAGGGCCGGTCATGCCTGCCCACAATGGCCCACGCAATGCCCGCGTAGCCGTTTGGATCGCGCCCGTCCAGCTCATACCGGTCGTTTAGCGTCACTGCCCATTCAAAGGCCGTGGCCGGGTCCGGCGCCCATTCCAAAATCTTCTTCGCCCAGTACATCCGCATATAGTTGTGCATCCAGCCGGTCTGGACCATCTCCTGCTGAGCCGCGTTCCACAGTTCGTCTGCGGTCTCGCCGCGTTCCAGTTGCGAAAAGCTGTAGCGGTGCGGCCGAAGGTCGCCCCCGTGTTCCACCAGTGTCTTCCGAGCCCACGGCGCGGCGCATTCCCAGTTGTCGTAGTTCGGCTCGTAGCGAACGAACAGCACCGCCAGTTCCCGCCAGCCAATCACCTGCTCCAGAAAACGGTCTCTGGCCGCTGCCGGAATCTTTCCCGCTGCCGCAGCTTTTTCCACCGCCACCGCAATGGTCAGCGGGCCAATATTGCCGAAATGCAGATAAGGAGACAGCCGGCTGGTTCCACGCGTCTCCGGATGGTTCCGCGTCTCGTCGTAGTCCTTGAGTTCCAGCCGCACAAACTCGCCAAGCCGCTTAAGAGCCGCATGCGTCCCGCCCGTAAAATTGTCCACCGGCTTCACGGTTCGGTCTAGTCTCACGAACCCGGCGGTAATATCCTCCGCCAGCGAATAGTTCTCCAGCGCTTTCCACGGCTTCCACGCGTGCGACGGACTTATTTTCGGAGCCGCCACCAGGAAATTCGGCAACTCCCTCTTCAGGTGCGGCCTGAAGTGATGCAGCAGCACAAAGCTCCGCCCAAACACCCGCGACGGCGCCACCACATCCGCATCCACTGTCCAGAAAGGCACCCTGAGCCTCTTCGCCGACACTCCACGCCAACGCTCCGGCTCGCGACAGGGATTTTCATCCCCCACCACCAGCGCCGCCTCCACCTCTTCCAGAAACCCCTCCAGCGTCGCCGGCGTCCTCCGTACCAACAAGCCCACCCCGCGCTCCGCCGCATCTTCAGCCACATCCCTCAGCCCCTGCTGCATAAAGTGGTAATGCCGCAGGTTCGCATTCGGATAGTTCGGAATTACCTGGAAGTACACCACCACCGGCAACCCCAGCAGGTTCCCCGCTTCGATCGCCACATCCAGCGCCGGATTGTCCACAATCCGCATCGCCCGCTGCATCCAGTACACAACGCACCGCGCCCCCTTGCGCAGCGCACCGCCTCTGCGAACCAGCACACGTGGCTGATCGGCCAGTTTTGCAATCTCTTCGGGGAATTGCTCGCTGTCAGGCTTGAGATTCAAACCGGGTTGGCCTCCGCCTCTATTCTGCGCCGTTCCGCCGACAGCAAAAAGGGCCACCTCCATCAGGCAGCCCCTCATACATAATCTCAATACATGGGATTCAACAAACTGACCACTGTCCACTGCCCACCGTGAACTGCCCTACTACCATCGTCCCCAGGCCCGGCTAATGTAGTCCGACAGCGTCATGCTGATCAGAGCCAGAAGCGTGAAGATGCCCGCGCCCACCGTCAGCTTCGTCAGCTTGGAACTGTACTTCACTTGCATGAAAAACAGCACCACCAGCACGGCCTTGCCGGTGGCAATCGCCAGCGCGATCACCGGATTCCACGGGCCCAGCTCAATGAACGATGCCCACACAGTAAGCGCGGTGCCGATCAGCAACGCAAAAAGGATGATCACGTAGACCTTGGGGCCGACGATTTGATGCGTGTGTTTCGTTTCTTCGCTCATGCCGCGTCTCCTTTGATAGCTAGTGTCCCGAGTCCAAAATTCCCAATAGAGCATCGGCTGTCATTCTGAGCGAACGGGGCCCCGAACGCTTTTCAGTTCGGGGGTGGTGAGCGAAGAATCTGCTTTTGTTCTACGCCGAACTTCAGACTCACCACACTAGCGACTGCCCACTACTGATGCCTGCTTATCAAATACAACAGCGCGAAAAGATAGATCCAGACAAGGTCCACAAAGTGCCAGTAGAAGCCGAAATTTTCGACAAACGTAACGTGGCCACCCGTGTACGCTCCCGCTCGCGCGCGAAAGATCATGAATGCCAGAATGCCGATGCCGATGATCATGTGCAGCGCGTGCATGCCGGTCATGGCAAAGTAAAGCGAGAAATAGATTTCAGTGTGGCGCGCCATGTCCAGGGCTAATGGCTTGTCACCCGCAGCCAGCGCAGCTTCGTCGTGCGCAGGATCGAGGAACGACTGCAGGCTATAGTGCTGGCCCGGAACGTGATGCTTTTCGATCTTCTCTTTGTACTCGACTGTCTTGATGCCAAGAAAGACCAGTCCCAGGGTCATCGTCAGTGTGAGGCAAAGCACCAGCCCGCGCCTGCGCCGCGTCTCCGCGCACCACACCCCCATGGCCATGGTGAAGCTCGACAGGATCAGTACCACCGTGTTCAGCGTTCCCCACACTACATTCAACTGGTGCGAAGCGGAGACAAACGCCGGGTAGTACCAGTTGCGGTAGATCAGGTAGGCGGTGAACAGTCCGCCAAAGAACATCACTTCCGTCAACAGGAAAAGCCACATCGCAAAGGCGGAGGCATCCGCCTGCTGCTCGACGGTTTCAAAGTGGTGGCGCTGATAAGACGGATGCTCCGCGTGAGCGTCGCCGGCCGTCGTCACCGCACCGTGGTCAATTGCTGAGCTATCCGGCACTGGCCACCTCTTTCGTCTTCTGATTTTCCAGCCACTCGTAGTCGTATGCTTCGTGGTCCATGATCGGTAGCTCGGTAAAGTTCTCGGTCAACGGCGGAGACTGCGTCTGCCACTCCAGCCCCGTCGCCTGCCAGGGATTGTCGCCCGCGATCTCGCCGTACTTGAGCGACCACACCAGGTAGAGAACCGGCAGCAAATAGCCCACGCCCAGAATAGTCGCGCCCGCGGTTGAGAACACATTCAAAATCTGGAACTCCGGCGGATAAGCCGCGTAGCGCCTCGGCATACCCAGCGTCCCCAGAATGAACTGCGGGAAGAACGTCAGGTTGAAGCCGATGAACGTGACCACCGCCGCCATCTGCGATATCTTCTCCGGATACATGCGCCCGGTCATCTTCGGCCACCAGAAGTGAATGCCCGCCAGGAACGCCATCAGCATCCCGCCCACCATGACGAAATGGAAATGCGCCACGATGAAGTACGTCTCGGTCAGGTGAATGTCCGTGCCTGACGTGCCCAGGAACACCCCCGTCATGCCGCCGATCGTGAACAATCCCATGAAGCCGAACGCGTAAAGCATCGGCGTCTCGAAAGTGATGGAGCCCTTGTAAAGCGTAAACGTCCAGTTGAAAATCTTGATCGCCGAAGGCACCGCAACCAGCATCGTCAGCAGCGAAAATACCAGCACCGCATAATTCGAAATACCCATGATGAACATGTGGTGCGCCCAGACGAAGAAGCCGAACACCGCAATCGCCACCGATGAAAAAGCCACCGCCGTATAGCCGAAAACGCGCTTGCGGCTAAACGTCGAAATCACTTCCGAGATCACACCCATGCCGGGCAGAATCATGATGTAGACAGCCGGGTGCGAATAGAACCAGAACAGGTGCTGGAACAAAAGCGGGTCGCCGCCCTTGACAGGATCGAAAACCCCAATCCCAATCGTCCGCTCGAGCGCCAGCAAGACCACCGCGATGGCCAGCACCGGCGTCCCCAGAACCATCAGAATGCTGGCCGCATAATGCGCCCACACAAACAGCGGCATGCGGAACCACGTCATCCCCGGTGCTCGCATCTTGTGGATTGTGACGATGAAATTCAGACCGGTAAAGATCGAACTGAATCCCGCGATAAACACCGCCATGCCGGTCGACAGCACATTCGTGTTCACGTAGTGCGTCGATAGCGGAGTCGTAAATGTCCACCCGGTATCCACGCCGCCGCTCACCATGGTGTAGATCACCAGGATGCCGCCAAGAACATACAAGTACCAGCTCAGCAGGTTGATTCTGGGCAGCGCCAGATCCTTCGCCCCCAGCATCATCGGTATAAAGAAATTGCCCAGCGTGGCCGGAACCGAAGGCACCAGAAACAGGAAAATCATGATGACGCCGTGCATCGTGAACACCTTATTATAGGTGTCGGTAGCCATCAGATCGCTCTGCGGTGTCAGCAGTTCCAGTCGGATCAGTCCCGCCAGCGCTCCGCCGATGAAGAAGAAAAACGTAATTGAAATCAGGTAGAGAATCGCGATCCGCTTGTGGTCGCCGGTCAGCAACCAGCTCAGCAGCCCGTTCTCCTTGGTCAGGTAATTCATCTTCGGAATCCTGGCCGTCGACTGATCGGGAAGACTTATGATTGTGGCGCTCATGGGTTCACCTTCCCCGCCGCCGCGGGCGCAGGCCCGGCAGGCGTCGCTTTGCCCCCGCCCTCCGGGAGCAGATCGGTCGTAGTCGTTGTCTGCTGCACCCGGTAGTCGGAGTCGAGGTGCTTGATATATTCAACCAGCGCAATCACGCCCTCTTCGCTTACTTGTCCCTGGTAAGTGGGCATGATGGGCGCATAGCCCTGGGTAATGTGTTGCGACGGATTAAGAATCGCTTCGCGCAAATAGGCGTCGTCCGCTGTGATCGCCTGCCCGCTGGTTAGCGTCAGCTTCGCGCCGTACACGTTAGCCAGCGATGGCCCGCGCGCATCCGGCCGCGTATTGTGGCAGGCCGCGCAACTCAAGCTTGCGAACAGCCGCTCGCCGTCCTGCGCCAGCGACGCCCCGCTGGTGGAACTCGCCAGCCACTGCTTGAAGTCTTCGGGGCTCAACACCACCACGTCGCCAATCATCTGCGAGTGATTCGTGCCGCAGTATTGCGTGCAGAAAAGGTGATAGGTGCCAGGCAGCGTGGCCTCAAACCAGACCGTCGTGTAGCGGCCCGGAATCGCCTCGCGCTTCACGCGAAATGCGGGAATCGAAAAGCTGTGAAACACGTCCTGCGAGATCATCGTCAACTGCACCGCGCGGCCCGTAGGCACATGCAGGGAGTTAATCTCGTGCTGCCCGCCCTCGTGCTCCGCCTTCCACATCCACTGCTTGCCCACCACATAGATGTTCATGGCGTTAGCCGGCGGCGTGTAAACACGGAAATAGATCAGCGCGCCCCAGACGAACATCACCAGAAACAGCCCCAGCGGAATAATCGTCCAGGTGGCTTCCAGCAGCGTCGAGCCCTCGATCTGCACCGCGTTCGGATGACGTTCCTTGCTGTAAAGAATGGAGAAGCTGACGACCAGAAGAATCACGATCGTCAGTCCGATCAGGCTCACCAGGGCGATGAAGAAATACAGCGCGTCCATCTGAGGCGCAATCTTCGAGGCCTCCGGCGGAAACAGTGCGAAGTTCGTCATCCACTTGACGAGAAACTGCCAAATTGTTGGGCTGATATGGCTCATTCCGTTATCCGTTCACCTTTGTGCCTGTCCCTGTTTTTCCGTTTCCGGCAGCGCCGTTGTCGCCCTCGTTGTGTTCGAGTCGCAGGTCCCTGCGAAACATCGTCAGCATAAATCCGCCCAGCAGCATCACCGTCAGTCCGCCGCCCAACTGCACCACCCGCGCCACAATCAGCGAGTGCTTGTTGGTCTGCGGATCGTAGTGATAGCAGTAGGTCAATATGTTGTCCACCGGCGAACCGATGCGGTTGGCCGACGCCTCATTCAAACCCAGCATCAGGTCCTTAGGCGAGTACTCGACGCCCATGTAGTACTGCGCCAGCTTGCCCTCCGGCGTCACAATCTGAATCGAACTTGCATGCGCAAATTGCGTCAGCTTGCCATCCGGCCCCGGAATCTTGACATAGCCGAAACCCACCGCCTTGGTGATCGCATCGATGTTCGCCTGCGTGCCTGTCATGAAGTGCCAGCCCGCCGCGGTTTCGGGATGTCCATACCGCTTCAGATAGCTGCGCTTCTTGGCCGCGGCCAGGTCTGTGCCCTCGGTGGGATCGATGCTCACAACGATTATGTTGAAGTCTTTGCCGGGAACATACTTCACCATCTGCAGCGCGCTCGTCAGCCCGTTCAACTCTTCTGAGCAGAGCATCGGGCACTGGTAGTACACCAGCGCCAGAATCGCCGGCGACTTGCCGAAGTAGCTGCTCAGTTGCACCTGTTTTCCCGCATCATCCGTGAACGTCAGCGTGAGCGGCACTTGCCAGTTCAGGTGCTGCGCAATGCCGACCTTGTCCAGAATCGCCGGCGGCTTGTCGCTCACCGGACCCATCGTTTTCTCGCCGTAACCTGATACCTGCGCCATCAACGGCGAATTCGCAGCAACCAGACACAGCCCCACAGCACTGGCCGCGGCAATCGCCGCCCTCTGCCAGCTTCTCCGGATTGTGCTCATGCTCCGCATCGTGCTCCCGCTTTCTTGCCTCTTACAAACAATTCTGCGTGAGATACCAAAACCTCACTTACCGCCCACAACATTCGCTGCCTGATCCTGCTCGTAAGCCGTGCGCGCAAACCCGTTCGTCAATGGCACCCTAACCACCGGATCACTATCCCCAGTCAACAACGGCGATTTCTGCACCGCCGTCGCCAACGGCAATCCACGTTGCGCAATCAATTCCATCGCACGCTCAATCGGAATTCTCACCTTGCTGTGCGCGTCGTTCGCCCAGCTGTAGTTGCCCAGCAGAATATCCTCGCGCGCATGCAGGTCGGCTACATCCTGGTTCCCGTCGTCGGTCTGAACTCGCGGCGTCGGAAACGTCTGCGCCAGCTCCGCCACCTTGTTCTGCATCTCTGGATTGGAGGGCAGATTGCCAAGCTGGCGCACATCCACCGTCTTGGTCCACTTGCTATTGGGCCCGTCTTCACGGTTCATCTGCGCATTCAGAACCTTGCCTATGCCGTAGCAAAGCACCGCCGTCACCACCACAAAGATGCCCAGCGCGGTCAGAAACACCACGATCCCCGTGGTGCGCACATCGCTGCGCTCATAGCCCGCGGACGCGTCGACTTCTTCCGGCTCGTGGCCGCCTGGTTCTTCTCCCTTATGCGTGTGCATGCTCAGGCTCCAATATCTCCGCCAGATGCGGGTCGTTCACCTGCACCAGCGGCCTGGTCTTCAGGCGCGTGCAGAAGTAGGCCACCCAGAAGGCCACCATCGCCACCGGTACAGCCACATATTCCAGAAGTCCCCAACTGAAATGCAGGTTGCGCGCCGCGTCTCTGTAGTTCGGCTCGATCAGCCAGAACAGATCAAAGGCCTTGGCAAATATCATCCATTGGCACACGCGAACCAGCCGCTTCTTGTTGCGCTTCAGGTCACGCGACAGCAGCAGCGTAAACGGAATCAGCCAATGGAACATGAAGTCCAGCGTGATGATCACGCCCCAATGCCCTTGAATGCGATCCATGTACCAGGGAATCTCCTCGGGCAGGTTTCCTGACCAGATGATGAGGAACTGCGCGAAGGCCAGATAGATATTCAGCATGACAAAAGCAAACGTCAGCTTGCCCATGTCGTGCTGTTCCGTCTGCCGCAGAATCGTCTTGAATGGCTCGGACTTCGACAGCGAAATCGAAACGATAATCGACAGCGCCAGCACCGAGTAGCCCTGGCCCACAAGGAACAGCAGTCCATAAACCGACGAGTACCAGGTCGGGTCCATCGACATAACCCAGTAGATAACCGCCGCCGTCATGGTCAGCGAGTAGATCACAATACCGGGGCCGCTAATGTTCTCAAACTTCTTGATCCAGTACGGCGTGTTTTCTGGCAAGTCGGCGTCGCGCTTCAGCGCCAGCGCGTTCAGCCGCCACGTGTAGAAGCCCCAAATTGCGAAACACACCAAGCCCGTCCAGACAAATGCCGCGGGATTCAGCATCGGTCGCTTGAACTCGATCGCATGCGCCTGAATTTCACTGATGAAACCCGACTTCAGCGCACCCGCCACATCGTCCACTTGCGCCCACAGGTAGAGCTTCTTCATCTCCAGCACCACCACCAGCCAGTAAACAAACACCAGCGGTAGCGTGCGCGTCATCGCTTCCAGTGGCCGCCGAAACAGCAGTCCCCACTTGCCGCCTGTGCAGTATTGCACCATCAACAGCGCCAGGCCGCCCACCGCCCAGCCAAAGGTCAGCATCAAACCAAGCACCCATGCGCGCAGCACATGATCAAGCTTTCCATCCGCGAAAGCCAACACTGCGGCGATCCCCGTGAAAGCCGCTCCCACCGTCAGCGCGCGCATCTTCCAGACATCCACAAACGCAGGCGCGCTCAAGTCCGCGGGGAGCGCCTTTGCGTGTGTTGCTCCGTGTGTTGCATTCGATTCGTGAGCCATGCCTTCAGGTCCTTACTTGGCGGCCGCTGGGGCCGGTTTGCTTGCGGGAATCTTGATCGCCGGATCCGCTGGATTCGCTGGAGCCATGCCCGGCGTGCCTTCGGATGCAATGTGCGGATATGCCTGTATGGCTGTTGCCGGCAGAGCCCACGGCTCCGCGAACTCCGCGTGTCCCTGCTGCGCGGCGATGTTCTTCAGGCTTTCCACCGGCACGCCCGCCGGTACATCCTGCGGCGTGGCTGCCTGGCTCAACTGCAACGCGCGAATGTAAGCCGCCACCGCCCAGCGATCTGCCGGAGCCAACTGCGCCGAGTAGTCCGGCATCGCTCCGTATCCATGCGACATCACGTAAAAGTAGTGCGAAATCGGTTGCGACAGCCGCACTTGATCGTGAAGATTGGCGGCAGGCTTGTAGCCGCGCTGCACAATCTCGCCCAGCCCGTTGCCCACGCGCGAGTGGCAAGGCGTGCAGTAAATATTGAATCGCTCCTGCCCCCGCTTCAGCACTTCCATCGTCACCGGGAACGGCATCACGTTCAGTTCCTGGCGGTAACCATTCGCGCCCTGCACTACGCCGGTATAGAAATAGCTATCTTCGTGCAGTTGATCACGCCCCACCGTATTCAGCACCTGCGGCCGCGCACCGCGATGGTCGGCAAACATCTCCGATCCCCGCTGCGGCATCATCTTCGGCTGATCCTGCATATCCTGTCTGCACCCAGCCACCAACAAAAGCGTAGCCATCCCGGCAGCCGCGAAGCTGCGAAGTGCAAACCTCCTCGCTGAAATCTGAAAGCTGAAGGCTGAGAACTGAGAACTGAGAACTGAGAACTGTATTTCCATCAGTACTCCACCTCCACAATTGAAACCGGCTGCAAGCTCTGCAGATATTTCTTCCCTTCCACCAGGTCGAACTTCGGGTCCAGCGCCTCCAGGCACAGGAAGAACTTGTCCGTTGTCGCCCCATCGCGAAAGTTGGGCGCGTTGAACAGCGGATGATAAAGCGAAGGCAGCCCGTTCAGCGCCAGCATTCCAAAGGCCGCCGACAAGCCCGCAAACAGAATCGTCCACTCGTAAGCGGGCACAATAAATGCCGGCCATGAATACAACGGGCGCCCGCCGATGTTCAGCGGATACGCCAGCACTGAAACCCAGGTCTCGAACAGGAACATCGCCGTCAGCCCCATCAGCGCGCCCACCAGCGTAATCAGCGGCACCTTGTTGCGATGGAAGCCAATGGCCTCGGCCGCCTCTTCCACCGGATAAGGTGTATAGCAGTCCATGCGCCGCCAGCCGTCTTTCCGCGCCTGTTGCGCGGCGCGGACCAGATCGCTCGGCGTATCGAATTCGGCCAGCAGGCCGTAAGTCCCTTCGCGTGCGGGCATCAATCACCAGCCTTTGCGGTAGCCTTGGGCGTAATCTTGGCCCCCGGCAACATCATGCGGATTTCAGACATGGGAATCATGGGCAGGAAGCGCACGAACAGCATGAACAGCGCCGTGAACAAGCCCAGCGTTCCCACATAAATCATGTAGTCCCATTTGGTCGCGCGGTAAGTTCCCCACGACGAGGGCAGAAAGTCCCGATAGAGGCTAGTTACAACAATCACGAAGCGCTCAAACCACATGCCCGTATTCACGACAATCGACAGGAAGAACATGTAGGGAATCGAAGTGCGCAGCTTGCGTGACCACAAAGTCGTCAGCGGAATCGCCAGGTTGCACGTCACCAGAACCCAGTAGGACCAGCCCATCGGACCGAACATGCGGTTCCACATCATAAAGGCTTCCCAGTGCGACGCCGAGTACCACGCCATGAACACTTCCATGCCGTACCCGTAGGCCACAATGAACCCCGTCGCCAGCATCACCTTGCCCATGTTGTCGATGTGGCGCTCCGTCACCAGTTGTTCCAGGTGATAGAACTTGCGCAGCGGAATGGCCAGCGTAAGCACCATCGCAAAACCGGAGTAAATGGCGCCCGCCACAAAGTACGGAGGAAAGATCGTCGTATGCCAGCCGGGCAGCACCGCCACCGCAAAGTCGAAGCTGATGACCGTATGCACCGAGAGCACCAGCGGCGTCGCCAGCCCCGCCAGCAGCAGCGATGCCGTTTCGTAGCGCATCCAGTGCCGCACTGATCCACGCCAGCCCATCGACAACAACCCGTATGTATACTGCGCGAGCTTCGAATCCGCGCGATCGCGCAACGTGCCGAAGTCGGGCACCATGCCGATGTACCAGAACACCACCGAGATCGTGGCGTATGTCGAAACCGCGAACACGTCCCACATCAGTGGCGACCTGAACTGCGGCCACACGTTCATCGTGAACGGAAGCGGCAGCATCCAGTAAGCCAGCCACGGACGGCCCACGTGAATCAGCGGGAACATGCCTGCGCAAACCACCGCGAAGATCGTCATCGCCTCCGCGAAGCGATTGATCGAGTTGCGCCATCCCTGCTTAAACAGCAGCAGAATCGCAGAGATCAGCGTGCCCGCGTGGCCAATGCCGATCCACCAGACAAAGTTGATGATCGCAAAGCCCCAGGCCACCGGCTGCGTAATTCCCCAAATGCCAACGCCCACCAGAAACAGCCAGATCAATGCCGTCAGCAGTACGGTGGCTACTGCGCCGCCCACGCCAAACAGCAGGAACCAGCCCAGCGGTGTGTGCGGCGTCAGCACAATGCGCGAGATCTTTACGGTCACCGACCTGAAGGTCTGGCCCGGCCCTATGACCCGGTATTCTCCGGTTGCTGGATCGACACCCGGGTCTTTGGTTTTCAATTCGCTGGTTGCCATCGTGGCTTCAACCCTTTGCCGGTGCGTGTTCCACCGGCGCGTCTTCCAGTTCCTGGTTCGGATTGATTACCGCGGCCACATACGTCGTCCGCGGACGGGTGTTCTGATCGGCAAGCACCTGGTAGCTGCGTTCATCTCCGCGCAGTTTCGCCACCCGGCTCTTATTGTCGTTGAGATTGCCGAATGTGATCGCTGAAGCCGGGCACGCCTGCTGGCATGCGGTTACAACCTCGCCGTCGCGCACCGGACGGTTCTCCTTGTCAGCCTCGATCTTCGCTGAAGAAATGCGCTGAACGCAGTAGCTGCACTTCTCCATTACGCCGCGCGAACGAACCGAAACGTCGGGATTCCGCATCAGCTTCAGGCTCTCGGCTTCGTAATCGGAGTAGAGAAGGAAGTTGAACCGCCGCACCTTGTACGGGCAGTTGTTCGAGCAGTAGCGCGTGCCCACGCAGCGGTTGTAGACCATCGCGTTCAGGCCTTCCGGCGTGTGCACCGTGGCCCCCACCGGGCAAACCTGCTCGCAGGGAGCGTTCTCGCAGTGCTGGCAGGCCATCGGCTGGAAGTGCGCCCTGGGCGTGGCCAGATCGCCTTCAAAATAAGTATCGATCCGCAGCCACTGCATGTTGCGCCCGATCCTCACCTGCTCCTTGCCCACCACGGCAATGTTGTTCTCGGCATAACAGCCCACAATGCACGCATTGCATCCGGTGCAACTGTTCATGTCGATCGACATGCCCCAGGCGTTGTCCTTGTACTCCCAGTTAGGGAACAGCGTGGTCTCGATATTTGTCTTCTCGTGCCCCTCGCCCTCGTTCGCAAATCCCGGGTTCGCCTTGAACTCCTCAAGCGTGGCATAGCGGATAATCCCGCGCGGACCAAGCGCCTCGTCGGCTTCGAGCGAATTGTTGCCCGTGCCCTGGCCTCCGAAAAGCTTCGACCGATGGTCCTGGTAATGGCTCTTGGTAATCGCCGTGCCCCACTTGCCATCCACCTTCCTGATCGAGCCTGCGGCGTGAAACGGGGAAGCCGCGGTCCTGATCAGATAAGCATTAAAGCCCGCTCCCGAGCCCACACGCCCCGCGAACGATCGGCCATAGCCCAGGTGCACTGTCACCGAATTATCAGGATGCCCGGGCGCTACAATCACCGGCGCCTTCACCTTGCCATTGCCCACCGCCAGCTCGACAATGTCGTCTTCTTCCAGTCCCAGTCTGGTCAGCGTCGCGGCAGAAACAATAGCCGCGTTATCCCAGCTCAAGCTTGTCAGCGGCTTGGGCAACTCCTGCAGCCAGCCCACATTCGACCAGCGCCCGTCATAAATATTCGGATCGGGCCGGAAGTTAATCTCGATCGAGTCTTTCTGCGAAGGCGCGGGAACCGCCCCATGAAACGCCGTGTCCGCGCTGCTCTTTGAAGTCTTGTCGTACGCAGTGCCTTCAATCCATCCGGCATGCAGCGCCTTGCGCCAACCCTTCTCGAAATCTCCGCCTTTTTCCAGAACCGGCTTCCACGTCGTCCGCACCGCTTCATACGCGCTCATCATCGGCTCGTCCAGCAGTGCCTGCAGCACATCGTGCGCCGTCTTGCCGCCATACAGCGGTTCAATCATCGGCTGCACAATCGAAACGGTTCCGTCATAGGCCCGCGCATCCGACCACGATTCCAGATAGTGCGCCGCCGGAATATGCCAGTGCGCTTCGTGGCCCGTCTCGTCATAATGCGAGCCCAGGTGCGCCACAATGTTGGCCTTTTCGAAAGCCGCGGCAAATCCCAGGTCAGCAGGTGCCGTATAGATCGGGTTGGCGTTCAGTATCACGAGCCAATCCACCTTGCCCGCCCAAAGATCGCTCACCAGCGCCTTCATGTCGGCAATCTGATCGCTCGGCACAGGATTCATCGGCTCCGGCGCAACAAAAACCGTCTTGCCCACATTGCCCAGCGCATTGTTGATCGCCAGCGCCAGCATCGTGACCGACTCATCTTGATAGAGTCCCGGAATCACCACGCTCTTGCCTGCGTGAGCCTTCAAGTCCTTCGCCAGCGCGGCTAAAAACTTCTTCTGCTCATCGGTCCACGCAAACGCCGGAGCGTTGATGCCCGCAACGCCCACAGCCCTTGCCAGTTCCGCCGCGAACGCCGGAATCTCGCTCGCCCGCAGCCCAAGCCTGTGCTCGGCCTTCAACCCGGTCGTACTCGGCATCGCCTCCACCGAGTACAGCCTGTTCAGATTCGTTGGGTCCTTGCGCCGCTTTGCGTACTCGCGGACCAGCAGGTGAAATCCGGGGAAGCTGGCGCCCGATAAAAAGTCCGCATCCAGCGACACAATCACGTCCGCGTCGCCCAACGCGTATTGGACGTTCAATCCCTTTGCAGCCGCAGTCCCGGCCACCGCCGGGTCATACTGCACCAGCCTGGCCTTGGGCCACGCCGTCTGCACCGCCTTCCACTGCCGCGCCAGCGTCGGCGAGGTAATGGTCGAACTCAAAAAGTAGATACCGGTGCCGTCTTTGGTCCCGGCCACCTTCAAACGCAGAGCCCGCGCAAACTCCGCCCACTCCCGGTTCTCGCCGCGATAGGTCACATGCTGCGAACGGTCCGGATCGTAAAGATCCAGCAGCGTCCCTTGCGTGTAAGGGTCAGAGGAGCCCTGGTTGTACGCGTGCTCCGGATTGCCGTCCACCTTGATCGGCCGGTACTCGTCGCTCTTCACCAGCAGCGGCACCGCGCCGGTTGCAAACGGGTGCGCCGTGGCAAAATAATTCGGCTTGCCCAGCACCAGGTCTTCCGGCTGCTTCACGTAGGTATAAATCGGCTCGTCCGGCTGCTTGGTGCAACCGGCAAGGCCGGCCAGCGCCATCGACGCACCCATCAGCTTCATAAAGCCGCGCCGCGAAACCGGATCGACCCACTCCTGTGCCGCGCTTGGAAATTCCTTCTCCACCGCCGCTTGGAACTCCGCTGTTTTGGCGAGTTCGTCCACCGAGCGCCAGTAGCGTTTGCCCTTCACGCTCTTCAACTCCTGGCGCACTGCCTCCAGAGTCATCGGAACGTCCTTTGTCTCCTGCTTCACGGCATTCCCCGTCTTGTTCTCCACCGTCTTCGTGGTTGTGCTCTTTCCGTTTCCGTTCATCGGTGGCAGACCTCGCAACTGGTCAGATCCTTCGGCGTCCGAATCTTGTAGTGATCCACCAGGAAATGCCCCAACTCATCCTGGCTGGTGAACTTCTTGTAAACCGGCGCAACCGGCATCACACCCGCAGGCCCATCGCCGGCCAGCCCGTGCGTGCTGCCCAGAGGCATCTGCAGCAGCGCAACTTGCGCGCCTGCCCCGCTCGGCTCCTTGGTCACGCAATTCACGCTCTGCGCTGTCGGCACTCCGCTCTTTTCATCGCCCACCGCGCACCACACCGGCCTGTCCTCAGCCGGCTTCTCCCAGGCCATGTTGTAGATCTCGCCCGCAGGCCGCAGATTCTTGGCCGGATTGCGATGGCAGTCCAGGCACCACTCCATCTGTAGTGTGTTCTGCGCATACATCAGCGGCATCTGGTCCACGCGCCCATGGCAACTCGCGCAGCCCACACCCTTGGCCACATGAACCGAATGGTTAAAGTAGGCGTAATCGGGAAGATCGTGAACCTTCGTCCACTTCAATGACTCACCACTGGCCCAGCTCGTACGCACCGGCTCCAACAACTGCGCGTTGGTCCATATCTGCGCATGGCAATTCATGCAGGTCTTGGTCGGGGGAATTCCGGCGTAACTCGACTTCTCAACTGTCGTATGACAGTACTGGCACTGCAACCCCAGCCCTTGCACGTGGTGCTTGTGGCTGAAAGGCACCGGCTGATCGGGACGCTGCCCTTGCCGCGTCACCCAGGGGGAGCGTTGCAATTCGTTCAGCGTAACTCCCAGGGCGATCACAATCAGACCCGTCAACACCAGGCTCATACGTGCCAGAGCGTTGGAGCTGCGTTCAAAAATTTGCGCCATGAATGCTTTCCTGCTTGATTTTCGTGTCGAAATGCGCCCGCTGTGCTGGCGGTCACATGGGTTGTGTACAAAAATCTTTCTTGGGTACAATTCACCCGAGAGGCGGAGAACCCCGAAATCTCAATATAACAGCCAAAGCCTCCAAATTGGACTATTTACATCCAATTTGCAGAAAATAATTCTGTGCAAAATGGACCACGTAACCCGCTGAAAGGAAAAAAGATTGTGATAAAGACAAGATTAGGCAAAAAACCACCGAGCCTCTGGTGGCCCGCGTACCAGAAACCGGTATGACGACTCCAAAACCTCGCGCCGACTCCACGCCCCGCTACTCAGTCTAGTAGCCAGTTGTCGGCAGAGCCCTCAAGACTCCACCATGCCGGTCACAAATAGGTCTCTTATTCAGAGATGCAAGCAGCGACTCTTCTGACGCTAAAAGTTTTTCTTCGATCCGCGCCAGCCTCTGAGCTTGAAATCGCTACCCACCCCAATCGCATCTCAGCCTTTCCAGAGCGCCATCACCAGGCCACCGGCCACGATCAGCGCGCCACCGGCATAAATCGGCGTTGTGGGCGACTGCCCAAAGCGAACCTTGTTCAATAGCTGCGCTATCAGGAAGAAAACCGCCACATAGACTCCGATCAGCCTGCCAAAATCCCACCGCGGCAGATTCACAATCGAGCCGTAAGCCGTCAGCACAATCGCTCCGGCCACTAGTGCCGCCAGCCTGCCCCAACCGGTCGCGCGATAAAATCCGGCCTGAAAAAACGAGTCTCCAAAAGCCTCAAGAAATGCAGCCACGATTAGGAATGCAAGCGCGCCCACCGGGCTCTCAACCAGTTGCTCGAAAGTATTCATTCGGTAAATCCTCCAGGGAAACCATGCGGGGAATCGCATCTTTACTGGCTCCGTGCGCGAATCCTCTCCGCATCCCGGGCCTTGCTTCTGAGCCTAACAACCAAATGCTTTAGAATTCATAAGGACGCTAAACCAACCTCAGAAAACTCACAGAATTGCGGACCCACAAGCAAGATATGGTCCGGAGGGCGGCCGTTCATTCCGTACTAAGGGCGTAAAGGCTTTCTAAAGCAATTCCAGGATTGGTATACCTCGAAGGCAAGACACAAAGTTGACGCGACCATCGGGGAGCGGCAACCTCGAATGAATTCTGCCAGGGTACGGTGATCCTGGAATTGCTCTAGAGACTTCTGAAAGGAAAGACCATGAAAATCGCCGGATTGCTCGTTATGCCAGCCGGATTCTTTCTCACCATTGCCGCGCTCGTACTCTTCCCTGACCCCATGCAGCGATCCGTCTTTGTCGTCTGTGGCCTCGCCGTCGAAAGCCTCGGCCTGGTCGTCACCATCAAGGGACACATGCTTGCGCGTGGGGAGAGCCGCCCATGAATACGACCGTACCCCCCGCCCTTTCCGACGCCGTCTTCGCCCTCACCCTTGCACTCCTGCTGATTGCCCCGTTGGCCATCGCCGGTCTGGCCCTCATCAATGCCGGCCTGGGTCGCTCCCGCTCCGCCTCCCAGGCGCTGCTCGGCAATGTCGCCATCCTCGCCGTCACTGCTATTGTCTTTGCCCTGGTGGGCGCCACCTTCGCTGGCTGTCTGCCCGGCGGGGCGGGCCACATCTTCCGCATGGCAGGCAAACCCTGGAACCTGCTCGGAGCCGGTCCGCTCTTCCTCGGCGGTCTTGCCTCGGCCCCAGCCCAGTCTCAGCTCGCGCTCATCTTCGAGTTCCTCGCTGTAGCCCTCGCCGCTCTTCTTCCCTGGGGCTCGGGAGCCGACCGCTGGCGGCTCACCGCTGGATGCGCAACCTCCGCGCTCATCGCGGCCTTTGTCTTTCCCCTGGCAGCTCATTGGATCTGGGGCGGCGGATGGCTCGCTCAACTCGGCGTCAACTTCAATCTCGGTGCCGGCTTCCTCGACGGCGGCGGTGCGGCCACCGTCCACGTCCTCGGCGGTTTCTGCGCCCTGGCGGTGATTTGGATCGCCGGACCCCGTCGCGGCAAATTCCCCAAAGAAGGCTTCTCCACCGCCATGCCCGGCCACAACGCCGTTTATGTGCTCTTCGGCTGTCTGGTCAGCCTGGTTGGATGGGTAGCCTGGAACCTCGCGGGAGCGATCCTCTGGCTCCACGCGCCCCTCGCCGCCCTGCCTGTCACCGCTATCAATACTCTGCTCACCGCCTCTGCGGCGCTTGGGTCCACCTTCATCGTTACCACCGTCCGCTTCGGCAAGCCTGACGCCAGCCTCTGCGCCAACGGCTGGATGTCCGGCCTGGTCGCATCCAGCGCCTGCGCGGGAATTGTCTCACCCGCCGCATCCCTCTTCGTCGGCCTCGTCGCCGGCATCGCCACGCCTCTGCTGGTCGAGTTGTTCGATCTCGCCCTCTCCGTCGACGACCCCTCCGGAGCCGTCTCCGTCCACGTCGCCGCCGGCCTCTGGGGACTCTTCGCTGCGGGACTCTTCGCCCCCCAGCCCGGACAACTTGTCGCCCAGCTGGTCGGCATAGCCACCCTGCTCGGTGTCTTTTTGCCCCTGGTCTACCTGCTCTTCTGGGTGCTCAACCGCTTCGTCCCCTTCCGCGTGGACCTCGACGGCGAGCGCATCGGCATGGACCTGCACGAACTAGGCGGCGGCGCATACCCCGAATTCGTCATCCACCGCGACGAATCCTACCGCTGACGCAGTACCAGTTCTCAGCCGAACGCGTCTCTGAGAGCTGGCCCAACCATAAAGCTCCGTGCCCCATCCATTCGCAGCTTTATCGCGAATGGGTGGGACAGCAACAAATTAATCCCCGCGCTCTTCCATCCCAAAAGGCCGTGTGCCCCAGGTCCGGGGTCCCCGCGGACAGGTCTTCGTCCGTGGGGTGGAGGTCTCGATTTTGAGACCTGGGATTCAACAAATCTCCCTCGCGCACTTTGCATATAATTACCCACTCTTGGCGCACAATTGAATTAGAAAGGATGAGCGGAGAGTCCAACTGCGTCCCCAGCGACAGATCTCCACTAGGCGGTGCACTCATGCTGAACATCTTTATAACCTCGCACGCGCTCCCGCCCCTAATCCGGAGGGTACCCCCCTCCCACCCACCCCCCCTACCCCTGGTTTCCCGATGAGTCTGTGAACCCCGCCAAATGCCGCAAGCCTTGATTTTGAGCGAGGATTGGCTGTGTATGCCTGGTGGACCAGAATGTAATTGGTTCGACACTGACAGAATCCTGCCCCAACGCAATCCTTTATAAGGGTTGGTATGGTGAGCACCGAGCAAATTCCAGCCACAGTCGTACTACAGGCCCGAGCTACCGCCTCGCCAGCACCACCATCAGCCCGAAGATCAAGATCGGTACCAGCGCCAGCGCCGCATACAGCAGCAACTTCTTCCCGCCGGGAAACAGCCTCTGACGCAGTGCCGGACGCCGCGCGCCCTCGTCCACGCCCACCTGCTCCTGGTGCTCCAGCTCCCATGCCATCTCGGTGGCCGTGGCGTAGCGGTGGCGCGGGTCGCGTTCCAGCGCGCGAAACAGAATCTCCTGCAACTCCGCTGAAATCTCCTGGTTAAGCTTGCGCGCCGGTTTGGGGTCGTTCAAAACCCGCTCGTTCATCACTGCCAGCGGATTGGGCCCGCTAAACGGCGTCTGTCCCGTCAGCATCTCGTAGAACATCGCGCCCAGTGCATAGATGTCGCTGCGCTGGTCGCCGCGCTGGCCCTTTACCTGCTCCGGCGAAATGTAGTCCGGCGTGCCCAGCAGTGGCGATGGCCCGGCAAATGTCAGCCGCCGCGCATCTTCTTTCATCGCAATCCCAAAGTCGATCAGCTTGATGCGATCCTCATCGCCGACCATGATGTTCTCCGGCTTCAAGTCGCGATGCACCACGCCATGCTTGTGCATATAATCCAGCGCGTCGCAGATGCCCAGCGTAATGCGCATCGCCCGATCAATCGGCATCTTGCGCTCTTCATTCAGAATCGCCCGCAGCAGCCTGCCATCCACCCACTCGATCACCATATAGAGGCGGCTGCGCGCTTCGTCGTCAAAGGTCTTCACGATGCCGGGATGTTCCAGCTCCTGGCCAATCTCCTGCTCCCGCTTGAACCGTTCCAGCAGAATCGGGTCGGCTTCCATCTCCGCGTGGGGGATCTTCAGCGCCACCTGCCGGCCGTTGCGCACATCCGTGGCCCGGTAAAGCGTCGACATCCCGCTACGCGCCACCGTCGCCTCCAGGCGGTAGTGGTCCAGCGTGTCTCCAGGTTCGAGAATTGTCATAAGTTCTTGCTGCATCGCAATTAGATTCTTTCATGCAAGTCGTAAGAATCACGCAAGGAAATCGAAGGTAATTCGTATGTGGCCTCGGCTCCTTTGGTCCCCGGCCCATTCGCCGGAATATAGTTATTGTTGGATTCCCACATGTTTCGTTCTTTTCGATCTCTCGCGGCCTGCCTTGCCGTTTGCCTCTGCTTCGCCTGCGTGTCCGCGGCGGCGGCGGCCCAGTCCTTTCGCCACTCGGTGCGCTTCTCCCGGTCGCGCCCGCCCCAGGAGACCGGCTTCCTCAATCGGCAGATCCTCCTGCACGGCGTCGTTTACCACTTTCAGGTCTACCTGCCTGAAGACTGGCGTCGCGACGACCACAGGCAATGGCCAGTAATCCTCTTCCTTCACGGTCGCGGCGAGCGCGGCGCCGACGGTATGTGGCAGACCCAGATCGGGCTCCCCGAGGCAGTCCGTGACCACCCCGAGCGCTGGCCTTTTGTCATCGTCATGCCACAGTGCCTGCTGGGCTCTTTCTGGACCGATCCAGACAGCCTCGTCATGGCCATGGCCGAGCTCGACCAGGAAACCCATGAGTTCCACGGCGACCCGGACCGCACCTATCTCACCGGCCTTTCCATGGGCGGATACGGCGCCTGGGAGCTGGCTCGTATGCGCCCTCATCGTTGGGCCGCAATCGCCATCGCCGCCGGAGGCGTCTTTTGGAGTTATGCGCCTGAACGCTGGCAGAAGTCCGCCACCCTTCCCGCCGAGTACGCCCGCGCCATTGGCCGCACCCCCATCTGGCTCTTCCACGGCACCGAGGACCCGCTGGTCTCCTCCCGCCAGAGCGAGATGATGTTCGAGGCCTTCAAGGCTGCCAGTGGCCGCATCCGCCTCTGGTTTTACAAGGGCCTGAAGCACGACTGTTGGACCCGTGCCTACAATGAGCCCGAACTGCCCCGCTGGCTGCTCGCTCATAGTCTCGAAGCGCCCCCTGTAATGCCCGCAAAGGGAGCGAAAGTTCCTCCTGAGCCGTCACCTTTCGCCGAGCGCGTCCTCATTCCACTCCACCCACCAGCGGTTAAGCTCACCCCGGCGCAGCTCGACGCCCTGGCCGGCGAGTACGTCGAACCGCACGGCCACTCCATCCTCACCCTTTTCCACCAGGGCGATCAGCTTTATGAGAGAAATCAGTACGGCGAGATTTTCGAGCTTGCCGCTGAGTCGTCCAACACGCTCTTTTATCCCAACGGTTCCAGCATCACACGCATCCTGGTTGAGCGCGACCCGCAAGGCCGCTCCGCTGCGCTCATCCTGCGCGACGACCGGCATGAGGAACGATGGGAGAGGCGAGTCTCAACCGCCAGCCGCTGATTTTTGAGGATCGTCCGGAGCAGCGCGACTCGCACAGTGAGTTATGGCCGGCGATGAACTGAGCCCTATGTGCCACAAAAGCCCTGTGCCCCATCCATTCGCCTTCTTTCTGGCGAATGGGTGGGATAGATCAAAACTCTTTTGGGGGCCGGAGCAATAAAGCCCCGCCAAACCGGCCGTTCAGGCGGCCTTGGCCTTCAACAGATCAAGAGCCTTGTTCAGCGGCTCGTCGCCCTTGGCTGGCGGAACGCCTTCTTCTTCATCATCGACAACCGGGCCAACCACCACATTGGGCGTCACGGCTTCGTCTTGAATCTTCTTGCCCGAGGGGCTCTGGTATTTGGCCACGGTCAGCAGCAGAGCCGCGCCGTTAGGCAGTTCGATTGGCTTCTGCAGCGAGCCCTCGCCAAATGTGCGCTCCCCCACCACATCGCCCCGCTTGGAGTCTTCAATCGCCGCGGCCGTCAGTTCTGGCGCGCCGTAGGTGCCACGATTCACCAGCACCGCCAGGGGCGCATCCGTCACGGTCTGTGCCGGATCTGATGCAAAGGTCTGCACTGGAAACTGCTGGCCCTGAAGCGTGGCCAGGGTTCCCTGCTTGACGAAGAGGTTAGCCAGCCGCAGCCCCTGCTTTTCGTCGTCGCCGCTGCAGTCACGGAGATCCAACAGAATCTTGCTCGTCTTGCCGGCAGCTTTGATCTTGGAGGCTATTTCGTCCACCCGGGCAGCGGTCAAAACACCGGGCTTGAGGTAGAGAATGGTCGCGTTGTCATACTGCTGCGTGCCCAGCACCGGCTCGGCGGCAACGGAGCGGGTAAGCGTCAGCTTCTCGGGGTCTGCCTTCTGTGGCCGCACCACTGAAACCGCTACCGTGGTTCCGGGCTTGCCTTCCAACATCAGCCGAATCACCGCCAGTGACAACTCGCGCGTGGATTGGCCACCGATGGATTCGATCACGTCACCGTCAGACAGATGCTTGTCGGCTGGTGAGCCAGGCAGCACATTGACGACCGTAGCGTAGCCAAATCGTTTGGAAACTGTGATGCCCACCTGGGCATTACCAGAGGCCGGTCGGTCATTGAAGATCTTGAATTCAGTCGGCGTCAGATAACTGGAGTCCGAGTCAAGCGATTCCAGAAGCCCATGCAGCGCGCCGTTGGTCACATCACCCATATTGGGCTCGGTAACGTAGTCCGTCTGAATCTTTCCCAGCACTTGGCGAAAAAGATTGATCTGACGGTAAGCGCCATCCGAATCGGTTCCGGCATGCACGCCGAACAGTCCGAATTCGCCCAGGGCAAATCCTAGGCCGAGGGCGGCAAAGATAGCCACGGAGAGCACAAACACAAAACGCTGGAAAAGTCGGGACACAGACACCACCGGGGCGGGCCTCAGGGGAAACAGACCGCATACCCATTAGACGCAATGATAGCGTAACAGAGATCAGAAAACACGGCGTTGCTGGCTGATCGGCCCGGCTGTTCCGCCCCGAATCCGGCTCCCGTCCCTCCCAGGGGCAGAGAATTCCGACCATCGAGACCCGCAGCGACCTAAAAGAAACCGAAAGCGCGTTTCTTTTCAACCGCGGCCGGCCTGCCACAGACGGTCCGCGTCATCCTCTGGATCGCCCGCGCAATCGGCGAGTCTTCATGCGTGAGCGGTGTGGCTGAGCTCTGCATCCGCCGCACGGAAGCATAGTCGTTGGGAATTTTCCATTGAGCCGGCCTCGTCAAAGCCTTGACAACATGTCCATCCGCGATCCCCTGGGAACCAGCGTCAAATCGGTTGATCACGATTTGAAGCTTCGGACCGCCCTCAAAGGCCAGTTGCCTTATCAGTCGATTGGAGTTGCGCAGTTCGGGAATGCCAACCTGCGTTACCAGGTAGAGAATTACGGATTCATTCAGTGGGAACATGTGCTGCGGTTCCAGCTTCGATCCCGCATCCACCACCACGTAGCTAAATTCCTGGCGGGCAACTTCCACTAGCTTGCCAATCGCATCACCGGGATAATGCGCGGGAGTCAATTCACTGGGCGCCGCAAGAACGAACAACCCGGAACTGTGCCGTACCAGCAGGCTGGAAAGATAGTGCGGATCCAGTCGGCTGGAATTCTCCAGTGCGTTCAGGGTCGAATATTGAGCTTTGATCCCCAGGTCAAGCGCCGCGTCCCCGAGCGGCAGATTCAGATCGATCAACAATGTCCGCTGCCCCGACTCCTCTGCCAGCGAGACCGCAAAATTGCTGGCGAGCGTGGTCACGCCCGAACCGCCCTTCGCGCTTAAAAATACATGCAGGCTCCCCTGCGCCTTTTCCACCAGGCTGGGGCCCAACCCTCCCCGAATGTTGATTGCGGGCCGGCGCGCAATGGCCCGCGCCAGGGCTTCAGTTACCACGCTCTCCACAATCGGCATGGGAAGAAACTCCCGTGCCCCCGCGCGCATGCACCGCATCAGCAGATCCGGATTAGTCTTCGCCGCATAGACCATCACTGTCGTGTGGCCTTCTACGCAGATTCTTTCCACCAGGTCCAGCGCATACACTGGGTCGCTGTCCAGGTCGATGATTACCACGTCGAAGTGCTCACGGAGCGACCGCGCCACATCGTCCATCCCCGGCGGATAGGAGATGAATTCCCTGATGCGGCCATTCGTGCAATTGTCCAGCGCACGCACGGCTGCGGCCCGACGTTCTGCATTGGGGCTGATGACCGCGATGGACAAGGCCTCCGCGACTGAAAATTCCAGGGTTGGGAACAAAGTCAGATTGTCGGTATGCCGGCCATCGTATACGTGGGGGATTGCTGCGCTCATGAGGCCCTCGAAGACTTAAAAGTTACTCATATTCGTTATCGGCTTGAGCGTATTCCTCATGAGCATTCCTTTAGAAATCGCAAAAAATGGCCCCAGATTCGGCATAGGGGGAGCGAGTGACCGCTCTCCCCTGCCACACCACCCGGCATGCGGGTCCGCACCGGGCGGTTCGAGAAGTTGAGGTATTCCCTATGCCTCCTGTTTGAGAACGCGGGCGTCGGTCTTCATCACTGTCCA